>NZ_LYXE01000058.1 GCF_002532075.1 Candidatus Chloroploca asiatica | reverse complement strand
GGATGCGGCCTCGCCCCGGTACGGGCACCCCTTGCGGGTGCCCCGCCCCGGTACGGGCACCCCTTGCGGGTGCCCCGTTGTATCCGATTTCGTATGATGCAATTGCCCTGCACCTCTGCATTCCTGATGTTGACAGCCTGCCCCTGAACGGGCTATGATTGGAGTTACAGCGACGATCCAGAAACCGTGATCTTACCTATGACTCAGTCACTTGACCGTGCCTTTGACCTGCTCGAGGCGCTTGCCACGAATGACGACGATATCAGCCTTTCGCAGCTAACCGAACGTACCGGGCTACCGCTTGGCACTGTCCATCGCCTGCTCAGCAGCCTCGTGAGCCGGGGCTATGCGGCGCAAGATCGCGAGACGCGCCTCTATGGACCAGGGCCGCGCTTACTTGAAGTAGCCGCACGGGCCTCGCAGAGCCGCCGCTTCAGTCTGAATCGCATCGTGCGCCCCTGTTTGCAAGAATTGACTCGCACCACCGGCGAGACCAGCAATTTGCTGGTGCTCCACGGTGACGAAGGCGTTTATAGTGAACAGGTCGCCAGTCCACATCTGGTGCGCATGTTTACCGAGGTTGGGCAGCGCGTACCGCTCTACTGTACGGGTAGCGGCAAGGCGATCCTTTCCGGCTTTTCACCCGATCAACTCGAGAGCTACCTTGCGCACACGCAGTTGCGCCCCTGGACACCAAAGACGTTTGTGACGATAGAAGGGCTACGCAATGAATTGGCCCGCTCACAGGCCCGTGGCTTTGCGCTCGATGATGAAGAGCGTGAAGCCGGTGTCTGTTGTGTTGCGGCACCAATTTTTGACCGCATGGGTCGCTGTGTTGCTGCGATCAGCATTTCAGGGCCAATTATGCGTATGACCCTCGATCGTGCCCTTGACTTAGGGCCAGTTGTTAGCGAAGCCGCCACCAGTTGCAGTTTGCAACTGGGCTATCGCCCGCCACCATCGCCATCAAGCTGAGAGGATATGCAAGCACACCATTTCTTCACCGCATCGCTTCGCCGCGAGCCCAGGGGAGCGACGATCACGCAGATTATAGCAACGGCGCTCGCAGCCGTCGATCCAGCGGCTGCCGTGGCACGCTACCTCCGGCGCGAGGGCAACACGTTGCTTGTCGGTGAGCGTCGCTTTGATCTAGCGACGCTCGACCGCGTCATCATCGTCGGCGCAGGCAAGGCAGGGGCACCAATGGCCTACGCAGCGGCACAGGTGCTGGATGATAAACTCAGCGCGGGGCTGGTGGTGGTCAAAGATGGGCATCTGGCAGAGCTGCCCCAGCCGACGCCCCCCAGCTTTGGCAGGTTACACTTGGTCGAGGCGGGCCATCCCGTCCCCGATGAACGTGGCGTCGCGGCGGCGCAGGCGATGGTTGACCTGCTCGCCGATCTGACCGAACGCGACCTTGTGCTGGCCGTCATCTCGGGGGGCGGCTCGGCGCTGCTGACCCTACCCGTGCCGGGGGTGAGCCTCACCGATCTCCAGCAACTCACCTCAGCGCTGCTCGCCTGTGGCGCGACGATTGGCGAGATCAACACCTTGCGTAAGCAACTCGACCAACTCAAAGGCGGCGGCCTGGCCCATATTGCTGCGCCAGCAACCCTGATCACGCTGATTCTCTCGGATGTCGTGGGCAATCCCCTCGATATTATTGCCTCGGGGCCGACGGTTCCCAATCCTACAACCGCGGTTGATGCGCTCTCCATCCTGGATCGGTATGATCTGGTGGAGCAAACACCGCCCGCGATCCTCGCCTATCTTCAGGATAGCAACACGGGCACTAGGTCACCTGAACAAGCCTCAGGTGATCAGAGCTTCGCACGGGTCTCCAATCTGCTTGTCGGTGACAATCGCCAGGCCGCCGTCGCCGCGCTGGAGAAGGCACGCCAGGCCGGCTTTGCGCCGCTCTTGCTCACCACATCGCTCGAAGGCGAAGCCCGCGAGGCTGGACGGATGCTCGCTGCCATTCTGCGGGAAATTGCGCTCAGTGGTAACCCGCTGCCGCGACCGGCGTGCCTCATTGCCGGCGGCGAAACCACCGTGACGCTACGCGGCAACGGGCGCGGCGGGCGCAACCAGGAACTGGCCCTCGCCGCCGTCAAAGCCCTCGATGGTCTACCCGATGTCGCTCTGATCGCGCTGGCAACCGATGGCGGCGATGGCCCCACCGATGCCGCAGGTGCAGTGGTCACCGGTGCCACCGCCGAGCGCGCCCGTGCGCTTGGCCTTGACCCCGACGCGTTCTTGGCAAACAACGACGCCTACCACTTCTTTCAAGCCCTTGATGATCTGCTGCTGACTGGGCCAACCTCAACCAATGTCAATGATCTGACGTTGCTCTTTGCCTGGTGAGGGTGAGCCTCTGGCTGGGGGTTTGGGGCCTGCGGCCCCAAGAATGCTTCTTTCGCTAAAAAAGCCAGCGTAGCTGGCTTTTTTAGCGAAAGAGAGTCGTTTGGAGCATAGCCCCAGGATTTATTGTGCTTGCACACAATGCCAGCGAAACTGGCATTGTGTGCGAGCATGCCAAGAATTTCAGGGTAACGCCCTACGGCAACGCTAAACCTCGCACCGCGGCGTGATCGAGTAAAACACCGAGATCGCGTCGGTCGGGCGCGTAAAAGGTGGGACTCCGTAGCTGGAGAGGCTCGTTTGAGGCTGGAAGTAGCAGATGGAACGTGCGCCACGCGGGGGCAAGCGTGACGGTCTCGCATTGCCGTTGGGCACAGATAGTCAATGGTACGGGCAGGCCATCGGGATGCGGTGCGGCGGCACGCAAGGTCAGGCGCACGAGGCCAGCCTCGGCGTCCAGCGGATCAAGGCGTAGCCTGGCCCACCCGTTTGTCCAGCGTGTCTGCCTTCCTTGCTGCATTTCGGCAGGATAGACGCCGTCGACATACCCGAGATCAAGCCCGGAACCTACGTCAAGCGTGGGAAGCGGGGTTGGCTCCAGCATCTGAAAACCCCAATCAAGCGCCCGCTGTTCTTCGAGAAACTGCCCTTGAAAAGCCACCCGCGCCTCGTCTACGCGGCCTTGCTCACGCAAGAAATCGCCCATCACCACACTCGCGCCAACATAACCGGGGCGATTCTCACGCGCCAACTGATAATAGCGTTCCGTCGCCGCCAGATCGCCCTTGCGCCGATGCAGATCGCCAAGCACCAGCCAGCCATCCGGTGTGGGCGAGGCCCGCAACGCCGCCAGATACATCGCGGCAGCCGCCTCATCGCGCCCCGCCGCAGCGTGCCAATCCCCAGTTTGGCGATAGACACTGCGTTGCGTCCCTTGCGCGGCCCAGGCCCAGGGATAATAGGCCAGAAAAGCGAGCACCATCAGGCTCAGCGGAAGAGCAACCACAGTCAGGGTGGGCAGGCGCAGCCGTTCGCCGCGCCAGAAGCCATCGAGTGCCAGGGCCGCGAGCGGGATGAGTACCATAAAAAGGAAATGCCGGTAGCGCCATTCGGCGTGGGTCACCATCGTCGCCGCGAGAAAGATCAGCAGCCAGAAGAGCATCGGCAACGCCAAACCTTCGCGCCGCGTGAGCGCCAGCGCGATCCCAAAGGGGGCCGCGCACATAATCACAAAATAGAGCAGGTCATCGAGCAGCAGTGAGGCAAGAAAGATCAGCGGTGGCGGATCGCTGTTATAGTCAGGTAGCAAAAACCGATCCTCAATCGGCTTGATCGACCAGAGCCTGATCCATTCGGTGGGGATTTTCCGCAGAAAGATCATCGGATCTTCGCGCAGCCGCTCGAGGCCACGCTGAGTCGCGAAATCGGCTCGTTCCGCCGGACTGGGGATCGCCTTCAGTTGCGCATGAATTTCGGGAATCGTCTCGCGTGGCTCGTAGTAGACCCAGAGATCGCGGGCGCTACCGGTCTCGATCAGCACACACTCACCATACGCAAAGCAATTGCGGATCGTCCAGGGCGCAATCACGAGCACCGTCACCACCGCCATCATCAGCGCAGGCGCAACCGCGGCCACCCGCAACCGTCGCCTCCGCCAGAGATCGAGGCCCACGATCCATGCCATGGCGACCGGCACAAAAGCGAGCCCAGCCGAACGGGTAAGGCAGGCCAACCCCAGCAGCGCCCCGGCCAACCCGACCCGCCAGAGGCCGCCTTTGCGACGCCAGCGAGCGAGCGCGAGCCACGAACCGGTAAAAAAGAAGGTAAAGAGCGTCTCGCTCATATAAAGGCTGGCAAACGTCGCGTAGGTTTGCAGCAACGCCGCGATCGCAGCAGCAAGCAACGCAGGACGGCGCGAACCCTCGGGCGCAAGCTCACGGGCCAGTAGATAGATAAGCCAGACCACCGCAACACTCAAGCCCAGATTTGGCAGCGCCGCCAGGTGGACATCGCCATCAGCAAGCCAGAGCGACCCGGCCAGGAAGAGCGGGTAGAGCGGCGCACGCAGCCAGGGCCAGCTTTCGTAAAAGACCCAGCCACGCCCACCGAGCAGATCGCGCACAACGGTCAGATATTCGACCTCGTCATTGGCCGGCAAATGCAATGGTTGCGCCCAGAGGATCAAGCGCCAGATCAGGGCAACCAGCAGGATAAGCGCCAGGGGCGCATGATGACGCAGAGCTTGCATAAGGCTTCATCATACCACATCCTTACGGAAGGGTAAGGATTGCCACCGAGCCATTGCGATAACGATTGCCCATCACATCCTGGAAGCGCGTCTCAAGCTGGATCAGCGCGGTACCCTGGCTGCCTGGTGTCACCACGGCTGGCACCTGATACGTACCCTGAGCGCCCGGAGCAACGCGTGCTGGTTGGATGATCAGGGCACCATTTTCCAGTCGACACGACGGATCAGCTATTTGAATTTGAGTGCAGACATCAGCCGGGAAGGTCAATTGGGGCGGCAGATTGACGATCAGTGTCGGACGCAGCGCCGTCGCCAGCGGCGCACGATTCTGGTACGTCAAGGTCAGCGCGACCGTCGGCGTCACCTCCGCCGTCAGGCTGGCCCCCGTCACACTCGTCAGCAAATCTGGCGCAGGCGGCGGCGGATTCACCGTCAGCGGCAACTTCACCTCATCAGCAATCGCATCAAGGACATAGGCATTATCTTGATACGGGGTACAGACCACCGAACGCCACCAGCCTCCTTCAGGATTGGTGAACGTATCGCGTTCCCATAAGGCCTCACCAAACACCGGATTAGCAGGCGCAAGGCCGCCTTGCAGGGCACGTGGATCAAAGGGATCAGATGGGCGATAGAAACGCACTCTGAGGCGGATATCCACGTGACGATCGAGATCATACTGTTGCAACGTCAAGGATGCCGTCGCAGGAGGCACATAGAACCACTTCGTCAAGCAGAACTCATCGTTGGCATAGCGCGTCGCATAGCGGGTGACATAGTTCTTCACCGTTGTCTGGAACATGCCCAGGGTGATGATTTCGCCGGTGTCGGTACCAACAAGCGGCGCAGTAGACTCATTGGCATCATGATCCCAACCAACCCGCACCGCCCAGTTGTTCATATCATTGCCCTCGGTCGCCGAGCGCAGGATGTAGCGCCCACAGGCGACCGGTGCCGGAATCGTCCACACCGTCTGCCACTGCTCAGCGCTCGCCGTCGGAGCAAAGATTTGCTGATCCAGCGAACCATCTGCACCCGGGCCTGGCATGTTTACCGCTGGCCCGAGCTCGGTGCCTGGTCCGTAGAGCTCAAAGAAGGTATTGCCAGCATCGCTCAGGTTAGACGATACAGCCGTAGACGCACTATTGAGAATGGTATCAAGTGTATTCGGACTGCTATGCAAACCAGGACTGAACAACTGAATGCTCAACGGGCGCGTTTGGTCCCAGCTACAGGGCACCCCGATAAAGGCATAACTAAAGCCTTCACGTCCATTGGCCAAAGTGACATTGTTGATATAGTAGTACCCACGTTCGGCTGGAATATCAGGACCAGCGGTAAACATATACCCAACGTAACCAGTGACATCATTCGGCCATGTGATCTCATTGTACACAATCGTGATCGTCGCGATATTCGGATCGCCCAGCGTAGCATTTGTCGGATTGGTCAGGCCAATGCGGAGGGTCTTATAGAGTTGGCTACTTGGTCGTCCATTGATGATGACGTCAATCGTCTGCGAGATCTGGCCGGTGTTAAAGGTCAACCAGCCAGGTGTGAAGGTGTAGTCGGCGGCGTCAGCCGTACCCCCAGTCACAATTGCATACTGAACGGCCACGGTGTCAGTTGGCAGAGTATCAAGCACCACTTCAAGCCGCACGGTTGCCGTTCCGGTATTCCCAATCGTCACCAACGCCTCGGCCTGGGCAAACCGCACCGTTGGCGTCGTTACAGGATCTGGTAGCACCCAGCCAAGACCCTGGCTATTGCCAAGCACGGCCTGTGCCGATGGAGTAGTAATGCTGGTCAAGCGCACGGCAACGAGGATCCCAGGCTGGGCAAATTGAGGCCGGACTACCTCGAGATTAATCGTGCTGGTGATGGCATCTGCCACGATGATATGGGTAGCAGTCGCAAAGAGTGAACTCGTGCCATCAAGGGTATTGATGAGAATAATTTCAAGCCCAAGATCAATAGCATCGCTAATCGGGCGCGTCAACGTCAGCGGATAACGCAGCGTATTCTCCACCGCCGCTCCGGCGTCGCCAATCGAAACCCGCGTACGCTCGTTATCGGTATTAGAGAGTACAAAGCTCGCCGGATCGGGTTGAAGCCCTGCGTAGTTCGGATCCGCGCTGACAGCCGGTCGCACCTCGATGGTATACGCCTGCAGGCCATCAAAGAGATCATCATCAACACCAGTAATCGTCACAATCTGCGGCACAGCCCAGTTGGCCGCATCAAAGACAAGCGGCAAGCCACTTGCGGCACTCACCACACCTTCAGAAACATCGCTGGAGATGACATCAATGCTTACTGAAGCAGTTGGCTGACTGGTCAGGCGCAGGGTCATCGTCACAAAGTCGCCATCTTCACTCGTAAACTGGCCTGATGGCGCAACGACCTCAATGCCAGCGACATCGTTATCCGTAATGCTAACCGTGTAGTCGGGCCAGGTGCGGTTATAACTGGCATCAGTGCTGATGCTAGTGATGGTAATGACCCCAGTATGGGGCGACGGCTCAACGATCGCATCGTCAACCGCGGTGACCGTTACATTTTGAGGTACATCCCACCCATCTACGGTAAAGAGCAGGGTTGTGGGGACAACGCCAACCTGACCATCCGGCGTGAGCGTGATCGTCACATCGGCAAGTGGCTGAGTCTCAAGCGTAAGACTAAAGACACCCGTGTTTGCCGTAACGTCTTCACTCAGCGCGAGCGTAGGCGGCAGAACAGTCAGGCCTGCAGTGTCATCGTCGCTAACTGTAACCTCCACCACCGGAGCATTCAGCGCCGCATAGACGGGATCGCTCGTGGTGATCGTATGGGTAATGGTCAACGTGCGCTCACCGGGAGCGATGTCATCATCGAGCGCAGTAACCGTCACGGTTTGAGGCGTCGCCCAGTCTCTATCGGTGAAACTCAGGATAGTTGGTGTAACGGCAAGTGTGGCTGGCTCGTTGAGATTCAGGGTGACCGTTGCGGTCGGCTGACTCGTCAGTTCCACTGTGTAGGTAAAGACCGCCCCCTCCGCAAGGGTAACCGCGCTCTCACTCAGGATAAATCCAGCGGTGTCGTTATCCGTAATCGTCACCGCCACCGGCGCAACCGCGAGCCCCGCATACCCGAACGCCGTGCTCGTCACCGCGTGCGTGATCGTCACCGACCGGTCGCCTTCCGCAATCGCATTCTCCGTCGCCGTCACCGTCACCGTCTGCGGTGCCGTCCAGTTCGTCCCCGTGAAGGTCAGGCTGCTTGCGCTGGTAGTCACCCCGGCGGGCACCGTCAGGTTCACCGTCACCGGCGTCGTCGGCTGGCTGGTGAGTTCCACCGTGTAGGTTGCACTCCGCCCCTCTTCCACCGTCAGCGCCGTCGGCGTGATCGCCACGCCCGCCGTGTCGTTATCGGTAATTGTCACCGCCACCGGGTCAACGGCCAAGCCCGCATACCCGAACGCCGTGCTCGCCACCGCGTGCCGGATCGTCACCGACCGGTCGCCTTCCGCAATCGCATTCTCGGTTGCGGTCACCGTCACCGTCTGCGGATCCGTCCAGTTCGCCGCCGTGAACTCCAGACTGCTTGCACTCGTCGTCACCCCACCCGGCACCGTCAGGTTCACCGTCACCGGCGTCGTCGGCTGGCTGGTGAGTTCCACCGTGTAGGTTGCACTCCGCCCCTCTTCCACCGTCAGCGTCGTCGGGGTGATCGTCACGCCCGCCGTGTCGTTGTCCGTTATCCGCACCGTCACCGTCGGCAACGGACGGAAAGGCGCCGTCGCCTGGTTGTAGTTCGGGTCACGACTCGCCGTCGTGTGCGTGATCTGGCTCGTGTGGACATCCGCCTCATCGATGGCGTCATCCACCGCCGTCACTTGCACGCTCTGGGCGGTGTTCCAGTTCTGCGGCGTGAAGACGAGGCTCGTGCGGTTGACGCTGACCTGGGCCGCGTCACGCCCGAGCGAGATCGTCACCGGCGCGGTCGGCTCGCTCAACAGGCGCACCGTGTAGTTCGCACTCGCCCCGCCCTCGGCGACGTCGACCGTCGTCGGCATGATCGCCACGCCCGCCGTGTCGTTATCGGTAATTCGGACGGTCACGGTGGGCAGCGGACGGAACGGCGCCGTCGCCTGATTGTAGTTCGGGTCCGCGCTCGCCGTCGTGTGGGTGATCAGGCTGGTGTGGACATCCGCCTCATCGATGGCGTCATCCACCGCGGTCACTTGCACGCTCTGCGCTACATTCCAGTTCCCCGGCGTGAAGGTGAGGCTGCTCCGGTTGACGCTGACCTGGGCCGCGTCGCGCACCAGCGTAATCGTCACCGGCGCGGTCGGTTCGCTCTCCAGCCGCACACTGTAGCTCGCACTCGCCCCGCCCTCGGCCACGGTCAACGCCGTCGGCGTGATGTCCACGCCCGCCGTGTCGTTGTCGGTAATCCGCACCGTCACGGTGGGCAACGGGGTAAAGCGCGCCGTCGGCTGGTTGTAGTTCGGGTCCGCGCTCGCCGTCGTGTGGGTGATCAGGCTCAGATGCACATCCGCCTCATCGATGGCGTCATCCACCGCCGTCACTTGCACGCTCTGCGCTACATTCCAGTTCTGCGGCGTAAAGGTGAGGCTGCTCCGGTTGACGCTGACCTGGGCCGCGTCGCGCCCGAGCGTGATCGTCACCGGCGCGGTCGGCTCGCTCTCCAGCCGCACACTGTAGCTCGCACTCGCCCCGCCCTCGGCCACGGTCAACGCCGTCGGCGTGATGTCCACCCCCGCCGTATCGTTGTCCGTTATGCGCACCGTCACGGTGGGCAACGGGGTAAAGCGCGCCGTCGCCTGATTGTAGTTCGGGTCCGCGCTCGCCGTCGTGTGGGTGATCAGGCTCAGGTGGACATCCGCCTCATCGATGGCGTCATCCACCGCCGTCACTTGCACGCTCTGCGCTGCGTTCCAGTTCTGCGGCGTGAAGGTGAGGCTCGTGCGGTTGACGCTGACCTGGGCCGCGTCGCGCACCAGCGTAATCG
>NZ_LYXE01000057.1 GCF_002532075.1 Candidatus Chloroploca asiatica | reverse complement strand
CCTGGCCGCGTTGCAGCGGTCGTTGGCAGCCGCCATCGACCGCCTCTTGTTCCGGGCCTGACTTTGCATCAGCCCTGTCTTTAGCAGCAGGGCTGCTGCTAAAGACGCCTTCGGCGGTGGGTTGTGGAGCGACTGCGCCGCTCCACGAGATTTTTAGGTTCGTTTTGGCGGCTTCCGCCGCCAAAACGAACCTAAAACTGGGGGTTGGGGCGCAAGGCGAAGCGCCGAGCCGTTTACGGCCCCGGCAGAAACTACCAGCGCCCTCTCTTTAGCAGCCAAGCAAAGCTTACCGAAGCCGCCAGCGCAAAGGAGGCAAAAGCGCGGCAAAGAGGGCGGTCGCGACCACAAGCTGGGTCGTGGCAGCGATCGTCTCTGCGGTACGAGGGAGTTGAGTAAAAAACAGCGGAATAAACCAACTCAGCACGAGTGGATACCAGGGCGTCTGGGGGCGCCAGCGCATGACGACGGGGGCAAGGGCAAGCGCCACATAGACCACCGAGAGGGGATAGATCAGCGTATTGACAAGCAGCGCGAGCCCAAACGGGTCGCCTCGACCATAGCGATACCAGAGGAAGCAAGCCATCCCGCCAAGGAGCCACCCGGCAGGAGGAAACAGGAGTGGACGATTAGGAAGGATCGAGCGATAGGCTTGCAACCCACGCAGCCACCAGAGATAGATCTCGGGGCCGGCAAGAAGGAGCGTCGTGCCCCAAAGAAGCAACGAAGAGAGGAAAAAAGCAACCAGAAGTGACCATTGACCTCGTATAAGCGCCAACGACAAGAGCCAGAGAACGGGAAGCGCTACAGCCTGCGGCTTGAGGATCGCCAGTGCCAACAAAAGCCCTGCGGCAACCAGCAACCCCTGGCGACGGGCAAACTCGGCGAGCAAGAGCACAACGACGACCAACAACGTCGTTTGGCCTAACACCACGCCCTGAAGCAGAGGCAACCAAAGAACCATCCAGACGAGTGTCATCTGACCGGTTGTCTGGCGCGACCAGTACTCAAAACCAACAACAGCCAGGATCTGCACCAACAGACCGGTGATAAACCAGGGAAAAACCGTAAGCGGAATAAGGATCAACAAAACGGGAGGGGGATACGCAAACCAGCCAGGCTCAAACGTAAGCCCATCAGGCAATATATATGCACCATAGGGATCACCCCCCGCAAGCCAGTATTGAGTTGCTCCAACGAGCAAACGCCAATCCACAAACAATTGATGCATTGACAGGCGCCTCTCCTCGAAAGACACGATAAAGGCTTCTCACAACCGGTCATAGTGGGAGCTACCGATAGTCACAGGGTCGCGTAGGACTAGCGCACTATAGGCTAGAGCTTGTGACTACGAGTATACTAAGAGATGATACTTGTTAGCGCAGAGCAACCCCGTCGCGACAACTTTTATCTGGCCCGATGACCGGTAGAGAAGGCTCATGTTATGCGGTTTTTGCTTGACCAGCGATCATACGAAGAGATGCAGGCACGGCGCTCGCACTCACGAGATTGTTATGTGCGCGGACAGGAATACTTGCACCATCTCTATATTGACGGTGTCAAGTATACCATTGCCCGCGCTGTCTATGCCTGTTACACCGAAGCCCAGAATCGCCAGGATCAGGATGCGATCCTGCATCTGGCGATGCACATCAGTGAACTTGAGCAACTGATCAACGAAATTCGCACGCGTGGCGACACAGTAACCTCACTACGCTCGATTGGTGACGCTCCGCCAACTGAGGATGAGGCTCGTCCACAACTAAACAACTCCTTCTTGCCTCCCGAGCCACAGAATCTTGAAGAGACCGGCCTCAACCGCACATTTCTAACCGAACACTTTTTGCGCATTCTCTACAACAAAGGCCGGATCACCGGGCGCGATCTTGCTGACAGCATGTGTTTGACCTATCACATTGTGGAAGAGATCATTGTCGATCTGCGCAAAGTAGAACACATTGATATTATTGGGCAACGAGGTTTTGGCGACATCAACTACGAATATATTCTGACCCCACGCGGTCAAGAGGCCGCCATGTCGGCGATGAGCAAGGTGCAATATGTTGGACCAGCCCCAGTGGTGCTCGCAGACTGGGTTGCCTCGGTCAAAGCCCAGACGGTGCAGAACGTCAAAGTGACCCGCAAAAACATCCGTGATGCATTTCAAGGGCTCGTCATTGATGAATCGATCCTCAACTCGGTAGGGCCAGCCGTCAACTCAGGCACCTCGGTCATGCTCTTTGGGTATCCAGGGAATGGCAAGACCACCATTGCCGAGCGGATCACCAAATTGATGGGTGACGACATCTTTATTCCACAGACAATCTATTCGGATGGGGCCGTGATCAAGATGTACGATGCCATTGTGCATGAGCCGCCGAAGCATCCCTGGGATGACACCACAGAATATGATCGGCGCTGGGTGCGCATCAGCCGTCCGGTGGTCATTGTTGGTGGCGAATTAACGCTTGACCAATTGAATCTAATCTACAACGAGACCTCAAAGCTCTACGAAGCACCGTTTCAGATGAAAGCGAATTGTGGCATCTTTCTGATTGACGACTTTGGACGGCAGCAAGTGCGCGTTTTTGACCTGCTCAACCGGTGGATCGTGCCCCTAGAAAAACGCTACGACTTTCTCAACACCGTCACCGGGCAAAAGATTCAGATCCCGTTTGACCAGTTGATCATGTTCTCGACCAATCTCGACCCCAAAGATCTTGGGGATGAGGCGCTGTTACGGCGCATCAAATACAAATTCGAGATTATTGACCCGACGGAAGATCAGTTTCGTGAAATCTGGAAGATCATGTGTAAGGTACGCAAAGTGCCATATGATGATCGGAGCATTGACTATCTGATTGCGAAATGGTACACCCCCGATGAGCGGCCATTTCGCATGTGCCAACCACGCGACATTCTTGATCAGATCATCTCGATTGCGCGCTACAATATGGAAACGCCAACGTTGAGCGCGGATCTGCTTGATGCGGCGTGTCTGACTTACTTCCCCAGCAAAGAGAAGAAGAGCTTTGGGGCGAAGATTCGGCTGGATCTGTGAGTCTTGCGGGAGTTCTTTGTGCCGGAAGATACAAATTTCATATAGCTTCAAGATCCTGCCGTTCTATAAGGGTTTTCTGGCTATCTAATGCCGTGTGATGGCTTTCACAAGCCAGATCTAACTGATCACAAGGTTCGACAAGCGCCGATCTTTCAGTTATAATTCCCCCATAGAAGCGTGTTTGATGCGCACGTCCCCACTCAATGCTAACGAAATAGTTCAGACGTCGCTGTTATGCAACCAAAAAAACCTGGTTGCGTTGTCACAGCATAGTCTCTTCAACACCTGTGCAACAGGCTAGAAAGCAATATGGCCTCCGGTGTACTCCGGAATAGGGAGATGATAGTGGATCTGCCGTGTTTGAGTGTGCGTTACAACGGAAGGACGGGACGATGACAGGGGTTCTCACGCTTTATCGGACATCAGTTGGAAAAAAGGTGATCATGGCCCTGACCGGGTTCATTCTGGTTGGCTTTGTGGTTTTCCACATGTATGGCAATACCAAGATGTACCAGGGTCCCGAAGCCTTTAATGCGTACGCTGTCGGGTTGCGTGAACTGGGCTACCCAGTGTTTGGCTATGAGCATCTCTTGTGGGTTGCCCGTCTCGTACTGATTGGGGCCGTGATCCTGCACATCTGGTCGGCAACAGCCTTGACGATGCAGAGCCACAAGAGCACGGGTGCGAACGCGGTGAGCGGTACACGGCGGTATGGTGAGCACAAGCGGCAGACAAGCTATGCAGCCTACACAATGCGCTTTGGGGGCATTGTGTTGTTGCTCTTTATCATCTATCACATTTTGCACCTGACCTTCGGGATGGTTGGCTATGGGCCGAATGAGTTTCAACATCCCAATTATCTGGGGGCCCATCCTGAGTACTTTGTCTACAACAATGTTGTCGTGGGCTTCCAGAAGCCGCTAATCTCGGGTTTTTATATGCTCGCCATGGTCTTTCTGGGGATGCACCTCTACCATGGGGTATGGAGCATGTTCCAGACCCTGGGGCTGAATAGTGTGAAGTATACAGGCGTACTACGTGGGCTGGCGATCCTGGTTGCTGTGGCTGTCGTCATTGGCAACCTCTCGTTTCCGATTGCCGTGATGGCAGGCATTGTCGGCCCGGCAGTCTAAACCTACATACGGTGAGGAGTTTCTTTCGATGAGCGAGACGAAAAACGAGACGACGACGCGTACGAGTGTACGTCAGATCGAGTTTGTGAAGGGTCTGGATTCCGGTGCACCCGGTGGCCCGATTGAACAGCGTTGGGATACGCATCGTTTCCAGATGAAACTGGTCAATCCGTCGAATCGCCGTCGTTATACGGTGATTGTGGTTGGCTCGGGTCTTGCGGGTGGCGCGGCGGCAGCGACGCTTGGTGAGCAGGGCTACAATGTTAAGTGCTTCTGCTATCAGGATAGTCCGCGACGCGCACATAGCATCGCTGCGCAGGGTGGCATCAATGCTGCCAAAAATTACCGCAACGACGGTGATAGCATTTACCGACTCTTTTATGACACGGTCAAGGGCGGTGATTTTCGTGCCCGTGAGTCGAATGTGTATCGACTGGCCCAGGTGTCGGTGAATATTATTGACCAGTGTGTGGCGCAGGGCGTGCCCTTTGCCCGTGAGTACGGTGGCTACCTCGATAACCGTTCGTTCGGTGGGGCGCAGGTGTCGCGTACGTTCTATGCACGCGGGCAGACCGGGCAGCAATTATTGCTTGGGGCATATCAGGCGCTTGAGCGCCAGATTGCGGCTGGCTCGGTCAAGATGTTCCCGCGCACCGAAATGCTTGATATTGTGGTGGTTGATGGCTATGCCCGCGGCATTATTACCCGTGATATGGTCACCGGCAAGATCGAGCGCCATGTGGCCGATGCGGTGGTGCTGGCCACCGGTGGCTATGGCAATGTTTTCTACCTGAGCACCAACGCCAAGGGCTGCAATACGACGGCGATCTGGCGGGCTCATCGCCGTGGGGCCTTCTTTGGTAATCCATGCTTTACCCAGATCCACCCGACGTGTATCCCGGTAACTGGCGATCATCAGAGCAAGTTGACCCTGATGAGTGAGTCGTTGCGTAATGACGGTCGAATCTGGGTACCCAAGAAGGTCGGCGAGACCCGCGATCCGCGCCAGATCCCCGAGAATGAGCGCTACTACTACCTCGAAGAGCGGTATCCAAGCTTTGGGAACCTGGTGCCTCGTGACGTGGCTTCGCGCAATGCCAAGCAGGTCTGTGATGAAGGCCGTGGCGTTGGGCCCAGTGGTCTTGGTGTCTACCTCGACTTCTCGGATAGCATCAAGCGTCTTGGCAAAGCCAAGATCGTCGAGCGGTATGGCAACCTATTTGATATGTATGCGCAAATTACCGGTGAAAATCCCTACGAGACACCGATGCGCATCTATCCGGCGATCCACTACACAATGGGTGGCCTCTGGGTTGACTACAACCTGATGAGCACCATCCCCGGCCTCTTTGTGGCTGGCGAAGCAAACTTCTCGGATCACGGAGCCAACCGCCTTGGTGCATCGGCACTGATGCAGGGTCTCGCGGATGGCTACTTTGTGTTGCCCTACACGATTGCCAACTTCCTGGCCGGGATCAAGCCAGGTGGCGTCGACACCAATCACGCCGCTTTTGTCGAAGCTGAGGCTGAGGTCAATGGCCGCGTCAAGAAATTCCTGTCAATCAATGGCAAGCGTACGGTCGACGATTTCCACCGCGAGCTTGGCAAGATGATGTGGGACGAGTGCGGTATGGCGCGCAACGAAGCCGGCCTCAAGAAGGCTCTGCAGCGCATTCCCGAGATTCGCGAGGAGTTCTGGCAAAATGTGCGGGTGCCAGGTGAAGGCAACGACCTCAACCAGGAACTGGAGAAGGCCGGTCGTGTGGCAGACTTCCTCGAACTGGGTGAATTGATGTGCGTTGATGCGTTGCAGCGGAGTGAGTCGTGTGGTGGCCACTTCCGTGAAGAGAGCCAGACGGCTGATGGTGAAGCGTTGCGCGACGACGAGAACTTCAGTTATGTCTCGACCTGGGAATACACGGGCACGCTGTCGAAGCCCGAATTGCATAAAGAACCGCTGGCGTTCGAGTATGTGAAGCCGTCACAGCGCAGCTATAAGTAAGAGGGGATTTCTGATGAAGGTTACGCTCAAGGTCTGGCGTCAGAAGAATGCCAAGACGCCAGGCGAGTTCA
Source organism: Candidatus Chloroploca asiatica (assembly GCF_002532075.1). Lineage (GTDB taxonomy): Bacteria > Chloroflexota > Chloroflexia > Chloroflexales > Chloroflexaceae > Chloroploca > Chloroploca asiatica. The sequence continues at coordinate 3,408 of NZ_LYXE01000057.1, read as the reverse complement.
AGACATACCCCGCCAACCACGTGAGTCCAGACATGTCGTTTCTTGAGATGCTGGACGTGGTAAATCAGGAGTTAATCCTAAAAGGCGAGGAGCCAATTGCCTTTGATCATGACTGCCGCGAGGGTATCTGCGGTATGTGTTCCTTAATGATCAACGGTATTGCCCATGGCAAGAAAGCCGTGACGACCTGCCAGTTGCATATGCGCAGCTTTAACGATGGCGATACGATCACGATCGAGCCATGGCGGGCCAAGCCGTTCCCAATCCTCAAGGATCTAGTGGTTGATCGTACGAGCTTTGATCGCATCATTCAGGCTGGAGGCTTTATCAGCGCCTCGACTGGCTCGGCTCCTGATGGCAATAGCATTCCTGTTGCCAAGCCAGATGCCGACAAAGCTATGGATGCAGCAGCGTGTATTGGCTGTGCTGCTTGTGTCGCCGCTTGTCCGAATGGCTCCGCAATGCTCTTCACAGCAGCAAAGGTGACTCACCTGGGCTTTTTGCCCCAGGGCCAGACCGAGCGTCACCAACGCGCCGTGAACATGATCGCGGTTCACGATGCCGAAGGTTTTGGCAACTGTACGAACATTGGCGAGTGTTCGGCAGTCTGCCCCAAAGAGATCAGCCTCGATACGATCTCGCGGCTCAACCGTGATATTGTGGTCGCAGCCTTGAAGGGCATTGAACCAACCGTGGAGACTGCGGCTGCACAAGCAAGTTAGCTGAACAGCGCAGAACACAGCGACGGCGGGGAACACCCCGCCGTCGCTGTTTTATGCGCTTGCGACAGCTTCCAGGACAGCAATGGTCTCACGGGCAACCTGACGATACGAAAAACGGGCAGCCTGGGCCAGGCCTTGCGCCTCAAGCTCGGCACGCAAACGCTCATCACCAAGCACACGGGCAAGGGCGGCAACCCAGCCAACCACATCATCGGGGGGCACCCGAATGGCCGCCGGGCCAACAACCTCGGGGAGACTACTCGCATTGCTGACCACCACAGGGGCACCACAGGCCATCGCTTCCAGTGGTGGTAGACCAAACCCTTCGTAGCGTGAGGGAAACGCAAAGACCGTACAAGCCTGATAGAGCAACGGGCCATCCTCGGTTGGCACATGAATCCGGCGCACTGCCGTCGTCAGTTCAAGTTCGGCGATCAGGCCATCCAGATCAGGAAAGAGGCGGCGGTCATGGCCGAGCAGGCGCCCGGCAATCGCCAGGGTGGCACGCACACCGCGTGCGCGGAGCAACGCAAAAGCTTGGAGGAGCACGGTCAGATTTTTGCGAGCATCCAGTCCCCCCACATAATAGATGAATGGTTCGGTCAAGCCATAGCGTCGGGCAACCTCAACGCGGGCCGCTTCTTTATCTCCAGGTTGATACTGATCGCCTGCCGCCAGCAAGACTGGTGTTACCCGTGCAGAGGGCATGCGCAAGTGCGTTACAATATCATCGCGGCTGCGCATGGAAAAGGTGAGGACATGCTTGCTGTGGCGCACGGTGCGTCTCACCAGTGACATATAGGCACGCACATGCAGTCCACCACGATATTCGGGCAAGATGAGTGGAATGATATCCCCCACCGTTGTCACAACTGGCACCGGAGCATAGAATGGTGACGCAAAATAGGGCACAAAGAGCACAGCAGGTTCACGGCGGTCGGTCAGGCGCTGAACCGCCCAGGGAAGGGTCAGTTGCTCAAAGGCAAGTTTCGCAAGATTAGCCCCCAGGCGCGTGGAGGGCGGACGGACACGCAACAGCTTTACACCATGTGGGGGCGGAGGTACAGCAGAAGCAAGCGAAGGAGTGAGCAGGATATAACGATGCTGCGGGGCTACCCTGGGGAGCCAGCGCACCAGACCGTGCAGATACTGACCGCTCCCAACATCTGGTTCAGCCCAGAAGCTCCCGTTAATCAACACCTGCACAGACATTGCTCCTAGGGGGCGGGCAAGCCCGTACCACCATAAGCCTGAAGATCTCATCTGGCACAAGGATACCATACTATGCAACAGATGCCCTCATACCAGGCACTGCTCAACCGCATTGATCTCCCCCGTCTCATCACATGGGCGCTGCCATTCTGGGGGTTAGTCGTGATGTTGGCGGTAAGTAACTACCCGGCGATGCATCGTGATCTCTGGACTGACGAGGCCTTCTCAGCCAGTTACACGTTTCATACGACGATTCGCGAGGTATTGGATGACGTACGCAAGAACGAAGAAACCCCGCCGCTCTATTTTCTGCTTCTCTGGGGATGGGCACAGATTATTGGGCATGACGAGGCGAGTCTCAGAGCTTTTTCGCTGACGGCTGCAGCGATCGCAACTATGCTCTTTGCTTTGCTCGCGCGGCGTCACCTCGCCTTGCCGGCCAGTTTTTTGAGTGTGACCGCCTTTGCGCTCGCCCCGATCTTACAAAACTACGCCCTTGAAGTCCGTGGCTACACGCTGACGATTCTACTCAGTGTGGTCAGCCTCATCACATTCGAAAACCTCTGGCGTCATCCGGAGAGTAGTCGTGCGCAGGCAAACTATATTGCCAGCGCTCTGGCGCTTTTTTTCACCTCTTACTTTAGTCTTCCGCTCTTAGCTGCACAGTGGCTCTGCTGGTTCTGGCAATTGCGTCCCCCTGCCACACGCAAACGTCGGCTCATCGACTGGGCTGTGTTGCATCTCGTCATGACGCTGGGCATTGCCTGGTGGTTGCCGAGTCTGGCGTATCAATTTTCGGTAGCCGCTGATGTAACGGCAAGTTGGATCAGTGGGCCAGGTGATTATTACGCCCTCTTGCTTAGTCTTGTCGTGGGGAGTCCTCAAGCAGGAAACTGGTTCATCTTCTGGCTTTTGGGTGCCGCCGCCAGCATCGTGCTCATGCTGGCTGTGGTTTTGCATGATGATCAAGCAGTCAGAGGCGTCGTTCTGCGGGCAATGGTGTTACCAAGTTTGCTTCTCTTTGGGCTATGCATCACGCTTGAAGTCGCAGCTTATCGTTATCTCAGCATCATCTTGCCTGGAGCAGTACTCGCGGTTGGGGCAGGTTTCAGTGCCTTGCGCACCCATCGTGCGTTACTCGCATGGATCTTGGCGAGTCTTGTGGCGATCGCTCTCCTTTTGCCATGGTTGATCCCAACGGGACAGGCAAGCCAACCACCAAAGCCATGGCAAAAGCTAAGCAGCATTGTTGAACAGAATCTTGCGCCAACCGGTGATGTTCTTCTCTTTCATCCCCCGTGGGATCAGCGCATTTTCACCTACTACGCCGTGAACACGGCCATTATTAAGACACCCCTGAGTGTAAATCGTTAATTGTGTAAACCGATAACGGCTGATTGGGGGCTAGCCCCCAAACCCCCAGAAGGGGGGGCAACCCCCCCCTTCACCCCCCCAGGGCGTGCTCGTGCGCTGG
>NZ_LYXE01000056.1 GCF_002532075.1 Candidatus Chloroploca asiatica | reverse complement strand
TACACCTTCACCGACCTGCTGCCTGGGCTCTATCGCGTCACCGTCACCCGGCCTGATGGCTACGACCGCTTTAGTGTGCAGAATGCCGGCAGTGACGATGCGCTTGATAGCGACGTGACCGCCGGGGCGGGCCTCACCAGCACCACCGACGACATTACCCTGCTCAGCGGCGTGGACGACTTCACCTGGGACGCCGGGCTCTATCAATTGGGCACGCTCGGCGACCGGGTCTGGGACGACCTGGATGGCGATGGCGTGCAAGACGCGGGCGAGCCGGGCGTGCCGAATGTCAGGCTCGACCTCAACGGCGAGACCGGTGCCGGCGCAACCGTCACGCTGACGACCACCACCGACGCGAGCGGCATCTACACCTTTACCAACCTGGTTCCGGGCACCTACACCGTGACCGTCACGGCCCCCACCGGGTATCGCATCACCGCGCAGAATGAGGGTGGCGATGACGAAGACAGCGACGCTGATCCCACCACCGGCGTGATGGCGAGGACCGACATCACCTCGGGGCAGGTTGACCTCACCTGGGACGCGGGGCTCTACCGGCCGGCCAGCATCGGCAATTTTGTCTGGGACGATACCAACGCCGACGGCATCCAGAACGACGGCGCAACCGGACTCAATGGCGTCAGCCTGAGCCTCACCGGCGTGACCGGCACGGGCACCGACGTAGTGAGCACCACCACCACCAATGCGAGTGGCTTCTACAGCTTTACGAACCTGGCCCCGGGCATCTACACGGTCACGGCGACCCTGCCCGAAGGCTATCGCTTCACCGTCACCGGACGCGGCACCAACGCCACCGACTCCGACGCCAACCCAAGTACCGGCGTCATGAGCGGCACCTTCCTCGTCTCAGGTGAGTATGACGACACCTGGGATGCCGGGGTCTACCGGCCCGCCACCATCGGCGACCGGGTCTGGTTGGATACCAACGGCAATGGCCTGCAAGACGCGGGTGAAAATGGCCTCGCGG
>NZ_LYXE01000055.1 GCF_002532075.1 Candidatus Chloroploca asiatica | reverse complement strand
CCGTGCGCGCGACCGCCGCTTCCGTGGGGGCCGCACTTGCCCTGATCGGTGTCCCTACCACTTTGACGTAGCCCTAGGCGTTGGGTAGATATTCGTAAATTCGCTTACATGCACGTGCGTGAAAATTAGAAGGAGTTGCTTCGCCAATGACTTTTTCTGTGGTAACGGCAGAAAACAGGCTCTGGTAAGCATCCAGGGTTTGGATGGCCCAAGGACGTGCCGGAAATTCTAGAGCGAGTTTTTCCGCCTCACCATACTCAAAAAACTGGGGCTCCTTTATTGGACTCATAAAAATTTGTGGATGCTCTTGCAGGTAGTTGTAAAGTGAGGTTGTTCCGGATTTGGTAACACCAATCACCAAAAAATTTGGCATCATCATATTATTCGCATTCTTTCAATCCAGAATGTCCAAGGTCGCGTTTTTGGGATATCATCTCTGCTACATTAGCCCGATGTTTCTCTATTACCAGCATATAGGGGTAAAAATGAATCGAATGTACGGCTTGCTGATAAGCTGATCTGCTGACTCTGGCACCGGCATTGGATCTTGATACGCGTTCCATCTGGTTAAGCTGAGCTACCAGACCGGCGCTGTATTGGGCAAACAGATTATGACTACGATGCATATCTTCGCAAATAATAGACCCCACCGGGTTGTACATGGGGCAGCATTTCCCAGAGCGGATTACCAGAAACCGTATCGGCTAACACCTTGCATTCAGAATTTCTCGTCTGGGGCCAATTTTGAGCAAAGCGCATAGCGTTATGCATAGCTCTCCAGGATGACAGCGCCATGCGCACCGTTTTTGGCTCCTGATAACAGGCAATCAAAATATCACGCAAAAATAATAACCGTCTGTACCATTGTGGTGTTGGGATTTTTAACAATATTTAGTCCTTTTTAGACAGAACGCAGCAATTGCTTATCCACCATACCGGCACGGGCGACAAAAGTCAGGTCTCCTCGATGCCATTCCCAATCAAAAGATTGGGTGGCGCTGTAAAAATTAAGGGCGCATCCGCGCCGCAACCGATCATGCAACTCAACGGCAATTATCCCAACCCGATCTATCCAACTGCCGGCATTAGCAAATAATTCGACCTCGGCTCCTTCAATGTCTATCTTCAGTAGGTCAATCCTCTCCAGATTGTAATTAGCCAGCAGGTTAGGGATGGTCATGGTGGGAACACGTTCTTGTACTGGTACAGAATGTGAAGCTGTATTCCAGACGCGAAATGCGCCATGCCGCCCGACTGGATTGGTGAGGTCAAGTTCACTGTCGATATGCCACAAGGCCGCCTGAATGGGTGTAATCTGGGAACAGGCGCTCACATTTTTGTATAGCTGTCCAAAATTGGCAGCGGCTGGCTCTATTGCCAGAATACGCACGTGCGGATGATGCTCCGCAAAATAGCGGGCGGCTAACCCGATATTGGCTCCGGCATCCACAATAACCTGCAGCGGGCGCACCGATTGTAAATCATACACCCGGCGCACAAAAATTTCATCATAAAAACCAATGTCTGAAGTACCCAAACGCAGATAAATGGGAGGATTGCTACCGGGTCGGGTTACACTCACTTCCGTTTGCCGCCTCAGCATCTCCCCGTACCAAAAATAAATCAAACCACGCCAGCCAAAAACCCGCCGGTAACGGCGCAACAACCCTCGGTCTACCTTCACAGGAAGCCCCTTGCCCACCCGGCTAACCGGCTAAATCGGCTACGTAACGCCCCAGGCAGATAATCCCGCACGGTAAACAGGCGCTCCGCTTTGCTCGGTTGTGGTTCCGGTAAAGAGTAAGAGTATGCACCGGCGGCGATGTGTTCAATCAAATCCAGATACCGCGCTCCCATTACCGCCACCGAAAAGTGTTGTCTGATCCGCTCAATCCCCGCCCGGCTGAAACTCTGCCAACGTTCAGCTTTAAGCAAATTGTTGATGGCTCCCACATATCCCTGAATATCTTCCCTATCAACCAGATAACCGCTTACCCCCTCGTCTATGCCAAAATCGGTGATGCCCGCCAGCCTCGAGGCCACTGGCACACAGCCGTTGGCTTGCGCTTCCAAGCTAACCAGCGGCAACCCCTCAAAATTGGAAGGCATCAGCAACATGTGATGCGCCTGCATAGCCTGATACACCGCCTCAGCCGGTTGTGCGCCGCGCAATTCAACCAGGTCTGTCAGCCCACATTGTGCCAGCACCTGCTCGAGGCGGCCCCGGTCGCCCCCCTCGCCGATGATGGTCAGCCGAGCGGGTATTTGCCGCTGTCGGCACGCCGCCAGAATTTTGGGCAGACGCAAAATACCCTTGTGGGTGTCACACAAGGCCCCGACGAACAGCAACCGCACCGGTGTTTCCCAGGGTAACTGGATGGTTAACTGTTGTTCAGGCGGTATCCGGATACCATAGGGAATAGTCAGAATGGTTTTACCGGACAATCGCTCCGTCGCTGCGCTTTGTACCCTGGGGCTGACGGCTACCGCTACATTCCAGGCCTGGCGATTGATTTGGGCATGGGCATAAACCCGCGCTAGGTCGTTGTGCAATACCGGGATCGCCGCTGTTTCGGCGGGCCACCCATGCAGGCCGCGCATCACCGGCAGCACCCCCAGCCCGATGTTGATCAACACCAGATCATAGCGTTCTGCAATAAAATGATTTGCCAGCCGTCGGACGTGGTGAACGGCGCTTTCCCACCGATTAGGCGCCAGTGACACTGCCGGAATACCTTTCTCCGCCAGGCGCGGCCACCACTCACCCTGCCCACAGGCGACCAGTGTGACCGTATGACCAGCCTTGAGCAAAATTTGCCCCAACTCCAATACAAAGGTAGTCACGCCGCCTACCCGCATATCACCCACAAACAGGGCAATTTTCATGTTAATTTCACCTTGCCACTGGGCGATCAACGTGCCGTTGCATCATTCCCCAACCAACCGATTCTGGCTGAGTACGCCAGGCGTACACTACAAAACGTGAGTATTGCTCAACCAAATTGAGAATGCTCGCCCGACGATCCACGCTGAAGTTGGGTTCCAGTGGGGCAAGGCAGGTGAGTGGGGATACGCTAGGTGTTCCTCTCCAATCACAGCTATCGCCACAGCCTTCGGCGCAAGCCGCGCATCCGGCGAAGCACGGGGGGCGGAACAAAACCTTGCCAACCAAACAGTACCGGGTCGGGTTGACCGCGAGCGCTTGCTACCTGATCGATGTTCGTGACCAGACTATGCATAAGCGCAAGATATTGTTCGCCCATCGTCTCGATGGAAAAGTGCGTGCGTACACGCTGCATCGCCGCTTGGCTGAACCTGCGCCAGCGTTCCGGATCATCCAGCAGCGCAACCTGGTGCGCAAAGGCTGCAGCATCGCCGGGGGGTGCCAGCAAGCCGGTGACGCCGTCAGCAACCCCGCGATCGGTAACGCCCGGCAAATAGCTTGCTATCGGCACACAACCATTGGCCTGCGCTTCCAGGAGTACATTAGGAAAGCCTTCAAAGTTGGAGGGCATCAGCAGGATGTGATGCTCTTGCATAGCCTTGTAGACGGCTATAGCCGGTTGCGCCCCGCGCAGTTCGATGCGATGCCCCACGCCACTGGCGTTGATCGCCTGCTCAAGCAGGGAGCGATCCTGTCCGTCACCAATGATGGTAAGGGTGACCGGTAAGCCTGCTTGCGCGCATATCCTGAGGATTTCTGGCAGCAGCACAATATTCTTGGCACGGTTGGCGAGGCGTCCGACAAAGAGCAAGCGAAGAGGCTTTAACCAGTCTACCCGTTGCATCAACTGCAGATCTGAAGGGAGTGTTACACCGTTTGGTATGCACCGTACTTCTTTGCATGAGAAGCGCTGAGTCGCGATCTTTTCGATCACAGGACTGACGGCAATCGCCATGTCCCAAACGCCACAGTTAATCGCTGCACGGTCAAAAACCGTAGGCCCAGTGCTGTGCAGAGCCACGAGGCGGATCATTCGGGAAGGTAAAAAACGTAGGCAGTACTGTCCAGACAAGTTCCGTGTGGGGAGAAAGACCATCACCACATCAAACTTGCCCTTTGCCAAGAACCAAGCCAAACGACGGGCTTGCTGGAATGCGCTTTCCCAACGGCCAACGGGCAAGCATACGCCCTTCAAACCAACATCAGCGAGTCGCGCCCACCATTCGCCTTCTTCATAACTGACGACCGTCACCTCATGCTCCTGCGCAACGAGATAACCTCCTAGGTTGAGGATCTGCTGACTGATGCCGCCGATGCGCATGCTGTCGTGGATCAAAGCAATGTTCATCTAGCTCGACTCCATTCCACCGTCTTACGCTGGTTCGCCTGCCTGCCCACAGGCAAGATGTCGCCTAATCGTGATATCCAGTAGCGCACCGGGGGCATGCCGCCAGAGGTCTGTTTGGAGTGCGGCGTAGGCCTGAGCCAGGGCCACCCGCACTAGTTGAGCAATCGTCTCAACTGAATCGTTCGGCCCGATGAAGATCAGCGCATTACGCTGCGGATGGCGTTCGACGCGGGCGCGCAGCGCCTCGACAAGAGAGCTTGGTGTTGTCATCGTTTCCCGGTGCATGCCGTCTTCTTCTTCCACCGCCTGACGCAAAGACGCAAAGACGCAAAGACGCAACCGTTCCACATACCGATCCATCATCACCCCTCCGCGCCTTTGCGCCTTTGCGTTAAAACCCTCTGCGCCTTAGCACGAGCCTTACGCCCGTATCACCGTCACCGCCCGCCCGGCGGGACTGACCGCCATGGTGTGGTGGGTACGCTCGCTGATCGGCGGCTGGTCGCGACGCCGGTCGAAAATAACGAGCCAGCCCGTTGCGAGCCCGAGACCGTTCAGGTAGGTGTCTAGTTGGGCCAAGCCTTGTTCCAGCGGATCGCGCTCGCCATCGCGCCACACCTTCAGTTCGAGGCCCAGCGTGACATCCCCATAGCGCAGGCAGAGATCCATGCGTCCGCTGCCAATGGCGTATTCGCGCTCGAGCGTGCCGCCGCCGTTGACGACCCGGTGCAGGAAGGCCATCAACACCAGGTGCGGGGCGATCTCGTGATAATGCGCGCTACCCAGCAGCGGCTGCCCATGCTGGCGCCAGAAGGCGAGGAACGCATCCAGCAGTGTGTCCGGGTCCAGGCTGCCGTCGTCGCGCAGCCAGGTGGGACGGATGTGCGGGAGTGAGGCTTGGGGGCCGGCGGCCAACACGCGCGGGATCACTTCCCGGTAGATCGGGTTGGCGACAACCAGCCCGCCAGCCGGATCCGCCCGGCACAGCCCCAGGTCGAGCACGAAGCGGATGTCATCGAACGGCACATCCGTCAAGGCGCGCCCGGCCAGCAACGGTTCGATGACGTGACGCACACGTGGCTCGCGCAGCCGCTCGGCCAGGCTATCCAGGTGCGTGTCCTGGCGCTGGATCAGCAACTCCTTGGCCTGCTTGATCTCCGCCACATCCACCGGTTGGGCCAGGTCAGGGACGACCACCTGCACTACCTGGCGCGCCAGGGCATTCACCAGCCACGGCTGCCCCTGGGTCAGGTCGAAGGCCAGCCGCAGCGCCTCCGGTGTGAAAACCTGGCCGGTGTCGGCGGTGTGCTGAGCGTAGAGTTCCGCCACCTCTGGCGCGGTGAAGTTGCGCAGGGTTAGCGACTCGACTTTGACGTTGAAGGGACTGGCGGTGTGCAGTCGCTCACTGCCACCAGATGCGACCTTGTAATCACGCACGTCGCGTAGACCGATCAGGGCCAATGCCCAGGGGAAGGCCTCAGGCCGCCGCTGAAAGCCAGCCCGCAGTTGGCGCAACGCTGAAATTAGCGCCGCATCCTGGAGGGCATCAATCTCGTCAACAAACAATACGACGGGCCGGGAGGACGCCATGCACCAGGCGGTGAGCGCCGCACCGAGCCGCCCACCGGCCTCTGCGTCAGGCCAGGGTGGTGGCTGCAACTCTGTCGGCAACTGCCAGACCAGCGCGGCCCGCCAATCTTCGAGGATTGCCAACTCAGCCGCGCCGGGGTCATCGTTGAACGCTGCCCCTACCTCCATCGAGACCAGTGCCGCTACATAACGACCGGCCGCCGTCACCTGACGGGCCAGTTCAAGCATCGCCGTCGTCTTACCGCTCTGGCGCGGGCCATGCACGACGAAGTAGGCCTTCTGGTCAAGCAACGTCTGCACATCGGGCAGGCGTGCGGTCGCCGGCAACATGTAGTGATCTTCAGGATTGCAGGGCCCGGCAGTATTAAAAAAGCGCATGGCAGGTTTCCTTCGGTGCTAGCCTCCATCCCTTGCCAAAAAAAGTTGCCTCGTGTTGACGCAACGGCGCAAAGACGCAAAGCTGCGTATGGAGATGGATCAAACTGTAGCGCCTTTGCGCCGTTGCGTCAAACAACCCATCTTGCCGTGCCAAAAATCAGCCGCCGGTTGCGTTGTCATGCGCTCCTCCGTGCCGCTGCGTTACACATAAGGCTGACTCGGATTGACGCAAAGACGCAAAGGCGCAAAGCTACGCATGCACATACTTCAACCCTCTGCGCCTTTGCGCCTTTGCGTCAAAACCCCTCTGCGTCAAAACCCCTCCGCCGACACCTCTCGCATCTGCATGTTCCACGAGTTCGCATAGTGCCCACCCAGCGCCACAAGCTCGCTATGGGTTCCCGATTCGATCACCCGCCCGCCAACCATCACATGGATGATGTCGGCTTGCATCGCGGTGGTAAAACGGTGCGTAATGATCAGGGCAGTACGTCCGGCAATCAAATCGCGGAACCGCGTCATCCACGCATGCTCGGCCCAGCTATCCATTGCGCTCGTTGGCTCATCAAGGATCACTAGGTCGGCCTGGCGCACAAAAGCGCGCGCCAACGCAAGGCGCTGCCATTCGCCGATGCTCAATTCGGTGTACCCAAACCAGCGCCCCAGGATCGTTGCGTACCCCTCGGGTAACTTGTCAATGATCTCGGCGGCCCCGCCAGCCAGTGCCGCCGCCTCGATCTCCGCTTGCGTGGGTGCGTGCTCCATGTCACCAAAACGGATATTGTCGCCCGCGCTGTCGTGGTACGGGAACGGCTGTTGAAAAAGCACGCTGATCCGTCGGCGTAGCTCGTCCTGGGCGAGTTCGCGTAGGTTAACACCATCCCAGGTAATCCGGCCCTCCTGCGGATCATAGAAACGGCAGAGCAATTTGATCAAGGTGCTCTTGCCCGCCCCGTTCTCCCCCACAATCGCCACAATCTGACCCGCCGGGATCGTCAGATTGAACTTCTCCAGCGCGTTCCGCTCGCTATCCTCATAGCGAAAGGTCACCTCTTCCATCCGAATGCCTTCACCTAAGCCCGGTGCCAGCGTCGTTGGTACCGCCGGATCGACGATCTGGGGCTCGAGTTCGAGAAAGGTGAAGAGATCCTCCAGGAAGAGCAGATTGCGGTAGATGTCGCCGACCCCGGTGAGCAAGCTGCGCATCAGACGGAGACCCTGGTTCATCGCTTGCCAGAACATCGCCAGATCGCCCAGGTTAAAGCGCCCGCGCATCGTCTGCAAGCCCATCCAGCCGAGCCCTCCTGCCAGGGCTACTAGCCCAACCAGCGCCGCTCCGATCTGGGCCAGCATCTGTTGACGCGCCAACCCGAGCCGCTCTGCGTGCAATTGGCGACTCAGTTGATCGTACGACTGCTTGAAATAATCGCCCAGGCCAAAGATGCGCAACTCCATCGCCGCATTCACCAGCGTCACTACTCGCTGGAAATAGACCAACCGGCGTTGATGCATCGTATTCTTTTGTCGCCAGCGATGAAAGATCCAGGTCGACCGCAACGCCACCCAGAGCGCCGGCAATGTCCCCATCAGCAGAACGAGCGGCATCCACCATGCAAAGATGAAGAGCACGCCGCCCATCGCAACCAGGGTGATGGTGTGCTGCAACAGGCCATTCAGGTTCTCCAGCAGGGCCAGCGGACGATCAATCGCATCCACGCTTGCCCGTTGCAACTGGTCATAGTAGGTCGGCGACTCGTAGAAATGGAGATCGAGGGTGATCGCTTTGCTGTGGATCAGGTTATTCATATAATCGCGGGTACGCTGGGCCAGCAGCATGCGCACATACTCCTGCACACTGCCCAGCAATTCCCCGGTCACCAGCACCAACCCCATCAGCACAAAGATTGGCACCACCGCCTGGATCGCCTCAGACGTGCCGCCACGCTCCACCACCTCGACCAGCCCATTGACCAGTTCACGCGTCAGATAGACCGTCACCACCGGCAGCACGCCCTGGATCACCAGCAACACCGTCGAAGCGAGGGTCCAGCCCCGCGCCGCTTGCCAGACGAGGCGCAAGGCCTGGGGCACATAGCGCAACTGCCGCAGCTGACTGCGCACACTGAGCAACCGCTTCAGACGCTGATCTTGTACAACCGGGCCACGGTGTCGGTGCATACTCATCGTTTACCTGTTGGCTCTATCTATAACAAGGTATCTTGATGTTCCGCCAGCAACGCCGCAATCGCCGCGACATTCTTGCCTGGGTCGCTTGCCAGTTCCAGGCGATAGCAGGGCAAACGTCGGGTTAGTTCAGCACTCAGCCGATAGCTCTCTGCTTCGGCCCCGGGCAACCAGATCACCGTGCTGGGGCCTAGCTGACGAAAGAGCTCGCCTGGCGCCGCCAGCCGAAGCCTGGCTTCGGCGCGGTGCGTCACCTCGGGCAAGAGCAATGCCTTGATCGGGAACGAGGCCACCATCTGCGCAGCGTAGGTCGGATACAAAAAGGCGAGACCTTTGCTCGCCTTGTAGACATCGTCCCACCTGTCAAGCAGTGGGCGCAGGTAGCTCAGCCGGTCGAGCATATCAACTTTGAGCTTGGCCGAATTGAAGAGCATTGCCGCCCGCGGCTCAGGTTCCACCCGCACCAGGCATTTATCATCGCTCAACAGGCGCAACGCTGGATAGGCCAGACAACTCAGGGCCGTCGAGGACTTGCCCGCCCCCGAGTTGCCAATCAGCAAGACGCCACCGTCCTCATTGCCAAGTGCCGATGCGTGGATGACCTGCCAGCCAGTTTCGGCCAGTGCCCAGTGGAACAGGGTCTGGAGTGGCGCCGCACGCTCGTAAATCGAAAGCTGCGCAGCCTCATCAATCCACCAGAAACCCTGGCGCGTGCTGCGATCATACGCAAAGAGTTGCCCAGACGTCGGCGCATGCATCAATGCAAGCGACCCGGCATACAGCACTGCACGTTGCCCATAACGCCGATAATCCGTGGGAGCAAAGGGAGGCGCTGGCGGTCGCACCCCTGTGGTTGCCCCGTCCCACAGATGAAAGGTCATCGCTTCACCTTCAGCCGGTGCGTCAGGCTCCCCCAGCAAATGCGCCAGCGCCGGCAGCACAACCCCCTCGAGTGCGGCATCAGCCATGCGCAGTTCAAAGGCAACCCCTTGTACCTGCACCGAGTGCACCTGCCCATCCACAGACGCCCATGCTCTCGCAAACGCCGCTTCCAGTTGGATCAAATAATCGCCAGCCATTGCGCTCATCTACCTACACTTTCCCCGTGCCCGTCTTCTTTCGCGGCGGGGTGCGGGGGAACCGGGTTCCCCCATCTTCGTACCCGTTCCCTCGCGGCGGGGTGCGGGGGAACCGGGTTCCCCCATCTTCGTACCCGTTCCCTCGCGGCGGGGTGCGGGGGAACCGGGTTCCCCCATCTTCGTACCCGTTCCCTCGCGGCGGGGTGCGGGGGAACCGGGTTCCCCCATCTTCGTACCCGTTCCCTCGCGGCGGGGTGCGGGGGAACCGGGTTCCCCCGTCTTCGTACCCGTTCCCTCGCGGCGGGGTTTAAGGGCGGACAGAAAATATGTGTTCTTTTGGCCGATTCGGACGACATGTGACAACATGAGGCGGTTCGCGT
>NZ_LYXE01000054.1 GCF_002532075.1 Candidatus Chloroploca asiatica | reverse complement strand
CTCCGCTGCTCGTAGATGCCCTGCAACGGCAGACTGCGACAGCGCGTCGCCAGACGCTCGTAGTAGGCGGCCAGCAACGCATCGTTGCTGTGCCCCTGACGTCCATCGACGTACACCGTCGCCCGTGCGCCAGCACCCACAGCCACGCCGGTCACCTGTGACAAGTTGCCGACCGTAATCGCATCGCCAGCATGGGAAGGTTGGGCGGGCACGATGCCCGCCTCGCGCTCCAGAGCACGGATCGCGGCCTCAAGATCAGCGCGATCATCGGGATCGGTCGCCGCAGCCAATTTGCGGTGCAGGCGGGCAAGCCGTTCATGCATTGCGGTTATCCTCCACTCATCCGCCGCACGGCCTCGGCGATCTGCGTCGCGAGCGGCAGCACGGTCGGCAGCACCGCCGCCAGGTTCTGCGCGGCCTGCTTCAGCCCTTCGGCACTGATCTGCACCAGGGTCTGATTCGGCTGGGCCTTCGTCGCCTGTTCAACGGCAGTCTTGGCGGTTTCAGCAACCGCCTCGGCCTCACCGGTGTGCGCAGGGGGCACCTGCTGTAACGCCGCGCTCAGTTGCGCAAGAAGCTGTTGCAGCTGGACCTTTGTGGCGGCGTCGCCGTGCGGGGCCGCACTGATGCGCTGCGCGACGTTGGTCAACGTGGATGCGATGTTGAGCATAGCACCGCTGAAGTCACCGGACATGGTAAAGTGATCGCCGCTGACAAAGGTGCCCGTGCGCTTGTCAAGGGGGCCTTCGGCGTAGTCGCCGCCGCCGGTGTCGATCTTGCGCACGCTGCTCTGTGCGCCCCGCCCGATGGCGATGCCACTGCCGCTGATATCCCCCGTGGTGATCCGGTCGCCCTGAGTTTGTTCAGTGCGGTTGACGTCCCGGCCCACGATGTCACCAAGGTTCACGTCACTGATCGCGTTGCCACTGCCAAAACTGACGCCACCCTGCTGCCCGCGCTGGTCGTGCGTCGTCACCGTGACGTTGCCATGCACATCGCCCGC
>NZ_LYXE01000053.1 GCF_002532075.1 Candidatus Chloroploca asiatica | reverse complement strand
CTCCGCTGCTCGTAGATGCCCTGCAACGGCAGACTGCGACAGCGCGTCGCCAGACGCTCGTAGTAGGCGGCCAGCAATGCGTCGTTGCTGTGCCCCTGACGTCCATCGACGTACACCGTCGCCCGTGCGCCAGCACCCACAGCCACGCCGGTCACATGCGACAGGTCGCCGACCGTGATGGTATCGCCAGGAAGGGGAAGCTGGGCTGACACGATGCCAGCCTCGCGCTCCAGAGCACGGATCGCCATCTCAAGATCAGCGCGATCATCGGGATCGGTCGCCGCAGCCAGTTTGCGGTGCAGGCGGGCAAGCCGTTCGTGCATAGCAGTCACCCCCCACTCATCCGCCGCACGGCCTCGGCGATCTGCGTCGCGAGCGGCAGCACGGTCGGCAACACCGCCGCCAGGTTCTGCGCAGCCTGCTTCAGCCCTTCGGCGCTGATCTGCACCAGGGTCTGATTCGGCTGGGCCTTCGTCGCCTGTTCGACGGCGGTCTTGGCGGTTTCAGCAACCGCCTCGGCCTCACCGGTGTGCGCAGGGGGCACCTGCTGTAACGCAGCACGCAACTGCTCGATCAACGCCTGAAGGTGCGCCTTCGTCGCAGCGTCGCCGTGCGGGGCCGCGCCGATGCGCTGCGCGACGTTGGTCAACGTGGATGCGATGTTGAGCATAGCACCGCTGAAATCGCCGGACATGGTGAACTGATCACCGCCCACAAAAGTGCCCGTGCGCTTGTCAAGGGGGCCTTCGGCGTAGTCGCCGCCGCCGGTGTCGATCTTGCGCACGCTGCTCTGCGCGCCCCGCCCGATGGCGATGCCACTGCCGGTGATGTCCCCCGTGGTGATCCGGTCGCCCTGAGTGATCTCAGTCTTTGTGATGTTGCCCCCCGCCAGATCGCCAATGTTCACCGTGCCAAGCTGATTGCCGCTGCCAAAACTGACGCCACCCTGCTGCCCGCGCTGGTCGTGCGTCGTCACCGTGACGTTGCCATGCACATCGCCCGC
>NZ_LYXE01000052.1 GCF_002532075.1 Candidatus Chloroploca asiatica | reverse complement strand
ATACCCGCTGCAACCGCGTTTGGGTAGGGCAATGTTCGCCTGCGTGGCTCCTAGCCTGGGGTTCGCCAACAGTATCTTGGGACGAGTTAAACCGGGGCTGTGTCTCACGAAAAGCGGTCGTTTGACCCTACTTAGTGAAACCCTTTGAAAGGGGTGCCCCTACAGGGCCAGGGGCCGAATCCGGTGTACGGGCACCCCTTGCGGGTGCCCTAGTGGGGTGCATACACGGAAGATGCAATCGCCCTGATTAACCTCCTGAGCCTGGCTTTAGGCTGCGAACCATTTGCCAGGCTCAAGAGGTTGGGTGCGTTTACCGTCCGACGATGGGCATGAAGATCCGCGTGCGTTCGTCGGTGAAGACGACCGTGGCGCGGCCCGGTACCGTGAAGGTGCCCGTGGCTGGGTCGAAGCGGGCACTGCGCACGACCGTATCAACCGATGTGCCCTGGATTGGGTGCAGGCGTAGCTGCGCGTCTCTGAGCGTTTCAGCGGTGAAACTGACTGGCTCGGGGGCTGCGTTGAAGAGCACGACGATCTGCTCGCGCTGCGGATCAAGGTCACGCGCACCGTCGTCGGTGATCCGCATCACGATCAGGCCCGGGATCTGGTCGGCCCCGGTGTTCATAAAGCTGACCTGGGCGATCACTTCTTCGGCGGTGCGCAGGCGGAAGAGCGGTGAGCTCTTGCGGATCTGCAACATCTCGCGGAAGTGGTAGTGACCAAGGTCAAGCTCGGCCCGTCCCGGCTTGATCTCCTCGCGTACGAGCACCGAGCGCAGGACGCCCCAGTTGTTGTTGTTCTCGCCCTGGGGCGGCAGACCCGAACCCCAACCATGCTCGTTGCGCATCCAGTCGATGCGGTTGAACCAGTCGCCCGAGTCGTAGCTGTTACGGTCGCCTGACTTCGAGCGGAGCAGATCCTGGCCGGCCTGGAAGAAGGGGATGCCCTGACCTAGCATCGCTACACTAACCCCCAGGTTGTGCATACGCACCCGGTCGGCTAGGGTCGCCGCCGCTGGGGCCTTCAACTGCACCGCGTCGAAGAAGGTCTCGTTGTCGTGGGCCTCGACGTAGGTGATGACCTCTTGTGGATCAAGCGTGTAGCCACCCGGTGCGCCGTTGTAGGTCACGTCTTCACCGTTGACGACCCGCCCGGTGCGGTTTTCCAGCGGGAAGAAGGCTAGATTGCCGGTCAAGCCTACGCGAATCAGGTCAGTCGCCTGCAGCAGGTTGTTACGCTGATCGGCTTCGCTGCCCTGGTTCAGGTCGTTCGGGTCGGTGAAGAGTCCGGTTGCGAAGCCCTGGCGTCGCGCACCCTCGCCACTGTCGAAGGGGCCACCCCCGCGTACAGCGTCACGTAGGCGATCAGAGAAGGTGGCGATCCCGGTACCCGCCATGTTGCGCTGGGTCGCGTTGATGCCACGCAGCCCGTCGGCCACCTCGCCAAAGTTCCAGCCCTCACCGTAGAGCAGGATCTTTGTGCCGTCTACGCCATCGTTCTCGAGCGTGAGTGCGTCAAGGGCCGCCCGTACGTTGAGCATGTTCTCGCGAGTGTGGTGGCCCATCAAGTCGAAGCGGAAGCCGTCCACCTTGTATTCGCGCGCCCAGAGCACCAGCGATTCGACCATGAGCCGTTCCATCATGGCGTGCTCGGTGGCCGTGTTTGGGCAACAGGTGCTGGTTTCGACCACGCCGTCGGCATTCAGGCGATGGTAATAGCCGGGGACGACGCGATCAAGCACCGACTTTTCACCCTGACCGGCCGCGTTGGTATGGTTGTAGACCACATCCATCACGACGCGCAACCCGTTCTCGTTCAGCGCCTGCACCATCTCGCGGAACTCGAGGATGCGGGGCGTACCGTTCGGGTCGGTGCTGTAGCTACCCTCGGGGACGTTGTAGTGGAAGGGATCGTAGCCCCAGTTGAAGCCGTCGAGATTGCGCACCTCGTTGCTGATGCGCTGCTGCTCTTCGCTATCGGGTGACAGGGCACGCAACTCGGGGAAGCGGTCGAGCAACTCGGTGCGGGCGTTGCGATCCTCGTTGACGGTTGCAATATCGAAGACTGGCAGCAAGTGGATGTGGGTCAGGCCATCCTCGGCTAGCTCGCGTAGGTGGCGCATGCCGTTGCTGTTGCGCTGCGTGAAGGCCTTGAAGGTGCCCCGCTGGAGCAACGGTACGCTCTCATCGGTGATGCTGAAGTCGCGCACATGCAACTCGTAGATCACGACATCCTCGAAGGCTTCGAGCGTGGGCTTGGCGGTCGTAGCCCATCCACTCGGCTTGAGCGTCGCGTTGTTCAGATTGACAATCTGGCTGCGTGTGCTATTGGTCGCCAGACTGATCGCGTAGGGATCGGTGACCTGGTTGGTCTCGACCTGGCCGGTACTCGGCACAAAGACGTTCACCTCATAAAGGTAGAACTGGTCTTCGCGGGTGGTCGGTAGTTCAATACTCCAACTGCCCGACGCGTCGTCGCGGGTCATGGCAAGCCGCTCCGGCGTAGTCACGACCGCCGTGTCAAAGAGCAGCAGGTTGACCTCCTGGGCCGTCGGTGCCCAGAGCCGCAGGGTGATGGCCTGGGCCAGTTCGAGCGCGCCGTAGCTCACGCCCATGGGCAGCGCGGCGGCGGCCTGGGCATAGAGATCGTCGAGCACGCCCGGGATCTGTACCCCGGTAACTTCGATCAGGCCGAGTTGGTCGTTGCGCGCCGCAACCCAGACCTGGCCGCGCAGAATGGCTTTGATCTGGTCGGCACTCAGGCTATGGGTCAGGCGAGCGTGGTCATTGCCGGCGAGATGCGGGAACTTTGTGGCGACCGCACCAGTCAGGCCGCTGCCGGCCAGGGTCAGCGGCACACTCGTGCCCCCCTGCACGGCACCATCAACCACACTCATGCCTCCGTTGGGGGCATAGTGCAGCGTGTACTCGACTTGGCTACTGGCCAGAATTGGCCACGCCAATGTATCCTGGCTCACCCAATGGGCGCGTTGCTTGCTCACGGCATTGCCCTGGCCCAGCGTACACCCGGCCTCCACCGGCAGGATGTAGGGGTAACGACCGGGCATATTCTGCAGCACCCAGATCTCGTGGCCGGTGCCATTCAGATCGAGGAACTGATCGGTCTCCTGATCCTTTTCGTTGCCACGGTGGAGGATGTAGGCCCAGCGCGGCGCATCAGGTTCGAGTGCAACCTGGAAACCAATCCCAAAGCTATCCTGGGGCAGATTGGGCTTGAAGGGCGTTTCCCAGGCGGGGTTAGGCGTCAAGGTTCCAGCCCAAAGATGCAGACCCCAGAAGTCGTTGAAGTTGGTGCTGGTAAAGTCACCATAGTCACCAGCCGGGCGATGGTAGCGCAACGTCGCCACATTCAGCGCCTGGCTCAGCGAGCGATTGTTCGCCTCGTCGCCACTGTTGACCCAGAGCGCAGGCTGCGAGGACGGGATGAAGGTGCGGTCAGGCTCGGTATCCTTGACCCCGTTGTTCATCACGATCACGCCGATCTGTTTGGTTGCGTCGGTCAACTGGATCCGCACAAAGCGCCCAAAATCGTCGGTGCCGGTAAAGGGTCGGTTGGCGGGCCAGGCGGTCTGTTCGCTCGGGTCAACCCCATCACCAAAGACATAGACACCCCAGCCGTCGTAGATGCCATCGGGGCGATTGTAATGCACGGTGATAAAGCCCTGGGCTTCGGCCTGCGACGCATAGATCGCCGCATCGCCACCCTTCAGGAAGATCTGCGGATTCTCTTGAGGGATGAAGCTCCGGTCGCCACCGGGGTCACGTGTATCGGGCACACTATCACCGCCGGGTTGGTGGACAATGAAATTGACCGGCTTGGTCGGATCTTTCAGGCGTACCCAGGCAAAGGCACCATAGTCGGTGCGCCCCAGGAACGGCTTGGGCGCATTCCAGTCAGTCGCTTCTTCATCAGCAATCGCATCGCCCCAGAGGTGCAGGCCCCAATCGTCGTAGTTGCCATCCTCGCGGTAGTAGTGGATGACGGCAAACTCGTACGCGACCGTACACACCGGCGGAATGCCCAGGGTCACGATGCTGGTGGCCGAATTGAAGTTGCCCTCGGGCCCGAGCAGGTCGGTCACGACAGCCTTGAAGGTGAGTTCAGCCCCGGCAGGCAAGCCCTGCGGATCAAAGAAGACCCGGTACGGCGCATTGGTATCAGTGCCCAGATGCTGGAAGGGAGCCCCATCAACGCTGACCGCAAACGAGACTTCGGCAAAGGCGTTGCCAGCGACACTGGCGGCCACCTCGATCAGGCCGGTTCCCAGCACAACCGTGCCACTGACCGGCCCCGTGAGACTGATCGCCGGACCAATTGGCGCAGCCGTGGGCGCTAGATTCGCCACCGGATCGCTCTGCTGCTGATAGACGACCACACTCAGGGCTGGTACGGTGATTTGCAGCCGACCATTGGCCCCGGTCACCACCGCGCCCTCGGCCCCATAGATCGCCGCAAAGGTCGTATCGGCAGCAAAGGTAGGAATGGTCACGGTGCGTTCAGTCGTCGCATTATTGGCCGCGACGACATACTCAACCTGCTGCTCACGGTCAATGCGCGAGAAGGCATAGACACCGCTGGCGTCGCCTTCAGCCAGACGCTCGATTTGGGCACCAACCTGCAGCGCCGGATGCGCCGTGCGCAGGGCAGCCAGGTCGGTCAGACCAAGGTAAAGCGGGTGGGTCGGGTCAAAGTTGTCGTCGGCGGTGGTCTTCGTGGTACCGATCAGGTCTTCGGCATTATAGCTTGCCACCTGGCTCGGGAACATATTCTGGCGAGCATCCTTATCGTTGCCATTGTCGTTCCCAGTGAAGCCCTGCTCGTCGCCGTAGTAGATGATTGGCACGCCACGGGCGGTGAACATCACCCCATAGCCAAGCAAGATCCGCTTGACGCGCAGCTCATCATCGGGATCCTGCGGTGTGCGCAGCCGATTGCCAAGGCGGCCCACATCGTGGTTACCGAGGAAGGTCGGCAGGTTGTAGGCGTTCTGCTCGGCAGTCGTGTAGAAGTCATCACCTTGGAAGAGACCCTGGAGCCGCCCGGGGCCGGCGCTGGTGGTGGCAAAATCGCCGACCGAGTAGTTGAAGTCAAAGTCAAGAATGGCCGGAAATTCACCTTCGCGGGTGAAGCGGCTAAGCACGGCGGGATTGCCATCAAAGACCTCGCCGAAAATGAAGAACTCAGGCTTGCCCTCAGTGGCGGCATGCGCCCGGATCGCCGGCACAAACTGCTGCCAGAACTCCATATTGACATGCTTGACCGTATCCACGCGGAAGCCATCAATGCCGAACTCACTGATCCAGAACTTGTGGATATCAACCATGCCCTGAACAACCTCGGGGCGTTCGGTAAAGAGCCCATCGAGACCAACGAAATCGCCGTAGAGGTCGCCCTCCGAGCCATCGAAGGCCGCGTTGCCGCGGTTATGGTACATCGTCGGGTCATTGAGCCAACTCGGCGTCTTGGCCGTCGCATCAGCGGGATCGGGGAAGAAAGGCCGTCGCGGGAAGCTGAAGCGATTCATCGCCGGAAAGCGCTCGGCAAAGAGAAAGTCACGGTCATCGAAGATATTGCCGCCGGCATCGCGATAGGGGGCGGCGGCCCGCGACACATAGGTCGTATTGCCGTCTTCGGGCACAATCACATCGGCGGTATGGTTGGTAATAATGTCAAAGAAGACCCGCATGCCCCGGGCCTGGGCCGCCTCGACAAAGGCCTTCATCTCGGCATTGGTGCCAAAATGGGGAGCGATCTGCGTGAAATCGACCGGCCAATAGCCATGATACCCCGCCGAACAATCGTCAATTGATGGCTCTTTGGTACGATCACACTGAACCGGCTTATTCTTGAACATCGGCGTCATCCAGATCGCAGTAACCCCAAGATTCTGGATGTAATCCAGGTTGGCCTGGAGCCCGGCCAGATCGCCGCCGTGGTAATAGCCCTTATTGGTGGGCAAAAAGCCGGTCTGAAGCGGATCGTCACCGACGATGCCACCGCGATCATTGGACGGCTCGCCATTGGCAAAGCGGTCGGGCATCACAAAATAGAAGATCTCGCCCTGATTGATGGGATCACTGACCGGGGGCTGGATCAAGGCGGCGTCTTCGGCAGGCGGCGGGGGCGGGGGCGTCGTCGCAATAACCTCGACGCTCACCGTATTATCGGCGGTATCAAAGCTAAAGACCACTTCAGCAGTATCTTCGCCCACCGTGAAGGGCACATTATTGCCGTTATCGCCATAGTTCGGATTGCCCCAATCCTCGTTGGTCGCAACCTTGAACTCGTAATTGCCGGCAGGAATGGCTTCACTGCGGAAAGTATAGACACCATCAGCATCCACATCGCTCATCAGCGTGCGCAGACAATCGGCCAGCCAATCGCCAGAACAGCCAAGTTCGCTATTGAAATCACCAGGAACGGTATAGATCGTATTGGCGAAGCTATTGGCGATGTAGTGGGTCTTGTGGTCATAGAAAAACCTGACCGAGGTTGTCGTGGTCAGGTTCAGCGTAAAGTTGGGGCCATTTTGCTGGAAATCACTGCCGTAGTTCTGGTCCCACGCGCCATTGAGCGCGATCTTGAACTCGTAATTGCCTGCTGGGATCGGGCCGAGCGTGCGGGCCCAGACCTCGTTGCCCTGATCTTGCAGGTCGTTGCCCTCGGGGGGTGTCGGGGTAACTGGCGTGACGCCGGGGTTCGTCGTACACCCGGGTTCCCAGTCACCGCCAGCGTTGCTGCTCGTAGCCGTGCAGCCAAGTTCGCTATTAAAACTCCCAGGAACCGTCACACGAGTAGGGGCAGCGGTGTGGTCAGCCAGGGTGAGGGGCGTCGCTGCCCCAGGGATCCCAAGCATGCTGAACAGGAGGGCAAACGCACAGAGGATCTGCACGGCCCGCCATGGCGTCCGACGTCGCATAGGTCGCTCCTTACAAAAAGACTTCAGCCCAACCGGGACGCAACAGCGCAATCCCGGAGACAGTAATACGTGGCTGAAGAATATACGGGCCGTAGCCCGCCCCCAACGCTGGGGTGATCAAAAGTTCTGTGAAGGATGCTGGATAGTTACATTAGGAATTATATGGCTTATCGTAGGGGCTTGTCAAGCAACAGCCGTGGGCGGCTAGGGCCATTGCATCATACGAAATCGGATACAACGGGGCACCCGCAAGGGGTGCCCGTACCGGCGCGAACCCGCATCCGGCGTAGGGGCACCCCTTGCGGGTGCCCTTGCGGGTGCCCTTGCGGGGGTGCCCTTGCGGGGGTGCCTACACGGAAGATGCAATCGCCCTGCGTAGGTGGCATCGGGCCATTGCAGCTTCTTCCGTCGCCGTAAACGGCTCGACTTTTGGTTTGACGCAAAGGCGCGCAAAGACGCAAAGATTGGAGCGTAGGAGCGCTCACCCTTCGCGCCTTCGCGTCTTCGCGTGAGCTTCTGTGCATGCTCTTGGAGTCGCATGCGCCGCGTAGCACCGATGAACGCGGCGTCTTCGCGGCGTAGCATAGACAAGACCATTTCGGTGGTACAATTACCTCGTAGCACAGGTATAGCGGGTATAGGTGGTAAAATGCTGTCTAGTTCATGTTGAGCGGCAATGCTTCAATGCCTGCGCAGTCTTCTCCATTGCTCTTCCAGGATCTTCCGCGTCCCACGTATAAAGTTGCATCCGCACATGCTTTCATCTACAATGCCTGCGGATAAAGCATAGCGCGTAGCCGCCAGCACAGCGCAGGAGCATCGCACAATGAACGAGCGCAAGAACCCCACCCCAGCCCTCCCAGCAAGCGGGGAGGGAGCAGTCTATCCTCGAAGCGGTGGCCTATCGCGATACCTGGGGCGATAACTGCGCTGCGCGAGCGGGCGATCACATCGCCGTTCGACTTCATCGACTTCTGGGCGGTTGATTTCACCTGGCGCGAGAACAAACCGTTCGAACATCACTGGCAGGACTTCCGCACCCGCAAAGACCGCTCGCTCAAAACCCGCACTGACACCGGCTGGAGCTACGCCGACACGGGCAGTTACTGGATCTGCGTCAAGGTGATCGACGTGTTTGGGGTGGATACGACCACGGTCATCGAGGTACGGGCCTGACTGTGCTTTCAAAGGAGAATCGTATGACCCTTGAAGAAAAAATTCGTGAACTCCCGAACGAGCTTCAGCGCGAAGTCGAAGATTTTGTCGAATTCTTGCTGGTAAAGCAGCGTCGCGCCGAACTTGAGCGCACCGCCATAGCAATGGGTTGGCCGGCCGGCTTCTTTGCCAGAATCGCAGGCTCGATCGACGATCCAACGTTTGTGCGTGGCGATCAAGGCGTAGCTGAAGAACGGCTGCCACTGGAATGATCTACCTGCTCGATACCAACGCCTGTATTCGCTACCTGCGCTCCCCTATATCATCGGTGGCGCAAAAGGTTGCTGCGACATCACCGGACGCGATTGCGATCAGCGCGATTACCGTGGTTGAGCTTGTGCGTGGCGCATACCGCAGCGCCAGGATGCAAGAGAATCTCAACCAGGTTCAAGCTATGGTCGCGCAGTTTATGTGCCTGCCGCTTGATCAAATGGTAGCCACGCATGCCGGAAGAATAGATGCCGAACTGATGGTAGGAGGTCTGCGCATTGGTCCGTATGATACGCTGATCGCTGCGACGGCGTTAGCACACAACCTTACACTGGTTACTCACAATACAGGTGAATTCAGCCGCGTTGTAGGATTACGCCTGGAAGATTGGGAGGCATGAGATGAAATCAATTATCGCCTACCGAACCCGGCGGCGGGACAGATATTCAAAAGCAATTCGGCGGCAGAGGAATGGCCGCGCTCTATGCCGAACTGCGCCAAGTCAACGACTTTCGCAACACTCGCGTTGCCCACATTGAAACAAAGCTCGATAACGCGGAGGAAGCGTGGAAGGCAATGATCGTCTGGCTGCGCTGCATTGACAAAATGGTCACTATGGCAAGCTAACGCATCATTCCCATATTATCGATGGCATTGCCGCCGAACAAGCGCATGCACCCGACGCCGCTACGCGGGCCCAAGATTCGGTGCGATTTTGAAGGTTGGAATCAACCGGAAAGCAGTTCTGATGTACATGGCGGCGCGGGTGATGCGCAGGCCGTTGGGCGGCAAACGGCGTTCGCCTATAAATCAAGCAGCATCCGGAGCGTTTCTTCAACACGCTCCATGGTGGCGACCGAAATACGCCCCCATGGATTACCTTTGAGGCGATCTTTGGAGATGGATCGCAGGGCATCACACAAAATTAGACTCTGGCTGCTCACGCCACCTTCCGGAGGAACAAGCGGAATATGTGCCGGAATACGGCGATCGGTGCGCGTTAAAGGAAGGACAAACACTAAGCCTGCCGGCCCATGATTAAAGAGATCGGTCGAAATCACCAGCACGGGTCGTGTGCCCGCTTGTTCGTGCCCACGGATAGGATTCAAATCGGCGAGCCAGATTTCCCCACGCGATGGTTCAGGACTCATGCCACGTCTCCTGTTCGTCGAGCCCATCAAGCAGGGTCGCGTCCCAATCGGCGCTCTCTGCCTCAGCTGCTGCGTGAACAGCAGGGTCCGATTGTGCGACCGCGTAGGCCGCATTCAACGCTTCGAGAAATTGGCGACGGCGATACTGCGCGAGCGCCTCTTCCAAGACTTGCTGCATGGATGTCCCTGCCTGACGGGCGAGCGTATGCAACAAGGTGCGCGTTTCGGACGAAACTCGGATGGTTGTCGTAGGCATGCGCCTTTCTCCTGTAGGTGTAGACGGAAGTATCTACAATAAGTATAACGTATTCTATCTACAGGTGCAACCAGCAACCATACGAGCAGACGCATCAAGCATACGCGATATACTTTACACAACGAACCGCTCTGTCATATAGGAGTAACATATCTGCTTCATGCGTGTCAATCGCAGCCCAACATGGCTAGGGCTACGTCAAAGTGGTAGGGACACCGATCAGGGCAAGTGCGGCCCCCACGGAAGCGGCGGTCGCGCGCACGGC
>NZ_LYXE01000051.1 GCF_002532075.1 Candidatus Chloroploca asiatica | reverse complement strand
ATCCACGCCTGGGGTTGGGAGATGGGCGTTGAGGCCGGGCGGCGCCTGGCCGACGAGAGCGATGCCTTCATCGGCATCACCATGCCCGGCCTCGACGCCCCCGCTGCCCTGGAGATCTACGGCCGCGCCTACCTGCGCGCCATGATCCAGGGGTACCGCACCGCGCTGCGGCAGTCTCTGCGCGACCGCGCAGATACGGCTGTTGACCAGCACCGCCGTACCACGACCGCCACACCGAAGCTCACGCAGAAAGGAAAAAGACCATGACCACGCCCACGACCATGTTTGACGGCCTGCTCGACGACGCGACCCCGACGACCTTGACCGCCCGTGCGCAGGCCGACGCGCTGTTGGAGCCGGATGCCGCTGCCGGAACGCCCGTCAGCGCGGCCAACCCCGACGACGAGGCGGGGCTGACGACCGAACCCGCTCCAGTCGCCACCGACCTCGACCCGCATGAGAAGCTCGTGATCGTCGACGGCCAGCGGTTCCTCGTGGCCGCTGGCATCGACCACGAGACCATCCGCCAACACCTGATCCGCCAGGGCTTCGCCACCCTCGCCGGGGCCACGATCCGCACCGGCACGACCCAGCACGACGGCCGCACCCTCGCCACCGTCGACTTCATCAAGCAAGCTGGCACCAAGGGGTAGCACCGGCATGGAACAGTGCCACGTCACTGGGATCAGGGCAACGACCCTGATCCCGGTCTTCATTTGGAGGCCCACATGCATCCGCCATCATCAAACGCCGCGCTGATCGCCCTGATCGAGGCGATCCCGGCGCAGCCCATTGACGCCGCCAACCCGCTCACGACGCTTCGCCCACTCATCAGCGGCACGCTGACCTTCGCGCACGCGCTGGAGCCTGCGATCCAGGAGGCTCTCGACGCCTGCGCGTCCATTGCCTATCGCCAGCACCTGCCTGGGAGGATTCTATGCGACCGACTCCACAACGTGCGCCCCATCCCCGCGTCAAGCGACGTCGTCGGGTGGTGAGGCGCTCGGCCACC
>NZ_LYXE01000050.1 GCF_002532075.1 Candidatus Chloroploca asiatica | reverse complement strand
AGTGCTTTTTGCCAGCTTCGCTGGCAAAAAGCACTACCATATAAGCGGGTTTAAGGGCGGCAGCCCTTACGTTCATGCGCATGGGGCGCAGCCCCACAAAACATTTGGTCACACTCCAATGAGAAGGAAGCCCTATGGCTGTCACTGCTCACCATTCACCTGCCGACACGGTAGCCCGTGTCGACCGTACCGCCTTGAAGGTCAACCAAGCCGCGATCATCACGCTGCTGCTGATCGCCTTTGTCGGCAACCTGACCTGGCTGGTCGCGCTCGTCGCCGCCGTGATGGTTGTTGGTACCATCAACCCGCAGCTGGCCCTATTCCAGCGGCTCTACCACGCGATACTGAAGCCCGCCGGGTGGTTGAAACCTGATCTGCACGTCGAAGAGCCTGCCCCGCACCGTTTCGCGCAGGGTATGGGTGGAAGTGTGCTCGTCGTCGCTGCGCTCGCTCTCTTCGCCGGGTTGAGTCTGCTCGGTTGGGCGCTGACCCTGCTGGTCGTGGCGCTTGCCGCGGTCAACCTGCTCTTCGGTTTCTGTGCTGGCTGCTTCGTCTATTTCCAACTGGCCCGGCTGCGGCGCGAGGGCTAGGCGATGCTTGAACGTCTGCTCATCCTCGTAGCCCTCACGGCAGTGCTTGGTGTGATCTGGGTGCTGCTGCGCCAGCACCAGGCACGGCGACTCGCTGTGCTGGCCAGCCAACGCCCCTTCGCCGGGCTCGTTCCCATAGGGTGCCCCGCGATTGTGGCTTTTACCCTGCCAACCTGTGCTGAGTGTCGCGCCCGCCAAACGCCAGCGCTCGAGCGCTTACGCCAGCAGCTTGGCACGACGGTTCAGATCACCACGCTGTCAGCGGACGCCCACGCGACGCTCGTCGAACGCCTGGGGATTATGACCGTCCCGGCGACCGCGATCCTCGACCCGGAAGGGGCCGTGCGTGCGCTCAATCAGGGTTTTGCCGACGAAACCAGGCTGCTGCGCCAACTCGATGCGGTCAGCACGGCACACCTATCTCCATCTGCTGGCTAGTACCGTACCAGCCACACACGGAGCAATCAGACGGCTCTGGCCCCGCCAAGATAGGCGTCCTGGATCTGCGGATTATGGCGGAGCGCCTCGGCGGAGCCGTGCAGCGCAATCCGCCCGGTCTGGAGTACGTAGCCGTAGTCGGCGATCTGGAGGGCCAGGTTGGCACTCTGCTCGACCATGAACACCGTCACGCCCTGCCGGTTGATTACCTGGATCAGCTCCAGCACCTTCTCGACATAGAGCGGCGAGAGGCCCATGGTCGGCTCGTCCATGACGATCAGACGTGGGCGGCCCATCAGGGCGCGGGCCATCGCCAGCATCTGCTGCTCGCCACCCGAAAGCGTCCCGCCGCGTTGGGCCAGCCGCTCGCCCAGGCGCGGGAATAGCTCCAGCACACGTTCCAGATCTTCGCCGACGGCGGCACGGTCGCGGCGGATGTAGGCCCCCATCAGCAAGTTCTCGCGTACGCTCATGGTGGGAAAGATGCGGCGGGCCTCGGGCACCGAGCCGATGCCGCGCCGGATAATCTGCGGCGTTGGCTGGCCTGTAAGCTCGTGCCCATCGAAGCGTACCTGGCCCGCCTGCGGGCGCACCAGGCCCAGAATGACCTTCATCGTCGTGCTCTTGCCGCTGGCGTTGCCGCCGAGCAGACAGACGATCTGGCCCGTGCGTACCTCCAGATCGACGCCGAAATGGACTTGCACGGGCCCATAGAAGGTCGCGATCCCGCGCAACTCGAGGATAGCGGGGGAAGCACGGTGTTCTCCACCCGTGTTCTCCGCTGCTTGCCCAGAACGGGCGGTTGGTGCCTGAGTCATGATGTTGCCTCCAATTGATGCGCAAATTGCTGTGCTGCCAGCGGTGGCGGCTCGCGCTCCGCGCTATGCCGCCGCCCGAGGTATGCCTCGATCACGCGCGGGTCGGCGCGCACCGCTGCCGGCATCCCCTCGGCGATCACGGCTCCGCCGTCGAGCACCATCACCCGGTCAGAGAGCGCCATGACCAACTCAAGCTTATGCTCGATCAGCAGCATGCTCAGCCCGTCATCTTTGAGCCCGCGAATGACCTCGAGCATTTCAGCGGTCTCGGTCGGGTTCATGCCAGCGGTCGGCTCGTCGAGCAACAACAGGCGTGGGCGCAACATCAAGGCACGGGCGATCTCCAGGCGACGCCGATTGGCGTAGGAGAGGCTATGGGCTGGCTGGTCGATCCGTGGGAGCAGCCGCTCACCAAAGCGACCCAGGATAGCGGTTACCTCGTCGGCGAGCGCCTGCTCTTCAGCGGCCACGGCAGCAGGGCGCACCAGAGCGAGAGCCAGTTCAACCAGTGGACCAACCAGCGGCAAGCCAGGGCGTGCGGCTCGTAGGCGTGCATGCGCGCCAATCAGTACATTATCGCGCACGCTCAGATTGCCGAAGACCCGCCCGTGCTG
The DNA here is from genome assembly GCF_002532075.1 of Candidatus Chloroploca asiatica. Lineage (GTDB taxonomy): Bacteria > Chloroflexota > Chloroflexia > Chloroflexales > Chloroflexaceae > Chloroploca > Chloroploca asiatica. The sequence continues at coordinate 88,040 of NZ_LYXE01000050.1, read as the reverse complement.
AAACGTGCGAGCTAGGCCAAGGGCGGCGATGCGCTCTGGGGTTAGCCCGCCGAGGCTATGCCCGCCCAGACACACCGTGCCAGTGTCGGGTATGTCGATGCCGCTGATCAGGTTGAAAAGCGTTGTCTTGCCAGCACCGTTCGGCCCGATAATGCTCAGCGTTTCGCCCGCAGTCAGGTGCAAACTGACTGCATCAACAGCGGTCAGACCCCCAAAGCGGCGCGTCAGTCCCGTAATCTCAAGCAGTGGCATGGCTTCCTTCTCACTCCTTCGCGAGAGTTTGGGAGGGCCAGGGAAAGCGAAAAGCAGAAATTTCTGCTTTCATTTTTCAGCGCTCTGCTTTCCCTCACCTTCCCAAAAAGTAAGTGGATAATCAGGTTATCCGCATCAGCACTTACACGCTCCCCAACAAGCCCTGGGGGCGGAAGCGTACTAGCAGGACGAGGGCCAGTCCATAGAAGAGCATGCGGCTGTCACCGAGGAAGCGTAGCAACTCAGGGGCGATGATCAGCACCGCCGCGCCCAGAACCGCGCCGACTGCGTTGCCCATCCCGCCGAGGATCGCCATGGTCAGGCCGAGGATCGAGATCGTGTTGCCAAAGGTCTCGTGGTTAATGTACGAGTACATATGGGCCGTGATCGCCCCACTCAGCCCCGCCGCGAAGCCGCCGAAGGCGAAGGCCAGCCCCTTATAGCGGTTCAGGCTGATCCCGTAGCTCTGGGCGGCCACCTCATCTTCGCGAATGGCGCGGAAGGTGCGTCCGAGGTACGAGCGGTCAAGGCGCAGTTGGAGCAGCAGGATAACCAGCAATACCCCCAGGCTGAGCCAATAGATCGCTTGGGTCGAGCCCAATTCCGCACCGAAGAGGCTGAGCGGCGGGACGCCAGGCAGCCCGATCGGGCCGTTGGTCAGGGCCGCCCAGTTGAGAATGACCAGGGTCACGATCTCGCCCATGCCGAGCGTGGCAATGGCGACGTAGTGGCCGCGCAGGCGAAAGGCTGGGAACACCAAGAGCACCCCGAGGCCCGCAGTGATCAGCCCGGCAGCCAGGATCGCGAGCTCGACCGGCCAGCCCAGCCGCAGGGTCAACAAGGCCGAAGCGTACCCGCTTGCGCTCCAGCGGGTCTGGTTGCTCCTGGTTGCGTGAGGCATGCCCTGGTTCGGTTGCGTGATGGTAACTCCGTTGCCCTTGATCTGGCGCTGACGATCAGATATACTTCAATCGTGGTTGAAGTATTATCCTGAGGCTCCAATGACGGCAACCGAATCGCCCACCACCCACCAACTCGCCGATTGGCTCAAAGTCCTTGCCGAGCCGCGCCGTTTGCAGATCCTGAACCTACTGATGGCCGGAGTGCAGTGCAACTGTGAGCTTGGCGCACATCTGGATCTGGCCCCCAATCTGATCTCGCACCACCTGAGCGTGCTGCGCAAAGCCGGATTGGTCGAGGTGGAGCGCGATGGCGGGGATGCGCGCTGGGTCTACTACGCGATCAATCGCCCGAACTTGGAGGCGCTCACCGCTGCCTTTGCCAGCTTCTTTGATCCGGCCCGCATTTTGCCCCGCCAGCCCAGTTGCGGCCCGCAGGCGACGTTTGTGTCCGACGAGCTGATCATGGGTAGCTACCCAAGCTAGCGGGAGTTTCGCAATGACGCGCCGTTCTCTGATGGTCATTTTGGCTCATCCCGATGATGAGAGTTTCCCGATTGGCGGCACCCTGGCGGCCTACGCGGCCCAGGGCGCGGTTCTGACCCTGGTAACGGCCACCGATGGTCAGCAGGGGATTGCGGGTGGTGACCCCGTCCAGGTCGTCGCCATCCGCCAGGCCGAGTTACGCGCCGCTGCCGCCGTGCTCGGCATCGCCAAGCTGCACATGCTGGGCTACGCTGATGGGGCGCTGGCGGATGCACCCCAGGACGAGGTTCAGCATCGCGTGTGCGCGTTGCTGCGCCGCCATCGCCCAGAAGAGGAGTCCGCTTTATGAGTTCCATTTCACTGTTCGATACCACCCCACCCGCGCCCACCGCCCAGGCCGATGTGGCGATCTACGACCCGCCGATGTGCTGCTCGACGGGGCTGTGTGGCCCTGCGATTGATCAGACCCTGCTCGATACCAATGAACTGGTCGTCACGCTCAAGGCCCGTGGGCTGCGCGTCGAGCGCTACCAAATGGCGAGTGCGCCGCAGGCTTTCATTGGCAACGCCGAGGTGATGCGCCTAGTGCGTGCCCATAACATGGATGCACTGCCGATTACGGCGGTGCGCGGGACGGTGATCAAGAGCGGGGGCTATCCCACCGTCGTTGAGATTGAGAAGGCCCTGGAAGGAGTGCCCGCGTGACCCAGTTTCATTTCTTTTCGGGCAAGGGCGGCGTCGGCAAGACCAGCATGGCCTGCACCACCGCCGTTCATCACGCCGATGCCGGCCTCCGCACCCTCATCGTCACGACCGACCCGGCCTCGAACCTGAGCGATGTCTTTGAGCAGGCGATTGGTCACGCGATTACGCCCATCCACGCCGCGCCAAACCTCTTTGCGATGGAGATTGACGCCGACCAGGCGACCGAGGAGTACAAAGATCGCGCCTTGGCCCCCATTCGCGCCGCCTTTCCGCCAGCTATGGTCGCGGTGATGGAGGAGCAGATGAGCGGCCCGTGTACCGCTGAGGTCGCCGCCTTTGATCGCTTCACCGACTTTATTGTGGCCCCGCACGACGCCCAGGGCCAGTTCGATGTGGTGATTTTCGATACGGCGCCGACCGGTCACACCCTGCGCCTGATTGAACTGCCGGTCGAATGGAGCCGGGCGATTGATGCGGCGGATCAGGGCAGCGGGCAGACCTGCATCGGCCCGTCGGCGGCGATCCAGGATGCCAAGCACAAATACGAACACGCCGTTGCCGCCATGCGCGACCCGGCAGCGACCAGTTTTACCTTCGTGCTCCAACCCGAAGCCACCTCGCTCAAAGAGACCCGGCGGGCCATGGATGAACTGAGCAAGCTTGGGATTGCCAGCCAGCACTTGATTGTCAACGCGATCATTCCCGCTGAAGAGGCCGCGAACCCGCTCTTTGCGGCGCGGCGCACGATGCAGCAGGGCTACTTGGCCCAAATCGCCCGCGAGTTGCCACTGCCGACGCGCCAGATGCCGTTGCTGGCGGGCGAGATTACGGGCATGGCGCGGTTGCGTGCGGTGGGGCGCTTACTCTTCTACGGTGATGCGTCCGCGCTGGTGGCCCAGGTCAGCGACGGGGCCACGCTGCCCGCGTTCGAGGCGGATCTCGCCGCGATTCTGCCGCGCCTGCTGCCCGATCAGGGACGGCGCACGATCTTCTTTGCGGGCAAGGGCGGCGTCGGCAAGACCGTTACCTCGTGCCTGACCGCCGTCTGGTTGGCGCATCAGGGCCTCAAGACCCTGCTGCTGACCACCGACCCGGCGGCACACCTGGGTGATGTTCTGGGCGTGCCGGTCGGCGATACGATTGCCCCCGTCGCCGGCGTACCGGGCCTGTTTGCCACCAAAATCGACCCCAAAGCCGCCGGCGAAGCCTACAAAACGCGCATTCTCGCGGATGCCCAGGCCCGTGGGCGCAGCCCCGAGTCAATCGCCGTGATGCAAGAGGAGCTGGACTCGCCGTGTACCGAGGAGATCGCGGCCTTCGATCTGTTCATTGAGTACGCCGCCCAGGCCGATTGGGAGGTCATTGTCTTTGATACGGCCCCAACTGGCCACACCCTGCGCATGCTCGAACTGCCCATGGACTGGAGCCAGCAGATCGATGTGAAGGTCTTTGCGAGTGTGGATGGAGCGCAGGCCGATGAGGTCGCCAAGGCCCGCTTCGGCGGAGTGATTGACCTAATGCGCGACCCGCGCCAGAGTACCTTCGCGTTTGTGCTCTACCCCGAGGCCACCCCAATCCTTGAGGCGGCGCGGGCGGTCGAGGAACTGAGTTCGCTCGGCATTGCGCCGGGGCTGATCGTTGCCAACTACGTCTTGACGGAAGCCGCCGCCACGACGCCCTTTGGACAGGCCCGGCGGGCGATGCAGGGGCGCTACCTGAGCGAACTGCCCAGCCGCTTTGCCGCCCCGGTGCTGCCCATCCCGCTGCTGGCCCAGGAAGTGCGCGGGCTGGAGTTCCTAAGCGATCTGGGTGAGCAGTTGTACGGCACGGGCATCGTCGCCGCAAATGAGCACGAATAATAAGGTTTCCGAAAGAGCCTTTGAGCTTGACCGTTCGTAGGAGGAGCTTCAGCCCCGTTACTACGCCCATACGGGGCTGAAGCCCCTCCTACGAGCCTTGCTAGACGGTCAAGTCCGTTTGAACCTTGTCTAAAGGAGTACGCCCAGTGAGTGTTGATCAAGCCCACGCCGTGGCGCAGACCACGGATGTCCACGCGGCGACGCAGGCCTTCGCTGCCGCGCTGCGTGAAACGACGGTCTTCCAGCGGTTCGAGCAGACAGCGAACGATCTTCGTGACGATGTGGTAGCGCGTTGCGCGATCGACGCCTACCAGCAGCGCGCCCAGAGCCTGCGTGCCCTGCAGACCTTGGGTGCGGTTTCGGCTGTTGAATGTCAACTAGATTTGCCGCCCGTTCTGCCTCACAAGAGAATCTTACTTTGGCGGACTCGTTGCCTCACGAAAAAGCGTACCATACTCACGAAAGATCGTACCCGTTGTTGCGCCGCCTGGCCGGGTGCGTGAGCCGGGTGGGGGCTTGCGATCACCGGTTTCGATGGCACTCTTGAGCTTGAAGGATTTTGTTATCCTCACGGAGTCGCCTGCATCATCAGTCTCAGCTGCACCGAGCAACTCAACTTGTCTGAGCTTATCCAGTTTGCCCCAATGCTGCGACGTGCTAGCATTGTTACCCTTCGACAATCCGGCAATCTGAGCAGCTCTACATTGACTGATCTCGCGGAAATGACCTTGAGCAGATTGACCCAACTCCGCACTGGGGTGGCAACCGCACGGGGGCATGGGGTGGCTCTTGATCCATTCAGTATCGCCACGATCATTCGTGGTACAGGTGCGATGACAACATTACCTGCAATTGAAGGCGGTGCCATCCACAGCGCCCTCGAAGCCTTGACCCGCTGGCAAAGCCCCCCGGACAATCGCCGACTGACCGACCTGGCGCAGACTCGCATACCGCTTGGAACGGCCGACGTGCAGGCTGGTGATGTTCTTTATGGTCATGCGCGCAGCCGAGCGATCTGGATGCCTCGACACTTTATGCAGACGCAAACACGTGCCTCGTTGGGATGTTATCACCGCAATCTCGTCTGGACAGCCTTGCAAATTGACAGTCTGGGCAGTCTCGTCAAGCAAGGTGCAACCCTCATCGCGACGGGTAAAGCGCTCCGAGGAACCCAACGCACGATGCTTCAACGGGCTTATGGTATTCTGAGCCGCTTCCATAGCGGAAGCAGTGAGGTGACCTATCGTACCTTGAGTAGCAAGCGTCATCTTGAAGATAACGACATGATACCAGCGCTCAACGCCGTCCGTGGAGCATTTCAGCGTCCCCCTTTATAAGGCCGGAGATATCGATCGTACTTTAGTGACAAAACACCACAGGGCCAGCGCCGCCTGGCGCTGGCCCTGTGTGATGCACTGAAACGCGCTGGATCGCCGCTACGCTAAGGATCGTCGTGAAACATGCCTGCCGTCTGGAGCCACGGTCGTGCTTCCTCAAACTCAAGCGGGAAGATTTTCGCATCACCAAGCTGCGCAGCAAATGAACGCCGGAGCGCATGCAAGGCCTCCGCCTCCGTGCCACCCTGGGCGGTGATCGCAGGCCAGCCGATCAGCGAGGCCGTGATCGTACCTTCAGGGTGGTGTTCAATCAAGACATACATCGTCATCGGGGTAGACCTTTCGTTCATCGTCATCTGCCGATAGGATACCACACGCACACATGTACCGACACACCAATCATCGTTCAGGCAACTACGTGTTGTCTATGCTCCAATACCTTGCAACGAAGGCGGTTCTTTTGACGCAAAGGCGCAAAGGTTTTCGCGGAGGTGCGCGAACCCTTCGCGCCTTCGCGCCTTCGCGCCTTCGCGTGAGCTTCGTTGCACGGTAGGATGGCTCGGCGACGAGGCCAGTTCGCTGGAACACTGGAGGGAGTTGTGGGGCCTGGGAGCACGGTGGACTGCTGGAACGCTGCCCTCGCTGCGGCGGTTGGCGTGGGCATGAGGTATCATGGGTGGCAACAGCATAATCTGCGTGTTCCCAAACGACAGGAGCAATGATGACGACCACCGATGGACGCTCGAAACTGCAGCGTGGCGGGCGCGAACTGCTGATGCCGACCCAGGCGCTGGTGCTCCGCTTTCGCCTTGAGCTTCAGCGATCGGAGCCGCTGATCTGGCGTGAAATTGAGGTGCCCGGCGACGCTACCTTTTGGGATCTGCACGTCGCGATTCAGGATGCGATGGGCTGGCTCGACTATCATTTGCACCGTTTCACCATCCCCCATCCACGCACGAAGCAGGAACGGGTCTTCGGTATCCACAACCTGAGCCAAGATTGCGACGACCCGCCGAGTTGGGCGTCTCAGGTTGCGTCGATGTTCACCCTCCGCAACGACACGGCCCGGTATGAGTACGACTTCGGCGACAACTGGCAGCACACCGTCCGGCTGGTCGACGTGCTTCGCCGTGATTTCACCGCCAGGTATCCGCGCTGCGTTGGGGGTGCGCGGGCCTGCCCACCCGAGGATTGTGGAGGCATGTATCGCTTTGCGGAGATCCTCCGTGACCTCGCCGATGACACGTTGGACGAAGATCTCCGCACCTGGCTGCCGCAGGGGTATGACCCGGCCCGCTTCGACCCCGCCGCGGTGCGTTTCAGCGACCCGGCCCGGCGGTTGGCCTACAGTTGGTATGGCAATGCTGACGCAGGGGATGACCCGTTTGGGGAGTAGGGGAGAGCGATGGCATCTACGGTCATCGCCGTGAACGGTTCGGCTGCTGGCTCGCACAGATCGCCTTCGCGGCCTGATCCAGACAGGGCAGGCCAGTTTCGTATGCTGTAGCTGAGGCGTTGACGCCAATGGTGCGGGCGTATGGACGAAATCCGAAGGTCTGGCGGGGTATATGAACGGTAGAAGTCCATATGAGTTCCGCTTGCGGAATCGTTACGATTGCATGCTGGAAATGCCGAACCTGAGCATGCTATACTGGCGTATATGTAGATCACTTGGAATAACCTATTGAGAGTACCGTGACGACGAGCATCGAGCCGTTGGTGCGCTGGCGTGTTTCCGGCGACTATCTCCCTACAAATGCGTCAAAGGCGGGTCTGCTCGATGAGACCCGGCAATTTCTCTTGACCTATCAGCGTCTCCAGAGCCTCGCTGCTGCGCGACGGGCGCTCGTTGACGGTGAGCTTCCGCAGCGTGCGCGTGCGACTCGGGTCACGATTGTTGAAGTTATCCAACGCCGCCTGACGCGCTGGTCGCCTCCCGCATGGGTGCTGGACGACCTAGTGGGATTTGCGGCCACTAGCCGAGAGGCCGCACTGCCATCGGTCTTGCTGCTCCATACGGCGCGCCAGGATACCCTCATGTATGAGTTCATCCAACACGAGCTTGTGCCACGCTGGCAGCAGGGTGACCATGTGCTGGTACGCGCAGATGTGCAGCGCTTCCTCGATCAACGCGAGTCCGAGCACGCTGAACTGTTGAGTTGGAGCCACTCGACTCGAGAAAAGCTCGCGGGAAATGTACTCTCGATTCTGCGTGACTATGGCCTGCTGATCGGACGCGCATCGAAGCGGATTATTGAGCCACTCGTCCCGTTATCTGCTGCCGAACACTTGATCCGGTTGCTGCGTGCCGAAGGGATTGCCAACGCTGATCTGGCCCGCCATCCCGATTGGCAGATCTGGTTATGGGATGCTGCGCGTGCCCAGAAGATCGTTCGTGCCATACTCGATGAGGAGGTGCTCCATGAGCGATCTCGCTGATCGAATGCTGTTCCTCAAACAGCGCCTGCAACAGGCCTACGATGGAATCGGACATAGCCATGGTCGACCGTACGTCTACTTTGTCTATCCACCCGAGCAGGAGCGCACGGTGCGGCGACTGGTTGATGAGGAGTTGCGCAACGAAGCATCGCTGACGTTCTGCCACCTGGATGTCCTGTCCATTGTGTTGCAGAGCACCGCCGGTCAGGAGGCGCGCCGTGAACAACTCCTGGCTGATCCGGTCAAAGGAGCCGGTGCGGCGGACTCGATCATGCGGCTCTGGGCACGCCGAGTGGCTGATGCGATCACCACCACGCTGCAGCCTGAGCAGAGCGGCCGCCCGGTCATCGTGTTACGGGGTTTGGCAGCGCTGCATCCCCTTGGGACGCCGACCAGTATGATGGAGGCGCTGGCGGAGCAGGAGCCTCGCGATCCGCGAACCAACAAGGTTATCCCGATTGTGTTGCTGGTTCCGGGTGTTCGCCCGGCGCAATCGAGTCGCACCTACCTGTTTCTTGGGCAAGAGCGGCTTCGGCAGAGTTTCTATCGTGGCGAAGAGGTGTAAGATCGATCTCGTTTGTCATGCCGTTTAGAGGGATAGTTTATGCGCATTCGTGATACCTTTGCAACCACGATTCAGGAGCGGATTGAACCGGTCGTCAAGGTTGTTGATCGGCGACCAACCGTTCTTCTGGATGAGATCCGCAATCTGGTGGTGACCCCTCAGTGGGAGCGCTATCTGCGGAGCTTCCTGGATGTCTACGCCGAGTCGGCCGATCGTGTGGATGAGCAGGGCATTGGTATGTGGATCAGCGGCTTCTTTGGATCCGGCAAATCCCTGCTGGTCAAAGTGATCGGGACGCTGCTCGAAGGCCAGGATCTCAACGATCAGCCCATCCACGAAATCTTCTTGACCCGTTTACCCTCGATAAGTCCCGACCGGGCGGCACTGAGTCGCTACCTGACCATCCTGAAGCGCAAACTGACCACCACGGTGGTGGGTGGCAACCTGCACGCGCTGGTGGCCTCGCGGGATGACACGTTAGCCCTGATTACCTTCAAGCTGTTTGCCAACGACCGAGGCTACACCCAGAACTGGCCGTTGGCCTGGGCCATTGAATACCAGATCGATGAGCGCAGCCTGACCAGCGATTTTCGGGCGCAGGTGGCCCAGCAGACTGGCACAAGCTGGGAAGAAGTGCGCGCCGATCCCGAGTTCTATCTTGAAGGGCTCTACCAGGTTGCTGCCACCCTCCTGCCCGAGAACTTCCGTGATGGCCCGGCTTCCGTTGAACGCGCCGTGACGATGGTCGCGCAGCGTGGTATCACCCCCACCGATCTGATTGCTCGCTTCCGGCGCTGGTGTGAGGTTCGCGATGGCGGTGGCCGTCGCCACAAACTCTTTATTCAGCTTGATGAGTTAGGCCAGTGGATCGCCGGTGGCCAGCGCACCGAGCGTGCCCAGCAGGTGCAGGCGCTGATCGAGACCGCCGCCGCGACGGGTGCTGGCCGGATCTGGATTGCCGTGACCGCCCACGGCGATGTCCAGGCGCTCCAATCGAGTCTCCAACAGGAGGAGTACGCCAAGATCAACCAGCGCTTCGCCAGCAAATGCAAGCTCAGCAATGAAGACATCAGCCTGGTGGTCGAGCAACGCTTGTTGCTCAAGACCCAGCAGGCGCGCACGCTGCTTGAGCAACGCTTTCAGGATCGCAGCGGCGATCTGACCGATATGGGCACGATTCAGGGCCAGCGCCAATATCCTGCGCCGAATGCCGAGCAATTTGCGCTGTTCTATCCGTATATGCCCTGGACGGTGACGGTCATCCCGGATGTGGTCAAAGGCATTGCTCAGGCAGCTGGGCGCGATGAGGCACTGACGGGCTCAAACCGCACCATGATCGGTGTCGTGCAGGGTGCGATTATTGAGACCCCCGGCCTGTTAGAGGGATCAATCGGTCGGTTGCTCTGCCTGGCCGATCTGTATGATCAACTGGCCACCGATGCACCCATCGAAACCAAAACGGATCTGAATCGCATTCGCGAGAGCGTACCGGGCGCGACCGAGCGCACGCCACGGGTGGCCAAGGCGCTCTATCTGCTGGGCGAGGCGGAGTATATTCCCACGACCCTGGACCATGTTGCGCGGGCGCTGGCTGATAGCATTGATACCGATCTGACCAGCGTGCGATCATGGGCCAGGGTCGAACTGGATCGGCTGGTTGAGGCGCGCTATGCCAAGCGCGTTGGCGAGCTGTATGTGTTCCTGAATACCCAGCAGCGCAGCTTTCAGGATAAGGTACGCGATAAACAGGAGCGCATCCAGATTGAGACTCACGAACTGATCGAAGCGCTCAAGAGCTATGATAGCGAGGAGGCCTTGCGCTTTGATCGGGTGCCGATCGAAGGACGGGAACTGACGCTCAAACTGGAGATCGACAACCGTGTGGTTCGGAATGCCACCGCCCATGTCACCCTGAAGATCTCTAGTCCATTCCAGCGGGCGATCGATACGCAACTGAGCAATGACACCGCTATGAAGCAGCGCTCGAATGAGAGCCCGCATGCCATTCTGATCCGCCTCGATGATGTCCAGGGCTTGCGCTCCATGCTGGCCCTGGCGCTGGCGACCGAGCAGGTCTCACAGGAGTTGCTGTCCGCAACCACGTCGAATGAGACCGAGAAGGATGTGGCCCGTCAGGCGCGACAGGTTGATCTGGCCAGCCATCGGGCCGAGGTGCGCCGCTTGCTCGCCCAGGCGGTGCGCGGGGCACGGCTATTCTTCCGTGGCACCAGCTACGATCCAATTGCGGGTGACAGCGCGAGTAGCGCCATTCGCAACACCCTGGCTGAGATCCTGCCGCAGATCTATGCGCGCTTCAGCGATATGCCCTATCGGATTACGAATGAGGAAACGGCGGTCAAGGCGGCACTGGCCAATAACCCATCCAATGCCGATCTGCGCGAACTGGGGGTGTATCGCAGCGATGGTACCCTCAACGATGCCCATCCGCTGCTGAGTGCGCTGCGCTCCCGGCTACCGGTAGACGATCAGTATCAGCAGTTCGTCCAGGCCGAGGCGCTCCGCAGCGATCTGGAGCGGCCACCCTTTGGCTGGGATCCCAATGCGGTCAAGGTCGGGTTGGCTCTGCTGATCCGTGCATCGGCCTGTCGCTTGATTGATAACAGTCGCACGCTCAGCGATCCCGCTGATCCCGAGGTGGTCCAGGTGCTGACCAAAGAGACCCGCTTCCGCAGTTTGCGCGTCCAGGGTGTGCGCTCCGATCTGACGATGGAGGAGTTGCGCGAGATTCGCGGCTATCTTGAAGCGCTGTTTGGCGCTCGACCAGCGCTGGTGCAAGCCAGCCTGAACACCGCCCTGGGTGAGAAGCTCCAACTGAGTGATCAGCAAGCCGCAGACGTACAGCGCTGGGCCGCGACCGCACGCTGCCCGCTGCCACCGACCTTCGAGTCGGGCCGCAGCCTGATTGCCGAACTGCTCAACACCGCCGCACCACAGGCCCGGCTGCCGCGCTTTCGCGAACAGGCTGAGACGCTGGCCAGCTACCATAATCTGCTGCATCAACTGAGCGAGTACCAGCGTGACCATGGGAGCGAATTTGCCAATATCCGCGACTTCTACACCAGTATGGTCAATGCCGAAATCGGCCTGACCGAGGTCAATCGCTTCCTAAGTGACTGGCGGGTGGTGACCCAAGAGCGCAGCATTACTGATTCCGCACGCTGGAATGAGATCAACCGTGCTTACCAGGCGGCACGCCAGGCGCTCACCAATCAGGCGGCGGCATGGCGGCAGCAAGCCCAGGTAGCCCTGAGCGAACTGGAGCAGACGCTGCCCGATCGGGTGCGTCGTGCCGGTGTGCCAGCGGAGCAGGTTGATCAGGAGCTGCATGCCTTGCAGCAGATCTACGCGCCCCTCCAAACGCGCCTCACTACCGCCGAGCTGAACTTGAGCGAGGCTCGTGGCGCACTCACCGCACTCAACAATGTGACCTTTGAGTTGCAGCAGCAGATTGCAGAACTCCGTGAACGCTATGCACCAGTGAAACCGCCGACCGGTGAGGTACACATGGCGCTCAGCGATCACGTGGGTGGACGCAGACTGAGCACACCAGCCGATGTTGAGCAGGTGCTGGCAGAGCTTCGTGAGCAATGGTTAGCTGTCATTGAGAAACAGCAGATTGTTGTGTTAGAGTGATGGTGATAGCACGCGCCACATCACGCAGATAAGCATTCAAAAATGTAGGCATACACATCCCATGACACTCTCCTCCACTACCTTTGAGACACTCATCCGCGCCTTTCGGCAATTACCTGCGGTGCAGCCACAGGGAGAATAATCACCATGCTCAAGCGCCAGAAAGATCTGCTCCGCCCACTGGTTTCGTCGCTGCGCGCCATACTCGCCGGTTCTACCGATAGCGCGGGCGCATGGCAGCGCGGTGACCTGGATCGCGAACTGGAGCGATTGGGGGTTGCTGAGGATGGCCGCCTTGCGCCGTATGATGTCGTGCGTGACCCTGCCTCGATGCCGGCGCGGCTTGCCGCCGAGGCGTTCATTGAGGCCGCGGTGAATGGCAGCAAGGGCAGCGAGGCCGAGCAGAAGCGCAAACTGGCGCGCGCCGAGGTGGTCGAGCGGGCGGCCTATACCTGGATCAACCGGCTGCTGGCGCTGCGGGCGATGGAGACGCGCGGCCTGATCGATGAGACGCTGCGCGCTAACCCGGAGTATGACCGGCTTTCAGAGGCGCTGTATGCGTTGCGCCACGAAGCTCCCGCCCGCACGAGCGGGGCCGACGGCGGCTGGTGGGCGGTGATCGATGATGCCTGCCTTGCCCAGGCGGCGGCCTTGCCGGGCCTGTTCGACCCCCGCGATCCAGCGGCGGCCCTGCGGCCTTCGGTGGCGGCGCTGCTGCGCTGTGTGGCGCTGGTTGGCGGCGCGCCGCAGGGCTACACTATCGAGGAGGCCGATGCGGCCTTTGCCGACCCGGATGCGATCGGGTGGTGCTACCAGTTCTACCAGGAAGCCGCCAAGGCACGCGTTTATGTCAAGTTGGGGAGTGGTGGCAAGGCCGCGACCCGCAGCGAGATCGCCGCTGCGACCCAGTTGTTCACGGAACCCTATATGGTGCAGTGGCTCTTGCAGAACAGCCTGGGCCGCTCCTACCACGAGGCCTATCCGGATGCGCAGTTGCCTGCGACCTGGGCCTACTTTATCGGTAATCGGCCCGAGGGCCAGGAGCCACCCGCGCACCCGCGCCCGCTGGAATCGCTTGACCTGATCGATCCATGCTGTGGCAGTGGTCACTTCCTGCGCGAGGCGTTCGACATGTTTGCGGCAATGTACCGCGAGCGTTACCCCGACATGAGCGCAACCGCCATTGCCGACCGCATCCTGGAGCGGCATCTGCATGGGATCGACCTGGACCCGCGTGCGGCGCAGTTGGCGGCACTCACGCTCTACCTACGCGCATGGGAGTTTGTGCGCGCCGAGAGCAAAAAGAGGATCGGCCAGCGGCTATCAACGATTGTTTACCGCCCGCCCACCCTGAATATTGCCAGCACCCCGACTGGCCTGAGCACTGGTGCGTTACAGCGCCATCTGCGCCGCCACCCTGGTGACCGGGTGCTCAAACCGCTCCTGGAAGGGGTGTTCGCCGCGCTGGAACAGGCCGACATCCTGGGCAGCCTGTTGCGCCCGGCTGAGCATGTCGATGCGGCGATCAAGGCGCTCCAGCAGCCGCACACCATCCAGATGGATTTTGACGCCGACGATGCCACCCTGCGCCGAACCGTCACCGCGCTGGCGAACAGCGACCCATCCGAACTCAAGAAACAACTGCTCGACCGCGTGGCGCACAGCTTTGCCGCCGAAGCCGGTGATGACGACGTGGCCGCACGGCTGTTTGGGCGCGAGGCCGAGGGTGGCGTGCGCCTGCTGCAACTGCTCGACCGCACGTATGCGGTGGTGGTGACGAACCCGCCGTATATGGGTAGCAAGAATATGGAAACGCCGCTCAAGAAATATGTCGAGCAGCACTATAAAGCCGGGAAACGTGACCTGTATGCAGCGTTCATAATGCGATGTCTGGAGCTGTGTCGCCTTAACGGGCGTGTTGCGATGGTAACACAACAGTCGTGGATGTTTATGAAGAGCTATGTTGAGCTCCGTGGCCAATATCAAGAAACAGTATTATCAAAGAATGAAAAGCATTTCACAGGTCTTCTTAAATCCACCGGGATCGAATGTTTAGTGCATCTTGGCTCACATGCATTTGAAGAGATCAGCGGAGAGGTGGTAAACACAGTCTTATTCACCTTCGTAAACCGATATGCTACAGCGAATCATCATTTATTGACAGTGAGACTCGTAAGCATAAATAGCCATACAGAGAAAGCTTTGGCATTATTGGATGCGAGCAAAGATATTGGTATAAGTGAGTTCAAACAAAATGACTTCTTGAATATTCCAGAAAGTCCTCTAGTGTACTGGATATCTCAAAGGTTTGCAGCACTTCTCAGATCTGCAGCTACAGTGCGATCTATTGCTGAAGTTAGAAAAGGTTTCATGACTGGTAGAAATGATCAATTTGTTGTATTTTTTTGGGAAGCTCCTGGTGGTAGCGGATGGCTTCCGTATCATAAAGGAGGAGGTTATTCCAAATGGAGTGGCTTTCTATCGTCTGTTAGCAGGTGGGATCATGGAGGAGCAAGGATTAAAAACTATCCCACATCTGTTGTTGCCAGTCCGGAATTTTACTTTACAGATGGCCTCACGTTTAGTGAAGTCGGAATGAGCTCTTTTGGATTGCGCCGTCTATACAAAGATGAGCTCTATGGACATATGGGCCCAATTGTAAGACCGATAAGCAGAGAATGGGCAACCTTCTTATTGGGAGGTGTTCTGAATTCAAGGGTGTTCACGTACTTTCTTCGTTTTCTTACTCCAAATTTCCATTTCACTGAGAATTATGTTCGTAGGCTTCCGGTACCACCAGTACACTCAGTTCTCAACTTATATAGCACATCCAAGTTTTGCTTCCAAATTAAGGAAACCCTTTGCAAATATGAACTTATATTCTATTGGTATGCTGGCGAAGGCAGTTGTAAGACCAAATCTATATTGATAGCAATGTTGCTAACTGCTGAGAAATTCCTCGAAGATGGAGTAAATAGAGCTTTTGGTCTACAAATTGAAGACGAACTTACCATGTATAACGAGGTGGGCTATCCTGCTGGCTTCCACCCGCTGATCACCGGCTACGATACCCTGCCCGATCTGCCCGCCGATCTCGACTTGCCACCGCTGCCACCCGAAGTGCTCGACTACCTTGCCGTCCACGAACGCATTGTGCCATCGGCGGCGGAATTGCAGCGCATCAAGCAGCGGCTGCGCGGGTTGTACGAGGCCGGGCCGGGCGTCAAAGAGAGCGAGCAAGTGACCGAGGCAGCAGAAGGTGGCGAGGGCGATGAGGATGTGGCTGTTTCGGGCGCACACATCCCGATCCCCACCGAAACCTTCCTGGAGGAACTGTCGGTCAAGCTCAAACTCCACCCGATCGCGGTCTACTGGCTGCTCGAGCAGCTACGTGCCGAGGGTACACGCTGCAAACCCGAAGAACAGCGCCTGCTCGAAGATCGCTTGTCGGTGCTGATCCTGCGGCTGCTCGGCCACCGCTGGCCGAAGCAGATCGAAGCGGGGGAGCCGTTGCCGCCCTGGGCCGATGAAGATGGCATCATCCCGCTCACCGCTGGCGTCGGCCAGTCAACGCTTGCCGAACGCTTGCGCCTGCGTTTACGCGCAGAAGATGGCGCAACCGGCGCACAGCAGGCCGAGGCGCTGCTGGCCGAACTGACCGGACTGAGCCTAGAGGAATGGCTCCGGCGCGAATTCTTCAAACGGCACATGCGCCAGTTCAAATACCGCCCGATCGCCTGGCACCTCGCCAGCGACCCGACCACCGCCACGGGCGGCAAAGGGCGCGGCAAGGGCGGTAGTGGCGGAGCGCGATCCGCCCGACGCACCCAACCCGCCTTCGAGTGCCTGGTCTATTATCATGCCTGTAGCAGCGATCTTTTGGCGCGTATCCGCACCCAATATGTCGAGCCATTCTTGCGCGCCGAGCGCCAGCGCCTCGATGCCGCCCGCCGCAGCAACCAGGAGACCGAGGGTGCCCAGGCGCAGGCGCGTATCCAGGAGTTGGAAGAGTTCAACCGTCGCCTGCAGAGCGTGGCCGAGCAGGGCTTTGCCACCCCCGAACTGGAAAAGAGCCTGGCCGACGAACCGCTTGATCGCTGGAGCAGCGACGGACTGATCGCCTTGCCCGACCACGCGGATCTGCTGCGCCAGGAACAGAGCTGGCGCGTTGACCTCAACGACGGCGTGCGGGTCAATATCGCCCCCATCCAGCAGGCCGGCCTCCTGGTTGCTGATGTACTCAAAGCTGCCGACGCCAAAAAGGCGCTTGCCGACCGGGCGCGCTGGCGCTCGGACGAGCGGCGTTGGGTGCGCCAGGGCAAACTGCCGCGCTGCGGCTGGATGCCCGACGACATCCCCGAAAGCCCGCAGTGGACGGTGCTGGCCCCACAGCGCGAAGCTGAGCAGGCGAAGCTCGCAGAAAAGCGTCGGGCCGTCGTGGAGCGCGGTGGGCAGGGCGTAGCCAGGGCTGATGCAACGTCTCAGGAGGGTTAGATAAAGTCCGCAGATGACGCAGATTACCGCTTCCGCATCTGCGTAATCTGCGTCATCTGCGGACGATCGAAATGACATTGCATCAGCCCTGCAAGAAAAGGCGCGTGTGCTGCGCGAGGCAGCGCGGGCTGCTATACTAGAGAGCCAGGAGGTGTAGGCATGAGCAACGTTTCTGCGCAGGCAAGCGCGCCTGGTGAGCTTTCTTCACTACTCGAGATTTTGCGCCAGCATTTGCCCGAGTTGGCGCGGCGCTACCATATTCGATCACTCGGGCTGTTCGGCTCCTATGCGCGGCAGGAACAAAAACCGAACAGCGATCTGGATGTGCTTGTTGAGTTCGAGCAGATGCCCGGGCTGTTTACGTATGTTGAGTTACAGGAACGGCTGTCTGAGTTGCTTCGGGTGCCGGTCGATCTGGTGCATCGGCCCGACCTCAAACCGGGGATCGGTGAGCGCATCCTGGCTGAGGTGATCATCATATGAGTAGCCCACGCAGTGATATCGTGCGGCTCCGCGATATGCTCGCAGCTATCGAGGCCATCGAGCAGTACAGCGCCGGCCTGGATTTCGCCGCCTTTGCCGCGCAGCAACAGGTCCAGCACGCCATGTTGGGCAACGCCCGCCCGACATCCACGCACCGGATCGTCGCCTTCCGCCTGGTCGGGTTGAAGAGTCCGCAAGAAAAGGCGAAGGTATTGCGGGAGGCAGCATGCTACAATGACGGCACGAAAGGAGACACCCTGCCATGACAACTCTTACGCTTGATCTACCAGCGAAGGTCTATGAACGGCTGCGCTCCGTAGCCGAGCAGAAGCAGGTGGCAATCGAAGCGGTCGCTCAGGAATGGCTGACAGAGAAATCGGCGAGTACACTGATGAGCGAGCGCGAGCGGCTACGAGAAGTTCTACGGGCATCCGGCAGGTTGGGCGAACTCAGCCCGGAGGAAAAGCAGCGTGCGGCCCAATCGACGCTTACTCTGGAGGAGGCCCGCACGATTCTCGACCGCGCCGAGGGCAAGCCCCTGAGCGAGGTTGTCCTTGAAATGCGCGGACCCAAAGAATGATGCTGTTCTTCCTCGACTCAAGTGCCCTTGTGAAACGGTATCTGACCGAGATCGGCAGTGCCTGGATCGGATCACTGACTGACCCTGCCGCTGGAAATTCAATCGTGGTTGCCGATATCACACGCGTCGAGGTATCTGCGGCAATCGCAGCGCGGCATCGAACCGTACGCGGCATCTCACGCGATGAGCGAGATGCGTTGGTAGGGCTGTTGCTGTATCATTTTGATGCAGAATATGTGATCTCGTCACTGAGCAATCTCATTATCGATCAGGCCGTGCGGCTCACACAGACTCACCGGCTGCGCGGCTATGACGCCGTGCAGCTTGCGACAGCGCTGGATATGCATACGACTGCCCTGGCTGCTGGCTTTTCCCCCCTGACATTCGTCGCCGCCGACGATGATCTGCTCGCCGCCGCTCGCGCTGAGGGCCTTGCCGCCGAGAACCCGAACCTGCACCCCTGAGGAGCGACCACCAACCATGAACCACCCCGCCGTCTCAACGCCTAAACAGAGCGATTTCCTGGCGATCCCGGAGAGTCCGGTGGTGTATTGGCTCAGGCCGAAGTTTTTTGAGTTGCTAACAGGTCGATTGCTTGGAGATGTTGCTGATGTGTGCCAGGGACTGGCTACAGCCGATGATAGTCGATTTGTGCGGTTTCAATGGGAGACGTTTGATACATCTCGTTGGGTGCCATTCGAGAAAGGTGGGGGATACGGAAAATGGTTTGGTCATCAGTTTTGGGTTGTGAATTGGAAGTATCACGGTATCCTTATTAAACTTCACCCGGGGTCAGCAATTCGTAACGAATATCATTATTTCAGTAGCGGCTGGACTTATAGCTATATGGCGCGAGGAAGCCTGGGATTACGCAGACTAGAAATAGAAGGTTTTTTCTCTCACCTAGCTTCAGCTGTTTTTTCGCCTCTACTCGGCACTGCGGCAGTTCTTAACGCTCGCTTTGCAAGCTCTGTAATTCGCTCAATTAGTGCAAAGATTCAGCTTACAGAAAGTTACGTTGCACGCGTTCCATTCCCGGAAAATATTCCTCTCCTCTTACCACAGATCGAAGCTGATTGCCTCACCCTCAAACGCCACCTCGTCGCCACCGACGCGACCGAGCGCAGCTTCAGCGGGGTCATCGGCGATCTATCCCAGCTCGATGCTGTGGCCGCAGTGCTCCACACGCTGGAAGGCCTCAACGAGCGCGAGGTCTTTGCGGCCTATGAAGTTGCTGGCGATGATATGCAGGCGGTACTGGATGAAACCGGCATCCCCGCCGGCTTCCACCCGCTGATCGCTGGCTACGATACCCTGCCCGATCTGCCCGCCGACCTCGACTTGCCACCGCTGCCACCCGAAGTGCGCGACTACCTGGCCGCCCACGAACGCATTGTGCCATCGGCGGCGGAATTGCAGCGCATCAAGCAGCGGCTCCGCGGGCTGTACGAGGCCGGACCGGGCGTCAAAGAGAGCGAGCAAGCGACCGAGGCAGCGGAAGGTGGCGAGGGCGATGAGGATGTGGCTGTTTCGGGCGCACACATTCCCATCCCCACCGAAACCTTCCTGGAGGAACTGTCGGTCAAGCTCGAACTCCACCCGATCGCGGTCTACTGGCTGCTCGAGCAGCTACGTGCTGAGGGTACACGCTGCAAACCCGAAGAACAGCGCCTGCTCGAAGATCGCTTGTCGGTGCTGATCCTGCGCCTGCTCGGCCACCGCTGGCCAAAACAGATCGAAGCGGGTGAGCCGTTGCCCGCGTGGGCCGATGAAGATGGCATCATCCCGCTCACTGCTGGCGTCGGCCAGCCAACGCTTGCCGAACGCTTGCGCCTGCGTTTACGCGCAGAAGATGGCGCAACCGGCGCACAGCAGGCCGAGGCGCTGCTGGCCGAACTGACCGGACTGAGCCTAGAGGAATGGCTCCGGCGCGAATTCTTCAAACGGCACATGCGCCAGTTCAAATACCGCCCGATCGCCTGGCACCTCGCCAGCGACCCGACCACCGCCACGGGCGGCAAAGGGCGCGGCAAGGGCGGTAGTGGCGGAGCGCGATCCGCCCGACGCACCCAACCCGCCTTCGAGTGCCTGGTCTATTATCATGCCTGTAGCAGCGATCTTTTGGCGCGTATCCGCACCCAATATGTCGAGCCATTCTTGCGCGCCGAGCGCCAGCGCCTCGATGCCGCCCGCCGCAGCAACCAGGAGACCGAGGGTGCCCAGGCGCAGGCGCGTATCCAGGAGTTGGAAGAGTTCAACCGTCGCCTGCAGAGCGTGGCCGAGCAGGGCTTTGCCACCCCCGAACTGGAAAAGAGCCTGGCCGACGAACCGCTTGATCGCTGGAGCAGCGACGGACTGATCGCCTTGCCCGACCACGCGGATCTGCTGCGCCAGGAACAGAGCTGGCGCGTTGACCTCAACGACGGCGTGCGGGTCAATATCGCCCCCATCCAGCAGGCCGGCCTCCTGGTTGCTGATGTACTCAAAGCTGCCGACGCCAAAAAGGCGCTTGCCGACCGGGCGCGCTGGCGCTCGGACGAGCGGCGTTGGGTGCGCCAGGGCAAACTGCCGCGCTGCGGCTGGATGCCCGACGACATCCCCGAAAGCCCGCAGTGGACGGTGCTGGCCCCACAGCGCGAAGCTGAGCAGGCGAAGCTCGCAGAAAAGCGTCGGGCCGTCGTGGAGCGCGGTGGGCAGGGCGTAGCCAGGGCTGATGCAACGTCTCAGGAGGGTTAGATAAAGTCCGCAGATTACGCAGATTACGCAGATTACCGCTTCCGCATCTGCGTAATCTGCGTAATCTGCGGATGATCGAAATGAGTTTGCATCAACCCGGCAGGGAGTAGCGACAGAAGAGGGAACGCGACTGTCTTGATGGTACAATAGTGTGCATCAGTCTGATTGATCGGCAGAGAACGCAATGGCACATGGGCCATGATAACGCTGCGGGGGGAGGTATGACAATGAAAACAATTGAAACAACGATCACGGTGCTACCAAACGGGAGTATTCAGATACCGCCACGTCCCGATCTTCTCCCAGGTGAGCATCGTGTGGTATTGGTGATCGAGGAGCACCCGATACCTTCTCGTGAACCTGTGGTGCCACTCAAGCTGAAGATGCTCGATTGGTCGGCCTGGCCTGCGGACAGCACCTTCAGACGGGAGGAGCTCTATGACGACAGTGGCCGCTAATGCGTTATTCATCGATACGAATATCTTGATCTATCTGACCGATCCACTCTCGCCATGGCAAACCACTGCGGAGGCAGCGCTCGACCGTGCAAGATCTGGTGGGCAGCGGCTGTGCATCAGCCAGCAGATTCTGCGCGAGTTTCTGGCGGCAGCGACACGCGCTGCACTCAATGGCAGCAACATCTCGAAAGACGATCTTCTTCAGAATATTGCGGTATTTCGTGCCACATTCGATGTTCTCGATGACACACCACTCGTACTTGACCATCTCGTTGATCTGATTCGTACAACCGTCGTTGCTGGTCGCCAGATCCACGATACCAATATCGTTGCCACCATGCTCGCCCATAGTGTTCACCGTGTACTCACCCACAACGCCCGTGACTTTGAACGCTACAACCACCTGATCGAGGTTGTGCCCCTGGTGCCCTAACAACGCGCCATCTTCAGGCTTCTGCGTCGATGCTTTCAGCGCACCACCGTGGGCCAATCGCCGAAATCGGGAGACCTCTATGCCCAGCCTCACTCTGCAAAAGCGCATTGACACCCTGGTACGCCAGGTGTTTGCGCGTTATCCTGGCGCATGGCTGTTCTGGTGCGATCCGCGTGGCGATTGGCGTCCACTGCTAGAGCGGGTTGCGGGCGATGAGCGCATGGGCGGCTTTCCGCTCGTGCTGGTGACGGAACACCTGAGCCAGGCGATCGGTGGCTTGCAGGCCCGCCAATCCATCCAGGCCCATATTGATGCGGGCGAATCATTCGTGGTGGTTGCCCAGACATCCCCTGATCAGCTTGGGTGGCTGTGGGGGCATGCCTTGTTGGCCGAACAACGCTATCACAAATCACTCCGTGAACAGTTGTTGGAATGGGGCTGGCGACCACAAAGCCCGACGACCAGTGAAGACGAGATCGCATTCCTGGCGCGCCAGGGCCTCCAACACGATCCGGCAACCTGGGGTGGTGGCGGGCTTCAGCCAGATCTGCCCCTGTTGTTAGAAGTGCTCGCTGGTGGGGCCGTGCCAAGTGCCGATGAGCAGTATGTGCTCGATCTGACCATTGAGCAAACCGGGCTTCCTGCACTGCAGAACGAGGCACTGGATCGCTGGCGCGCCCGCGCACTTGCCCGCCTGCTCGTCACCCAGGCCCACTCCGTCGCACCGCGCCTAATTGCCGCACAGCATGAGCTGTTGATTGCCGAAGGCCAACGTGGTGCGGCACTCGAACTCCTGATGCGCTGGCAGGACAGTTTGCGCCTCAGTAAAAAACTGCCTGGTGCGATTCTCGATGCCGACAAGATCGCCACCCTTGCCAGCCTGCTCAGTGAGTCCACCTGCAAACTGGCGCCCTTGCTTTCTCGGGCCGCCGAGGCGGTTGTTTTCGCTAACACCTGTACCCGCCTGGCCAAGAAGAGCGGCAAGGAGCTATTACATGCACTGGTTGCCCTCCAGCCCGATCTTGAGCCGCATGTCCACGGCTTCTGGGGTCAGGCCTATGGCGCAGTCGCTCCCGCCTTGACGATCCCCTGGGATGAACTGCTGCGGCTCAGTCACGCTGCGCAGCACTTGTTGAGCGCGGCCCCAGAGCGCAGTTGGTCGACCATTGCTGAGGCCATAACGTGGTTTACAACTGGTGGTGGCTGGCGGCTCGATCAGGCCGGTGATGAACTGCTGCGCCAACTCAGCCGCTCAACACCCGAACTGCTGGCACTGATCACCCCCCTGCGCGAGGCCTACCGGGCACGCTGGGAACAATCGCTGATCCAATGGTCGGATCTCTGGACGTCCGCTGGCTGTCCCATACCAGCACTGCCCACCGCAGGAACCTGGCTGGCAGCCCAGCTTGCCATGGCGCATCCAATTGCCATCATCGTCATCGATGCCTTTCGCTATGACCTGGCCGCACGGCTGGCTGAGCAGATCAACGAGCAGGAGGGCATACCGCGGGCAACGGTCGTGGCCGCCCGCGCACCGCTGCCATCCATTACCGCGCTTGGCATGCCATGTGCCTTGCCAATTGCCGAAGAGCACCTGCGCGCCGAGTTCGTCGGCAGCGAATGGCGCGTCACCGAGACAAGCACATCCATCAACTTGAGCATCGCAGAGAATCGGCGGGCGTGGCTGCGGGATCGTGGGATCGTGCCAGCAGAAGGATTGCTGAATCTCACGGATGCCCTCCAGGGGCGCATTCCGAAACCAGGTGGCACCCTCCAGCGTCTCCTGATCACCGATGCGATCATTGACCGGCTGGGCCACGATGATGAGTTGGAAGGGTTGGGAGCCGGGATCGCCCTCACACGCTATCGCGATCTGATCGGGCAACTGCGCGATGCCAACTGGCGGCATATCTGCATCGTCACCGACCATGGCTACATCACATGGTCGGGCAGTACCGAGAAGCGCCAACCGCCACCGCTTCCCGGTGCGCTCTATCGCTCCCGGCGCGCCCTGGCCTATCCCGCCAAGCTCACCCTGGCCGAACCACACGCGCTTGCACCTGGCGGCGACTGGCGGATTCTGACCGCACGCGGTGCATCGAGTTGGAGTGCCTATGGTGGTCTGGGCTATTTCCATGGCGGCGCAGCACTCCAGGAATGGATCATTCCATGTGTCCAGGTGGGTTGGCCCGGGACAGCGCAGCCGGTGGGCGCTCGTCTTCAGCCACTGGCTTTTGTGCTCTCTGCGCAACCAAAGATCGTGCTGCTGATGGCCCGCACCAGCCTGTTTGCTGAGGATTGGCTCAGTCGCCATGTCGAAGTGCTGATTCGACATGCCAGCAATCGGGCGATTCTGTTTCGCTCATCCCAGGTGGAACTCACACCCAACCAGGAGCAGCGCTCGGTGACGCTCAAGCAACAGGCGGGCGCGACGGCCGAGTGGGACGCGCCGCTGCGGATCGAAGTCCGCGATGTCTCGACCGAAGAAACCCTTGATGAAACACCTAGCCTCCTCCGCGTTCGCCTGGATGAGTGGTAAAATAGGAACATTCGTACGCGCATGACTGCTGGCGTCCGACGATCATCAGAGAGAAATCGATCAATGACCCATACCGCACTCTCACGAGCCGCCTTTACCCCAGATGCCCTGGATCGCAAGTTGTTTGCGGCCTTTCCCGGCCTGGTCATGCGCAAAGACCTGACGCAGGCCATTCGTGGCACCAGCAAAGCGCCATCTTATGTGATCGAGTTCATGCTGGGTCGGTACTGCGCCAACCTGTTTGATGATGAAGAAGTGCGTGAAGGGCTGCAACTCGTTCAGCAGGAAGTCGCCGAGTATATTCCGCGCGGTGACGAAACCGAAGTCATCAAATCCGCAATCCGCGAACGTCCACCCCGCCGCGTGATCGATCTGGTCAAGGTCGAGCTTGATGAAAAACTCGATGATGGTGTCTATTGGGCGACCCTGATCACCGCCAATATCAACCGGGTACGCATTTCAACCGATATTGTGACCAAATATGATCGACTGCTTATGGCCGGTGCGTGGTGCAATGTGCGCGTGGACTACGACGACAGCTTCAAGCTTGGCAATCGCACCTATCCCTTCGTGGTGCAACGTTTGGAGCCCGTGCAGGTTGGTCATGTTGATCTGGCCGAGTATCAGGCTGGGCGAGCACAGTTTACCCGTGATGAATGGATTGATGCGCTCATCCGCACCATGGGCTATGAACCGCAGCACCCCGTGATGACCGAGCGGATCAAGTTGCTCTATCTCACTCGGATGATCAGCCTGGTCGAGAGCAACTACCACATGATCGAGCTTGGCCCACGTCAGACCGGCAAGTCATTCTGTTTCACCGAGTTTAGCCCCTATGGCACGCTGCTCGCTGGTGGTGCCGTCAGTGTGCCCAAACTGTTTGTGACCAATACGAACCCACCGCGACTCGGATTGATCGCCCAGCGCGATGTCATTGGGTTTGATGAGATCGCCGGTGGTGCCTTTGATGCCGAGCAGGATAAGAATCTCTATAAGAGTTATATGGAGAGCGGCCAGATCAACCGGGGCACCATCACCGTGCCCGGCGAGGCCGGCTTTGTCTTCAACGGCAATATTAACTACGATCCCCGGCAAGCGACGTTAGCAGAGCACCTCTTCAAACCACTGCCCATGGGGATAGCCGATGACACGGCCTTCCATGATCGTTGGGCTGCCTATCTGCCTGGCTGGGAGATGCCGAAGCTCACGCCCGAAGTCATCACCAGCCATGTGGGGTTCATCCTCGACTACACCAGTGAGATCTTCCACCGCGAACTGCGCCGGATCGGGCACTATGGCACCCTATGGGAGCAATGGTTTACGACCCCTTCGGGTGAGTGGAGCGCTCGCGATCGGCGCAGTATCAACCGCACCTTCTCTGGCTTGACCAAGCTCATCTTCCCGGCAGGCGAGATGACGAAAGACGATGCGCGGCTATTGTTGCGGCTGGCAATGGAACTCCGCCTGCGCGTCAGGATGCAGCTGCATCGCATGAGCCCACAGGAGTTCTCCAGCACCAGCTTTTCCATCGAGGATCGCGTCACCGGCGAGCGTGATGTGGTTACGATCGACGTATAATGCGCACGACGCCTCTACTTGATCCCGGTCGTTGCAATGCCCTCGACAAAATAGCGCTGAGCGAGCACGAAGATCAGCAGCGGCACGCTTACGGCGATAGTCGTGCCGGCCATTACCAGATTCGGGCTTTCGGCGGCGCGACCCTGTAGCACCATCAGCGAGAGGGTCAGTACCTGATTGCCGAAGTTGCCCGTATTGATCACGATCAAAGGCCAGACAAAGCTATTCCAGGCATAGAGGAAGGTGAAGGTGGCCTGGGTCGCGATGGCCGGGCCGGCCAGCGGCACGAAGATCTGCCAGAGAATGCGCAACCGCGAGGCCCCATCCATCAGCGCCGCCTCCTCCAGATCTTTTGGAATGCTGATGAAGAACTGGCGCATCAGGAAGGTGCCGTAGGCAGTGAAGATCCAGGGCATCACCAGGGCCGCGATGCGGTCGACCCAGCCGACGATCACCATCAACTGGTACATAGGGATGATCAACACCACAAAGGGGATCATGATCGTCCCCAGGTAGACCACGAACAGGCTGTCGCGCCCGGGGAAGCGCAACCGGGCAAAGGCGTAGCCGCCCAGCACCGAGGTCACTACCTGCCCGATCACCACCAGGATCGTCACCAGCATGGTATTGGTCAAACTACGATCGATGTTCTGCAACTCAAGCACACGCTGGTAATTCTGGATTTGCAGATCGATCCGCTCGACCGGTGTCGCATCAGTAAGGCTCGCATCGAAAGTGACTTGCGGGTCGTCCGGGTCGACGAAAACGCCCATGCGCCCACGACTCAACTCGAAAACCGGCAGGGTCTGGCCGCCCTCCTCGATTTCCCACAGCAGCTTCGTCTCTCCGTCGACCGTGATCTGCTCCTGAGCAGTGAAGCCGCCGACGGGTTTCGCGTCACGAGGGGCTCGTTCAAACGTCCGGCTCGGATCATCGACGCTGGCAAAGATCACCAGCAGAGCGCCCTGATCGACCAGGGCCAAAGTACGCAAGCCTTCCGGCGTCTCAACCCGGTAGAGCGGCACCGTCTCACCATTGACACTGGCCGTCTGAACGCTGTAAGGCAGCAACTGGGGCGGCGAGCGGAAGACATCGCCTGAAGCCTTGAACGAGGTAAAAAACATGAACATGAACGGGAAGATGATCAACAACCCGAACATGGTCAGCACGGCGTAGGCGGCGATATAGGTGAGCCACTTCTGGGTCTGGTATGATCGGGCACGCTTCATGATGTTCCCCTACATGTCGCCGTAGCGGCGCTGGAGCCGGAACTGCACCAGGGTGACGGCGAAGATGAACAGGAAGACCACCCAGGCCACTGCCGCGGCATAGCCCTGCTCGAAGCGGTTGAAGCCGCGCTGGTAGAGGTAGAGCACGGCGGTCATCGTCGAGTTGTTCGGGCCGCCGCCGGGGGGCGGCGTCATCACGAACGGCTCACTGAAGACCTGGAGGGTGGTGATCAGGGTCGTCGTCACAACGAAGAAGGTTGTGGGCGCCAGAAGCGGCAGCGTCATATAGCGAAAGCGCTGCAGGTTGCTCGCCCCGTCGATCGTCGCGGCCTCGTAGATCTCGCCGGGAATGCCCTGGAGTCCGGCCAGGAACAGAATCGTGTTGAACCCCAGCAGTTGCCATGCCGCCATAATAATAATCGAGGCCAGGGCGGTCTGCTGGCTGGCCAACCAGGCGATCTGGACGGGCGCAATCTCGACGAAAGGCAGCCGGTTGAACAGACCGAGCACCTGGTTGATGCCATAGTTCAGGAAGCCGATATTCGAGTTGTAGAGCCATTTCCAGATCACCGCGACGCCGACCACGCCGGCGATGCTGGGGATGAAATAGATCGCACGGAAGAACTGCATCCCGGGGATCTTGCTGTTGAGGATCGTGGCCACCAGCAGGGCCGGTACGACGCTCAGCATGGTCACCCAGAAGCAGTAGACGATCGTATTCCAGAGTGCGATCCAGAAGATACGATCCTTCGCCCCGACCACAAAGTCACCCAGGCGCACGAGCTCGATATAGCCGCTGCTCAAGACCGCACCCGAGCGCTGACCGGGCGGCACCTGGGCAAACTGTAGGCTGAAGATCTCGATATAGTTGCGCAGGCCTACGAACTCGGCCGTAAACGAGTCGGAGTTGGTGAAGCTGAGGTAGAGCGAGAAGAGCAGCGGCCCGGCGAAGAAGAGCATGAAGCCAAGCAGGTTCGGCGCGATGAACAGGAAGCCGCTGACTGCCTCGGCATCGCGCTCGCCTGCCCCGAAAGCGACGGCAATCTGTGGCCGCAGCATCAGCCAGAAGAACAGGCCGAAGAGCACCGTGGCCGAAAGGAGCACCAGCGCCAATGGGTTGCCGAGCCCGCTGAGCAGCCCGATCACGCCCTGGATCAGCCCCATCGCCAGCAGCAGGATGATCGCGCTGGCACCCATGACCCAGCCGCCGGCACGGTGGAAGGCAGCCTGTGTTGTCGGCGCGTGGGTGAAGCGATCGCCGACGGACCCGATCAGAAAGCCCACCAGCACCCCGAGCAGGAGCCAGACCCAGCGGTTGAAACTTGCGGCGACTTCGTCAAGGCTGATGTAGAGGCCCAGCACGCCGAGCAGGCTGAGCAATGACCCGACCCCAAAAATATAGTTGAGGCCAAGGCTGATCGCACGGCCCCGCCCGTCGCGACGGAGCAGCAGTACGAGCGCGATAACACTGGCGACCGCGCCGAGCAAGATCAGGCCCGCAACATAGAGGCGCAGGCCGTCGCGCTGCACCCAGCGGGCCTGAAGCAGCGCCCAGGCCGCGGCGACGAGTCCGAAAGCGAGCAGGGCGTGCCAGGCCGCGCCAAGCCTGATCACAAGGGCCGCGCCGGCCGTTGTGGCCGGCTTCCGTGCGGTCGTGGTTGCCATGGGCTTCCCTTTTATGGGGTCGCAAGGTGAGCCGGGCTCACCTTGCGACCCCTCACGCATGAACCGCTACTGATCAAAGGCCTGGTTAGCCTCCTCACAGACGGTAGCCTGGTAGTCCTCGAGAGTCAGGTCGCCATTGAGCAATGCGGTAAATTTCGAGCCTGTGGCGGCGTCGAACTCAGGCCACGAGCCGGCCCATAGTGGGCCTTCAATGGCCGGGTCGTTCGCGAGGTTGTTGATGAACGCCTGATTATTGGCCGGTGGGGTGTAGGTCAGGAAGGCCTGGATCGCCGCATCGGAGACACGCGAAGGAATGTTGGCGCCCAACTCGGCGATCTTGCTCTGGGTCTCGGCAGTGGTCAGGGCGCGAACGAGCTGCCAGGCCTCCTCGGGATGCGCGGTGTTGGCATTGACCACATAGGCGCCCCAGAAGAGCCAGCTGCGAGCGCCGCCGGGGCCGATCGGCACGTCGACAACGTCCCAGTCGAACTCGGCGCTTGCGCGGGTGCCGGGTGTGGCCCAGCGGCCGTTGAGGAACATGCCGACATTGCCGGCTAGGAAGGGTGGCTCGGAGTCTTCGCCGTAGGGCACGGCCACGCCGAATTCGTTGTAGAGCCGCGAGGCGAACTCCATGCCCGCCACCGATGCATCGCTATCGAGCGCACAGGCGGTGCGATCCTCGTTGAAGAAGCCGCCGCCGGCCGAGTTGATGAACAGACCGGGGTTGGCCCACCATGCGTTCATACCAAAGCCCTTGACGTCGCCGCCCAGGTTGTTGACCGCTATGGCCGTCTCAAGGAACTTGTCCCAGGTCCACTCGCCGTTAGCCGCCAGCACGCGCGGATCCTCGGCGCCGGCCTGCTCGATCAGGTCGTTGTTGAGGTAGAGCGCGAAGGTCGAGACGTCGCGGGGCAGGCCCCAGAGCGTCTCGCCGGTCATGCCGGTCTCGGGATTGAAGGTTAAGTGGAACATCGGGCCAGGATAGAAGTCGCTGTCGTTATAGTCGGCATCGGCCAGGTCGCGGAGATCGAGGATAAGGCCGCGAGTGGCGAAGTCGGCGATGTCGGTGCCGGGGATCCAGAAGACGTCGGGGGCAGTGCCGGCCGATAATTCGGTCTTGAGCACATCCTGGTACGACGATGTCTCAGATCCGCCGGGCTCGTAGGTCAGGCTGATGTTGTCGAGTTGGGCGTCGATTTCGCTGGAGATCTGGCTATACACGTCGATCTCGGCCTGGTTGTCGGGGCGAGTGCGCCAGCGAAGGGCGACCTCGTCCATGGCCACCGGGGCCTCCGTGGCGGCAGCCGCTTCCGTAGGTGCCGGGGCTTCCGTGGCGGCGGACGCTTCCGTAGGCGCCGGGGCGGTGGTAGGCTGCGCGGTAGTTCCGCCGCCACAGGCCGCAAGAGCCAGGGTAAGAATCGCGATCAGACTGATCCACGAAAATCTGCGTTGCATACGCTGCATGAGGTTGTGTCCTTTCACAGGTGCTTGCCTTTAGGCGCGGAAGCCCAGCACGTTTACGGCTGGGAGGAAGCGCCCTGCTTGAGCGGCTTTCGCCCATTGAGTTGCGCTAAACCGCAATATATGGTACAATTGTTCTTGTGCGAAGGCACGAAACTGGCTCGCCGGTGGAGACGGTTGGAACGCACCTTGAGAACTGAACATCGGTGTGGGAAGGGAGAACGTGTGCCAAGCACATCAGGCGGTCCATCGTCCTGCCCGGTGCTCTGTGTTCGGTATTTTACGCTCTATATTTCAACCACCTCCTTTCGGGAACCGTCACGCCGCGATTGCGTCGCCCACACCTCACTGCTGATGATACGCTCATTCAGGGCCAGAATGGCAGGGGGCGAGAGCGGGCAATCAAGCCGAGCGGCGCCGCCGCTCGTGCCGTGTGCGGTCGAGAATAGCCGGTTGTAGCTATGACAGGTGGCCGCCGCCTCAATGCCGCGTATGATCGCGAACAGGTGCGGATCGGCAAAGAAGCGGTCTGAGGAGGAAGTGATGAGCAGACCGGGCATGCACGAGCGGCGCGGGCCGCGCAACCGCGCCCACGATCCGGGCGCGCAACCCATCGCGGCGGTCACGCACGCGACCCTGGCCCGGGTCGCCGTACTCAAGTAAAGGTGCTGGTTGAGTACGTCTGATACGGTCGCAGGCGAGACCCTTTCGAGCTGCGCAACCTCATCGATCGTCGCCATGTGATCACCCGTCGGTGAGGCTGGCCCGGCGTTGGGCCGTGTCACACCACAACATGTAAAACATTTTGCGCCGGAATCGGGGTGGCGAGACGATACGTGCAGATATCGGCGTGTATAAGATCTATGCAAAAAAGCATACACCGCCCCCGCGAATTTGTCAATTTATCTCGCGCACGCACGAAACTACTATCCTTCGTCCAGAAGCAGAGAAACGCGATCGCTGGCATAACGACGGCGTGGCTGATGCCGTCGTTGCGGCGACCCCGAACGAACCGCGGTGATCGGGCTGAACATTGGGTGCTTCTGACCGCGAGACCCGGCATAAGGTGCTGACACAGTTATCCCAGGCTGTGTCGACGCCTTTTCAGCTTTCCTCTTTCAGCTTTCCTCTTTCCCTCGCTGATCCGTACGCACGCACGGATTCGTCTGTTACAATGGAGTCATATCCTCCGGACACGGTTCATGGAGCAGCGCGGCACGTATGGTCTTGTTCTCAACCACCGTCCTTGGCCCGGGTAGCCCCGTGTTTCGCGGGCGCGCCGCCGAGTTGGCACGCCTGGTGCGCCTCTGCCGCGAGGAGGTGACGCGCTACGGCGTGGTCTATGGCGGGCGTCAGAATGGCAAGACGAGTTTGCTCTTCCAGTTGCTGGGCGCGGTGGAGCAGCCGACGCGGTTGTGTCGGATCGATTTTCAGGCGATCCAGGGCGCACGACCGGAGCAGGTGTTTGCCTATCTGGCCGAGCAGATCGACACGGTCGTGCCGCTTGGTCGTGACCTCGGGCTGATCGTCAGTGCGCCACGGCTGAAGGCCCGGCTCAATGAGGCGCTGGCGCGGCCCGAGGTCGGGCGGCTCGTGTTGATGCTCGACGAGCTCGGTGCGCTGCCGCCAGCCTCGCGTGAAGCCCTGGGCAACGCGGTGCGCTCGTTCTTCCACGACCGACTGGTCTCGCCGCCGCTCCAGAAGTTGCAGATAATCTTCAGCGGCGGCGTCGAGCTCTACACCATGGTCGTGAGCGAGGTATCGTCGCTGCATAGTGTGTGCGAAGAGATCTACCTGCCCGATCTGCCCGCGCCTGAGGCGGTCACGCTGATCGCCGACGGCCTCCAGGCGGCAGGCGTCGAAGCTGCCCTGAGTGAAACGCTTGGCCGGGCGGTCTACGCGCAGGTGGCCGGCCACCCGTACCTGACCCAGCGCATGGGCGAGTTGCTGGCAAGCGCCCACGCGGCAGGCACCGCGCTGAGCGTGGCTAACGTGGAGCTTGCCGCGACCGAGATTGTCGCCGACGCGCCGCCATTGCTGCGCCGCATCCGCGACGACCTGCGTGCGCACCAGTTGGAGGAGGCCGCCCGACGCCTGCTGCGCGACCGCCCGCCCTTCAGCCGCCTCGACGACGACATGGTGCGCCTGGAACTGATTGGCCTCGCGAAACGTGACGGCACGTACTGGGCACCGCGCAACCCGTTGCTCGCGGCGGTATTTCACCAATTGCTTGGGGTGGCCGCGCCGACGCCCGAGCAGGCGCGCCCGGCGACCGTTGCACCCGATGATCCTCCAACGGCGGATCAGCTTATCCTCGCCGAGAAACGTCGCCGTCTGCACGCGCTTGAGCTCACGGCGGCGCGCTACGGCATTGATACGCCGCCCCACATCACGATCGAGATCGAAGACCTGCACCGGGAAATCGAGGACCTGCGCCGCGCCGGGCAAGCATCGACGGCCCATCCTGGCGCAGCAAGCTCGGAGGCCGCGCCGACGCCGGCGGATCGCGCACCGCCCGCGGTAGCAGAGCCACTACCACCCGCCCCAACGCCGCCTATCTCGAAACCACACGAGCAACCAACGCAACCACCTGAGCCTGGCGCGAAAAAGCCCGCGCCCAGGCCTCAGGGCCAGGCAACGAGGGCCGCCTTGCCGCCTTGGGTTCCCGCGCTGGTCAAAGTACCCGCCGGCCCCTTCCTGATGGGCAGCAGCGACGCTGATACGATGGCTACAGCGAACGAGAAACCCCAGCACACGCTGACCTTGCCCGACTACTGGATCGGCAAAACCCCGGTGACCAACGCGCAGTTTCGACCCTTCGTCGAGGGCGATGGCTATCGCAACCGGGCCTACTGGACTGAGGTGGGATGGGCGTGGCGCGAGAAGGAGAGCATTGTCAAGCCAGGGTACTGGGACGATGCGAAGCGGAACGGCAACGACTACCCGGTGGTTGGGGTGAGCTGGTTCGAGGCAGTCGCCTACTGCCGCTGGCTCAGTGCCCAGACCGGCCACCCGTTCCGTTTGCCCAGCGAGGCGGAGTGGGAAAAGGCGGCACGGGGGACGGATGGGCGCATCTGGCCCTGGGGCAATACTTGGGAAGCTGGGCGTTGTAACAGTGCGAAGGATTTCTTTTCTTCGGTTGGCCGAGCCTTTACTGGTCGAACGACACCTATCAATCAGTACCCATCCGGAGCCAGCCCATATGGGGCTTTTGATATGGCCGGCAACGTCTGGGAGTGGTGCGCGACGCAGGACGGCAAGAACTACCCCTACCAACAAGAAGATGAGTGGGCCGAGGCCTATGTGGAACGAGATTTCTTT
Source organism: Candidatus Chloroploca asiatica (assembly GCF_002532075.1). Classification (GTDB taxonomy): domain Bacteria; phylum Chloroflexota; class Chloroflexia; order Chloroflexales; family Chloroflexaceae; genus Chloroploca; species Chloroploca asiatica. Next base: position 54,867 of record NZ_LYXE01000050.1, on the reverse strand, counting down.
CGACGGCTGCGCGGCGGAAGTTATGGGGGCGTACAGAAATTCGTCCGGGCTTCGTACCGCTACTACGACGTCTACCCGCGCTCCCGCTACGACTACGTCGGCTTGCGGGTCGCCAGTCATTCTCCGCTGCCCGGTGCTGAATCCTGATTGCTGATTGCTGTATGCGGGCGGCCCTCATTGCGGTAGTGCCAGGTGGGTGCCACCCTTTTTTGACGCAAAGGCGCAAAGGCGCGAAGCTTTGATCCAGCCGGCGTAGGCCGGCTTCGCATACGGTAGCCGACGGCGTTGACGCCGATGGTGTTATGGTCTTTCAGAAATGAATCCGCTCCAGGCCACGAAGGTGGCCTTCGCATTCCCTAGCCGAGGGCTTTAGCCCGACGGCATCGGGTGCATAGCGGATCATGTACTGAAAAACCATGACGCGGATGGGGCAAAGCTATTCGTTGGCCGGTGCCTGCAAGCACGCGGGGGCGACCTTTCACCCAAAGGAGAAGGCATGCGTCAACTGACGATCCAAGAGTGCGGCCAGCTCGTTGAGCTTTTGCTGGCCTGCCCCGCGATGCAAGATAGCCACCAGCGCGGGAAGTGTGCTCGCCTTTCTTGAGGCCCACGTGCGCAATGCCATCCCTCGCCACGCCCAGAGCCGGGCCGATGTGCTCAGCATCGTGACGATCTGCAACAACTATCCGGGTGCGCTGAACGAACTGCTTGTCGGTGTGCGCTTTTTTGAGGCGGGTACGGTGGCGATGCAGGCGGTTGCGGAATTTTGGCGAGGCTTTGGGCCGGCAGATAGGCCCACCTTAGAGTGGCGCCATGATCCGCCCTAGCAGCAATGCGAGGAGGCGTGGCAGGATGCGCGTGAAACCCACTCCCGCTGCGAATACCACAAGCGGCGTAAGCAACACTGCCCGCGCTCGCTCTGTACGATCGCCAGGGAGCAGCGCAACCAGCATCACCGCCGCCACGAGATCAAAGATGATCTGGACGAGGTAGCGTGTTGCGACGAAACGCAGGCTGTAGGCCTCCCACAGCAGCAACCCAACTGGGAGCGCCGCACCGAGGGCGCCTAGCCACCCACCTTGCCTCCCCTGCGCTTGCCAGACAAGGATCGCCAGCAGCGGCGCCGCGCTGAGGGCGACTGCCGTCCAGGCAAGCCAGAAGAAGACGGGAAAAACGCCGAAGAGTTGCCACGTAACGACGTAGTAGGCCGCCACCATGGTCACCAAAAAGCCTGAGACACGCAGCGCCGCCTGTCTTGCCGACGGACTCCAGGCGGCGAGCGCAGCAACGATGACAACCCAGAGCCCTAAGAAGGTGCCGAGGTCGTTCAGTCCAAGTTGATTGGCAAGCGCAGACTCGTCCGCGAGCTTTACGAGACAGCCAACCGCAAACCCACTCAATAGCACGGCGAGAAGCGGGCACGGCCCGTGCGGCCCGGTCGTCATGCCTTTTGGTCTGATCATACAAAAACGCTCATTCGGCAAGAGTCTCCCACCCTTTCCCTTAATCTCCTCAGCAGTGCCAGTGCTATCGCCAGAGTAATCGAGCGTACCAGGTGACGCCTGCGCGGAAGCGCGTATTGTGATGCGTAAGGGCCATAGGTGCAGCTACGCCCACGGCTACGCGCTTTGTCGTATGCGCGCCACCGGCAGTGGCGCTATGCTAGTTCCGTGAGCGCCTTTGGGAACGTGATGCAGACGATTTGCGATCACAGCCTTGGCGTTGCGCCGGCTGCACACGGATCACGACGGGGTACGCCTGCCGACGAAGAAGAACCGATGACAGACACGGTGCAAGGCCGCTCCACCGCGATTTCAGAAGGAGGCAGCATGAACCATCCCTTCCATTCACGATCTGGCTTGAACATGGAGGCGTTCATAGCACCGATCTGGCGCGTTAGTCGGCTGGTGCTGATCGGTCTGGGAATCTACCTGACCCTCGCCTTGGCTCTGGTCGCCACGAACCTGCCTACAGCAGCGGCGCAACCAGCCGACCTGGATCTTTCGGCGCTGGAGGGCACCGGCACCACGGCGGTACCGGTGCTCCAATTCTACACCACCCGCGACGGCACGCAACTGGCTTTCCGGCTGTACGAGAGCAACGCCGAGGCCGACACGGTGCTGCTGCTGCTCCATGGCTCGGCGTGGCACAGCCTCCAGTTTGCTCCGCTGGCCGGGGCGATCAGCGAACAAGGACTGGCGCATGTGGTCACGCCGGATCTGCGCGGCCACGGCTTCACCCCGACCCGACGTGGTGACGTGGACTACATTGGCCAGTTCGAGGACGATCTGGCCGACTTGATCGAACGGGCCCAGACACGGTTCCCGGGGGCACGCGTGGTTGTGGGTGGCCACTCGCTGGGCGGCGGACTGGCAGTGCGCTTCGCCGGCGGCCCACACGGCACCCTCGCCGACGGATACGTGCTGCTGGCGCCATTCCTCAAGCACGATGCGCCAACCACGCGGCCCAATGCGGGCGGTTGGGCACGTCCTCTCGTTCGGCGGATCGTCGGGCTGAGCATGCTCAACGCCTTCGGCCTGACTCAATTGAACCACCTGACGGTCATCCAGTTCGCGATGCCTGAAACAGTGCTCGCAGGGCCATTAGGCGCGAGTGTAACCACGGCCTACAGCTACCGGCTGAACACCGCGTATGCGCCGCGCCCCAATTACGGTGCCGACCTGGCCGCGATCCGGCAGCCCCTTCTGGTGATCGCCGGTGACGCCGATGAGACGTTCATCGCTGCACAGTATGAGCCAACGATCACCGCTCATACCGGCACCGGCAGTTACATCGTGCTGCCGGGCGTGACCCACATTGGGCTCCTGACGGATGAGGGTGCCAAGGCAGCGCTAAGGAACTGGCTTGAGGCATTCAACGCGAGCGATCGGCCTTGACGCGTTGCTGTCGGTAGCCGTCTGCGTTGCCTACAGCCGTATGGCAAGAAGCCCCAGCGCAGCAGCAACTCCTCGACGATACTCCTGTAGCGCATCCCTTTACACCCGGATGCTCACGCCGCGCCGCACGCACCTCGCCAGCTATGCCAGGCCGAACTCACGCGCGCGCGCGGCGGCCTGGGTACGGCTTTGCACACCGAGCTTGCCGTGAATGTTCTCGACGTGTTTGCGCACCGTGGCCACCGAAATGATCAGGCAATCGGCGATCTCCCGGTTCGAGCAACCCGCCGCGATCAGGGCCAGCACCTCCTGCTCGCGGACGCTCAGCGGCTCGACCAGTTGCTCATTCGTGGTTACAGGTGGGCTCTGCGGCCCCGTGCATGCCTCCTGCACTGCGGCCAGGTAGTCGGCCCGCAGCCCGAATGCCTGTCCTCCGCCGCGCTGCGCCGCCACCCGCCGTACCAGGTTGCCCATGGCCACACCCTCGTCGGCGAAGACACGCACATAGCCCTCGGCCTGTCCTAGGGCAAGCGCCTCAGCCAGCGTTGCGGACGCGGTGGCATCATCGCCGACGGCTTGGGCGACAAGTGCTCGCAGGGCCAGGATTTCGATCAGCCGCCCGTGGCGAAGGCCCGCACGAGCGCTCTGCTCTAGCCGTGTGAGCAACGTCCGCGCCTGGCGGGTGCGACCTTGAGCGATCCAGACCCGCACCAGGGTTAGTTGCTCAATTTCGCCCTGGTCGGAGTATGATGCAGCGGGTTGCTCCGACGTTGTTATCGCCCAACGTACCGCGTCCTTCACGTTTCCGGCGGCGAGGGCCAGGCGCGCCCGGAACACGGCCACCCGCGCTTCGACCATTGCCGAGTGCCAACGCTCGGCGAGGGCTGCCGCCTCTTGAAGGTGCAGCGCTGCACCGGCCTGGTTGCCCTTTGCGATCTCTACCAGCGCCAGAACCATCAGTCCATCGATGGCGACCCCACTGATCGCACTGCGCCTCGCGATGTCGATTCCTTCGGCGAGCAGCGCTGCCGCGGCCTCCAGATCGTTGCGTTCGCGGGCGACCTTGCCCATGCCGATCAGCGCCATCCCCGCCAGGGGCATGGGTTGTCCAGAGGCATCAACGGTCAAGCGACGCATGCGCGCATATTCGGTGACCATGGCAGCGAGTTGCCCACGTATTTCGGCCAGATTGGCGAGGCTTTCCGCCACATGGAGCAGAAGAAGCTCTTCGCCGCCTTGCTCCGCCAGACGGCGTGCGGCGGTGAAGTGGGCCACCGCCGCTGTGAAATCCCCCATTAGGCGGATCACCGTTCCCTGAAGGAGCTCCAGTGCTCCGCGGGTACGCAGCGCCCCGCTGGGGGCGATGGACAGACCAGCGCGGCACTGCGCCACTGCCTCGTCCAGTTCACCCATGTGGATGGCCTGTTGGGCGCGGAGCGCCGCGAGCTCGGCCCGCAGCCGAGCCTGATCCTCAGCCGAGCGCACCGCGTCACCGTCGGGCTCAGCAGTCAGAGCCGCCGCAAGTGCGTCGATCCAGGTCGGCACCAGATCTTCCTGGCCCGTAATGAAGAGGAGCCAGAGTTGGCCGACTGCGAGCTGCGGCCGGGCCCGGACAAGCGCCTCGGGAAGGGTGGCGAGCCAGCCGCGCAGGGGGGCGATGTCGCCGCTACGCAGCGCCACATCCACGGCTCGCTCGATCCAGCGGGCGGCGAGGAGATGATCGCCGGCGGCGAGCGCATGCTGGATCGCCGCGTCGATCAGCCCTTGCGCGGCGAACCACGCGGCAGCGCGGCAGTGCAGTTCGGGGATGTGGGCCGGGTTGGTCTGGCGCAGGCGATGACGCAGCACATCGCGGAACAGATGGTGGTAGCGGAACCAGTTGCCCTCGTCGTCGAGCGGCACGAGGAACAGGTTACACTCGCGGAGGTAGTCGAGGGTAAAGCGCGAGGTCGGGATCGCAGCGCTTGCGTTGCTCACCACCGCCCCCAGCACGGCATCGCAGAGCGGCGCGCTCATCTGGTCGAGAATGGCGGTACACAGCAGGAAGTGTTGCACGTATTCCGGCTGGCCTGCGAGTACATCGTCCACGAGGTAGGCCAGCACATACGCATGCCGCCCGCTGAAGACAGCAATGCGCGCAATCGGATCGGCGTGGCCGCGCAGCGCCAGGGCAGCGAGTTGCAAACCGGCGGCCCAGCCCTCGACCCGGTCATCGAGCGCGGCCACCTCGGCGGGGCCAAGAGCCAGGCCCATAGCGTCGGTCAGAAACGTGGCCGCCTCTGTGTGGGTGAAGCGCAGGTCGTGGGCGCGTAGTTCACAGAGTTGACCGCGAACCCGCCAGCGGCCGAGCGGCAGGGGCGGGTCGGCGCGGCTGGCGATGAGCAGGTGTACCTGGGGCGGCAGGTGGTCGATCAGCCAGGTCAGGGCGCGGTGGATGGCCGGCGTCTCGATCGTATGGTAGTCGTCGAGCACAATGGCCAGGGGTGCGGGACGGGCTGCGAGGGCATTGAGTAGTGCCGCAAGAATAGCCTCGATAGGCGAGGGCTGCGGCGAGCGCAGCGCGGCGAGCAATGGTGCGACACCGGTGGGATCGAGGCCATGCAGGGCGTGCAACACATATGACCAGAAACGGGCGGGATCATTGTCGGTAGGGTCGAGCCCCAGCCAGACAACCGCATCGGCCTGTTGGTGAGCCCAACTGCTCGCCAGGGTCGTCTTGCCAGAGCCAGCGGGGGCAGTGATGAGGGTCAGGCGGGCATGCTGGGCACTTTCAAGCTGAACCAGCAACCGCGCACGGGCAACGTAGCTATGGGGGACTGCGGGGATGTGGAGCTTGGTTTGGACAATCGTATCAAGCGCCATGCGCGGCGCCCTGTTTCCTTCAGACACGAATAACCTCCGCGTCGCTGTTGCGTCGTTGAGAGGTTGCGATGTAGCCTGGACACATGTATGTTCTCTCAGAATAGCATACCCTGTCAACCTCCATTGCGGGGCGGGCCGGGTGTTTCCGACGGTATGGGGATGACCGCCTCAAGGAATAGCCCGAGGTCGCGGATCGTCGCCAGCGCGCCGTGGAGGGCGGCCTGGTCGAGTAGTGGGCTCGTGAGCAGCGTAGCGTCATCGGCGGTGTGCGCCAGACTGAAGCCATCAAACCAGTCGCCCCAGTCGGGCGGTAGGTGCCCACGTACACGGATACGGTAGCACAGATGGGTGGCTTTTGGTGTAGGGTTGGTCATAGCTGTTCCTTCGTTGGGCGCACCCGATTTGCAAGGTTTGTCCGCCCTCCGCTTTCCCGTTCTCCCGCGCTCCGCTCGCCTGTCAGCGCTCTTCCCCGCGCAAACAGGCGAACAACTGATGATCGTGGAACACGCCGTCGCGGAAGTAGTAGTCGCGCAGGATAGCTTCGCGCTGGAAGCCAAGGCGGCACAGAAGGTTGGCTGAAGGGGCATTCGCCACAGCCACGATCGCCTCAATGCGGTGGAGTTCGAGCGTACCGAAGCCGTGGGCCAGCATCGCCCGCACGGCTTCGCGCATATAGCCGTGCCCCCAGGAAGCCGGGCTGAGGTCGTAGCCAATCTCGGCCCGCCGATGCTGTGGGTTCCAACGGTGGAAGCCGCAGGTGCCCAGCGGCTCACCATCGCTCTTCCGCACGACGATCCAGCGGTTGTAGGGCAGGTCGGGGCGCTCCAGGTAGAAATCGATGATCGCTGCAGCTTGGGCTTCCGTCGTGAAGGGCTCTTCGTCGAGCAGGTAGCGTTGCACCTGCGGATCGAGAAAGTGGCGCACGATGAAGGGCGTATCGGTGCGCGCGATTGGACGCAACACGAGGCGCTTGGTTCTGAGCGTAGGAAAGAGCATTGACTGGATCCTGGTTTATACGGGTTGCGCTTGCCCAGCGGGCTGATTGTTGCGCCGACGCGTTGCTAATGCGACGATGGAATAGAGGTAAGCGAGCACGACAGCTGCCGCAACAGCGGTGATCGGATGCACTGGAAAGAGCCACCAGAGCCCGGTTGCCAGCACTGTCCGCAGCACCGTGTGCACAATCCCCAGCGGGTGCTGAATGATCCACGAAAACACGATCCAATGCAAGCCCAGCCCGATGCCGAGGCTCAACGGCAGCAGCGCAGGATCGCGGCTCAGCAGGGTGAGATGTAATGCCCAGAGCAGGTTGACCATCAGGACGCACAGGCCCATGAGCTTTGCGAGCGGGTTCGTATTGTCCAGCAGACGTTCGCGCAGAAGCGCCGCAAGCGCAAGGCCGAGCGGGAAGATCGCGCCTGAACCGAACAGGAGCAAGAGGGTTGCCGGGCGCTGCGGTAGCAACAGCGCAGCCAACCCGATCACTGCCCAGACGATCGCGCCGGCAAGCGGCAAAGCGAGCGAACGACCGGCCTGAGCATCGAAATCGGCACGGAGGGTCGTGAGCGGATGATCCATGGTCTTCTCCTGCAGGCTAACCTGTTCGTAATGCCGCGAATACGGCTTTCATGCTTAATCGCTGCCCCGCCAGCAGCGTGCCAGCCCGAAAGAGCCGCGCCGCCAACCACAGCGCTAGTCCGGCGCCCAGCGTCAGCGTGATGATGCTCAGGGCGATCTCCCAGGGCGCAATTGTGGTCAGGGGCGCTCGGATCATCATCGTTACCGGCGCGGTAAGCGGGAAGAGGCTCAAGGTTGTTGCCAGGAGGCTATGCGGCGTAGCGACAATCGCGCCCATCATCCAGAGCGGGAGCAAGCAGGGAATGATCAGCACGGCCAATAGCTGCGAACCCTCGCGCATGTTCGTTACGGTTGCGCCGATCGCCGCCAGCAAACTGCCGTACACCAGGAAGCCCAAGCTGTAGTAGACAAGCGCCAGACCGACGAGCCCCCACGAAATGGTTAACCCGGCGGTAGCCGGCGCTGCACCGCTCAGCGTCAGGAACAGGGCGCCGAAGCCGATCCAGACCACCACCTGCACCACGCCGAGCAAGCCCAGTCCGACAACCTTGCCGATAAGCAACTGGGATGGCGGCAAGGCATTGAGGATGATCTCAATCGTGCGGTTTTCTTTCTCCTCGGTCACGCTTTGCAGGAGAAAGCTTGCCGACGAAAAGATCGTTATGTAGAGCAACAGGGCAAGGACGTACGGCAGAGCGAAATCCAGGGAGATGAGCACCCCAGTTTCATCGCCGGATTCGGCGGGCACCTCGGGTGCAACTGGTTCGACAGGAACATACCGCAGCGCAAGCGGCGTTGCAAGGCGTTCGGCCAGTGCCGGCTCGGCCTCAAGCAGACCAGTGCGCACCAGATCCGTCATCGCCGAGCGGCCTTGCGGGCCTGATCCTGACCCGTCAGCAGCGACCCACGTTACCACGCCGCCGTCCAGGTAGTCGGGCGGGAAGTGGTAAAAGCCCACGACCACACCCTCCTGCAACGCACGTTCGGCATCCTCGGTCGTCGCGAAGGCGCGCATGTTGGGTGAGGATGCGTCTGTTGGCAGCACCCCACTCGCATCAACATAGCCGATCAGCGCCGGCGCATCACGTACGCTCGCATCTTCCCTCCCCAACCGGTCGGTAGCGATCGATGGGATCAGGACAATTGCGCCGAGAATCAGCGGCACCATCACAGTGGTGAGCAAAAAGCTGGGCCGGCGCACATGGCGGAAGAACTCATGGACCATCACAAGCAACGTCTTACGCATCAGACTCGCCCTCCAGCGGCGCGAAGTGCGCCGAGTATGTCGCGCAGGTGCAAGCGTTTGCCATAGCGCAGCATTCCCTGGCGAAACAGGCGGGTTGCGCTCCACACGGTAAGGAGCGCCGTCGCCGTGAGCAGCGTCACGCTCAACACCAACTGCCAGACGGGAACCGTGCCAACCGCCAGGCGCAACAGCATCGCGATCGGCGCCGATGGCGGGAAGAGGCTGAGCGTCGTTGCAAACGGGCCGTCAGGATTACTGAAAAACAGCCAGTTGAACATGAGCGGCGCAACCGCCGCAAGGGTAAGGACCCCGGCGAACTGTTGTCCTTCTTGCGCCGTCGTCACAACAGCGCTGATCGCAACCATAATTCCCGCGAAGAGGAGAAAACCGAGCACCAGGAAGAGCATGGCCGGCCCCAGCAGACCCAGCGGCAACGGCACTTCACGCAGCGGCGCAAAGCGGGTTAGCCCGATCACATAAGCCAGCGTTAGCACAGCAAACCAGGCCATGGCTATCGTCAACCCGATCAGACCCAGGCCGAGCGTCTTGCCGCCAATCAATTGCCAGGGCGTCACCGACGTAGTGACGATCTCCATTGTGCGGTTCTCTTTCTCCTCGACCAGCGCCTGAAGCAGATAACTAGCCGCCGAGAAGACCGTCAGCGCAAACAGCAGGCTGCCGAGGATCGCCACAGCAACTGCGTCGATCTGAGCTTCAGGCCGAACGACTTCCCCGGTGAGCGTGCGCGTCTCCAGCGCACCAAGCGGGTCGAGCGCACGATCCACAACTGCATGCGGCGGATCTTCGCGCACCAGCAAGCTGCGGTTCAGCACCGCTTCGAGGCTGCGCCGACCCTCAGGCGAGAGGGTTTCCTTGCCGTACAGCGCCACCTCGCGAAGCAACGGATCATCGGTCGGCAGCACAACATACGCCGCGATCGTTTCAGCGTCCAGAGCGGCCTGCGCCGCATCCGCGTCGGGAAACGCCAGCAGTGGTACGGTCGTGCGCTCAGCTTCGGCAGATGGGATTGCGCCCACCAGGAAACCGGCCTCATCAATATAGCCGATCGCCTCCTCCGAGCGAACCGTATTGGCGAGCACCAGAATCAACACCGCTATACCGCCGATGACGAGGATCGGCAAACCAAGGGTGGCGAGGAGAAAACCTCGCCGGCGCACATGGTGCCAGTACTCGTGGCGGGCGATCCAGATCAATCTGCGCATTACGCGACCCCCTCCATCTGCTCGCCGGAAGCGACGCGCACAAAAATATCGTCCAGGCTCGGTACGGCAACGGCGAAACGTTCCACTGTAAACGCTGGTTGCGCGACCAAGCTGCGCAACGCCTCCTGCGGCGTCACGTACTCCTCCAGGCGCAATAACAGCGTATCGTTACCTGCCGCCGGTTCGATTGCGGCGACACCCGGCAGACAGTCGAGCTGACCGCGCCCTTCAACCACGACGGCATTGGCGGCAAATTGGCGCCGGACGTCGGCAACTGTGCCGTAGAGCACCACTTCGCCGCGGTTGATCATCACCATCCGCTCGGCCAATTCTTCCACTAGGTGCATCTGGTGCGTGGACATGATCACGGTCTTCCCTTGCGCAGCCAGTTCGACCAGGACGGTCTTGATCAAGCGCGTATTCACCGGATCAAGTGCGGCAAACGGCTCATCGACGATCAAGAGATCTGGCTCGTGGACGAGCGCGGCGATAAACTGAGCCTTCTGCTGCATGCCACGGCTCAGGTCGCCGACCTTCTTCCCGGTATGAGCGGCAAGGTCAAAGCGCTCCAGCCAGTGCTGCAGACGCCGGCGCGCTTCGGCGGTACGCAGCCCCTTGAGGCCGGCGAGATAGACCAGACAATCAAGCAGATTAAGGTTGCGATACAGTCCACGCTCCTCAGGCAGATAGCCGATCCGGTCGAAGGTGTGCGCGCCGGGCGGTTCGCCGAACAGGCGAATCTCACCATGGTCGGGCTTGAAGAAGTCGAGCGCCATGCGAATAGTCGTCGTCTTCCCTGCCCCATTGGGGCCAAGCAAGGCGAAGATCTCCCCGGCGTTCACCTGAAAACTGACGTCGCGTACGGCGACGGTCTGGGCAAACGATTTGGCGATCTGGTCAATGACTAAGGGGGTCATACGTTTCCTTCCGAGTTTGTAACTATGCGCGCCCCAGCAGCGCCAGTTCCACCAGCGCAAAGCCGAGATGTGTAGCAGCGTGGGCCAGCATTGCCGCTTCCAGGCTGCGCCGCCAGTAAAGCCATCCGAAGACGATGCCGCCCAGGGCGTTCAGCCCGATTGTGCGGGCAATGAGCAGGGGTGTGAGCACGATCTGGCCGGCCAGCGCCGGCAGGTGCAATGCGCCGAACAGCACCGCGCTGATCAACGCCGCAGCAAGAAACAGGCTCGCCCGCGGCGCATTGCGCCCACCCTGAAGCAGCCGCCAGCCGAGCCAGACGAGTAGGGTCATGACGCCCCAACGCAACAGCAACTCTTCGACGATGCCGCCATAGAGCATGCCGGCGACAAGGCGCGCGAGCAGCGGCGGTTGTGCGGTTTGCAATGACTCCAGACCAGGCATGAACGGCATCAATGCCGCATCGATGGCGGCAATCACCAGCGCCGCGCCCAGCCCCAAGCCGATCGCCAGTGGCGCTTCGCTCCGTAGGCTCTGCGCTGAAGGTTCACCGGCGCCAAAGCGGGCGGCCAGATGGGAGCGTAACCCCACGCGCGGCGCAAGGCGCACACCCACCGCTACGGCGATAAGCAGCAGTAACCCCGGCCCGACGAGCGAGAGTGCCGTAAGTGCCAGCACGCGCACGCGCACGCTGGAGTCGGGCGGCAGAAGGCCGCTTGCAATCATGGCCTCGATCTGCGGCGCCAGGATCAGCGGCAGGCCGAGCAAGCCGGCCAGGCCCAGCGCGGCGAGCGCGAGGAATGGGCGCCAGAAGCGGTTAGATGGCGCATCGGACGGTATGGCGGGGAGGGTCTGTGATCCGCGCATTGGGGCATTCTCCTTGGTGTGCTGCAAGACTGTTTTGCCGTATCGCAGCCCACAGTCTCTCCGCTATCCCTAGCGTACCGGGTTGGCGGCGCGTACGCCTTCAGACTTTCGCGTATGACGGTGCGTATTGGGGGTGGTGAAGCGCCGACCCGGCGGGTTGACGCTCTACCACGGGGCTTTTCTTCACTTTCGACGAACCAGCGCTACACCAAAACCGAGCTTGATCAGGCCGTCGATCACGGCGATGAGCATAAACGGAACGGCGGGCACGAGCAACCCGACCAGTGCATTGATTGTCAGCGGGATCGCCAGTCGGAACATCGGCGGCCCGTGGACTGCGGCGAATGGAATGAAGTGCAATGCCGTCGCCAGCAGTGCACCGAGCCAGATCGTGCGGAAATCGAGCGTCGCGAACGACCTCCCAGCGATCAGCGCCATCAAGACGAACATCAGCACGATGGCGAGCGTACCCATATTCGCCTGAAAGCGCGACTCTGGCCCATCCGAGAAACGCTGCGTCACTGCCGGCATGCCGAAGATCACCGCCATGCCGCCGACATAGCCCAGGCCAAAGATGATCGGGTTGATCAACCATGCGCCGCCCAGCGCCGTACTGACCAGGATCACCGCCCCGATCCAGATCAGCCAGAGGCCACAGAGACGCTGGTTCAAGAACTGGAGCGGTTCACCACGTCGATAGCCTAACCGTGCCGCGAGACGGCTGACGGCAAGCCAGTTCTGCCACATCGTGTTCATACATCCTCCCCGCTTCTACTGCTTCTGTCGGCCTTAGATTAGCTGTTCGTGGTCTGCAAGTGCGCCAGACGAGCGCGCTGATGTCTGCGGGAAGGCCAGGCATACGGCGACCGTCGTGGCGATGACGACGCCCAGCGAGAGCAGTTCAAGTTGTCATCGTTCCCTCCCGTTGCTCAGTGCGCTTGCCCTGCCCCCAGCCTAGCACGGTGCGCTCGCACATGTCATACGCACAAGCGCGTAGCGCGGTACGTAGTACACCCCGGTCTTGCGCACCGGCACGATCCGCGCTTCTGCGTATCGATCTAGCCGGGAATGGGCGGTATGGTGGAGGCAGGCCATCCGGACGAATGCAGGAGCAACGAAATGCAGCAGATCGCAACTCTCGGCTCGCGGCGCTCCGCTCGTGGCTACGCAGGGGTCGCACTGGTCGCATTCCTGCTCAGCCTGTTCAGCCCGCCGATCGTAACAGCGGCCCGCTCCAATCTGGTCGATCCGGCGGATCTGGTGACGTTCTTCGACGAAGTAGTGACTGAACAGCTTGCCCAAGCGCAGATCCCCGGCGCGGCGCTGGCAGTGGTGAAAGACGGCGAGGTGCAGTTTGCGCAGGGCTACGGCTACGCCGATCTGGAGACGCGCCGGCCGGTCGATCCGGCGCAGACGCTCTTCCGCACTGGTTCGGCAGCCAAACCGGTGACCTGGACGGCGCTGATGCAACTCGTCGAACAGGGGCGGATCGATCGCCACGCCGACGTGAACACCTATCTCGACTTCAGCATTCCAGCGACATTTGCGGAGCCAATCACGCCGGCCCACCTGCTGAGCCACACGCCGGGCTTTGAAGATGTCGGCGAGGGGTTGTTCGTGCTGACGCCGGAAGCGACCCTACCACTGCGCGACTACCTGATCACCCGACAGCCGGTGCGTGTCTTCCCACCCGGCCAGGTGCAGGCCTACTCGAACTATGGCACGGCGCTCGCGGCGTATCTGGTCGAGCGCGTCAGCGGCATCCCGTTCGATCAGTACGTCGCGGAACAGATCTTTGCGCCGCTCGGCATGGAGCGCAGTACGCTGGATCAGCCGCCGCCCGCACACTTTGCCGATGATCTCGCCGGGGGCTACGCGCCATACAACGGCGATATCCTGCGCGGCAACTTCGTTTTCGTCGGGCCGTATCCAGCCGGATCGATGAGCACGACCGCCACCGATATGGCGCGATTCATGCTGGCGCACTTGCCCGACAGTCCGACGAGCATCTTGCAGCCGACGACGGTGCAACAGATGCAGCAGCGGCTCTATACACCCGATCCACGCATCGACGGCATAGCCCACGGGTGGATGGAGCGTACGAGCAACGGTCGGCGGGTGCTCTACCATCGCGGCGCGATCGTGCATTTCAGCGCCGGCATGTATCTGCTGCCCGAGGAACGTCTGGGCCTGTATGTGGCCTACAATGCGCCGGGCGGCGCAGCAGCGACGGACGAACTCTGGAACGCCTTTATGGATCGCTATTACCCGACTTCGCCTGCACCCGCCCCAACGCCGTCGGCCGATACCGCCGCGCTCATCAGCGCCTATGCCGGCGAGTATCACCTGGCCCGCGCCGAGGTTAGCGGGGGCGGCAAGGTGTTGCGTCTGCTCGAAGCAGTTCACGTCAGCGCTGGTCCGGCGGGCGAACTGCAGCTCATGGTCGAAGGCGCGACGGAGGCGTACCTCGCTGTTGCGCCGGGGCTGTTCCGCCACAGCGAGCGCGCCGCGTACCTGGCCTTCTTCAGCGGCCCCGATGGGCGTACCTGGTTCAGCCTCGACGGTAACCCAGCCTTCGTCGGCCTCACCGGCACAGCGGCGTTTCGTGCGCCCTGGTACGCCACAACGCCGGTGACGGCGCTGCTGCTGCTCGGCACGATCTTGCTCTGCCTCCTGTCGGGCGTCGGCTGGCTAATTGGCGCCTGGCGGCGCAAACAGGCACAGCCGCTTGCGGCGCGGCTGGCGCGCTGGAACGCCGGTGCCTTCGGCCTTGGGTTACTGGGCTTTGTGGTGACGTTCGTCGGCACATTAACCGACAGCGACCCGGCGAATGTCATGCCGCGCGTCTTCTTCGGCCCCACGCCGCTACTGCAGGTGATGCTGACCATCCCCTGGCTCCTGGCCCTGCTCGGCCTAGGCATGGTGCTCTTCACCGGCATGGCCTGGCGCGGTACAGGGAACGCGGGCAACGCCTACTGGAGCCTGCCGGGACGATTGCACTACACCGGCCTGACCCTGCTGGGGCTGGCGACACTGGCGGTGCTAGGCTACTGGAACCTACTGGCGTTCCCAATGACGTGAGAAGTGAGCGCTCAGCCCGTAGTTCAGCAAACTGACGATCTGGAGGGTCTTCGGATCGCGCTACAGAAATACCGAGGGACGCAATGTATTACCGGGCCATCCGCAACGATATGCTCAAGCGTAAAGCGATTACGCTGACGACCATGCTCTTTATCGCGGCGGCGGCGCTGCTGGTTGCCCTGGCAGCCATCCTGGTCGTGAACCTTGCCGGGGCCATCGACACACTCATGACGCGGGCGAAAACACCGCATTTTATGCAAATGCACACAGGCGAATTGGATACAGCACGTCTGGCAACGTTTGCGGCGCAAAACGACCTCATCGCGGAGTCTCAGGTGCTCGAATTTCTCAACATCGAGGGCGCGCAGTTCAGGTTTGCCGAGCGTTCGCTTGCGGGGAGCGTTCAGGATAACGGCCTCGCGGTACAAAGCAAAACCTTCGACTTCTTGCTCGATCTTGATGGAAACATCATCCAGCCATCCGATGGGGAGATCTATGTTCCCATCAGCTATGTACAAGATGGCAGCGCCAGGATCGGCGACACGGTTGAGGTGGCTGGTACAGCATTTCTGATCGCAGGAGCGCTCCGCGACTCACAGATGCAGCCGCTGCTCGCCTCATCAAAGCGCTTTCTCGTGAGTCCGAGCGACTTTGCGCAACTCAGGGAGCATGGCAGTATCGAATACCTGATTGAGTTCCGGTTACACGATCTCGCCACCCTTGGCGCATTCGAAACCGCGTACACTGCCGCAGCCCTTGATGCCAATGGTCCGACGATCACGTATCCGCTCTTCAGATTACTCAATGGGCTCTCCGATGGATTGATGATCGCGGTGATCCTGCTGGTCAGTGTCCTGGTGCTTGCGATTGCGTTCTTGTGCATTCGCTTCACCTTACTGGCGAAAATCGAGGATGACTACCGCGAAATCGGCGTGATGAAAGCAATTGGCCTGCGAGTGGCCGACATCAAATCGGTGCCATTGCCAACTAGCGCTATGGCTGTCACCACTGACAGAACTCACGGGTTGCGTAGCGCGGAAGAGACTGAGCAATTTATCGACGCTTAGCCCATCGCGAAGATACGAGGTAACAGATGGACACAACCAAATCGGCAATTGAGTCTTATTCAGCGGCTTGATGGTACCTTGCTGGCGCTTAATATCCCTTATTTGGCATTAGTGGCATTAATACCTTTTTTTCAAGCGGTACTGAGCGACTATTCAACCGAACCAATGGCCTATGCGCTTTATGCGGTGGTCATTGGAGCAATCAATGCACTTGATGGTATCGTGTTCTGGCATGCGCATCGGAAAAAGCTCTTGCGTGTTGCCTTGCCCATACCTCATCTCAGGATAGAGAAATGGCGGACTGCGATCTCCGTGCTGCTGTGCTTGCTAAGTATTCCCCTGGCCTATGCCATCGGCGCATGGACGGTGATGTTCTGGATAGCTATACCTTTGGTGGATTTTTATGTGAGCCGGCTCGCTCAGTAAGGGGTGTTGGGTCTGTCACGAAACCGTTGAGGTCTTCCGCGCCATTGCCCGTCATTACGGCCAGCCGTAGACGTGGTGTGCGTGCCAGGCCAGTTGGCGCTGGAAAACATTGCAAGGAGCGCATGATGCAGTTACAGCTTGAGCATGTCAGCAAACAGTATCGGGGCGGTGTTTGGGCGCTGCGCGATTTCAGCTTGCACCTGGGGCCGGGCATCGTGGGATTGCTGGGACCAAATGGCGCGGGCAAATCCACGGTGATGCGCATGATCGCCACCATTACCCAACCCACCAGCGGCGCGATTGCCTGGAACGGGGCCGACATCGCCCGCCAGCCTGACGCTTTGCGCCGGGTGTTGGGCTACCTGCCCCAGGATTTTGGCGTCTATCCGAACCTGAATGCGGTGGAATTTCTCAGCTACCTGGCGGCGGTGAAGGGGCTGGAACGCAAACAGGCGCGCCGCCGCATTGACGAACTGCTGCAACTACTTAATCTGAGCGAGGTCGCCTACCGACCGATTGGCGGCTTTTCCGGCGGGATGCGGCAGCGGGTAGGCATCGCCCAGGCGCTGCTCAACGACCCGCATCTGCTGATTGTGGACGAGCCGACCGTCGGCCTCGATCCCGAGGAACGCGCCCGTTTCCGCAACCTGATCGCCGATTTAGCCGGCGAGCGGATTGTGATGCTCTCGACCCACATTGTCTCCGATGTGGAAGCGACGGCTACGAGCATTGCCTTGATTGCGGGTGGCCGTCTGCTACGCCACGCCCTGCCAGAGGAACTCCTGCAAGCGGTGGCCGGCAAGGTCTGGGGTTGGCTGCTGCCGAGCGACGCGTTGACGGCTGTTCGCCAAACCCACCGCGTCGTCAACATTGTCCGCCGCCCGGATGGCGCTTTGGCCCGCATCGTCAGCGACAGCCCGCCCCACCCCGACGCCGCCGCGCTTCCGCCTAGCCTGGAGGACGCGTATCTCTATTGCGTAGCCCAGCGACCGGAGACAACCGTATGAGCGCTCTTGCCCACCTGGCCCTGGCCGACTTCCGTGAGCGGACGCGCCGCTTTAGTTTTGTGATGATCATCACCCTGGCCGTCCTGCTCGGCTACCAGGTGCTGGACGGCTTCTTCATGTTGCGCTTGGGTGCCTACCGGGGCGTCTACAACGCCGCCTGGATTGGGATGCTGATGGCTGTCACGCTGGCCTTTTTTCTCTCACTGATCGGCTTCTATGTCACGCGGGGCAATGTGACCTTAGACCGGCAGACCGGCGTCGGTCAGATTCTGGCCGCTACGCCGCTGCACAAAGCGGCCTACACCCTGGGCAAATTCGTCAGCAATACGGCCGTCCTGCTGGTCATCGTCGGCGTGTTGGTGTTGGCGTCCGTGGCGATGCTGTTGATTCACGGCGAGGATAAAAGCCTCAACCTGACACACCTGCTCATGCCTTTCCTCCTGTTCGCCGCGCCGGTCGCGTTGCTGGTGGCCGCTTTGGCCGTGTTGTTCGACTGCATCCCCTGGCTGCAGGAAACGGCTGGCAATGTCCTCTACTTCTTCCTCTGGCTGTTTACCCTACCCTTGCTGGGCGGTCAGGTCATCGGCTTTACGGCCATTGAGCGCGAAATGACGGCCGCGCTCCAAGCGCAGGGGGCGAGTTACAGCGGCGGTATTGTCCTGGGTACGGCAGAGTTGGCCACCTTGCAGACGTTTGTGTGGACGGGGTTTGATTGGCGGGCCGTCGCCGGACCACGCCTGTTGGTAGGCGTTGGAGCTCTGTTGTTGGCAGCCATCGCGGCCCTGCCCTTTGACCGCTTTGATCCGTCGCGGGGGCACGCGCCCCGTGCAAAGCAGCGCGCGAGAAGCCGACTCCCAGCACGCTTGGCGACGCTCTGGCCGGGGTTTGGCCGCACCGCACGCCTGGCTCGGCCAGGTGACGGGCCAGCGCGGGCTGCGCAATTAACGCCAGTTACGACCGCGACGAATCCGTTGGGCCTCTTTGCCCGCGTGGTCGCCACCGAATTGAAATTGCTGCTCAAGGGACGTCCGTTGCTCTGGTACGTCGTCGCCGCTGGCCTGATGTTGGCGAGTTTGCTAGCCGAATTGACCACCGTGCAGCGCTGGCTGCTGCCGATTATCTGGCTCTGGTCGCTACCGCTCTGGTCGGAATTGGGCGTGCGCGAGCGCAAATATGGGGTGGAACAACTGCTCTTTAGCGCCCCTGCCCCGCTCTGGCGGCAGCTGCCTGCTGCCTGGACGGCCGGGATGGTGCTCTACGTGATCCTGGGCGGCGGGGTACTGCGCCGGTTCCTAGCGGAACCGGCGTTACTGCCCGGCTTTTGGGCTGGGGCGTGGTTTATTCCGGCACTGGCCTTGGGGTTAGGCGCGGTAGGAAGATCGGAACGGCCGTTGCAAATCCTGCTGCTCAGCTTCTGGTACCTCGGCCCGCTGAACGGGCTGGCCGCCTTCGACATCACCGGCGCGACACCGGCAGCATTGGCGTTGGGAATACCCTGGTATTATCTGGCCGCCAGTATGCCGCTGGTAGGGTTGGCTTTACTGGCCCGGTGGCAACACATGAGGTCATCATGAAAGCACAAATAGCTGCTGCCGAGCATCAGCGGTGTTCGGCCCGTGCGGTAGGGGCCGACTCAGACCTGCCGGGAGCACCACCGACCGAGCCAGACGGCACCGAGGATGCGTTATCGGTGGCGTTTTTGCCCACCGTGCCCGATGAGGCGGCACAGCAACGTTTGCTGGCGCTCCAGACCGTGCTCGACGATCTTCACGTCTCCGGGCGTGAGGTGTACTGGCGCTGTCACACGAAGGTCAGTGCTTCGACCTTCTCGGGTGCGCGCCTGGAGCAGGCTCTTGGGATGCCAGCGACAGTGGATGGGGCGGCAGGTATTGCGACCGAGAGGATGCTCGGTTGTCAAGGGGCGAGTCTTTGCATCTCAATGAGGAGAACGCACGTAATGGCGAACTTTCCCCACGTTCGGATTGGCGATGACTTCGTCGCATCCTGATCACACGCGTGCCCCTAAGCCTCCCTTCAGCCGGGTGGCAAACCACTCCAGCGCGATCCCAATCCCACCAGGCGATCGCGAGCAACCGCGCCGCGATCGCCTCGGGAAGACGTCGCCGGATGGGACGAGCCGGGACGCCTCCCACAATCATGTACGCCTCGACATCGCGGCTCACCACCGCACCTGCGCCAATCACGGCCCCGATGCCAACCGTAACCCCCGGCAAAATGATCGCGCCGTGGCCGATCCAGACATCGTGGCCAACCAGGCAGTGGTGCGCCCGCCGCCAGGCGAAGAAGTCGGTATAATCGCGCTCGGCAAAGCCGTACTGGGCACGCCGGTAGGTCAGATGATGCTGAGTCACCCGCTCGACCGGGTGGTTGCCAGGATTGATCCGCACATGCGAGGCGATCGAGCAGAAGCGCCCAATCGTAGCATAGATAATCTGGTTGTCGCCCGCACAGTAGCTATAGTCGCCAAATTCGCTCTCGACCAGTTCGCTCTCTGGCCCAATTTCAGTCCAACTGCCGAGACGACATGCCTGTATGCGTGCGCTCGGGTGGATGCTCGGGCGCTCACTCAGGTGTGGTTCAACCAGCGCCGTCGATGGTACTCACATCACCGCCAACGCCGCTGGGCGTCGACCTCACGCACGACGCAGGATGACCTGGCCCGTTTTCGAGGGATGTCGGGGGTTACGAAGAGCAACCGCACGTCCAAGATCTGGTCAAGCATGCTGCGTGGGTAGGATGAAACGAACAACCGTGCCCTGACCCAACCCAGCACTCTCCACCCAGATTGTGCCGCCATGGGCCTCGATCAGTGCCTTGCTGATGGTCAGGCCGATCCCGCTGCCGCCAGTCGTACGCGCACGCGCTTTGTCAACCCGGTAGAAGCGCTCAAAGAGATGGGGCACGTGCTCGGCAGCAATTCCGCTGCCGGTGTCCTGAATTTGAAAGCGCATGGCGTACGGCTCAGGAATGACGCTGATGGTGACGATCCCGCCGGGCGGCGTGTGCTGCAGGGCATTGCCCAATAGATTGATCAGCACCTGTGTGATGCGATCCGGGTCGACCAGGATCGCTGGGGCGGATGCCGACAGTTCCTGCCGTAGAATGACGCCCTTCTCGGCAAACTGCGGTGCGAGCCGGGCGAGGACACGCTCGACCAAGGCTGCCGGTGGGATCAAGGTGGGGTGAAGCGGCAGTTGCCGCGCCTCCGCACGCGAGAGCTCCTGGAGGTCGGTCACTAGGCGCCGCAGCCGACCAGCCTCATCCAGAATCAGCGCCCAGGTCGCATCATTGGTTGCAACCACCCCATCGATCGCACCTTCGGCATAGCCTTCGATCGTTGCCAGGGGCGTGCGCAACTCGTGGGCTACATCGCCGATCAGCGCAACACGCCGTCGTTCGGCTGACTCAAGGGCGTCAGCCATGGTGTTGAACTGGCTGGCAAGCGCGGCCAGTTCATCATTGCCGGCGGCGGGCACCCGCTCGCTGTAGTGCCCCATGGCGATGCGGCGGCTGGCGTCGAGCAGACGCTGGATCGGCCATACAATCCGCCGTGAGAGGAGCAGGCTGACCACCACGGCCACAAGGCTGGCCGCGCCGCTGCTGATCAACAGCGCCTGTATCATGGCCGCTTCAAAGACATCGTTCGTCGCCCGCTCCATTGCGTCCATGGCAGGGTCAGCCGCGAGCGCTAGCTCCGGGCCGAGCATGGCAATCATCAGTCGGTCGTGCAGGGTGTGCGCGGTGAGCAATGTCACTGCCAGGAGGGTCGCCGTGCCGGCGACGATCACCAGCAGGTGGGCGAGGAAGAGCCGGGTATACAGGCTCCCCCGATGTGTGGTGGGGATCATCGTCGATCTCCAAACCGATAGCCCACGCCACGGACGGTACTGATAAAGCGGGGCTGCGTGGAGTCTTCGCCGAGTTTCTTGCGCAGGTTGGCGATATGGACATCGACGACATGATCGTCGCCGAAGTAATCGGTGCCCCAGACCCGGTCGAGCAGTTGCGTGCGGGTGAAGGTGCGCCCCGGCGCTGACGCCAGGACCGTGAGCAGTTCGTATTCCAGGTTCGTCAGTCCGAGCGGCACATCCTCGAGTATGACTTCATGGCGGGCAAGATCGATGATCAGGGTGCCAAGTCGTACTTCATCGTCAACAATCAGGATCGTTCGCGCAGTCGCCGTCACGTCACGTTACCTCATCAATCGAAACAGCTGCGAGCATCATACAGGTATGATACTATAGCAACCCTAACTCATTTGTGAAGGTGCTGTATGCTTGCTCGCGGCTACGCCGCGAGCAAGCATACAACCGCTTTTGCAAACCCGTTAGGGTTGCTATATGCTATTGCGTGATGCTGTACCATTCCTGCAACCATTGGCGCATCTGGGCGATTTCGGCTTCCTGCGCCGTGATGATCGCCTGAGCGAGGTTCTTGATCTCTTGGCGTTCCGCGTTCTGCAAGGCGTCTTCGGCCATCAAGATCGCGCCTTCGTGATGCGGGATCATCGCTTCAATAAACCGCTGGTCGAAAGGCGTACTTCCTGCGGCAACCGTCATTGGCCCCATGTCCATCTGCATGCCACTGGTTGGTGCCAGATCGGGATACCAGGCGGATCGCCAGTCGCGCATCTGCGTGATCTCGGTTTGCTGTGCGCTGACAATTGCCTCGGCCAATTGCCGAATTTCCGGGCGTTCGGACGATTCAAGCGCCTGTTGCGCCATAACAATTGCACCCTCGTGATGGACAATCATGCTATCGATGAAAAGCGCATCATAGGGCGTATCGCCGGTGTTCTGCATCGTGGCGTGATCCATTCCGGCCATATCCGGCGTGCCGGTGGCGGAAGGCGCGATGGTCGACGGGGCCGCACCGCACGCGACGGTCAGCACCGCTGCAACGAGAAGTATCCATGAGACCAAGAGTGTTTTGAGGCGCATCGAAGTTCATCCTTTGCTTGAAAAAGACAGTCTAAAGCGCAGTATACATACACTAGCTCAAGATGACGTATGGTCATGTTCAAGATGAGGTCAAGAACGTATCGATGAGCAACCCACAGGGCCAGCACCGTCCGGCCCTGTGGGTTGCACTGAAAAGCGTTGGCTCCCCGCTACGCCGTCGCCTCTAGCGCGAGCAGGCTCCCCGCGGCGTTGAGCGCCGGCGATGCGCTGAGCTTCTTTGTCCTCCCGTTGTTTGAACCGGGTGAGGTGGCTGGTCAAGCCACGCTTGCGCTCCAAAGCCCCTGCCCCCCTTGGCTCAGCGCCCCGGGCCGCGCACATACCCACTGAGCAATGAGCAAGCAGGTCGCACAGCATCACATCTATCCCAACCTGTTCTGCGGAGCGACCGCACGCACCCCGAACGCGAGGTGGGGCTCCGATATCACGTCGCTTCGTCTCCGGAGCAACTAGCTCTCCGTGGTCGCGATCCTGGATTGGTACGCGCGCTTCGTGATAGTTGAGCCTTGGATGAGACTCTGGAAGGATCCTTCGTGCTCAAGGCCGTGGGGGGATGGGCGAGGGCACGGCGGCGCCGTGTCACTACTATGAACGACGGGCAAAAAAACGATGCACCATTTCGGTGTGCAAGGGAAAAGCCAGTTCGACCGGATTGGTGATGATCAGGCGGGCTTCGGCTTCGCGATTGCTCCGGAAGGGTGATAGATCGCTATTGTGGAGTTGAGGCCCCAGGCCAAAGACGAGGAGATACCCGTCTGGGGTACTGCGGGTACCAAAGTCAGTAATCTGTTCCGGCGCAATCGTAATGCCAGCCTCTTCGCGAAGTTCGCGGGCCGCTGCATTTTGCCAACTCTCGCCCATCTCGATAAAGCCACCTGGCAAGGCAAGTTGCCCTTGCCGAGGTGCTGCCGCACGGCGAATGACCAGAATGCCATCATCAACGGGCTGCAGGATCAAGACTACCGGCAGTGGATTACGATAGGTCGTGCTGCTACAGTGTGCACAGACACGTGGCCAGCGCTGACCGTCAAGGAAGGGGCGTCCGCAAAATGAGCAATAGCTATGCTGGCGATACATATGTCAGGCTCCGATAGCACAGATGGTAGCATATCAATGCATTATACGCGAAGTTGGCTTCGACAAGGTTTCATGATTCAGAACACCATAAGACAGCCTGGAACCTTCACTTGCTAAAGCCCGAGCTCGGCGAGTAGGCGTTCGGGTTGACGACGAAACTCTTGCCACGGTCGTTCACCCCGGACAATCGCCCCGAGAATCCGCCAGAGGCCCGCCGTAACAGGAACCGACATCCCGGTTGTCGTTGCTGCCGCCGCCACCGCACCATAGAGTTGTTCACCCTCGGAACGCGTTCGTCCAGCCCGCAAATCGCGCAAGAGCGAAGGATCTTTGCCTCCGCGCCCACCGCCAACCATGCGACGCATCAGGATCCGCAGGATCGGACCCGGTGTGAACGGCGCAAACCGCGCAATGGTTGCCGCCGGATACCCTGGGAGGTTCACGGGATGGATGCCCAGTTTCCCCATCACAGCCAGCGTCTCATACGCAACGGTCAGGTCAACATGAACCAGACGCGAATTTGCGTAGATCTCGGGTACCGGCATATCGAGAATGGCGGCCTGTGCATTGCCAAGCATGTTGAGCAGTGCTTTCGACCATTTCATCGAGCGGTAGTCAGGGTGCAATTCAACGGGAAACTCGGCCTGCGTAAAGATCTCGGCCCACTGCTTGACGCGCGTTGCCGGGGTCATGCCAGCCAGACTAATCCCTCCGGCTTTGGTCACGACCACCTCGGTTGGCCCGGGGAGTTCCACCGAGGTGGTAATGCTGCCCGCAATGATCTGTTGCTGACCAAAGGCCTCGGCAAGCAATTCTTCGTTGCCAATCCCATTCTGAAGGGTCAGGATACGACCGGGTTTGAGCGCACGCAGCGTTGGAATCACCCCCGGCGTATCGTAGCCCTTGACACACACAATCGCCAACTCGGGCCTGTGATACGATCCCAGCAGATCGTCGGGTAATGCAGCCGCATCAAGGCGCACACGACGGGTTTCGCCTTCGAGGGTGATACTCAACGAACGATCGAGCAAGGCATCAACCGTCTGAGGGCGTGCCAGCACAGCACACTCACGGCCGGACAGCGCCAACCGTCCGGCCACCTGAAGGCCAATAGCTCCACCGCCAACAATCACGATAGCCACGGTCCCCCCTCAAGAGGCAGCCTGTTTCTGCCAATAGCGCACCAGACCACGCCAACTTAACTCGACCGCGCCCGACTGCTGCGTCAGAGCGGCCAGTTCTGTTTCATCAAGGCTCGCCGCTTCGGCAAGCGCCTGTGCTTCAAGGGCCGCAAGTTGCTCGGCCTCACTCTTGCCACTGGTCAAGCCGGTGCGCACTAACTCACCCCAGCGCAGCAACCGTTCACGAACATCGGCCAGGTGGAACTCGACATCATGATAGGCCCCAAAATGGGTCAACATCAGCCACTGCGGGCGCAGGCCTTTAATCAGATCAAGCGTGCTCTGCCAGGCGACTAGATCAACATCGGGTGGCGGAGTTGCTGGGCGCGTAAAGGGCTGCAACTGACGGCGGACACCGGTGTTATCGCCGACAAAGGCCGCCTCACTCTCTTCGTCGTACCAGACGAGGTGATGTTTGGCATGCCCAGGAGCATCGTAGGCATGCAACACACGCGTGCCAAGCTGGAGCCGTTCGCCGCCGACCAGGGTCGTGATCGCCGTTGGCGGCACAGGGATCGTCTGCCCCCAGAGCATCTCGAGCTGGTCGCCCCAGAGTTGGCCAGCACTCTTGACCAGGCGCGACGGATCGATCAAGTGTGGCGCACCACGCTCGTGAACATGCACCTGAACGTGGGGGTTCTGCGCGAGGATCGTGCCCGTAGCCCCAGCGTGATCAAGATGAACGTGCGTCAGAATGACATGGCGCAGATCTTGCAAACTCAGATCATGCTGGGCAAGCGCGGCCTCGACAGTAGGTAACGTACCGGCAGGCCCTGGGTCAACGAGCGCCAGTTCGTCACCAAGCAGCAGATACGTCGCGACAACACCTGGCCGTCCAAGATGGAGTGTATCGAGGGTCAGGACTCCATGAGGATAAGTTTGTGTATTCATGGCTATGATAATACCACAGGGTAGCAGTTGGTCAAACCGCTACCCTATGGTAGAGCGGCTTCGCCGCTCACCGAGGTATTTTGGTTCGTTTTGGCGGCTTCGCCGCCAAAACGAACCAAAAACTGGGATTTGCGGATATGGTACCATACAGCACAATTCATCACCCTCAAGAGCAGGAGCCTATCTATGAGCAGTCGTCACCCCGCCGAGCGTGTGCGTGGCTTTGGAACCACGATTTTTGCCGAAATCAGTGCGCTGGCCGTGCAGTGTGGTGCGGTCAATCTGGGGCAGGGGTTCCCGGATTTTGCGGGTCCAGCCTGGGTAAAAGCAGCGGCGGTCGCGGCGGTCGCGGCCGATTTGAACCAGTATGCGCCCTATCAGGGCTTACCCCGGCTGCGTGAGGCGGTGGCGGCAACCTGGCAGGCCCAGGGGCGCACGTCAGTTGATCCCGCGCGCGAGATCACCGTGACCAGTGGGGCCACCGAGGCGCTCTTTGGCGCAATACAAGCGCTTGTCAATCCTGGGGACGAGGTCATTATCTTTGAGCCATTCTATGATGCGTATGTGCCTGCGGTAACAATGGCAGGTGGAGTGCCCCGTTATGTACGGCTGCATCCCCCGGGGGAAGGGCAAGCTTCGCCGCTCACCGGGGTGCCTGAACATGCGTGGTGGTTTGATCCTGAGGCGTTGCGGGCGGCTTTCTCCCCACACACACGGATCTTGATGCTCAATACGCCCCATAATCCAACCGGCAAAGTCTTTCGCATGGCTGAACTCGAGCTCATTGCATCGCTCTGCATTGAGTATGATGTAACCGTGATTGCCGATGAGGTCTATGATCAATTGGTTTTTGGCGATGCTGTGCATCAGGATATTGCGAGCCTACCGGGGATGTGGGAGCGTACCCTGACGATCAACAGCATTGGCAAGACCTTCAGTGTCACTGGGTGGAAGATCGGGTATGCCGTTGGGCCGGCGGCGCTCAACGATGCGTTGCGGGCCGCGCATCAGTGGATTACGTTTGCGACCGCCACGCCTTTGCAAGATGCGGCGGCGGCGGCACTTGAAGCGGCCCTCACGAATGACTATTACGAGGTCCTGCGGGCCGAGTACCTTGAGCGTTACGCGCTCTTGCGAACGCTGTTGCACGAGGCTGGTCTCCCAACGTTACCGACCGAAGGCAGTTATTTTGTGATGGCTGATCTGAGGGAGACTGGCTTTGCCGATGATGGAGCCTTTTGTCGCTGGTTGACGCGCGAGATTGGGGTTGCGGCGATCCCGCCTTCGGCTTTTTATGCGCCGAGGGAATCGGAAGGGAGCAGTCAACCGTTGCCGCTGCTCGCCCGTTTCTGCTTTGCCAAAAAGCTGGAAACGCTGCGTGCCGCAGGTGAACGGCTCGCAGCTGTACGGTTTCCCGTCGGGGGGTAGGGACACGGTGATTGCATCTTCCGTGTATGCACCCCGCGAGGGCACCCGCAAGGGGTGCCCGTACACCGGATCCGGCCCTCGGCCTGGAGGGGCACCCCTTGCGGGTGCCCTGATAGAGCGTCTTGTTGTATCCGGTTTTGTATGATGCAATTGCCCTAGGGGGTAGGGGCACGGCGCCACCGTGTACCTACCGTGGGGTTTGGGCGGTGGTGCTGCTGAGGTCGGCGAGTTGGCGTGCTTCGGTGGCAAAGGTGGCCTGCGCACGTTCGAGGTACGCGCGGGCTTCCTGGAAGCGCTGCGCGGCGCGGTTCGCGTAGGCTACATCGTAGCCACTATAAAAATCGAGCACGGCATCGAGACCTTCGAGTTGCAGGTTAAGCCCGGTCAGATAATCATCGTGGGCAGGCTGCAACGTGCCCGGGGGTCGCAACTGGCTCATGGCCTCACGTGAAGAAGCTACGGTCGCACGCAGACGTTGCGTCGCCGCAACAGCCCCGACCGAGCCGCCCGCAAGCATAGTCGTCGCCTCGCGATAGGTCTCGGTGGCAACCCGGAGATCGGCACGCAGGCTTTCGAGTGCCCCCAGGTAGCCGATAGTCAGGCCTTCAACGACGGCTAGTGGCTCGGCCTCGAGCACTGGTTCAATGGTTGGCACGAGTGGCGGCACAAACAGTGCCACGCTTGCCAAATCTTCAGTAGGCGCAACAATCACGGCCGCACTCCGCTCGACAGCCACCACAAAACTCTGGTAGAGACCAATAGCAACAACGAGCAGAAGAATCGGAAAGATCCAAAAGAGGAGGCGGCTCCGGCTCCACTCACGGTTCGAGCGACGCCAATTGATCCACCAGGCATCACGGTCAACCGGGCGCTCTTTGGTTTCCACGGGAAGTGAAGGGAGCGTCATAGCAGGCGCTTTATCAGCCTGCCCGTTAAGGAGGCCCCGTGTTTCCAGCAAGCGTAGGCCGCGCTGCGCGTGGGTATTGTGCGGATTCAGCGTAAGAACCGAGCGTAGACAAAAAGCGCGCTCGTGGGGATCATCAAGCACGCCACTCAACCAGAGCCAGGCCGACTCGTTGCGGGGATCGAGGCGCAACGCGCGGGTCAAGAAGCCAGCGGCAACCCGCCGATTATCGGCACGAGCCGCCGCCACACCACGCTCATAGAGGAGGTGCGCTTCAGTAACATCAACCTTAACTTCAGGTTCCACAATAGGTGCCATAGCTTAATGATCGGGGATCAGTGGGGTCAACGCCCGCTGAACGTGCGCCGTATCTTTGACCATACTCTCGCGCACAATGCGCCAGTATTCAGGTTTTTCATAACCGAGTTGCCAAATCGCGATGCCGGCCAGATCCATCGCCTGGATCGTCTGGATCTTGGAGCCAAGCCCGGTCTCGGTCATAAACCAGACCTGGCGCGTACCTTCGGCGCTGCGATACGAAAAATAGCTCTCTTCGACCGGCCCGGAGCTATTGCGTTCCATAAAATTGACGGTTGACCCCTGGGAATTAATAATCTCTTCGATCACCCGCCAGGTACGTGCGGTCGCCCGCCCAGATGGGGGCCAGTCATAGCCATAAAAATGGACCCCGATCAAGACTTTGGCCGGATCAATGACCGACTGCGCATACTCAGCCACTGCATTGATCCAGTAGGCTGGGGCAACCGGCCCGGGACCACTGCCACGCCAGTGATAATCGTAGGTCATGATGCGCAACTGGTCAATATAGGGTCCAATGGCGACCCAATCTTGAAAGCCACCAAGTCCACCGAAATCACTTGACTTGGCATGGACAGCCACGGTCAAGAGCTTCTCGTGCTGGCGTAAGGCCGTACTCAACTCGACAATAAACGCCGTATAATCAGCGCGCAGCGAAGGATCGAGACTTTCGTAGTCGATATCAATGCCATCGTAGCCGCGGGCAAGGACTTCATCAACAATATGCTGGACATGACGGGCGCGGATAGCCGGATTGCGCAGCACCCCGGCGACGACACCAGGCGTTGCTGTTACATTATGGATCGACGGAATGATGCGGATATTATGCTCGTGGGCAATGCGCACCAGGTCATCATTGCGGGTGCCAAAAAGGCGGCCACTGGCATCCGTCGAGTACCAGAACGGACTAATATCATCAATAATATCGGCATTCGCAAAGAAGGAGTCACGTGCGCCACCTTCAAAGAGGGGCGGCAACCAGGCAACAATATAGCGGCCACTCTTGGGATGATAATTGACCGGGCCTGGATCAGGCACTTCAACTGTTGGCATCGGGGTTGGCGGCACCGGGGTTGGCAAGACAATCATGGGCACGGCTGTCGGCACCGGGGTTGCCGTTGCCAGCGCAATTTCTGCGGCAGCCGCCTGAACCTCCGGCAAAGCACGGGCCAGCATCAGGGTTTGCCAGATCAGCACACCTGCCAGGCCAAGTGCGGTCAGATAGAGGAGACCCAGGAGCAACGAGACGAATGAGACGCGACGACGCATAAGCTTCTTTCCCTTCGCCTGCATTATACGAGTCGCGTCTTGCAGGTGTCAAGGGTTTGTTGCCCTGCACGGGTGCGCCGTGCGGCGCACCCGTGCGGGGCGAAGTCGATACGTATCGTATGTAGACACGCTAGCGCAGCGCGACCCCTCGCCCGCACAGGGCGCAAAGCTCGGTGTCGTCGCGTCGCACGGGCGTAACCCAGAGCTTGCACGCCGCACAACGGCAACTCAGAAGCACCAACTCGCTCAGCGTAGGAGGCAGTTCAGGTTCACCAAGAGCGCGCCGCAACGTCGCATGCTCAGAAGCGCCCCGCACAACCGCTGCTTCGACCCGCGCACCGGCAAAGGTTAGTTCGAGCAACATCCCCGCCGCCACCAGGTGCCGATCCGTGAGGTTGACCAGGGCCGCCTCGTCAATCGTCAAGGTCTGCTCGGCAGCCTCAGGATCGCGCCAGGCTTTGCCGCTCAACGAGACCGTATCACCACCAAAAAAGCCGCCAAAGTTATGCACCTCTGTCACCAAAAAAAACATGGGCGCGATCCTATTACAAAAATGGCAAGATAGGTGCGGTGACAAAGCGGTTGCACCGCTTTGTCACCGCACCTATCTTACCATTACCTGAGCTACGCCCGGACAAAGAGGCGGTCAATCGCGTCGGCAAGTTGGCGCAGGTTGGTCACCTCGTGCATGGCATCGCACATCGGGGCATACTTATAGATGTCGCTGCTCAATGAGCCAGGATCGTAGACGCCCCACTTCCGCTGTTCTTCGGTCGCAAACCAGACCACCCGTCGGGCGCGGCGGCAGATCTGGGCAAACGCGGCAAGCCCCGGATCATTTTCATTATTGCGCCCATCACCGAGCAGAATCACGGTCGTGCGTTGATCAATGCAACTCAGGTGATCGCGGACAAACTCATTGAGGGCATAGCCAAGATCTGTACTGTAACTGCGGGTTGGACGGATCTCGTCCATTACCTGAGCAAGCGCAGCTTCGGGGCGAGCCTCGTTAAAGTAGCGGCTCATATCGTGCAGGCGATCAATGAAGGCGAAGGAACGAGTGCGACTCAGTTGGTCGTGGAGTGAATAGACCATCAGCAACATAAAGGTCATCACTCGTTCGGTCGAGACACTACGGTCACAGAGCACCACAAGTTTTGGTTTGAGATGGCGCTTGCGATGGCGAACAACCATCGGCACCCCTCCAAAACGCTGATTGGCGCGGATCGTCGTCTTGGCATCAAGGGTACCTGTTTTGCCCCGACGCTGGCGCAACGCAAGGCGTGTGCGCAAACGGGCCGCGAGGCGATTGACAATCTTGCGCATATCTTCCGCGTCGCGCTCATTCAACTGATCGAAGGGCCGGTCGAGCAACTCGCTTTCGGAGCGTTGACGCGGAATCGCCTGCCCATCGCCACGCGACTGCTCGGCCATTTGCTGGGCGACCTGCTGGCCGATCTGTTCAGCGAGCGCGGCCTGGTTCTCACGGGCAGCCTGCTCGATCGCCTGCAGCGCCTCTTCCGACATGCCCTCGGCACGCAGGGCATCGAGCAATTCGCGGAGCGCCTTATTCAACTGGTTGAAATTCAACTCACGCAACGCCTGCCGGGTCATCCAATCGCGATAGCGTGGATTCGAGACATGCGGCGGCGCAATGCCATCCATCAATTGGCCCATCTCTTGGGCCGAGAGGGGCTGACCAGTCATCATCGAGCGAAAGAGTTGCGCCAATTGTTCCGGGCTCATCTGCGCCAGCATCTGGGCGAGTTGCTCCATCAACTGTTCACGCTCTTCCTCAGAAAGCTGACCACCGCCGGGTTGTTGCATCGGGGGGGGTGCTTCTTTGCCAAAATAGAGCGGAAAGAGCTCGCGGAAGGTCGTAAAATCTTTCGCATCCTTGATCAGGCTCGTCTGCATAACCAGTTCAAAGAGGCGGCGATCGGTAATCCCTGCCTGCTCAATCGCCCGCATCGCATCAGCCGTTTCAGCGAGGCTGACCCGAATACCAGCGGCCCGCAGGGCGGCAATAAATTCAGTGATACGTCGATCCATACTTAGTTATTCCATTCACCACCCGGATAACGGTTCCGCGGGCGATCCGGGCGATCACCGCGCTCGGGGCGCTCGGGGCGGTCACCACGCTCACCGCCTTGCAGCGCACGTTTGGCCCGCTGAATATCGCTCTCATACTTCAACAGCACACTCAGCGTCGTATCGAGGGTTGTCTTGTCGATCTGCCGACTGTTGAGCTCAAGCAAAGCCCGGGCCCAGTCGATCGTTTCACTGACACTCGGGTGTTTTTTTAGATCCATTTTGCGGAGACGTTGCACATATTCAATGGCCTGGCGGGCCAATTTGGGCGAAAGGCCGGGCACCTTCAACTGGATCACGCGCAACTCGGCTTCAAGGTCAGGATAATCAATATGAATATAGAGACAGCGCCGCTTGAGGGCCTCGCTCAACTCGCGGGTATTATTTGAGGTGAGCAAAACGGTCGGTTGATGTTTGGCTTTGAGGGTACCAAGTTCCGGGACACTGACCTGAAAATCGCTCAACACCTCAAGCAGAAAAGCTTCAAACTCGGCATCAGCGCGGTCGATCTCATCGATCAGCAGCACCACCGGCTGGTCGCTCGTAATGGCGCGAAGCAACGGACGCGGCAAGAGGAAACGCTCGGAGAAGAAGACATCTTCTTCGCTTGCCAGGCGATCAGCGGCCTCGCGCAGGGTACGCGAATCACCGAGCAGATCGCTCAGCTTCTCACGCAGCAACTGCGTATAGAGCAACTGCTTGGCATATTCCCACTCATAGAGCGCCTTGGTCTCATCGAGGCCTTCGTAGCACTGCAAACGGATCAACTCGCGGCCGTTCGCGAGCGCCCAACTCTTGGCCAGTTCAGTCTTGCCGACCCCGGCGGGGCCTTCGGCGAGCAACGGCTTGCCGAGTTTATCAGCCAGAAACATCGCCGTACAAATCTCGTCGGAAGCAATATATTGCTGGGTCGCGAGGATCTCACGCACATCGGTTATCGAATTGAGCATGCGCAACGCCGCCTTTCTGTTGGGATCACCACTCGCAGGGCAACCCTGGCGAGCATGGAAGAGCTAGAAATCGAGGGGGAACACTTTCAGTATACCACGATGCCTATCGGAACAACAGGATTGTCACCTGGAAAAACGGGTGGTATAGTGAGAAGGATGAGTCGCACACATCGTGCGTGTGCTGAACTTCGACCAGACCTGGTCCCGTTTTCGAGAAATAGACAGTTATGCGACAGCCCCGCCACCCAGCCCTGCTCTTTGACCTTGACGGAACCCTGACCGATCCCTACGAGGGCATTACCCGCACCTTTCGCCATACGCTCAACACCCTGGGGAAGCCCCTTCCTGACGCTGAGACGCTGCGCAGTTGGATCGGCCCACCCCTGCGCGCCAGTTTACGGGCGTATCTTGGCGATGACACGCTGGCGGAAGAGGCCGTCACCATCTATCGCGAGCGGTATCTATCTATCGGGATGTACGAGAACCAGCTCTACGAAGGCATCCCCGAGTTGCTCGCCGAATTGCAAGCAAGCGGCATCCGCCTCTATGTTGCAACCTCGAAATTCATTGTCCCGGCGCAGGGCATTCTCGATCATTTTGGCCTAACGCGCTTCTTCGTCGCCATCATTGGCTCGACCCCTGACGATCGCATTGGCACCAAAGCCGAAGTCATTGGCGCGGTGCTCGATCTACTCAGCCCAACCGAACGCAGCGCGAGCCTCATGATTGGCGACACGGTCTATGACATCGAAGGCGCACGCGCGCACAGCCTGCCATGTATTGCCGTCACCTACGGCTACGGCACGCTGGACGAACTGACCGAAGCCAACCCTCACGCCCTCGTCCACAGCGTCGCCGATCTGCGGGATCTACTGTGCAACAAAGAAGACCACTAGCCTTCGCCACGATGGTTTTCGAGGGCGTACGCCCTCGAAAACCATCACAGATATGCTACAATACTCACCGTTGGGAGAAACCGCAGAAGGAGCTTCCCTGATGAATAAAAAGACCGTCCGTGATATCGAATGGAATGGCAAGCGTGCCCTGGTACGCGTAGACTTTAATGTGCCACAGGATAGTGAGGGCAGTGTCACTGATGATACCCGCATTCGCGCCGCGTTGCCGACAATTCGGTACCTGTTAGAACAGGGTGCCAATGGGGTGGTGTTGATGTCACACCTGGGACGCCCCAAAGGCAAGGTCAATGCAAAGTACAGTATGCGCCCAGTTGTTGAGCGCCTCTTTGAGTTGCTGCCCGAGGCTCACGAAGTACGCAAAACCGAAGTTACGACGGGCGAGGCCGCCGAGGCTGCCGCTGCGGCACTGCAGCCTGGGACGGTCTTGATGCTAGAGAATACGCGGTTTGACCCACGTGAAGAGGCGAATGACGCCGGGATGTCCGCCGAACTGGCCCGCCTGGGTGATGTGTTTGTCAACGACGCCTTTGGTGCAGCCCATCGTGCCAATGCCTCCACCGAAGGGGTGGCGCACCACTTGCCTGCCGTCGCCGGCTTCCTGATGGAGAAGGAACTAGAGTATATCGGCGGGGCGCTGGAACAACCAAAACGCCCCTTTGTAACGATCATCGGTGGGGCCAAGATCAGTGATAAGATCGGCGTCATTGACAATCTGCTTGGCAAGGTTGATGCGCTGCTGATCGGCGGTGGCATGGCTAATACGTTCCTCCTGGCCGAAGGCAAGGAGATGGGCGACTCGCTCATCGAACCTGAGAGCGTTGAGACGGCGCGGACATTGATCGCCAAGGCCAAGGCAGCCAATGTGCGTCTCTTGCTGCCCGTTGATGCCGTGATTGCCGATGCGTTCAGCGCCGAGGCTAACACGAAGGTGGTCAGTGTTGATGCCATCCCCGCAGGCTGGCGCATGCTCGATATTGGCCCCGAGACAACCAAGCAGTATCGCAGTGAAGTCGCCGCCGCGCAACTGGTCATCTGGAACGGCCCCATGGGTGTCTTCGAGCTTGACCCATTTGCGAGTGGAACACGGGCGATTGCCAGTGCCATGGCCGAGGCTGCCGCCGGTGGTGCCATCACGATTGTTGGTGGCGGGGACTCGGTCGCTGCGGTGGAACAGGCCGGTCTCGCCGCCCAGATGTCGCACGTCTCGACCGGGGGCGGTGCTTCGCTCGAATTGCTCGAAGGCAAGAAGTTGCCTGGAGTTGCGGCGCTGCAGGATCGCTGAGAGGCACGCTTATTATTCTGGGAACGAAGTCTCCCGATGATTTGACGCAAAGGCGCAAAGGATAGTCGTGAACAAGCCGAAAAGCCAGCGTTTGCTGGCTTTTTGGCTTGTTTACGGATAGGCCAGCAAGCGGTTACGCCTGCACATCAACCACAATGCGCCCGCGCACCTGTGCCTGAGTAATCGTTTCGCTATACTCGGGCACGGCGGCAAGCGGAATCACGCTGGTCATGCGATCAAGCACGTCGGTCGGCAAATCACGGGCAAGGCGTTCCCACGCGGCAAGGCGTTCGGGCAAGGGCACCATAACCGACTCGACCCCGACGAGCTTGACGCTCCGCAGAATAAAGGGGAAGACCGAGGAGGTAAACTCAACGCCGCCAGCGTTGCCACAGGCCGCAACGACGCCATGCGAGGCAACGGTGCGGAAGATGCCGCCCAGGGTTGGCCCACCAACGGTATCAACCGCGCCAGCCCAGCGCTCGCTTTCGAGCGGGCGGCCAGGATTGGTAAAGAATGAACGGTCAAGAATATCAGCGGCCCCCAGGTCACGGAGGTAATCTGCCTCTTCGGGGCGACCGGTCGAAGCGACAACCTTGTAGCCAGCACGGGCCAGCAGCGCAACGGCAACGCTGCCCACGCCGCCAGCGGCCCCGGTAACCACGACCTCGCGGCCATCGTTGGTCAAGCCGTGGCGTTCCAGCGCCAGCACACAGAGCATCGCTGTGAAACCGGCCGTGCCGATTGCCATCGCCTGTTGCAGCGTCAGCCCTTTGGGCAAAGGCACCAACCAGCCGGCCTTGACCCGGTTGAACTGACTGAAGCCACCCCAGTGGCGTTCGCCGACGCCCCACCCCGTCAGCACCACCTCGTCACCAGGCTTATACGCGGGTGACTGCGACTCGACCACGGTACCGGCAAAATCAATCCCCGGGGCCATCGGATTGACCCGCAAAATCTTGCCCTTCCCGGTCACCGCTAGCCCATCTTTGTAATTCAAGGTCGAATAGGCAACCTTCACCAGGACTTCACCGGGAGGCAGATCGGCCACCTGCATGTCGCGCAACTCAACGCGGCGCGTACCAGCGTCTTCCTCGACGACCAGGGCACGAAAAGATTCATTGCTCATCGTTCTACCTTCTTTGGCTTGCGCTTGCTACTTCTTCACCATGATGGCCCCGATTATAAAGGAGGGGAGGGGCTTTGCCAAATATGGCCTGCGGCCCCCAAGCATTGTGTCGTAGCAGGTCAAAAACGCCAGCAATGCTGGCGTTTTTGACCTGCTACGACACGGGTTTTAGGGCTGAACGACCTTCAGTTGCAGTTCAACGACGTCTGCGTTGAGATCAATCGGTTCCAGGTCGTCATTCGACGCGATGACGGTGAAAAGATCTTGGAAGACCTGGACGCTGAGGGCGTAGACTCCACCCTCTTTGACGTCGGCAGTATTGTAGGCCAGTTCAAGCTCGAACGTCTCGACCGTGGCTTCGGTGGTTACTTCAGTTGCACCAGCAAGCGGCGCACCTGTCTCGCGTTCAAGCAGCACCACCGAGAGATCAAGCCCCGGCACGAAGGGTTGCCCCTCTGGGGCACGAATGACAACACGCAGGGTTGCGTCGGGGGTTGGCGTTGGTGCCTCGACAATGACGATCGGTTCCACGATCAACTCCAGAGGTGTCTGGATCTCGCCAGCCCTGATCGCGAGCACAGGTTGAGGAGTGTTGTATTGGGTGCCGTCGGGCACGAGGATCCCTGCTTCAAGTTCATAGTCGTTTCGTCCGTCAAGCGTCGCACGGTTGTATGGAACCGACACCTCAAGCGGTAAGCTCTGGTCACTGACATCATAGGTCTGAACAACCACAAGATCCGGTTCCTCTTCGGCAACGCCAGCCATCCGCAAGCGCACAAAGAGTTGACTTTCAGGCGGGAACGGGTCTGTGTTCGCGCCAGTGAGTTGAACATCCAGGGTACCAAAGGGTTCCGGCAACGCAGCGATTTCAATCACTTCGGTGGCGCTAACGAGTTCAAGATCAGCCAGGAAGAGCGCGCCGCCCGCGCTTTCGGGATAGAGTTCGATCGCCGCGAGTTGCGCCCGATCAACGCCATCGAATTGGCTCAACGGCAGACGCACGCTGCTAAGATAGACCGGATCGCTCCAACGATTTGTGCCCAGGCGGCCCGTCGGCAAAGCGATGCTGACCACCTGTTCCGCCATTGCGCCCGCTTGATCCTGGAGTACAACACGCACACGTTGCGCCTCACCCGTGGGCATACGCAGGTCGGTCGGGTCAAGGGCCAACCGCAATTGCAAAGCCGTTGCGTCCCGCGTATCGCCTGCCGTTGGCGGGAGGTCAACCCGTAAGCGTGCCTGAGCGCTTTCCCAAGCAAAATGCATCTGGGCAGGGCCGCCGGGGATCTGGACAAAGGGACGACACAGGATGCCCGCACCAAAACTCTGATAGGCGCAAAATTCGAGGGTCGCATCTTGCACAGTCACTGCGCCACCCAGTGGCCCAACGTCAAGTTCCGTGCTACGCAACGCAGAGAGCACCGGACGGCGCTGCGCCGCCGGGTAGACAACGAAGCTCTGGGTTGGCACACCGGCGATCGTTGCGGGCACTGGTTGCGCAGGCGCAACGAGTTCAAGATCAAAGATCGTCTCGGTGCGCCAGGCCTCAAACAGGGCAGGCGCAAAAGCCTCAAGAAAGCCCCGCTGATCGGCACGCGGCATGCGCGGCGTCTCAGGGTCGCAAAAACCAAACGCCGAGCGTGAGTCATCGACGGTCAGGCCATCATTGAAGAAATTATGGTTGGCTCCAGGGAGCAAGATGCTGATTGCGGGTTGCTGGCGCTGCGGGTCGATGCGGGCGGCTTCCACATAGTGTTGACCATCGAGGTTCCCAACATCGCCATCGCACGAAGGCAAAACCACGGCCAGGGGCAGATCAACCGCTGGCGCGGTTGTAAAGGGCACCGGCTGGAAAAGCGGTGTTTCAATCATTGGAGCAAGCAGCAAAAGACCGCGAACCTCGGTGGCTTCGTCAGCATCCCATGTGACGCCCACCCCATAGGCGGCCATGCCACCCCGTGAATGACCAATCAAATAGCGCTGGGTGAGATCGGCCTCAACCTCATTCGCCAACGCAAAAGCCTGATCCCCGGTGCGCAACGCCTCCAACTGACGGTCCAGAATCAACTGCACCCGTGACGTATCCAAGGCATTGGCTTCGCCATCGAATGGACTCCGGAAGGCCATATTGAGATCAGGCGCAAGCGCGATAAAACCACGCTCGGCCAGCGCCTCAAGCAGGTACGCAAAACCCGGATCATTGCGTTGCTGCACGACCTGTGAACAGCTAAACGGCTCTTCCTCTTGATCGGGCGGCGTCGGACAAACCGTGTGGCTCCCGTGCAGCACCAGAGCAAGCGGGTAGCGCCCAGGGTTCGCCGGGGAGGCGACCGTGCCACGCAATTCGAGCAACTCAGTTGCGCCAAAACCAACATCGACCTGCACATCGGTCGTACCAAGCGCGTAGGGGCGGGCCGTCATCGGCACCGCCGCCGGAGGCTCGGTCGGGGGAGCAGGCGTGGGGGTTGGGGTCGGCGCGGGCGAAGCGGCGCAGGCGGCGAGCAAAGCAAACAGAACCATCATCAGGCCCATACGAGCCAACCCGGATGCAAGCGAAGCCATAGCGTGTTATCCTTAACTGATTCAATCAAATAGCAGCGTAACCATCATCTTACACTAGATCTTACATCGTTCGCAGACGAGTAGGGGCACCCCTTGCGGGTGCCCTGGTGGGGCACCCGCAAGGGGTGCCCCTACACCGGGCCCGGCCCCCGTCCCTGGTGGGGCACCCGCAAGGGGTGCCCCTACACCGGATCCGGCCCCCGTCCCTGGTGGGGCACCCCTTGCGGGTGCCCCTACACCGGGCCCGGCCCCCGTCCCTGGTGGGGCACCCGCAAGGGGTGCCCTGGTGGGGTGCATGCAGGGCTGATGATTTGACGCAAAGGCGCAAAGAGTAATACGAGCAAAGGAACAACCAATGACCAATCCCCTTGAACACGACGTCTTCTGGAAGATTCACCGCGATCTGCCCCGCGAAGCACCGGGCAGCGATGCAGCGACCCTGCAAGCGCTCGCGATGCTGCCGGATCTCCCCACAAACGCACGCATCCTTGATGTTGGGTGTGGCCCGGGGGCACAGACGTTGGCTCTTGCCAAGGCCAGCCAGGCGCACATCACTGCGGTTGACACCTATCAGCCATTCCTCGATGAACTGGCCTGCCGCGCCGCCATAGCGGGGGTGGACGAACAGATCACGCCGGTGCAAGCCTCGATGTTTGATCTGCCCTTTGAGGAGCCGTTTGACCTGATCTGGTCTGAAGGCGCGATCTATATCATGGGTTTCACCGAGGGCCTTACGGCCTGGCGACGGCACCTCAAACCAGGTGGATACATCGTCGTCAGCGAGCTCGCGTGGTTGCAGCCTGATCCGCCCACTGAAGCGCAACAATTCTGGCAAGAGGCCTATCCGGGCATGGCAACGATCGAAGCAAACGTGAGCCGTCTCGAAGCGGCAGGCTACCGGTCGCTGGGCCATTTCGTGCTCCCCGAAGAAGCGTGGTGGACGAACTACTACCGCCCGATGGCCGCACGGATTGCCCTACTCCGCACGCAATACCACGACAACGCCGAGGCTCAGCGCATCCTCGATCTTGAACAGGCCGAGATCGAACTCTATCGGCGGTATGCATCCTCGTATGGCTATGTCTTTTACCCGATGGTATAGCGTCGGCATCTCGCGAACTCTTCTACCATTTCTCCACAACTCCTCCATACTCTCTTGCTATCGTAGATCCAGACACAGAACGATGTCACCTGGAACGATAGTGGGAGAGTAGCGTATGTCATGGTTGAGCAATGCATTTGACCGTCTGCGGTTTCGTGCTCGTCCACCTGTCGATGATCGCAGCCGGATGCGTGCGGTCGCCAACAATCTGATTTTGCACCTGCATCCCACCCGTGTCCCCGCACCAGCATTGCGTTTCACGCATACCTGGGGGCTCGGTGGGATTTCGGCGTTGCTGACGGTGATCCTGGTAATCACCGGGGTACTGCTGATGTTTCGCTATGATGCGAGTGTCGAGCGAGCCTATGCCTCGATCCAGACACTTGAGACGGTGGTGCCTTTTGGGGCGTTGTTGCGCAATGTTCATCACTGGTCGGCCAATCTGCTCGTGATTACGGTGCTGCTCCATCTTGTCCGGGTCTTCCTGACCGGCGGCTTTTTCCGTGATCGCCGAGGCAACTGGATCTTCGGGCTCTTCCTGCTGCTGATCGTGCTCGCGTTCAATTTTACCGGCTATCTGCTGCCGTGGGATCAACTGGCGTTCTGGGCGATCACGGTGGGCACGGGCTTGCTTGATTATGTCCCGGTGGTCGGGGTGCTGGTCGCCAATTTTCTGCTCGGTGGGCGCGAGGTTGGGCAGGCGGCGCTGCGGAATTTTTACGCGCTGCACGTTGCTGTCTTGCCGGTCGTTTTGATGCTGGCGCTCTCGTACCATTTCTGGCGGGTGCGCAAAGATGGCGGGGTAGCGCTACCCGACCAGACCGGCCCCATCGAGAAGTTGACCACGATCCCGCATCTCGTTGGCATCGAGCTCGGCATCGCACTGGTCACCCTCACCGCAGTGATGCTCTTTGCGATGCTTGTCCCGGCACCACTGGAGGCAATGGCAAATCCGGCGCATCCGCCGAATCCGGCCAAGGCGGCCTGGTATTTCCTTGGGGTGCAAGAGTTGTTGCTGCATATGCATCCCCTGGCAGCGCTCACCTTGTCGGCCATCGGGTTGCTCGGGCTTGCCGCAGTGCCCTTCTGGGATCGCGACGATAGCGCCATCGGGATCGGCGGGCGCTCGGCGCGTGGCCGCAAGGCCGCTTGGCTCGGCGTCGCACTTAGTCTGCTCCTCACGCCGCTGCTCGTGGTGATTGATGAATGGTGGCTTGATCTGCCTGCGCTTTTGCCCGGTCTCCCCACCCTTGTCTCCAATGGCTTGATCCCACTCGGCCTGACCCTCGCTGGTCTCGCCGGCATCTACTGGCTGATCCGGCTTGCTCTGCGCACCCGCCACAACGAAGCCCTGGTTGGCCTCTTTAGCTTTACGATGAACGCCCTTGTGGTGCTGACGCTGATTGGCATCTTCTTTCGCGGCCCCAATATGGCCCTCGTCTGGCCCTGGTAAGGAACAATGATGACACCACCACCTGTGCCTTCTGCACCCGAGACAACGATGAGTCGACGCAATTTCCTGAGTCTTGGCCTGGGCGCCCTCGGTCTGGTCGGCCTCTTGCAGACCGGGGTGATGACCGTGCAGTTTTTGGGGCCACGTCGCGTTGACGGTGAATTTGGGGGCGTCGTGCAAGCCGGTCTGGTCGAGAGTTTCCCGCCTGGTTCAGTCACCGAATTTCCCGATGGACGCTTTTTCCTCGTGCGCCTGGCCGACGGCGGCTTTTTGGCTGTCTATCGCCGCTGTACCCACCTCGGCTGCGCCGTCAGTTGGCAAGCTGCCGAGAACCGGTTTGCCTGCCCGTGCCATGGTTCCTATTTTGACCAGGAGGGCGATGTAGAGAATCCGCCGGCGCCACGAGCACTTGACACTTTTGCAATCACGATCACCGATGGCACTGTCATCGTTGACACCGCCGAGCCACGCCAGCGTGATGCGTTTGATGCGACACAGGTTGTCTATCCGGCTGGAGCGTAGGTCTTCAGTTGATTTGACGCAAAGGCGCAAAGGGTTATACGCTCAGCAAAAAGAAAGAAGCATATGCAACGCTATTTGATTATAGGTTTTGTTGCTTTATTGGTCCTGGTAGTCGGCCTCGGGGTCTATTCGTCGCGTGAAGCGGGGCGTTTGTCTGACGCCCAGGCAACCTTGCGGCAACAGGCGGTGAGTGACGCGGCGGTGATCTATGTCGAAAACTGCGCTGTCTGTCACGGCGCCTCAGGCGAAGGGCTTGGCTCGATCCCGCCGCTCGATAGCGAGGCGTTGCGTACGATGGAGTACGATGCGCTCTTCAAGATTATTGCCCGTGGGCTTTACAATACACCCATGGCCGCCTGGCACCAGGACGAGGGCGGGATTCTGACCGATTATCAGATTGATCAGCTCGTGGCCCAGATCCGGTATGCCGATTGGGGTCAGATTCGCGAACTGGCGGCGCAACGAGGCATGATCCCGGCAACCCTGGCGGTTCCCGATGTCACCGAGGCCCAACTCGCCCAGATCAGCGCCCTCGGCCCCGAAGGCCAGCTCTGGTCAGAGGGGTTTCAGCTCTATGCCAATACCTGTGTGACCTGCCACGGGGCCAACGGCGAAGGTTCAACGCTCGGCGTGCCCCTGAACACACCCGAAGTGCGGGCGCAAGATGCGGCGAGTCTCACCCAGACCATTGTCGAGGGCGTGCCGGGCACAATGATGGCCGCGTGGGGCACCCTGCTCGAAGCGAGCGAACTGGACGCGCTGGTTGCCTTCCTACAGCACTGGGATCAACTCGAAGCCCAAGGCATTGCGCTCGAGATGCCCGCCCCGCAAATGATCGATCTCGACGATCCCGAGGCGATCCTCGCGCTCGGCGAGCGGCTCTTTGTCTCAACTTGTACCAGTTGTCACGGTGACAATGGGACAGGCGGCCTTGGCCCGGCGATCAACAGCCAGCAATTCCTCAGTCGTCAGGACGATGCGGCGATCACGCAGGCGATCACCGAAGGCGGGCACCGCCCCAATTCGGCCATGCCCGCGTTTGGCGAGCGGCTCACCTCGGTCGAGATTGCCGCACTCGTGAGCTATATTCGTTCGTTGGAGGAGAACGCCCCCGTCGTCGCCAATCCACGCGGCACGCAACAGGGTGGCGGCGGGCCTCCGTGGTTGCAAGCAACGCCTGACCCCGCGAATCCCATCCAGCCCAGAGGCCAGGGGCAGGGGCAGGGCCGCGGCCCCGCCTGGGCACGTGGCGAGACCCAATCAGGCCAGGGACAACAGGGCCAGAATGGGCAAACGCCACAGCAGAGTGCGCCGAGCACCACCTATCGCGGTACTGTCGTCAGCGTCGAAAGCAACGCCCTGACCTTCTACGACGAGGCCAGCCGGAGCAACCTCGAAGCAATGCTCGGGCCACCCTGGTGGTGGGAACCCAACGCCATTGCGTTGCGGCCTGGTGATCGCATTGCGCTTGAGGGCTTTGAAGGCGAAGGCCACATGGAACTCAACTGGATCGAAAACCTGACCACGGGTGAACGGCTCGACCTGCGCACCCCTGATGGCAAACCGGTCTGGCAAGGGAGCAACTAATTCCAGGCCAACCTGGCACGAGTCGCCCAATACGCTGCGGGCGACTCGACCAGGGCGGCCAGGGCGGAGGCGGCAGTCTCCGCATCGGCCACTTCACCTGCCCGCAGATTTGCCTGCAGATGGGCCACCGAAGCGGCCCCACTGAGCACCACATCCGCCCAGGGCTGCGCCATGGCGACGGCGAGCGCCAGCGCATCACGGGTCGCGCTACGCTCGGCACAGACCCGATCGAGCGCAGCAAGCGCAGGATCGGCATTGCGATCCGTGAGCCGCCCATTGGCGAGTGCCTCTTTGACAATCACGCCCACCCCGGCGGCGTGCGCCTCGGCGAGCGCCGGCCCGGCCGAAGTCTCGAGCAGATTCCAGGTCGCCTGGACACAATCAAAGAGGCGCACCCCATCGATCATCACCGCCAGCGCCCGACGGATCACCTCGGCCTGACGCGGCCCACTCACCGACAGCCCGATTGCCACCCCCTGAGCTTTGAGCCGAGCCAGGGCAGTGAGCACCGGAAGGTTATCGAGCACGCCACTTTCGAGGGTTGCCGAATGGATCTGATAAAGATTGAAGTAGGGCGTGAGCAGAACCTGACTCTCGATCAATTGGCGCTCAAAAACATCAAGCTCATGCGCCTTCACCTCGTGGGCCTCGGCCACAACCTGCCAACCGGCGGTATAGGTATAGCCCCACTTCGAGCCAACCGTCACCGCTGCCGGATCAAACTGGCGCTCGTGCAACCAGCCACCGAGAAACTCCTCAGCGCGCCCATACGAACGGGCCGCATCGAAATAACGCACCCCCGCGGCCCAGGCCGCATCGAGCACCGCATAGGCCCGCTGCCGCATCACCGCCACATCATAATTCGCCGCAAGATCCTCGGCATGGCCCAGATTAAGATAGCCGGGGCGCCCGAGCGCGGCGAGACCAAGACCCAATGGCGTCACAGCTAACCCAGACGCACCAAGGTTACGGAGTTGCATCGCACGTGCCTCACAACAAACTGCGGATTTGATAGAAGTACTCTGCTGGAGGATCAAGGGGAAGATCATCTACATCTCCGCAGGACTTTTACCCGCATATCGCTTGGGTAGACGCGACATGGCTTGCGCCGAAGTTGTCCATGCAA
Source organism: Candidatus Chloroploca asiatica (assembly GCF_002532075.1). Lineage (GTDB taxonomy): Bacteria > Chloroflexota > Chloroflexia > Chloroflexales > Chloroflexaceae > Chloroploca > Chloroploca asiatica. The sequence goes on along the minus strand of NZ_LYXE01000050.1, from coordinate 10,930 downwards.
GGAAGCAAGAACATTATAGTAGGGTTGTTCGGCATATGCAAACAGTACCGATGCCGTTGCTAGGGCGCTTGCATCATACGAAATCGGATAAAAATACGCTCTATCAGGGCACCCGCAAGGGGTGCCCCTACGGGTCGTCCGGGCCGTCGTGGTGGTGTGCGCGGCCCTGGCGCAACCCGGCGGGGCCGGACCGGGTGTACGGGCACCCCTTGCGGGTGCCCTGGTGGGGTGCATGCACGGAAGAAGATGCAATCGCCCTGATGCATGCCGTTGCCGTACCCATTCTACGCGGCGCTTTTGCCACCTCCACCCGCCTGCGCTCATCATCCCCTGCGCATATGGCGTCGCTGACCGGGTTCGGTCATCCGTTCCGCCACCGCCACGCGACGGCACCCAGCGGCGAGCCTATGAGGGCAACGTCGTTCATGCAGCCCAGCGTGCATGCGGCAAACGTCGCCGTGCAGCGGGTCGCCAGAGATGCATGCGTTGGAGGGCATCGCTCCCTCCGGGTGCATCCAGGGGATAACAGGGGCGCAGCAAAAGATGCATCCTGCATGCGTACATTTGTACTTGCATCTACTTCCTCTACCTGCTAAAATACGCATAGAAATTGCACATACAAGGGGGCTTTATGACTGCTCAGCCCAATATATATGTCACTGAAGAAGCCTATCTTCAGCATGAACGAGTAAGCACAACAAAACATGAATATTATGGTGGTCGCGTTTATGCCATGGCCGGCGCAAGTGAAGAACATAATTTAATTGCGATGAATCTTGCTGCTATCCTTCGTGCTCTTGTACGCGGAAGCAATTGCCGCGCCTATCCAAGTGATATGCGGGTCAAAGTAACTCACACTGGCTTAAACACATATCCTGATTTCACTATTGTGTGCGGCCAAGCCCAATTTGTTCATCCTGAAAAACGTGACACGTTGCTTAACCCGACGGTTATTATTGAAATCCTCTCGCCTTCAACCGAAAGTTATGACCGCGGCGAAAAGTTCCAACACTATCGTACGATTGAAACCCTACAAGAATATATTCTCGTTTCACAACGTACATATCATATCGAACGCTTTATCCGCCAAGATACGAGTGAATGGGTTTTGTCAGATTTTGTCGGTATGGAAGCATCGTTGCCGCTGAAGGCATTAGATGCCCATATACCGCTTGCCGAAATATACGAACAAGTACCGCTTGTGCCGAATATTGGTCTGCTCCGCACCCCAGCAGGACAACCCAGTTGACAGATCCCTGCACCTGTGATATATTCCCCACCACTGCGAGCAAAGGTTTGCAAAGGAAGTCTGGCGCGTGAAAGTTCATCACAACAACTTCTTTTTTGCTTCCTATTTTACCCACCCACATACGGGCTGGTCGCTTCGCATTGTCTAGAAACCTCGGTCAACAGACAACTCATCAAGAGGGCGTGAAGCACCAGGCTTCACGCCCTCTCTGTCTGTTTGCCCCAGTCAGGGAGGCTCTAAATGACGGTCAGGTGTCGAGGGATCCGTGGCGCGACGACATGTGAGGCAAATACCCGCGAGGCCATCCTTGAGGCGACCCGCGAGTTGCTGGAGATGATTATTGAGGCGAATCGGATGGAGCCCGAGGATATTGCGAGTGCGATCTTTTCGACTACGCCCGATCTTGATGCCGAATATCCCGCTGTCGCAGCCCGCGCCATTGGTTGGACCAATACCGCCCTGCTCTGCGGCCACGAGATGAAGGTGCCTGGCGGTCTGCCCCACTGTATTCGGGTGCTGATCCACTGGAATACCACCCGCAGTGCCGAGGAAGTCGTTCATGTCTATGTCCGTGGGGCAACCAACTTGCGCCCCGACCGGACTGCTGCTCTGGCGGCTTTTCGGGCAACCAATGGGGAAGCGTAAAGCATGAGTGCGCAACCAACCGATCCATCCGTGGCGCTGCGCCTGGTCGCCCCGCCACAGCAGGCCGTATACCATCCACCGATAGTTCAGGGAGAAGGAGTCGAAGCAATGATTGTGGTGATGCAGACGGGGTCAACTCAGGAGCAGATCGAGAGTGTGCTGGAACGCTTGGCCGAATATGATTTGCGCGGCCATATGGTCTATGGCGCCGAGCGGACGGTGATCGGGGTGGTGGGAGCGGCGATTCCGCCCACGCTCAAAGAGGAACTCGAACATTTCACCGGGGTCAAAGAGACGTTGCGTATTACGCAGCCCTACAAACTGGTGTCGCGTGAACTGCGCCCGATGGACACCATTGTTGATGTGCGGGGGGTCAAGGTTGGCGGCGAGCGTTGTGTCGTCATCGCTGGCCCGTGTTCGGTCGAAAGCGAAGAGCAGATTATGGCAACAGCACGCGCTGTCCGCGAGGCCGGGGCGTCGATGTTGCGTGGTGGGGCCTTCAAGCCACGCTCGTCGCCCTACACCTTCCGCGGGCTCGGTGAACAGGGCTTGAAATTGCTGGCCCAGGCCCGCGACGAGACTGGGTTGCCGATTGTCACCGAGGTGATGACGATCAATGATGTTGACCTCGTTGCCCGCTATGCCGATGTGCTGCAGATCGGTGCCCGCAATATGCAGAATTACCAGTTGCTCGAAGAAGTCGGGCGCACCGGCATGCCCGTCCTGCTCAAACGCGGCCTCTCGGCGACGATCGAGGAGTGGCTGCTTTCAGCTGAGTATGTCACCGCCCAGGGCAACCCCAATGTGATCCTCTGCGAGCGGGGCATTCGCACCTTCGAGACGGCGACCCGCAATACGATGGATCTCAATGCTGTCGCGCTGGCAAAGCGCCGCACGCACCTGCCCGTCATTGCCGACCCGAGCCACGGAACCGGCAAGTGGTACCTCGTGCCACCGCTGGCCCTGGCGAGCATTGCCGCCGGTGCCGACGGGATCATCATCGAAGCCCATCCCGACCCCGACCGCGCTCGTTCGGACGGCGGCCAGTCGCTGAGCCTCGAGAATTTCGCGAAACTGATGCCGCAGGTCGCCGCAGTCGCCGCTGCACTGGGCAAACACGTGTAGGCACGATTTTTTTGACGCAAAGGCGCAAAGGCGCAAAGGTATTGAGTTTCATGGAAGCTTGGCGCGCCAAGCTTCCATGCTATGACGTCGCTTACTTAAGTTTTGCGGCGTACTGTTTGCGAAATTTGGCGACCTTGGGCACAATTACCCATTGGCAGTACGGCTGGCTGCCGTTAAGGGCAAAATACTCCTGGTGATAGTTCTCGGCAACGTAGAAATGACTCGCAGCCGCGACTTCGGTGACAATCGGACGCGGCCAGAGCCGCTGCTGATTCAGGTCATTGATCACTTCGGTCGCCGTCGCCTGCTGTTCGGATGAATGGTAGAAGATCGCCGACCGATACTGAGGACCGACGTCATTGCCCTGACGATTCAGGGTCGTCGGATCATGAATAGTGAAGAAGACATCGAGTACCTCGCGAAAGCTGAGCTGCGCAGGATCAAAGCGTACCTGCACAACTTCGGCATGGCCAGTCCGCCCGCCACAGACCTGTTCGTAGGTCGGGTTGGTCACATGCCCGCCCATATACCCCGAAACAACATCTTCAACGCCGACCAGTTGATCAAAAACGGCCTCAAGACACCAGAAGCATCCCCCACCAAGGGTAACGACTTCGGATTGTTTGTCAGTCATCTGCTTTCCTTATTGCATGATAAAGCTTTCTTTTTAGTCTACCTGATTCATGACGAAGGGGCAAGCCTGTACCTCGGTGCCATACCATGCCCAGAAGGTTGATGTTTTGACACAAAGGCGCAGAGGCGCAAAGGTTTGAGGAAACTTTATGCGAAGCTTTGAGCCTTTGCGTCATAAGGCAGCCCTGCCCATCCACTGTTTTATGCGCAAAAAACACCCGATCTATGATATGATAGGCTTCTATAGTAGCTAAGTCTATCTCAACTATTGCCAGGAGCCAACGATGAAGGCTGTGAGTCTGCGCATCTTATTGCTCTCAATGGGTCTGTTGCTGATTGCATGGGGTATCTTGCCCGTTGGTTTGACACCGGTACAGGCGTCATCTACGCTGTTGGTCACCGAGGTTCCTACGGTTGAGCCGCCTACGCCAACCGACACACCGGTACCAACCGACACACCGGCACCAACCGACACACCGGTACCAACCGACACACCGGCACCAACAAATACGCCTACGAATACCCCCGTCTCCACTGCCCCCCCATTGCCTACCAACACGCCTACCCCTGGTGGAGAGCTTCCGCCGCCCGCACAACCGACGCGGACGCCGACGCCGAGCCCGACACCAGTCCCTGGTATGCCCGCCGATCCTGCGGTGACCAAGAGTGTTGAACCGCCCGTAGCAACCGTTGGTTCCCAGGTTGTCTATACGATCCTGGTGACAAATCGCGGTGGTTTGCAGGCGGTTGATGTGGTCGTGGAAGATGTGTTGCCGACTTTCGTGACCCCAGTCGAAGTCGTGGCGAGCCGTGGTGAGGTGACGGTTGATGGTCAGCGGGTGCGCGTGGTGATCGGGACGCTCGATCCCGGTGAGACGGTGACGATCACGGTGACTGCGACGGTCACGGCGATGGTGTCGCCGCCTAACAATACGAATCTCGCCGTTGTCTCAAGCACGTCGCCCGATGGCGATCCCAATAATAATGAGTCGAGCGTTGAACTGGTGGTTGTTGAGGTTCCCGCAACGCTGCCCGAAACTGGGGTGGCGTCCTCGGCTTTTGCGCCGCTGCTTGCGCTGATCCTTGGCTTTGCGCTGATTACCGCGAGTTTCCTTGTGCGTCGCCGTGCAGCGTAGAGGAAGGCGTGCTCGCATTACCTGGTGGGGTGCTGTGGCCTGGTTTCGCCATGCCACAGCCCTCCGCTCACTTGCCTGGTTCAGCTTCTTCGTTCTGTTCCTCACTGGCACCACTGCTTCGGCTACGTACGTCAACCCGACCAACACCCTCGTCCGTGAGGGCTGGCTCCGTGGTCAGCAGGTGCGCGTATTTGATGCCGGGAATGGGGCGTTGGAAGTTGAAGTGGTTGGAGCTGGTCGCGTGACCGATCTGCACGAGCTCGCCACGCTGACGACAACACCGTTTGCCACGGGCGCACCGCCCCCAGACCCTGCTGCCACGCAGCCAGCCTGGCATGTGCATGTCACGGCCACGGGGATGCAGCGCCTTCCCGTCGCTTCGCTCGTTGCCGCAGGTTTCCCGCTTGAGGCAGTCGCCAATGCCCACCTGATGCATCGTGGCAACGCGGTCGCCCTGGAAGAGGTGCGCGATGCGCAGGGCACCCTGGTTGAACTGCGCTTTTATGCCGAGCCAGGTGATCGTTGGTCAGACACGGCGATCTTCTGGCTGACCAGTGGTGCCACCCCCGGTCTGCGGATGGCCCACCTTGAGGCCCAGCCAGGCCCGGCCAGTCTGTTGATCCCGATCCGCACCACCGCCTTGGAACAAGGAACATGGCGCGAGAATAGGGTCTATGAGTCGCGTTTGCCAGGGCATGATGGCGATCACTTTTTCAGTCGGGATCTGCGGGTGGACGCAAGTGATACCAAACCTGTCCCACCGGTGTATGAGGTTCCGCTGTCCACGCAACTGCCTGCCGCACCAGGCCCGGTTAAGCTGACGGTTGAGGGCGACACCTTTTCGCGTGAGCAGCATACCCTCGAAGTACGGCTCGCCGACCATACTGTTCGCCAACAATGGTCAGGCAGCGGCCTCTGGGCGGTCGAGACGCTGATGCCAACCCGTGGGCCTACGGTGACGGTGGCGCTTTTGCCAGGTATTCGATCTGATCGCGTCCATGTTGATGCGGTCAGTTGGCAAGCCCCTGTCACCCTGGATCTGGCGCAACGCGGGGCGACTTTTCTTGGTGAGACCGGAAAATTTATTTATCATCTCCAGGAACGGCCCACGTCATCTGCGATCTATCTCGTTGACGATCGCACCCGCCCGGTGCGCCTGCACTTTGCCGGGCCACGTTTTGTGCATGAGGCAAGCACGCCTGGGCACTACCTTGTCACCGGCGAAGGCACCCTGCACACGCCCGAACTACGGCGTACAATCCCAGTTGACCTGGCACAACCCCTGAATGCTGAAGCCCTCTACCTTGCCCCGCAAGAGTTTATCGCCGCGCTTGAACCGCTGCTTGCGCACCGTCGCAGCCAGGGACACACAGTGGCCGCCGTGGCAACCGAGGCGATCTATGCAACCTGGAGCCACGGCCAGCTTGATCCTGAAGCAATCCGGAGCTTCCTGCGCTATGCCGCCGAGACCTGGGCGGTTGCGCCAACCAGTGTGACCCTCGTGGGTGACGGCAGCAGCGATCCCCGCAACTACTTTGGCTTCAACCAGCCGATCCGCGTCCCGCCCTACCTCGCCTTTGTTGACCCATGGCTCGGCGAAACCGCTTGCGACACATGTTATGTCCAGTTACACGGCAATGATCCGCAGAGCGACAGTTTGCAAGATATGTGGATCGGGCGCATTCCAGCAAAGAGTGGAGTTGAAGTAGAAGACGTCGTCAACAAAATCTTGACGTACGAACAGACACTCTCAAATGAACCGTGGCAGCGCACGATTGCCTACATTGCCGATAACAACGACTTCGCTGGTAATTTTGCGCAAGCCGTTGCCGAGAGTGCCGCGCTGCACCCGGCGGGCCTTCGGCTTACGCGCATGCTCTATGATCCCGCAGCCCCGCCTGGTGATCCGTGGCGCGAACGCGATCCGCTCGTAGCCCGTGACCGCACGATGCAAGCCTTCCGCGACGGGGCTGCCATTGTCCACTACATTGGGCATGGGCTCCAATACCAATGGGCCTACACCGGGCCACCGCTGAACCCGGGCGAACCCGATCAGCACCAGTATTTGCTTGGCCTCTTTGACGTAGACAGCCTCGGCAATCAGACGCGGTTGCCGGTGGTACTGAGTATGAGTTGTCTCACCGGTTCCTTCCAGATCCCGGCCTCGCGGGGCACCTCGATTGACGAACGCCTGGTGATCCAGGCTGATGGCGGTGCCATTGCCGCGTGGAGTTCAACTGGATTAGGGGTACTGTATGGACACGACGCGCTGCAACGCGGCTTCTATCGGGCGCTCTGGGCGGCACCGCAGCAGGCTTCACTCGGGCGCCTGACGCTCGCCGGATCGCTCGAACTCTTTGGCACCACCCGCTGCTGCCAGGCGTCACTGCGCACGTTTGTCTTGCTTGGTGATCCACTCACGATCCTGCAGATCCACCAGGAAGCGGGCGCGATCTTTTTACCCGTGGTGGGGAGGTGAGTTGTGTGCGCAAAAAAAGCCAGCCTAGCTGGCTTTTTTTGCGCACACAACAACTGGTCAGATACGTTAGGGATTGGTGGGGGTAGGGAAGACAGATTGTTCATTGGTGGGCGCGACCTGATCTTCGCGTACCCAACCAACGATGCGCTGATCGCCGACGCGGGTAAAGACCTGGTACCAACCATCCTGAAGATCGAAGGGCACAATGCGCGCCTCGGGGCCAACACGGGCCAGGATGCGCCCGTTATCCTGCGGGATAGCGCGGATGATCGTACCGTCGGCGAGCGCCCGCATGACGGGATAATCAGGCGGCAAGAGCGCCGCGCCATCATTGGGATCACGCGCCTTCAAGTAGTCGAGAATGCCGGTGGCAATAGCGTTGGCAATGCGATCAGGTTGCCCAAAGAGGATCTCGCGGTCGGCGGCGTTGGTCATAAAGCCCATCTCGACAATGATCGCTGGCGTCGTTGACGTGATCGCGTGGGTGTAGCGCCGCCAACTAAACGCATAGTAGCCCTTCATATTGAAGGTCACGCCGCCAACATCTTCTGGCATGCCTGTCCCTGGGCCATACGCGGATCCAACAGCAGCCATCAGGGCCTTGCTCGCCTCAGAGGCGCGCCAGGGCGTGGCGAGCTTCCAGCCACGCGGCCCGCCACTGGTCGAACCATCGGCATGAATGGCAAGGAACGCATCGGCATCATATCCAGGTGGCACCGTCGCAGGAATAATGTCTACGACTACGCCTTCAGCTTCGAGCAAGGGCGTGATCCGATTGACAATCTCGAGATTCAACTCGGCTTCGGTAATCCGCCCCCAGCGTGCACCGGTCGAGGTGCGCAGACGCGCCAGTTCGTCGGGCAATTCATTGGAACGCAGGTGGCCCACCTGGAGGCCAACCCGGGGCGGGGTTGCGGGATCGCGTGGAGTCGGCGTAGGAACCCCCGTTGCACCTGGCGCATCCTCAGGTGCCGGCACCTCCGCAGCCTCCTCAGTCGGCGCTTGCTCATCAGCGGCGTCGGCAGTGGGGGAGACCGGTGAGGGAACTACCGCACTCGTTGGAGCCGGATCAAACGAACGCACGGCTTGCGGCGGCGTTGGTGCCGCAAGGATCGGCGCCGCACGCGCCACCGGTGAGGGATCAGGCACCACGGCCGTCGGCGTCGGCGCCAACGCATAAACGGGAGTACAGGCCGCAAGGAGCACGATAGAAAGAAGAACCAGCGGCAACAGACGAACCGAACGTAGCATGTTATGTAACCTTTGCGGACTAGAAGCAATACCTTGCCAAGCAGACGGATTATTTGACGCAAAGGCGCAGAGGCGCTAAGGTTTAATGAAGCTTCATACGCCAACCTTTATGGATACAATCCAAGCAGGCCTGCTATAATAGCGTACCATAACAGTGGTTATAACACACAAAAGCCTTGCAAAAGATGAGGATTCGATGATTGTTATTAAAGTCGGGGGAAGCGCTGGCAATAACTACGACGCCCTCTGTGATGATCTCGCCGCACACTACAAACAAGGCGAAAGTCTGGTGCTCGTTCACGGCGGTTCCCACGAGACAAATCGCCTGGGCGATGCGGTAGGCCATCCGGCCCGCTTTGTCACCTCACCGAGTGGGTACACCAGTCGCTATACCGACCGACGCACGCTCGAACTCTTTATGATGGCGACCGGTGGCCTCGTCAACAAAGGGCTGGTCGAACGCCTGCAAGCCCGTGGATGCAATGCCGTTGGTCTGAGTGGACTCGATGGACGCCTGCTCGAAGGGCGACGCAAGGCGACGATTCGGATTCTTGAACAGGGACGCCAGAAACTCTTGCGTGATGACTGGACCGGGACGATCGAGCAGACAAATGTGACCCTGCTGCGGTCACTGCTCGAGGGCGGTTATCTGCCGGTGATTGCGCCCCTGGCTTGCTCTGAGGCAGGCGAGGCGCTGAATGTTGACGGTGATCGCGCCGCCGCCGCGATTGCCGCCGCCCTCGGCGCAACGACACTCCTCTTGCTCTCGAATATCCCTGGTCTGCTCCGCAATTTCCCCGACGAAACGTCGCTCATCACTCAGATCGCACCTGATGAGATTGAAACCGTGCTTCCCTATGCCGAGGGGCGCATGAAAAAGAAGATTCTTGGGGCGCAGGAAGCCCTGGCCGCCGGTGTTGGACGGGTCATCATTGGTGATGCGCGGCGAGCCAATTCGGTCTCACTCGCACTCGACGGACACGGCACCGTCATTGGGTAAGCTAAGAGAGAAGGCAGCAGTATGCGCTACGATGTGGTAGGCTTGGGCATCGCCTCACTCGATCTGATTGGGGTGACTGAAGAGCAACCGCTCTTTGGGGCAAAGCAGTCGCTGACCGGTTGGCACGAAATGGGCGGGGGGCCAGTTGCGACGGCCCTGGCAACGTTGGCGCGCATGGGGGCGCGAGTCGCAATGACGGGGGCCGTGGGCAATGACGGGTATGGGCAACGGATTCTCGCCGATCTGCAAACCGTCGGGATCGATACGCAGGCGATGCATGTGCGGCCAGGGACTTCGCACGTCAGCTTTGTGCTGGCCGAGCCAGGTCGTGACCGTCGTACCGTCTGGTGGCACAATGATCCCACGGTATTGGAACAAGTACCGCTCGAGCACGAATTGATCCGCTCGGCACGGGCGCTGCTTATTGACACGCACATGCCCCAGGTAGCGTTGCACGCAGCGCGTACCATGCAGGCCACCGGGGGCCTCGTCATGATCGACGCCGAGCGCGTCCGTGAGCATACGCTCGAGCTGCTGCCGCTCTGCAATCTGATCGTTGTCTCAGCCGAATTTGCCCGCCAGGCCACCGGCGTTGTTGAACCCTGGGAAGCCGCCCGTGTCCTGCACAGTCGCTACGAAGAACAACTAGTGATTGTGACCTGCGGGGCCGAGGGAAGTTGGTGCGCCAACAAGGGCGAACTCTTTCACACCCCAGCTTTCGAGATCGAGCCACTTGACACCACAGGGGCCGGCGATGTCTTTCATGGCGCGCTGCTCTATGCATTGCTCCGTGATGACCCGATTCGCCTAGCGATTCGGTTTGCCAGCGCCGCCGCCGCCCTGAGTTGCCAGGGCCTGGGCGGGCGCGGCAACCTGCCTACCGTCAGCGAAGTTGAAGCCTTGCTTGAACCAGCGTAAAGAAAAGATCCGCTGCTTCGCGACACAGACTTCCCACCGTGCCAGTGGATGGGATCCATCGGCTTCCAGCGGGCTTTATCGTATATCACGCCGGGTCAGGGGATCGACCCACGGTAGTTAGTTTGGCGCAAAGGCGCGAAGGCGCAAAGATCGCAATGACCCTTTGCGCCTCTGCGTCAAACCGAGCGGGCAAGCAGGCGGCACATGCCTCACGCCCCTCTGCGTTCAAAGCGGCCCGGTCTCTGTCTCACGCCCCCCACAGGGCGATTGCATCTTCCGTGTATGCACCCCACCAGGGCACCCGCAAGGGGTGCCCCTACAGGGCCGGGGGCCAGGGGCCCTTTTGGGGGTAGGTTTTTTTATTCACGGGCCGAGGGAGCGTCATGACGTTCGTTTCTTTCGGGATGGTATGGCGGTGTCGTTGGCCAGGGTTCGGGGGACAAGCGTTGCGGCATGGGGATGGACTGGTGGTTCAGGGCCCGCACCAAGAGCAC
>NZ_LYXE01000049.1 GCF_002532075.1 Candidatus Chloroploca asiatica | reverse complement strand
ATTTATTATTTTTAGTCAACTGTTTACCGGGTAAGGTGGTGAGCCGGGTGGGGATCGAACCCACGACCCTCTGATTAAAAGTCAGGTGCTCTGCCGCTGAGCTACCGGCCCGCTGATCATTATACCCTAGACTGCGATGACCGTCAAAGGATTTCATGCACGTGAGGTTATGGTATCATAGGCTCCTATGAATGCCTCTTTTCGCCATGATGATCACGCCCCTCTGCGGGTGGCTATGCTTGCTCGGGTGGTCTTTCCGCTCCATGGCTATGGTGGCATCGAACGCCACGTCTTTCATCTGGTGACCCATTTGACCCGCCTCGGTGTGGCGGTGACGCTTTTTGTGCAAGAGGCTGATCCCCAACGCGTCGCTGGCTCCGATGCGGCAAGTCAGGCAATTACGCAGGGCCTCGCCCGCGTGGTCTATCTTCGCTATGACTATACTTCCCCCGCTTTGCCCCCGAATGGGGTCGTTGGACGCCAGTTCAATTATCCTTGGTATACTTGGCACCTTGGTCGTGTCGCGGCAGCCGCCGTGCGCCGCAATGAGGTCGATCTCGTGCATAGCCAGGGGCTCTGTGCGACTGGCTATGGCTTTATTCGCCAGCGCGATCCTTTGTTACGCCAGGTGCCGTTTGTCGCGAATCCCCACGGGATGGAGGAGTTCCGTACGCCCGATTGGCGGAAATGGCTTGCCTATGCACCCTTTCGTTCCCTCTATGCCTATGGGCATCGCTGCGCTGACCGCGCGATTGCGACTGATGCCTGTACCCGCCACGATCTCCCTCGCTACCTTGGGGTCGATCCGTCCCGCGTCAGTGTGATTCCTTCAGCGATTGATGTGGAAGAGTGCCTCGGCTTTGTCTCCCCCGCCCTCCGTTCCCAACTTCGCCATCGCTTTGGCCTCGCTGAATCTGCCCTGACGCTGCTGAGTGTGGGCCGCCTCGAACGTAATAAGGGTTTCCATGTGATGCTCGCCGCCCTTGCGCAACTCCGCCACGAGTTGCCGCCAACCTGGCGCTGGCTGCTCGTTGGCAATGGCAAGGAAGAGTCCGCCCTCCGCGATGAGGCCGCGACGCTGGGCCTGGCTGAGCAGATTACGTTTGTTGGGCGCCTTGATGACGCTGAGTTGCATAGTCTCTATGAAGAGGTCGATCTTGTGGTGCATCCGACCCTCTATGAAGGCAGTAGCCTCGTGACGCTCGAGGGCATGATCCATCGCAAGCCGATGATCGCTTCAGCCGCTGGCGGTATTCCCGATAAGGTCTTTAGTGGGCGCAATGGCTATCTTGTGCGCCCCGGTGATGTCGAGGATCTCGCCGCCAAGCTGCGCCTCGCGCTGGCCCGCCGCGAGCAGTGGCCTGCCTGGGGCGAAGAGAGCGCTCGTATTGTGCGTACGACCTTCGATTGGCCCGTCGTCGCCCGCAAAACCCTGAACCTCTATCGGGAGTTGCTGGTTTGACGCAACGGCGCAACGGCGCGAAGGTTTGATGCATCTCCCGCTATGGCTTTTGATCAACGATAATTAGCGCATTGCCTCACGTTACATAGAACCTTGACAGCGCGGGGGCATCCGTACCTGGAAGGCCGCGCAGGGCTATGGCTTCTCGCACAAGCTCCGCTTGCCGTACCGCGAAGAAGAAGGCGGGAGTGATGGTCTGCTTGCATGTAGCCGGACATCTGCGCTCTGGCGTCTTGGCGTCACATAGGCCGGGGTGCCAACTTCGCCAATAGCACGATGTCCACACGAGCGCTTGCGAAGGGCTGGAAAGCTGGAAAAGGTGGCACGCTGTGCGGCAGCGCGTACGCTGTTGCTGCTGGCGTATGCCGTCGTAACAAAGAAACGGGCGTTCGACCCGGCACAGCGAGTACCAGCAGCGGTCATGGTCGAGCAGGCAGCCGAGCGGTTGTTCACCTGTGCGAGTACCTCGACCGGATAGGGTAACACCGGATAACCTGTGCTACAATAGCGACCAGAATGCGTTAATACGACCCTTTAGGACTCACCGTTCACTAGTCTTTATAGGGGTTTCGTATTTTTCCAAGCAGGTTTGAATGGGTGTCCAATAAGCGCTCAATCCTTTACCCAGAGGCGGCTAAGCAACCCATGTGGTCGATAACAGGTAATTAGAGCATCAGGGTTAATTCGATGCCAGATCCATGCTGCTTTTATAACATACGAAACCGATGCTCGGACGAGCGAACGGTGACTTAGGAGGATCATGAGTACCGATCGCTCCGCTGAGCAAGCGTTGCTGGTAGCGCATAAGCGCCGGCTGCAAACGCTCGAAATCCAGGCTGCCCGATTTGGCATTGAGACGCCTGCCCATATCACCAATGAGATTGCCGATCTCAGTAACAAGATCGCGGTGTTGGAACAGCGACTGAAGGTTGCGTCAACAGAGAAAAGCGCCGTAGGGCAATACCGCGTGTGGGTCGTTGATCAGTTGCACCGGGGCGACCACCTCACTATCACCCTTGCTCTTGCGGCGGCTAGCCCCGGTGACCGCATTTTGATCCGCCCTGGCGTTTATGACGAAGCACTCGTAATCGATAAACCAGTGGAATTAATTGGTGAAGGTGAGCCGGGCGACGTGCTGGTTCGCGCCAATGACGCGAGCGTGGTGCGCTTCAATTGTGCGCGCGGCTTGGTGAAAAATGTGACGTTGCGCCAAATTCAAGGCGACTCTTGGGCGATACATATTTCCCAAGGTCGGCTCGATGTTGAAGACTGTGACATTAGCTCGGTCGGGAATGGGTCGATCTTGATCACAGGCAGTGCCTACCCAAGACTCCGCCGTAATCGCATCCACGATAATCAGGGTAACGGCGTCTACATCACTGCCAACGCCCAGGGGTTGCTCGAAGACAACGATATCTTCAACCACAGCAACAACCCAGCGGTATCTATCGCCAACGGGGCGAGTCCGACCCTACGCAAGAACCGCATCCACGATAATCAGAGTGCCGGCGTCTACATCACTGCCAATGCCCAGGGGTTGCTCGAAGACAACGATATCTTCAACCACAACCACAACAAGCCAGCGGTATATATCGCCAACGGGGCGAGTCCGACCCTACGCAAGAACCGCATCCACGATAATCAGAGTAACGGCGTCGTTATCGATACCAACGCCCAGGGGTTGCTCGAAGACAACGATATCTTCAACCACAACAAGCCAGCGGTATATATCGCCAACGGGGCGAGTCCGACCCTACGCAAGAACCGCATCCACGATAATCAGAGTAACGGCGTCGTTATCGATACCAACGCCCAGGGGTTGCTCGAAGACAACGATATCTTCAACCACAACAACGACCCAGCGGTATCTATCGACAACGGGGCGAGTCCGACCCTACGCAAGAACCGCATCCACGATAATCAGAGTAACGGCGTCCACATCACTGCCAACGCCCAGGGGTTGCTCGAAGACAACGATATCTTCAACCACAACCACAACTACCCAGCGGTAGCCATCGCCAACGGGGCTCGTCCGACCCTACGCAAGAACCGCATCTACCAGAATAAATCGAATGGGATATGGATCAAAGAAGGCGGTGGTGGCACGTTTGAATACAACACACTGTACGAAAACAAGCAGGGTAACTGGAACATTGAGCGTAATTGCTTGCAGTATGTCGTGCGCATTGGCAATAGTGAATAGCGTACAGGTGTTGTATCTCAGCGAGAACGAGCTTGTTTCATCACGGAAGCAACGCGAGCTCGAATTAGAACTGGCGACCAAGCAACGTGAAGTTGTGCCTACGACTACAGAGGAGACGATGCTATGAGCAGTGACGATCGAGTTCACCTTGAGGAGTTACTCCGCACATACCGACGGCGCCTTCAGGTGCTAGAACTTCAGGCCGCTCAGTTTGGCATCTATGCACCCCCCCATATCACCATTGAAATTGATGATCTGAAGGTACATATTCAAGATACCGAGATGAAGTTAGGCTCAGCGGGAAGGAGCGTACCGGCTGCACGTGAAAACGGAACGCTTTCGACGCAACAATTTCAGCAATTAACGGAACGATTTCTCGCGTTACCCTCGCTGAGCACGCGCAGTTCACGAGATGCTGTCGTGCAACAACTGCCCAGCCACATTACGAATGCCATCAGCAGGCATGACAGTGCAAAAGTTGATGTCGTAAACATCATTCGTACGGTGCTGAACTATAAAGAAGGTCTGAAATTACTTGTCAACGCGGTACGCTTTTTCGATGACGGGACTGAGCAACTCCAAGCACTTGAGGCTTTTCTACGCAAAACGAATCTTGCTTGGTACTAGATGTTGGTGCCCGTGCCAAGGCTGAGGGTTGCGGTGGTGGTGAAGAAGGCGGGTAACAGTGCGCCTCGTTTAGCCCGGAGCCGGAGCGAGCGAACGACGGGAAAGCCATGCACCCGCTCACGATGGCTCGTCTCGCGGGGTCTGTTCTCTGCTACCAAACAGCGTGGCTTGGCACTATAATAGAGCAATGCCCACTACGCTGCTCGCCACAAAGTTGTACCGACCGCCGCCCCGTCCAAGGGGGATGGTGCGGCCCCACCTGATCGCACGGCTCAATGCCGGGCTGCACCGCAATCTGACCCTGCTTGCCGCCCCGGCCGGCTTTGGCAAGACAACGCTGCTCAGCCAGTGGCTGGACGGTTGCGCGCGCCCGGTCGCCTGGCTGACACTCGACGCGAGCGATCACGAGCCCACCCGCTTCCTGGCCTACCTTGTCGCCGCGCTCCAGACCGTCGTGCCGGAGTTTGGGGCGGGGTTGCTGGCTGCGCTGCTTGCGCCACAGGCGCCAACGCCTACCGCCGCGGTAACGGACCTGATCAACGCACTCGCTACGCTCGCGCAGCCGGTCGTGCTCGTCCTCGACGACTACCATCTGGTCAATGCAGCACCGGTTGATGCGGCCCTCGGCCTGTTGCTGGCGCACCAGCCTCCCCAGCTCCACTGATTTGCGGCGTAGCGCGCTGCCAGTTCCGCGTTCTGTTCGTGGGCGGCTTTGAAAAAGGCAATCCGCAAGGTGCGCCCGTAGCACTTGAAGCCGTGGCGCAGCGTATGCAATGCACCATATAGCGAATATCGCTATTCTCGTTCCCCTTCATCAAAAGGTCAGATGCGGCGATGGCATACGAGCGTGGGTTAAAGTCCTGCCCGAACACCCACAATTTGTTTTCCTGGTGCATCTCGCGCAGGTGGTTCTGTGCCTCAGACAACATGCCGCCCGTGCCGCATGTTGGGTCAAGCAACTTGAACACTTTGCCTGGCAGTGTCAGGACTTCATCATCGGGAGCAAAGAGCAGATCGACCATCAACTGGATCACCTCACGCGGGGTGAAGTGGTCGCCCGCCGTCTCATTGGCCGCTTCATTGAAGCGCCGGATAAGATCCTCGAAGAGCAACCCCATCTGGATATTGTCAACTTTATCTGGGTGCAGATCGACATCGCAGAACTTTGCGATGATCAGATAGAGGATATGGGCCTCATCCATGCGCTCGATTTCAGCGGTAAACTCGAAGCGCTCGAAGATCTGGCGCACATTGGTCGAGAAGCCATTGATATACGCTTGAAGGTGCTGACCAATGTGATCGGGGTCGCCCTTCAGCCGCTGGAAATCTAGCTCGGAGTGATTATGAAAGCGCTGACCGGCCAGCTTATTGAGGCGTGCGTCGAGAGCCTCTCCAGTCAGGGGCGAAGATGCCTGTTGCAGCCGTTTATACTCGGCCAGCACTTGCGGCTTGGTTGATGCAAGCACACAATCGAAGCGACGCAACACCGTTAGCGGCAGCATCACCCGCTCATACTGTGGCGGACGATACGGGCCGCGCAGCAGGTCGGCGATCTGCCAGATAAAGTTGGCGTAGTAGTGGTGGTCGCTCATAGTGATCCAAATCTCGTGCGGTGCCAAGCACAATTGTAGCATATGGTAGATGGTAGATGGTAGAGCGATTGCATCAGATGATGCAGATAGGGCGATTGCATCATACGAAACCGGATACAACGGGGCACCCGCAAGGGGTACCCGTACCGGGGTGGGGCACCCGCAAGGGGTGCCCCTACAGGGCCGGGGGGCGGGCCCGGTGTAGGGGCACCCCTTGCGGGTGCCCTTGCGGGTGCCCTTGCGGGTGCCCTGGTGGGGTGCATACACGGAAGATGCAATCGCCCTATATGCTGGCCTGAGGCGATTGCATCTTCTGCCGTGGCCGTAAACGGCCTCGACTCGTACAACTCTCTGCAAATACGTATAGAGTTGTGCGGCCCGGGAGCGCGGCCGACGCGCCCGCCCTGCGCAGATGCGGGCGGGCCGTCCGCGCTCCCAGCAACGTACGAACGAAAGCCACATCTTTGCGCCTTTGCGCCTTGGCGTCAAAAAACCGTCTTCTGTGAAACGTATGGCGGCTAGCTGTGCTGACCGGGCTGCCCCGCAAGCCAGATTTCTGGTATGATAAGGCAATTGTTTGTGCCGAAAGGAGTCGTACACATGGCCGAGAATCGTCGGAGTAAACTGATTACTGAAGGGCCGCAGCGTTCGCCGAATCGTGCAATGCTGCGTGCGGTGGGATTTGGTGATGAGGATTTTCAGAAGCCGATTGTGGGTATTTCGAATGCGCATAGTACGCTGACGCCGTGCAATGCAGCACTTGATCCACTGGCGCAGCGTGCGGCAGCGGCGATCAAGGCGGCTGGTGGGATGCCTCAGACCTTTGGCACGATTACGGTCAGCGACGGCATTTCGATGGGCACCGAGGGGATGAAGTTCTCGCTCGTTAGCCGTGAGGTGATCGCCGATTCAATCGAGACGGTGGTCAATGCCCAGCGGATGGACGGGATCCTCGCGGTCGGTGGCTGTGATAAGAATATGCCCGGGGCACTGCTTGCGCTGGCCCGGCTCGATGTGCCGAGCATTTTTGTCTATGGTGGTACGATCAAGCCCGGCCATCATGATGGCCGCGATTTGACGATTGTCAGTGCCTTCGAGGCCGTTGGTCAGTATAGTGCCGGGACGATTGATGCCAATGAGTTGCTCGAAGTCGAGCGCCGCGCTTGCCCAGGGGCGGGGTCGTGTGGCGGGATGTACACCGCCAATACGATGTCTTCGGCGATCGAGGCCCTCGGCTTGAGCCTGCCTGGCTCTTCGACGATGGCTGCTGAGGATGCGGAGAAAGCCGAAAGTGCCGCGCGCTCGGGCGAGGTGTTGGTTGAAGCGATCCGGGCTGGCCGTACCGCGCGCCAGATTCTGACCCGCGAGGCCTTCGAGAATGCGATTGTGGTCGTGATGGCGCTGGGTGGTTCGACTAATGCGGTCTTGCATCTGCTGGCGATTGCCCATGCCGCCGAGGTGCCCCTCACGATTGATGATTTTGAGACGATCCGCACCAAGGTGCCGGTGCTCTGCGATCTCAAGCCGTCGGGCCACTATGTGGCGACCGATCTCCACCAGGTTGGCGGCGTGCCGCAGGTGATGAAGATGTTGCTCAAGGCCGGTTTGTTGCACGGCGATGCACTGACGATCACGGGTCAGACCATTGCCGAGACGCTCGCCGACGTGCCGGATGCACCACCTGAGGGTCAGGATGTCATTCGTCCGTGGGATGCGCCGCTCTACGCGCAGGGCCACCTGGCGATTCTGCGAGGCAATCTGGCGGAAGAGGGGTGCGTCGCCAAGATTACGGGGATCAAGCAGCGTCAGATCACCGGGCCAGCCCGGGTTTTTGATGCGGAAGAGGAGTGTCTGGAGGCGATCCTCGCCGGCAAGATTGTCGCCGGTGATGTGCTGGTGATTCGTTATGAAGGTCCCAAGGGCGGCCCGGGGATGCGCGAGATGCTTGCCCCGACCTCGGCCATTATCGGGGCTGGCCTCGGTGATGCGGTTGGCCTGATTACCGATGGGCGCTTTTCGGGTGGCACCTATGGCCTGGTGGTCGGCCACGTCGCCCCCGAGGCGGCTGTCGGTGGCACGATTGCGCTTGTCCACGAGGGCGACAGCATTACGATTGATGCTGATACGCTGTTGCTGCAACTCAATGTTGCTGACGACGAGCTCGCCCGTCGCCGTGCGGCCTGGCAGCCACCAGCCTCACGTTACCCCCGCGGTGTGCTTGCCAAGTATGCGCGCCTCGTCTCGTCGGCGAGCCTCGGTGCAGTGACCGATTTGTGATCGAAGCGGCGACGGGGCTAGTACCAGTACCTTGCAAAGAAGGCGGTTCTTTTGACGCAAAGGCGGAAAGGCGCACAGGTTTTCGCGTAGGTGCGCGAACCCTTCGCGCCTTCGCGCCTTCGCGTGAGCTGCAAAGAAGGCGGTTCTTTTGACGCAAAGGCGGAAAGGCGCACAGGTTTTCGCGTAGGTGCGCGAACCCTTCGCGCCTTCGCGCCTTCGCGTGAGCGTATTTGCATAGTGTCGCCCGGCACCCCTTCCAGGATGCCTCGAACAAGGAAGGGCGTCAGCCCTCAAACATCTATGAAACCTGAAACTTTTCGTACCTATGGGCATGCCCTCGTTGATTGGATTGCGCACTACCGTGAGCGCTTGCCCGAGTTGTCGGTCTGGTCGCATGTCTCCCCAGGGGCGATCCGTGCGCAGTTGCCCCTGGAGCCACCCGAGGAACCTGAGTCGTTTGAGGCGGTGCTCGCCGATCTCGAGCAGATCATTCTCCCCGGTCTTTCTCATTGGCAGCATCCGCGGTTCTTTGGCTATTTTCCGGCGAATGCGGCGCTTGCGTCGGTGCTTGGCGATATGGTGAGTACGGGTCTTGGTCAGTTGGGCCTCAATTGGCAGTCGAGCCCGGCCCTGACCGAGCTCGAAGAGCAGATGACCGAGTGGATGCGTCGGTTGCTCGGGCTCGCTGATGGGTGGCGCGGTGTGATCCAGGATACCGCCAGTACGTCGACGCTGGTGGCCTTGATCTGCGCCCGTGAACGGATGACGAGCCACGGGGCGACCCGGGGTGGCCTGCAGGCCGAAGAGTTGCCCCTGACGGTCTATTGCTCGGGCCAGAGTCATAGTTCGGTGGAGAAGGCGGCGCTGCTGGCGGGCTTTGGGCGCGATAACTTGCGGCCCATCGCGACTGATGCTGCGCATGCGCTGCGCCCCGAGGTGCTGGTCGAGGCGATCCAGCGTGATCTGGCCGAGGGTCGGCGCCCCTGTGCGGTGGTCGCAACCATCGGTTCGACGGCAACAACTGCGGTTGACCCGCTCGAAGCGATGGTTGCGATCTGTCGTGAGTACGGTCTCTGGCTGCATGTTGACGCAGCGATGGCCGGTTCGGCGATGATCTTGCCCGAGTGCCGCTGGATGTGGCAGGGCGTCGAACAGGCCGATAGCCTCGTGCTCAATCCGCACAAATGGCTGGGCGTCGCCTTTGACTGCTCGCTCTACTATGTGCGCGATCCGCAACATCTGATCCAGGTGATGTCAACGAATCCCAGTTATTTGCAAACCTCAGCCGATGGCATCGTGACCAACTATCGCGACTGGGGCTTGCCGCTCGGGCGACGCTTCCGTGCGTTGAAGCTCTGGTTCCTGTTGCGGCTCGAGGGGGCCGCAGCCCTGCGCGAACGGCTGCGGCGCGATCTTGCGTTGGCGCAGTGGCTTGCCGCGCAGATCGACGCGACCGAGGGCTGGGTGCGCCTCAATCCGGTGCATCTCCAGACGGTCTGTGTGCGGCACGAGCCACCTGGCCTGGCCGATGATGCCCTTGATCGCCACACGCTCGACTGGATCGGGCGGCTCAACGCCTCGGGGGTAGCCTATCTGACCCCGGCGGTGCTGGATGGGCGCTGGATGGCGCGCATCAGCATCGGGGCCGAACTGACGACTCAGGAAGATGTGGCGCACCTGTGGCAGGCGATGTGTGCTGAAGTGAACGGCTCCCAGGGCTAAAGGAGACTGCTGAAAAAGTACTGCGACACCACTAGATATAGTGTTCACACTGTCGCTAAATACTACATCTAGTGTACTCAGATCACTTTTTCAGCAGTCTCTAAAGCACCTGGGCTTCAGAGACTGCCGCCCCAGTCTCGTCCTCCGAAGAGAACATGGGTGGGGTGTGGCCTCTTCGATGCGCTTGTCTGTGCTGACTCTCAGGTTGGCCCCTTCC
>NZ_LYXE01000048.1 GCF_002532075.1 Candidatus Chloroploca asiatica | reverse complement strand
GGCACCCGCAAGGGGTGCCCCTACAGGGCCGGGGGGCGGGCCCGGTGTAGGGGCACCCCTTGCGGGTGCCCTTGCGGGTGCCTTGCGGGTGCCTTGGCGGGGTGCATACACAGAAGATGCAATCGCCCTAGGGCAAGCCGGCCCCTACTTGACACGCTCGCGAGTTTGTCAGAAGATAGAGTTGGAACGTTCTGGAGCATTCTTATGTCAAACGAAAAACCAATCGTCGTAATCAGTGGAGCGACAAGCGGCATCGGTTACGAAACAGCGCGTCTGCTTGCCCATCACAATCTGCATCTCGTACTCGCCTGCCGCAATCTGGCGCAAGCCGAAGCCGTACGCACCACCTTGATCACCACGAGTGGCAACGAGCAGATCGAAACGATCAACCTCGATCTCGCCTCGCTCGCTGCGATTCATGCCTGTGCCGCCGAACTGGCCGAGCGCTACCCGCGCATTGATACGCTCATCAACAATGCCGGTACCTTTCGCCTCGCCCGCGAAGAGAGCACCGACGGCTTCGAGTTGACCTTGGCCACCAACTACCTCGGGCCATTCCTCTTCACGCGCCTGCTCTTACCACTGCTGCACGCCGCACCAACGGCACGCATCGTCAACGTCGGCTCTGACGCCCACAAGTACGCCCGCCTCGACCTCAACAACCTGCAACTCGAACGCGGCTACGCCGGCTTCAAAGCCTACGCCCGCTCAAAACTGGCCCAGGTCTACGCAACCCAAGAACTGGCCGCCCAACTCGATCCAGCCCGCATCACCGTCAACGTCGTCCACCCCGGGCACGTCGACACCAACATCTGGAACCTCTGGCCCGAGGGCAACCGCATCTATCCGCTGATGACCAACCTGATGCGGCGCTTTATGCTCACCGCCGCCGAAGCAGCGCACAGTGTCAGACACCTCGCAACCGCCCCCGAGCTCCAGGGCATCAGCGGGGCCTACTTCGACCGCACCAAACGCGCCACCGCCGCCCGTCACGCCCACAACCCAGCGCTCCAACGCCACCTCTGGCACGCAACCATCCAGCTCATCGAACGCTGGACCGCGCCAACAGGCATCGCCCCATCGACCCAACCCCAGGGCACTACACTGCCACACCATAACCACAGCGAGCCACCGACCATCACCGCCGCTGCTCCGGTCTCCGCCGAGCAGCACACACCAGCGACGCTACCACACCCACACCAACCACCGACCCTCGCCCCCTCTACGCCCATCGCCGATCTAGCAACCCTGCTCAGCACCCTCAACCCATACCTGCACCCAGGAAGCTATGTCTTCACCAGCGTCCCCGAAGGCACCATCGTTGCCCCAGCGCAAATCATTGCCTCAATCCACGAAGCCGAAGGACAATCACTGGTCATCACCGAAGCCGCCGCCCACGAAGCCAAGCTCCCCATCCTCGCACGATGCGCCTGGATCACCCTGACCGTAACCTCTGACCTGCACGCAGTCGGCCTCACCGCCGCCATCGCCACCGCCCTGCGCAACGTCGGCCTCAGCTGCAACATCATTGCAGGAGCCTACCACGACCACCTCTTTATCCCCATCGATCACGCCGAACAAGCTATGGAAACCCTTGCCGCCCTTCAGCAACAAGCCGCGCAACGATAGAAGGGGCACGGACAAGCCGTGCCCCCCCGATCCCCGATCCCCGATCCCCGCCGCGCCCGCCGCGCCCCGTACGGGCACGGGCAAGCCGTGCCCCTACACGCATGCGGCACATATACGGGCACGGCGCCGCCGTGCCCCGACCACCGCCGTGCCTCCCCGATCCCCGATCCCCGATCCCCGATCCCCGATCCCCGATCCCCGATCCCCGCCGCGCCCGCCGCCCCCGTACGGGCACGGCTTGCCCGTGCCCCCGCCGCGCCTTCGCGTCTTCGCGTCTTCGCGTGAGCACACCCAATGGGCCGGTGGGCGCAGCAGCTATCAGAGTTACCTCTTCACCCCGAGCGAGCCAGGGGCTGCTGCGCCCCTACACCCCGACCCGACCTGACGACAATCACGCCAACACCGAATGGGGCGAATGCGGCAAATGTAGGGGCGCAGCAGCCCATGCGCCTCCCTCAACCACAACGCCCCCACCATCGCTGCTGCGCCCTCCCGTGGGCATGGATCGATCCGTCGCTGCTACGCTCCCGCGGGCATGGATCGATCCCGTCGAACTTGCACCATCAAAAACCTCTGCGCCTTCGCGCCTTTGCGTCAAAAAACCTTCGCGTCTTCGCGCCTTCGCGTGAGCACCATCAAAACCTTCGCGCCTTTGCGTCAAAAAACCTTCGCGTCTTCGCGCCTTCGCGTGAGCACCATCAAAACCTTCGCGCCTTCGCGTCAAACCTAGCCTTGCCACAGAATCGCAAGAATCACCACCACCAGCGCGGCCATCCCGATCAGGAAGCAGCCCTGCGCAATTTGCAGCAGCACCGCCTTGCGCCCAAGCAGGCCCTGATAGACCGCTTGCATTTCGCCGAGGTTATCGGTCTCGTAGCTGACCCGACGTGGCAGCAGCACAAACAGCGCCATCACCAGCGTCGCAAAAAAAGCACCGACGCCAACCGTGCCAGCCCATTGCACAACTGGTTGTTCCAGATAGGCCGGCTGATCACTCAACGCCAGCACCGCAAAAAGCACGCCATAGAGACCGGTGACAAGCTGAATGATCGTTTGCGCACTCGTCTCGAGACGCTCGATATTGCCGCGCTTTTGCTTTTCAAGCCATTCGCGTAGCTCGCGCTCGTCTGGGGTTTCAGGGCCAAGCACCGGCATAGCTTCGCCTCTTCAGGGTTTCACAGGGATGGCAACGCGCATGCGATGGTCACAACCGTTGGGATTCTGGCAGCGCAAGGTATAGACGGCTTGATTCTCACCACGATAGATGACCTCGCGCCCACGCTGACGAATCTGGTCATGCGTCCAGATATTCCAATACCCGCACTTCGGACAATGGTAACTCTCGGTCTGGGCTGGCTCACTCATCACTGGTATCCTCCTGGCTCAGCACCCGGAACTCGGCCTGTTGCGCTGGCGTAAGCTGACTGAGCATGGCCGCCATCGCGGCAGCAGACTCCTGCTCATCACGATCCGCTGGCAACGCGCCCCCCGCCCGCTGGCGCATCTCTTCAAGCTTCGCCCGGTCACTCGCCAGATCAGGATGCCCAGTGCGCTCATCCAGGGCAACCACCTCTTCGAGCAAGGGAATCGCCGCCGCGTACTGCTCCTGTCCAGCGTGGAAGATCGCCAGGTTGTAGAGCGCGATGCTCAACTGTACCAGGTTTTGCCGGTCGTCACCTGCCTCACGGAACGCCGCCACCCCAGCTTCACGTGCAGCAAGCTCAGTGACGGGATCGTGCAGCAGAGCAGCCAGGTTGCCAATACCTACCAACGCATCGGCACGTTCAGCCGGTGTACCCTGCGCCAGCAGCGGTTCGGCAGCGGCCAGCAGTGTCGCCGCAGCATCGTCACCGCCTCCCTCCAACGCCGCCTGGAGCGCCAGAGTCACCTGCGCCAATGACGCTTCATCGGCCAAACGGCCAAGCTCTGCCGCTACCTCGGTCGGCGGCACCTGACCGCGCCGGGCACGCACCACCGCCCCGACCAGCGCCCCGACCAGCCGCGCCGGGGTCAGCGCCACCGGTTGCGGTGCCCCACCAGCCATCGCAGCTTCCATCTGCTGAAGCAAATTTTCAGCTCGAGCCGCAACTGGTGCTGCACCCATTCCCTGGAATAGGCGCAGGCTCTCACGGGTGTTGCGCAACGCAGTTGCATGATCACCCGTGGAAAATTGCAATGGTGCCATCATCAACAAGATATTCGCCACACCCCATGGATCTCCCAACCTGGTCACAATAGCCAGACTCTCTTGGTACTGTTTCAGAGCCTGTTCCTGGTCGCCTTGTTGAACAAGCACATGTGCCATATTCGCAAGCGTGACGCTCTTGCCGCGCACATCGCCCAGGCTCTCCTGGATCGCCAGGGACTGCTCGTAGAGGCCCATCGCCCCCCCCAGGTCGCCCCGCGTCACCAGCACCCCCGCCATTTGGTGCAGCGTGGCGCTCTTGCCGCGCACATCGCCCAGGCTCTCCTTGATCGCCAGGGACTGCTCGTAGAGGCCCATCGCCCCCCCCAGGTCGCCCCGCGTCACCAGCACCCCCGCCATTTGGTGCAGCGTGGCGCTCTTGCCGCGCACATCGCCCAGGCTCTCCTTGATCGCCAGGGACTGCTCGTAGAGGCCCATCGCCCCCCCCAGGTCGCCCCGCGTCTCCAGCAGGGTCGCTTGCTGATGGTAGACCCGGCTTAGCAGTTCCTGATGTTCGGTTTCGGTTGCCGTGGCTACGGCCAACTCAATGCTCTGGTGCGCTTGTTCGGGTTGGCCCAGGCGCTCAAAAACCCAGGCCGCCCGCCACGCCGCCCAACCCCGCCGCTCGGGAGGCAGATATGGGATCGCAATGGCGAGATCGGCGAGGTAAAACTTCGTAGACATTGCGATTTCTGCGCTGGCATCGATGCCTTGCTCGTCGTTATACGCCCGCGAGACAACCTGATCTGCCCAGCGCGCATAACGTGCGCGGGGCTCGTCCAGGGCTTGCTCGTCGGCCAGTTGCCTGAGCACGGTGGCAATCACGGGCTGCACGCTATACGTTGTCGCACGATTGCGCTGCTCGTCGTACCCCTGGCCCTGGAGGAGCGAGGCCTGGTTGAGCAGTTCGAGCCGGGTATGCGCCTGATCGGTAAACCATGTCGTCTCATCTTCCAAGCCCCAGATCACTGCGCCATGCAGCGGTACAATCACCGGATTGGCAATGATCGTCAGCGCCAGCAGATCAGCCCGCAGATCAGCCGGCAGTGCGTTCAGCGACAGGCGTACATTGATCTCAACCGATGCTTGCTGGTACATCTGGGGGGAAGGATCGTGTGCCTTGCTCAGTTCCTCCTGGAGGTTTGCCAGAAAGATCGCCGCGTCATCCTGCCCTCTGGCCCAGCGTGCCGCAGCCAGGTTCAGGGCAAGGGGGCTGTGGCCTACGGCAGTTGCCAGTTGTTCCAGAAACTCGCTTGAAGGAATGCGTTGCCCGACCCGCTCGCGCAACAGGCGCACACTGTCACGCGGGGCCAGGCCCCCAAGCTGTGCTCCCCGTTCGGCAGGCGGGTAGGAATATTCGCCAGGCAGACCCACCGGCGACTGGCGCGTCGTAAAGAGCAGATGCACCCCTTTATCGGCTAGCAACCCTACCAGACGCTGCACCGCTGCCGCCTCGGCCCGCTGCTCTTCGTCGAAGGGGGCATTGCTCGCATCGCTCGCTTCACGCCCCAACCGCCACAGCACGGTCTCATAGTTATCCCAGATCAGCAACAAGCGCGGCCTGGCACGCAGCGCCTCGGCGAGCACAAGCTCTTGGGCCTCAGCCGCATCAGGCTGATCAAACGCGGGATGCGTGATCCCCAGCCGATCGGCCAGGTTCCTGCGCACGATGGCGGCACGCAGGGGCGCAGCTTCGCCAGGGAGAAAGAGGCTGAGAGCCACAATGCCTTGATCAAAAAAGAACCGGAGCCGCTGGGCCAGGGCCTGCACCAGGGCGGTCTTGCCCATGCCACCGGCCCCACGCACCGTCACAATCCGTTCGTGATGATTGATAAAGAGCCGCGCCAGCTCAAGCAATTCCTTATCCCGCCCCACAAACGTATGCTCAGGCGCCCGCAACTGCTCAACCCTGGGTTCGCGTGGTTCAATCGGCAGCAACGGCGCGGCAAGCACCGGGCGTTGCACCTGCCAAGCATACCCCTGCGCCAAATAAAGCACCGGGATCGCCCACTCACGCGGCTCACTACGAAACTGGTTCTTGAGTTGCAAGCGCGCCCGATAGAGCGCCTGCGCCGGATGCTGCCCTGCCGCCAGAAAGCGGTAGAAAGTACGGGCAAACGGGGCCGCAGCGTCGTCGAGCACCTTATACTGCGTGCCCAATACCGCCGGGATACCGTGACGCACCAGGGCCAGCGCCAGATTCGCCCCCGGCTCGCGGCTATCAGCCGTACGACACGCATTCAGAAAAGCAAAATAGGTCAGGCCACGCAGATCGGCGGCCAGATCAGCCACCGGGCGCGCATCCATACAACCCGTGCCATCATCAAAGCAGAGCACCGGCACACCATCCGCAACATCGCCGTGGCCCGTATAGTGAAACAACAGCGGCTCGACGGTCGCCAGATCATCAATCAACGCCTGGCGGGTCGGCGCAATGCGGTGCCACCGGATCGGCGCAGGCGGCTGCTGACCAACCAGATCATCGCGCAACCGATCGAGCTCGCGTACAACATGCAACCGCCTGAGCGGGGCATATGCGACAACAAACCCTGTTTTCGGATCATGCACCTCTTGCACCAGCGGATCGCTACCCATAACCACCATCCGCCAAGGCAGCAGCGCATCAGGGGCCTCAGGCAGCGGCGCATGCGGTACCTCACGCACAAACAAATGCGTAAAGATCACAAAATCAGCGCCATCGTGCAGATACTCCCACGGGATCGCCGCCAACTCGGCCTCATCAGTCTGCACCGCAAGCAAACTCGCCTCATGAGGCGCACGAGGCAACGCCGCCAGCCGCGCCTTGAACTCCTCCCCACCGAGCGCCGCCATCAAACGCTGCCCATAGGCAACAGGATCAGCAGCAACACCCCCCCGCGCAAAAAGCGGCTGATCAACCAGCAGCGCAGCCGGCTCAAACGACGCAAGCACCTCGCCATTCAAGCACACCTCGCCACGATCATCCACGCCACGACGCAGGGTTATTGTGATCGCCATACTTCCCTCTGGATAGCACCGAATGCATAGCTAAGCTCCCCAGCCAGTATAACACACTGATCAGGGCAAACACAGGCGTCTGGCTAGGGGCACGGCGGCACCGTGCCCCACCCGCCGTGCCCCCGCCCCGCCCCCGTACGGGCACGGGCAAGCCGTGCCCCTACACGCATGCGGCACATGTACGGGCACGGCTTGCCCGTGCCCCGCCGCCGCCGTGCCCCCCTGATCCCCGATCCCCGATCCCCGCCGCGCCCTCCTTGTCACCCCGAGCGCCCTCCTTGTCACCCCGAGCGCAGCGAGGGGTCTTCTATGCGCCGCAGCGAAGATTCCTCACTCCGTTCGGAATGACATGGCTGGCGTTGCCCTCCCCGCCGTGCGTCCTTGCCACCCCAAGGCCTCCTCCGTGTCACCCCGCCGCGCAGCGAGCGGTATCCCAAAAGCCCCGATCCCCGATCCCCGCCGTGCCCCCGCCGTGCCCGTACGGGCACGGCTTGCCCGTGCCCCCTTCGCGTCTTCGCGCCTTCGCGTGAGTCCCCTTCACCCCTTTGCATCCTGCCCCATCGCGTGGTATCATACCTTCCGGTGTACCAATCAAACGCCCATCACTTTTCACCCCTGAATTCTTGCATGGCAGCCTCGCAACTTCCGCTGGTGCTGGTGCAGCGCCACCAGAATCGCCAGTTGTTCGCCGACCGTTACCTCGATGTGACGCTGCCTCAGCGTGACGCTTGGCTCGCCCTGCGCGACGAGGCGGCCCCGGTCTTCGCCCAGGTGCGGGCGATCCTCGCGGCGTTTTCGCCTGCGCCAAATGAGGCCCAGACCGAGCACGAACTGGTGCGCCCGGTGTTGCTCGCGCTTGGCCATGCCTTCGAGGTGCAGGCTGCCCTCAAGACGCCCAAAGGGACGCGCAAGCCTGATTATGTTTTCTACCGCGACCACGCGGCGCTCGTCGCCAATAAGGGCCGCGTGCTCACCGACGCCGATCTTGCGGCGGCGTTTGCCGTGGGCGATGCCAAATATTGGGAGCGCAAGCTTGATGTGTCGAGTAGCGGTGAGAGCGATGAGCTCACCAGGGTGCCTGCCGATCAGATTGCGTTCTATATGCGCCATACCAGGGTGCCCTGGGGCATGCTGACCAATGGCCGCCACTGGCGTCTCTATCATCAGGATACGGTCGAAAAGCAAGATCGTTATTATGAGGTCGATCTGCCTGCGCTGGTCGAGGCCAATGAGCTTGATGCGTTCCTCTATTTTTATGCGTTCTTTCGCCCCGCCGCGTTTGCGCCGTCAACCGCCGAGGCGCTGACGCTCACCGCGATGCTGCGCGAGAGCAGCGATTATGCCCGCGGGGTCAGCGATAGCCTCAAGCTCCAGGTCTTTGATGCCCTCCGCCATCTCGCCCAGGGCTTGCTCGACTATCCGCGCAATGCGTTGACCCCGACCCCCGCTACGCTCCACGCGGTCTACAGCAATAGCCTGATTGTGCTCTATCGGATCTCTACGTCTACTTCTACCAACAAGGGCTCCGGCTCTTACGCGAAGGCGGGCGGATGAGCTACATCGTCACCAACAAATGGCTCCGCTCAGGCTATGGCGAAGGGCTACGGGCCTACTTCGCCGCCCAGGCGCGCCTCGAACGCATCATCGACTTTGGTCACGCCCCGATCTTCGCCGATGCCGATGTCTTCCCTGTCATCATCGTTGTCGAACGCCCCGCCGAGGGCACCGTCAGCGAAGATCACGAGGTACAGGTAAGCAACTTCCCACGCGAAGCCCTCGGCGTGATCAACCTCGACAGCTTTGTCACCCGTTACAGCCACAACGTCCCGCAGCGCCGCCTCGGGCGCAACGCCTGGAGCCTAGAGGCGAGTAGCACTGACGATCTGATGGAAAAGATCCGCCAGGCCGGCCCAACCCTGACAGAGTATGCCGGAGTCAAACCATACCGTGGTGTCCTGACCGGCTTCAACGAAGCATTTCTGATCGACACCCCCACCAGAGACCGCCTGATCCACGAAGATCCCCAGTGTGCCGCGATCATCAAACCCTACCTGCGCGGGCAAGACATCAAACGCTGGACCCCGGCCTGGGCCGGGCTATGGATGATCTTCACTCGGCGTGGCATTGAGATCGACGCATATCCAAGCGTCAAAAATCACCTCCTCCGCTTCCGTGAACAACTAGAGCCACGCCCAAAAGATTGGACAGGAAAAACCTGGGCAGGCCGCAAGCCCGGAAACTATCAATGGTATGAAATTCAAGATTCTGTTGATTACTGGGGCTTTTTTGAACACCCAAAGATATTATATCAAGAAATTCAATTTCATTCTGTTTATAGTATTGATTTTACTGGCTATTTTTCAAACAACAAGGTATTTTTAATTCCAAATGCGGACTCTTATCTCCTTGCCGTACTAAACTCACCCCTGATGTGGTGGCACAACTGGCGCTACCTTCCCCACATGAAAGACGAAGCGCTCAACCCGGCTGGCTTTTTGATCGAAAAACTTCCCATCGCACCAGCGACCGACGCCATCCGCGAAGCGGTCGAGCCAGCGGTGGCGCAACTGATCGCCATCACGCAGCGCGAACAAGCGGCGCGCCGAGACACCCTTGACTGGCTACGCAGCGAATTCGATCTGGAAAATCCAGGCCAAAAACTGACCGATTTTGCCATCCTGAGCGAAACTGAATTTATTGAAGAAGTCAAAAAGCGTCGCCCCAAAGCGGCGGGCAAACTCTCACCATCAGGCTTACGCGCCCTACGCAACGGCTACCACGAACAAGCCCCACCGGTGCAGCAAAACCGCGCCAACGCCCGGCAACTCGAACACCGTCTCGCCACGCTTGTCAACACCGCCTACGGCCTGACCCCCGAAGAGATTGCGCTGATGTGGGAAACCGCCCCACCGCGCATGCCAGCGAGAGAGCAATAAGCGCGACCCATCAACATCCTGAAACCTCAACCCCTACCCCACCTGCGCCAACCACGCTTCGAGATCGGCCACCCTGGTGAAATCAAAGACCGCCTCTGCCAGATCCAGCCGTTGTGCTGGGTCAAGGTGCTGCACCTGCACCAGCAGCGCAGCGGGCAGCGGGCCACAGCGCCGCTGCAACTGGCGCACCAGTACGGCCAACTGACCCTCTTCACGCCCCTCTTCACGCCCCTCTTCACGCCCCTCTTCACGCCCCTCTTCACGCCCCTCTTCCCGGCCCTGCGCAAGCCCCTGCGCAAGCCCCTGCTCGCGCCATTTGCGCATCATCGGCGTCTCGGGCAAACCATAATCACG
>NZ_LYXE01000047.1 GCF_002532075.1 Candidatus Chloroploca asiatica | reverse complement strand
TACGACGTGCGCACGCTCCCGATGGCCCAACTCTGTCGGGGGCAGTTGCTCGGCTGGCCCCCAGAGGGCCTGGCAGACGTAGTCCCCAAGTCGTAACGGTCTCGTCGTGGAGACCGATACACATTAGGGACTACGCAGTGGCATCAGGACGCGCCCCGTTACCAGGGCGCTTCGTTATTCCGGCCTGACCGCCGTTTCTGCTTGGGTATAAACTTGCCAACCTTCACGGAAGGGTGTACATGGAGTGTTACCTGACACGACCACGTATGCCCACCCGAAAGGCTGGCGTTTATGTATCATACCATCTTCGACCCCCTGACCCGACGGCAGCAGCGGCGGATCGTCCGCCTGCTGGCGCTGGCCCTGCTGCCCCTCCTGCTCGTGACAAGCACCGGGTACGGAGCCGAACGGCTCGCCGTGCCGCTCGCCGTGGCGTGCTCGGTGCGCCGGATCCGCTGCCGCCGCCGCCATTTCCATCCCGTCGCCCCGACGCTCCGCGGCGCCGGGGCGGTTCTCCGCCGCACCCTGCCCCCGGTACTCTGCCAAACGAGCCTGCTGCTCCTGCTCCTCCTTGGCACGCGCCCCCCCACCGCCCTGCTCGGGCTGGCCAGCCTGCCGCTCGTGCGCTGGCTGCTCACGCTCACGGTGCTCGTCTGGCCGCAGTGGGCGCAGCACCCCAGCGGCCGCTGGCTGCGCCAGACCCTGGCCGACCTCCACCTGGCCCTGCTGCTCGGCCTCGGTGGGCACCTGCTCGGCCAGATGCTTGGCCTGACCGGTGGCTCCCTGCTCGGGGCGGCCGCGACGCCTCGCCCGCCCAAACCGACGGCCAGCGGACGGGTGCGCGATGACGGCACCTACGAGGTCATGCTCGGCGACCAGTTCGTCATCCGCCATCAACCGGTCGACGAGTTCGACCGGCGCATGTTCTTGCTCTTTCTGCGCGACATCCACCTGGTGGCGTATCCCGGGCAACGACCGTTCCTCTGCCAGACCTGGCTGGCGGGCTGGTTCGACACGCTCCAGGAATTGCTCA
>NZ_LYXE01000046.1 GCF_002532075.1 Candidatus Chloroploca asiatica | reverse complement strand
GGGATGGCGACCAGAGCAGTCCGGCGCCGGGGAGTTGGCAACGCATCCGCTTCACCGCGCAAAGCCAGGGGAGCCGCTTGCGCCATGTGGAAGTGCGCTATGGCGGGAGTTCCTACGGACGCAGCCTGGAGGTCTTGACCAGTGACCTGCTGGTGGAGCAGAGCACGATTGGCTGGACGGGGGGCAGCAGCATCTACAACAACGGTGGCACCGTCACCGTGCGCAACAGTGCCCTCATCGATAGCAGCACTGGGGCGCAGGCCACCGGGGGCCAGTTGCTGATCGAAAATAGCTTGATCAGCGGCAACAGCACGGGGGTTGCCGTCAGTGGCTCGCCTGTGGTGACGATTACCAACAGTTCGCTGGCTGACAACAGCAGTTACGGGGTCAACAATAGCAGTACGACCGTGATAGTGCAGGCGGCGAACAACTGGTGGGGCGCGGCTTCGGGGCCGTACCACCCTACGCTCAACGCCGCTGGTCAGGGAAGCCGCGTGAGTGACCGGGTTGTCTTTAGCCCGTGGCTCGGTGCGCCGCCCGCTGGCGTCGAACGACGCTATACCGTTGGTGGGCGGGTGACCTTGGACGGCATTGGTCTGGCGGGCGTAACCATCTCGGACGGCACCCGCAGTACGACCAGCGATGCCTCCGGTTTCTACCTGCTGAATGCGGTGCCGGCGGGCACGTATACGCTGACCCCCGCCCGCGCCGGCTACAACTTTACCCCGGCAACCCGGGCGATCAGCGTAACGGATGACCTGAGTGGTCAGGACTTTAGCGCGACAGGTGGCCCGACGCCTACGCCGATCAGCGTGCCCACGGCGACGCCGACAGGCCAGCCAGCACCGACGGCAACTAACACCCCCACGGCGACCCGCACGCCGACTAATACGCCCACGGCGACCCGCACGCCTACAGCCACCCCTGCTCCAGGCAGTTCAATTGTAGCCAACGGCAGCTTTGAAGAGCCAGATGTAGGGTCTAGCTGGCAGACGCTCTCATCTGGGGCAACGATAGGTGCCTGGATAGTCGAAGCAGGCGATGTTGATCTCGTTGGGACATACTGGCAGGCCGCCGATGGCAATCAATCACTTGATCTGGCAGGCGGAGGGACGGGATCGGTCTACCAGGATCTGGTGACACAAGCGGGCTCGACCTATGTGCTTCGTTTCGCCATGTCGGGCAACCCGGATAGTGCCGGGCTTAAGCAGATGGAGGTCTACTGGGGTGGGACACTGCTTGACACCCTGACCTTTGATACAACCGGTAAATCACACGCTAATATGGGATGGGTTATCTATACGTATACGGTCACGACTAACGCACCGACGACCCGACTCCAATTTACGGGTTTGACCAGTAATCATGGCGCAGTGATTGATCACGTGCGCGTCGAGGGTTCAGCAAGTGAGGCCCCAAGCCCGACGCCAACGAGTGTCCCGCCGACGGCCACCTCCACCTCCACGACAACGCCGACATCTACGAGCGTGCCGCCCACGGCAAACCCGACCAATACGCCAAGCTCAACCGCGACTCCGCCTTCTACGCCTGGCTCTGGTACGTGGCAACTCACTGGCAGTATGCAGGTCAGTAGGGCATGGCACACTGCTACCCGTCTGGCTGACGGCAGGGTACTGGTGGCGGGTGGTACATCAGGGCAGTGGGGTTCTGGCCTCGCCAGTGCCGAACTCTATGATCCGGCGACGGGGATCTGGACGCCTACGGGTAATTTGAACCAGGCACGTCTGGCTCACACGGCAACTTTGTTACCTAACGGTAAGGTGCTGGTCGCCGGTGGTGAAGGTGCGGGTTGGCTTGCCAGCGCCGAGATCTATGATCCGGCGACAGGCACTTGGAGTAGAACCGGTAACTTGCAGCGTGGACGTTCAATGCATACGGCAACGCTGCTGCCCAATGGCAACGTGCTGGTTGCGGGTGGGTATGGTAGTGGTGATCTCACCAGCGCCGAGTTGTACGATCCAGCGACTGGACAGTGGACGACGACGGGAAGTATGAAGACTGCCCGGATGCGGTATCCGGCAGTACTCTTGCCCAATGGCACGGTGCTGGTCGCCGGTGGCTCACAGTTTGGCGGGGGTTCTTATCCAACAACGGCAAGCACGGAGATCTATAATCCGGCGACCGGGCAATGGAGTGATACGGGTAGTCTGAATACCTCTCGTCACCATCATCAGGCTGTATTGCTATCGAATGGCACGGTGCTGGTGGCCGGTGGCTACAATACCCTCGATGTTGTAAGTGCAGAGGTCTACGATCCGGCGACTGGTGTCTGGACTTTTACCGGTTCATTGCAAGAGCCGCATGTGACGATGGGAATCATGATGGTGCTGCTGCCGAATGGTCAGGTACTGGTCAATGGCGGCAGCGATAAGGCCCAACTCACATCACGCCCCATGAGCGAGTTGTACGATCCTGCACGCAACACATGGATCCGTACCGATGATCTGAATGTTGGGCGGAGTGCGCATGCGGTTGTGGTGCTATCAAATGGCACAGTATTGGCAACTGGCGGCTATCAGACCTTGCACACAAGCCTTGCTAGTGCGGAACTCTATCAGATGGAGAGTTCGCCGAATCCGACCGCAACGCCAACACCAACCCCGACTTCAACGACTGTCCTGCCAACGGCAACGGCAACCACCACGACGGTGCCACCGACGCCAACGGCAACCGCCACGACCGTCCCACCAACGCCAACGACCACCACCACCACCACCACCACGACGGTGCCACCAACACCGACGCCGACGAGTGCTCCGTTGACCTATTCAGTGCGGGGGCGAGTGACCAGTGCGGGGGCGGGGCTCGCCGAAGTGATCATTACTGATGGGACGCGGAGTGCGACGACAGGGAGTGATGGCACCTATCTGTTGACGGGGGTGCCACCGGGAACCTATACGCTCACGCCGTCGCGGAGTGGGTATGGCTTTGCCCCAGCCGCACGTGTGGTGACGGTCAATAGCAATCTAGCTGATCAGGACTTTACGGCAGTGGAAGTCAGCGCGAGCAACCTGGTTCTGAATGGCAGCTTTGAAGAGCCAGATGTGGGTGCGCGCTGGCAGCGCTTTAGCGCCGGGGCGACGATGGGCCAATGGCTTATCGGGGCGGGTGATGTTGATCTGGTGGGGCTGTATTGGCAGGCCGCCGATGGCAAGCAGTCACTCGAACTCGCTGGCGATCGGATCGGATCGGTTCATCAGGATCTCGCGACCCAACCCGGGACAACCTACTTGCTCAGTTTTGCCATGTCGGGCAATCCGGATCGGGCCGGGCTCAAGCAGATGGAAGTCTACTGGGGCGGTGCGCTTGTTGATACGCTGACCTTTGATACCCGTGGACAATCGCGCACCGCGATGGGTTGGGTCGTGCATGCCTATGCCGTCACGGCCAGCAGCGCAACGACCCGCC
Organism: Candidatus Chloroploca asiatica; assembly: GCF_002532075.1. GTDB lineage: Bacteria > Chloroflexota > Chloroflexia > Chloroflexales > Chloroflexaceae > Chloroploca > Chloroploca asiatica. The sequence goes on along the minus strand of NZ_LYXE01000046.1, from coordinate 88,548 downwards.
TGCAGTTTACGAGTCTCACCTCGGCGTATGGGCCAGTCATTGATCAGGTGCGTGTCGAAGCAACCGGGCTGCAACTCTTCACTGTTCAAGGACGGGTGAGCACTGGTGGCGTGGGCCTGGCAGGGGTGACCATTGCCAATGGCACGCATGTGACGATAACTGATGATGAAGGGCGTTATACGCTGAATGGGGTGCCTCCGGGTAGCTATACCTTGACCCCGGCGCGGAGTGGGTATACCTTCACGCCAGCTACGCGCATCATAACCCTGACCGGTGATCTGGTTGGCCAGGATTTTGTTGCCCTCCCCGAGGGGCCTGGCGAGGATCTGGTGCAGTCAGTGACGCCACGCGAAGGCCCCGCCGGTCAGACGACTCGCGTGACGGTGCAGGGCACTGGTTTTGCCACCACACCCCCGCCCGCGGCCCGGCTCGTTGGGGTGGCAGGCTCCTTCGGGTTGACTGAGGTTACTGCGCAGGGGGCGACCAGTTTTGCGGCAACGGTTCCGGCGACGGTGCCGCCCGGTACGTACGACCTGGTGGTGGACTCCAACGGGCGTACGGCAACCTTGCCCAACGCCTTTACCGTGCTGGCCGCCGCCCCGGCGGTGACAAGTGTCTTGCCACCGTCGGCGCTGAATGATGTTGAGACCGAGCTGCTGGTGCAGGGGCGCAACTTTGCGGCAGGGGCTGGCGTGCGCCTCGGCAGTACCAATCTTGAGACGACACGCCTTGATGGTACGACGCTGCTCGCGGTGGTGCCGGCGGGTCTTACGCCGGCACCCTACGACGTGGTCGTGACGAATCCCGGTGGCGGCGAGGCGCAACTTGCCAACGCCTTCACCGTGGTTGATGCGACTGATGCAACCTTCGACGATCTCTTTAGCAGCAGCGATCAGTTGTGGATCAACCCGGTCTTGCCACGAGCCAATGAGCCCTTCGAGGTGGGTCTGGTGGTGCAACGCAGTGGGGGCAAGACGACCCTGACTGATGTGCCGGTCACCTTCCGCCGTGACTCGGTGACTGGCCCGGTGCTGGGCAGCGCGACGGTGCCGTTCCTTGATCCACCGGCGAGCAGCGAGAGTACCACGCCGCTGAGCATTACCCTGCCCAGCGCTGGGATCGTGACGCTCTATGCGATCATTGATCCCGAGGGAACGCTCACCGAGAGCACGACGACCAACAATGTGATCAGTCGGACGATGCTGGTGGCTGTGGCCGCCCGTGATCAGACGCCACCCGTGGTAACGGGAATTACGATCAATGGTGGGGTTGCGACGACTGTGGTGACCCGCGGCATTACCGTTGATATCAGTGCGTTTGACCCGTCTCCAAATGCCAGCGGGGTGCGGTCAGTCCATGTGATCGAGTATGTTTATAACGAAGGCGCGCAGCGTTGGGTGCCGATGGCGAGTTCAGGGTGGTTGCCTTACAACCAGACGCCCGAAAGCTACCGCTGGACCCTGGCACCGCTGCCTGGCATGCACTATCTGCAGGTACGGGCACGAGACGGCGCGAATAACATCTCGATCGGCCAGGCACGTCGTCTGATCACCTACGAACCAGCAACTGACCAGATCAGGCGACGCCAGACGCGCATCTACCGCTATGAGGTCGGGGCAGGCCAGGAGTTCCGGGTCAACCTGGAAGTCCTCTCGGGTGATGCAGATCTCTATGTCTGGTCATCTGATCCGCAACAATCGGCCTGGGTGAGCAACCTGCCAGGGAGTGCGAACGAGCAGGTGATCATCCCGGCTAGCCAGGTCGTAGCGGGGATCTACCAGGTCGAGGTCTACGGCTACACGGCGGCAGAATACCGGCTGAGCACCTCGCTTGGCGGTGCTCCGGCGTCGGTGCAGGCGCTGGGTGGTGGGCTGGCGCAAGAGAAAGATCTGCCTGTTGCCCCGCTCGTACCGGTGAATGCTCTGCCGGATGCGCTGGTAGGTGATGTGCCACCGCTCGAAGCCGAGGTCTACCGGGTCTATCTGCCGTTGAGCTTGCGGTAAGGGTGCGTTTCTGTCGCGTCGCAGGCTTTATGCGGATGATGTCTGTGGCCCAGTGCTGAGCCTATAGTGAATGGGTGGACACCAGGGGCAGCGCCCCTCGTCTCCACCCATTCACTATGGGCTCATGGTACAATACGAGCCAGCAAGAATTGTGCAAGAAAGATCCACCGAAACGCGCCAGTGATCAGCATACGGGCAGGCCAGGTGAGCGCAACCGCGGTGGAACGTGAGAAACAGAGAAGCGTATGAGCGAATGGCTGCAGTTTCATGGCCCCAATGCGGGCTACTTGATGGAGTTGTACGAACGCTATCAGGCCGATCCTGACTCGGTTGATGCGGCAACCCGCGATTTTTTTGCGGCGTGGACGCCTCCTGGGGTTGAGGTGCGCGATAGCGAGCATGGGGCCGGACTTGATGTGACGCGCATTGTTGGTGCGGCACGCCTGATCCGGTATTTGCGTGAACTGGGTCACGTGGCGGCCCGGATCGATCCGCTGGGGAGTGACCCGCCCGGTGATCCTGGGTTGGAATTGATCTCGCACGGGGTGACCCAGGCTGACCTCGCGATGCTGCCCGCCCATATTATCCGTGGGCCTGTGGCGACCCATGTTCGCAATGCCGCTGAAGGGGTCGAGCGTTTGCGCCAGATCTATTCGGGGGCGATTGGCTATGAGACCGATCAGATCCAGAACTGGGAAGAGCGGAACTGGATCCGTGAGGCGGCAGAGAGTGGCCGCTTTGCCTTTGATCTCGATACCGATCGCCAGCGTGAGTTGCTCGACCGCCTGACTGAGGTCGAGACCTTCGAGCGCTTTTTGCATAAGACCTTCCCCGGGCAAAAGCGGTTTTCGATCGAGGGCACCGATATGCTGGTGCCCGTGATTGATGCGATTATTCGCAATGCCGCTGCTGGTGGTACCCGTGAGGTCGTGATCGGTATGGCTCACCGTGGGCGGATCAATGTGCTTGCCCATATTCTTGGGAAACCATACTCGTCAATTCTGAGTGAATTTCATACGCCAGATTATACGAAAGATACCTACCTGGGTTGGACGGGTGATGTCAAATATCACCTTGGCGCTCGCAAGGCCTATCGTGAGAGTGGTGTCTCTGAGATGCCGATTACCCTCTCGCCCAATCCGAGCCACCTGGAGTATGTGAATCCGGTGATTGTCGGGCGTGCCCGCGCTGCCCAGGAGAAACGTACGCGCCCTGGCTATCCCGAGGAGGACGAGAAGGAGTCACTCGCCATCTTGATCCACGGCGATGCGGCCTTCCCCGGGCAGGGGATCGTCGCCGAGACCCTCAATATGTCGCGGCTGGAAGGCTATCACGTTGGCGGAACGATCCATATTATTTTAAATAATCAGATCGGTTTTACCACCGATTATCAAGAATCACGCTCAACGCTCTATGCTTCTGATCTTGCCCGCGGCTTCGAGATGCCGGTTGTGCATGTCAATGCCGATAACCCCGAGGCGTGCATTTCGGTCGCTCGCATGGCCTGGGCGTACCGCGACAAGTTCCAGAAGGATATCTTGATTGACCTGGTCGGCTATCGGCGATGGGGCCACAACGAGGGTGATGAGCCGGAATTTACCCAACCCCGGATGTATGAGAAGATCCGCAATCATCCGACGGTACGTGAGATCTGGGCACGCGAGCTAGAGCGCCGTGGTGTGATTACCCACGAAGAAGCCCAGGCTCGGGTGGAGGGCGTCATGCAGCGGCTGCAACAGGCGTTTGATACGGTGCGTGAGCGTCAGCGCCTCGCGGCCAGCCTGCCACCGACCGAGGAGTTGCCGCCTGCCCCTCTCGCCAACCCCTTGCGCGAAACGATCTTTGCCAAGCCGATCTCGGCGCAGAAGTTGCTTGAGTTGAATGAGGCGCTGCTTGATCGCCCCGAAGAGTTTATTGCGCACCCCAAGCTGGAACGGATGTTGCAGCGCCGCCGCCAGACGATCCATGACCACGCTGGGATTGAGTGGGCGCATGCCGAGGCGCTCGCATTTGCGGCGATTCTGGCTGACGGTACGCCGATCCGTATGACTGGACAGGATAGCGAGCGCGGTACTTTTAGCCAGCGCCATCTGGTGCTGCACGATTCGCTGACGGGCGAACGCTTTGTTCCGTTGCACCATATGCCCCAGGCCCGCGCTGCGTTCGCTCTCTACAATAGTCCGCTCTCGGAGGCGGCTGTGCTTGCGTTTGAATATGGCTATAGCACCCACGCTCCCGGCACGATGGTGCTCTGGGAGGCGCAGTTTGGCGATTTTGCCAATGGGGCGCAGGTGATCATTGATCAGTTCATTGTCGCGGGGCGCTCGAAGTGGGCCGTTGATCCCGCCCTGGTGCTCTTGTTGCCGCATGGCTACGAGGGTCAGGGCCCCGAGCATTCGTCGGCGCGCCTCGAACGCTTTTTGCAACTCGCCGCCACCGATAATATCCGGGTGGCGAATCCGACCACGGCGGCTCAGTATTTCCACTTGTTGCGCTACCAAGCGTCGGCGCTGGCGCTGCATCCGCGCCCGCTGATTGTGATGACGCCCAAGAGCCTGTTGCGCAACCCGCGCTCGAATTCGTCGCTTAGCGATCTGACGGCTGGCCCCTTCAAGCCGGTGCTCGATCGCGGGGCCGATGCGCCGCCTCCCGAAGATGTGACCAGGCTCATTCTCTGTAGTGGCAAGGTCGCGATTGATCTGCTAGCCTCGGGTGAACTCGAACGAGCGGGCGGCAGCGTTGATCTCGTGCGTGTCGAGATGCTCTATCCGTTCCCCGAGCACGATCTGCGGGCGACGCTTGAGCGCTACCCCAATCTGCACGAGGTGATCTGGATGCAGGAAGAGCCACAAAATATGGGCGCATGGTCGTATATCGCCCCGCGGTTGCAGGCGATCCTTGATGATGGCCTGACGTTCCGTTATGTCGGGAGGGGTGAGTCGGCTTCAACGGCTGAGGGCATGCATAGTCTGCATGCCCGCGAGCAGCAGCGCATCTTGCGTGAAGCCGTCGCCGGGGTTGTGGTTAGTACCGTACGGTAAGCCTGGGGGTGTTTTGTGAGTGACTTTGCGGAGCAAGCATATGGCATATGAGATCAAAGTTCCAGCGCTCGGTGAGTCGATTGTGGAAGCGATTGTGGCGCGCTGGTTGAAGCAAGCGGGTGAGGCGGTTGCCGCTGGTGAGCCAGTCGTTGAACTTGAAACCGATAAGGTCAATCTTGAGGTTGCAGCTGACCATGCTGGGGTAATCGGTGCGCTGCTGGTGCAAGAGGGGGCGACGGTCGGCATTGGTGATGTGTTGACGACGATTGTTCCCGGTTCGGCGGTGACCGTCGTGGTTCCGCCACCGACTGCCACCGCAGTCCGGAGTGAGAATGGTGCCCATACCACGCAAGAGGAAGCGGTGAGTCTACCCGGTGGCGTCGTCGCTACCCCGACGGCCCAGAAAGTGGCCGCGCAGCATGGCATTGATCTGCGTACCCTCAGCGGAACTGGCCCTGATGGGCGCATTACGAAAGAGGATGTGCTGCGGAGCGTGGAGGCTCCTGCGACCAGTGCCGTTGCGGTACCTGCGGTACCTGCGGCACCTGCGCGTCCCCAACCAGTTGATCCCCCACGAGCGGCACCGGCAGCACCGGTTCGTCCCATTCCTGCCCCGGCCCCAACGCCTATCGAGTATGCACCAACGCCGGCCCCAGTGGTAGCTGCGGGGGGCGATGGTCGCCGTGAGGAACGGCAACGCCTGACGCGTCGCCGCCAGACGATCGCCCGTCGTCTGGTCGAAGCTCAGCAGACCGCCGCTATGCTCACAACCTTTAATGAGGTTGATATGAGCAGCGTGATGGAATTGCGCAAGCGCCATAAGGACGGTTTCAAAGAGCGTCACGGGGTTAACCTCGGTTTTATGTCGTTCTTTACCAAAGCCGCAGTCGGGGCACTCAAGGCCTTCCCGACGGTCAATGCCGAAATTCAGGGCGAAGAAGTGGTGATTAAGCACTACTACGATATCGGGATGGCGGTTGGCGTTGAAGAGGGCCTGGTGGTGCCGGTGGTGCGCGATGCTGACCGCAAGAGCTTTGCGCAGATCGAGCAGGAGATCGGCTTGCTAGCGGGCAAAGCCCGCAACGGTACCCTCAGCCTCGCTGAATTGATGGGGGGCACCTTTACGATTACGAATGGCGGTGTCTATGGCTCGTTGATGTCCACGCCCATCCTCAATGCGCCGCAAGTTGGCATCCTCGGTCTCCACAAGATCGAAGAGCGCCCGATTGTGCGTGATGGTCAGATTGTGATCCGCCCGATGATGTATCTGGCGCTCAGTTATGACCATCGCCTGATTGATGGGAGTACGGCAGTGCGCTTCCTGGTGCGGCTCAAAGAGTTGATGGAAGATCCTGAAGCGTTACTGCTTGAAGGGTGATCCGTTTGTGCGTCGTGCGCGGTGCCAGCATGCTGGCTCCCCGCACCGGCGCACAGGGTCGTCGAAGTGATCGGCTTATTGAGGAGCAGCACTGATGTATGTGTGGCCCGAGACGGTTGCGGTGTGTGATGGGCGGCTCACGCTTGGGGGATGCGATCTGGTTGCACTGACCGAGCAGCATGGGACGCCGCTCTATGTCTTTGATGAGGTGACGCTGCGCAGCGCGATGCGCACCTATCGGGCGGCATTTGCCGAAGTCTACCCGGCGCAGCATCGCGTCCACTATGCAAGCAAGGCGTTGCTTAATACCGCGCTCGCCCAGATCGTTGCCGAGGAAGGCCTCGGGTTGGATGTGGTGTCGGCGACTGAGTTGCGCGTGGCCCAGCGGGCCGGGGTGCCGATGGAGCACGTCCATCTGCATGGCAATGCCAAGAGTGCGTTCGAGCTTGAGCGGGCGCTGGCATGGGACGTTGGCGCGATTGTGGTGGATAATCTTGATGAGCTTGCCCACCTGTGCGCACTGACAGCACACCGCCCACAACCGCAGGGCGTTTTGTTGCGTCTCGCCCCGGATATTGCCGCACAGACGCATGCCCATATTGCCACCGGCAGCAGTGATGCGAAGTTTGGCCTGCCCCTTGCCGCACTTGATGCAGCTGTGGCCCAGATCCTGACGGCACCTGGACTCCACTTGTTGGGCCTGCATGCCCATATTGGCTCGCAACTCTTTCGGCTTGATCAGTTGCAGGCGACGCTGCAGGTACTGGTTGAAGCGGCGGTGCATGTGCGTGACCAGTACGGCCATATTGTGACCGAATTGAGCCCGGGTGGTGGTCTGGGGGTTCCGTATACGACCGAGCAACCACCGACTGATATTTGTGGCTACGCGACGACGCTTGCCGCGACCCTGACTGAGGCGTGTACGCGGGCGAACTTCCCCTTGCCTAGGCTGACGATCGAGCCGGGACGCTCCATTATTGCGCGGGCGGGCGTTGCGCTCTATCGGATCATCGGACGCAAATATGCGCCCGATGGACGGCTGCTCTACCTACACGTTGACGGCGGTATGGCCGACAATCTGCGCCCGGCGCTCTATGGGGCGCGGTATAGTGCGCTGCTAGCCAATCGTGCCGCCGAGCCAGCGGATACGGTCGTGGCGGTCGCAGGCCGGTACTGTGAATCTGGTGATATTCTGCTGCGTGAGATAGCCCTGCCATCCGGTGCACCTGGTGACATCGTAGCGGTCGCCACCGCAGGTGCGTATACGTTGAGCATGGCGAGCACCTACAACCTTGTTCCACGCCCCGCTGTGCTTTTGCTAGCAGGCGGCTCGGCTCGGCTGATCCAGCGCCGCGAGACCGAAGAAGAGTTACTTGCGCGTGACATCGCGCTGTAGCAGGGTGGGTGATGCAAAATCATTTCTTTTACCGTGGCCCGATCCGTGATCGGCGCTACCTCTATGGGCGCCAGCCGCTGCTCGAGCGTGCCCTCGCGTTTCTTGCCTCTGGGCAGAGTGTGGCGCTGATTGGCCCGCGGCGCATTGGCAAGACCTCACTGCTGCTGCAACTTGGCGATCCAGCGTTGCATGCCCAGATCGGGCGTGAGGTCAGCCTGCTCCGTTGCGTCTACCTCGACTGCCAGAGTCTCGTTCAGGCGAACCCTGAGATGATCTATGGGCGGCTACTTGCCGCGATCGGCGAAGTATCGGGGGCTGCTGCGTCGGGGTGTCGTGCGGATGGCATCGAAGGCGCAACATTCGCCCAGTTCGAAGCAGCCATTGAACGCGCCAGCAACAACGGCTACACATTGATTTTTTTGCTCGACGAGTTCGAGAGTTTGCTTGCGAATACGCAGCTTGATCAGATCTTCTACACGAGTCTGCGGGCACTGTCTACGACGCATCGGGTTGCCTATGTGCTTGCTTCGTCGTGCCCCTTGCTTGACCTCAACTATGCGCATCTTGAGGCGTGGAACGTTGCGTTGCTCAATGATTTTGCCGTTATTCGCCTTGGGTTGCTCTCGGTTGAAGCGAGTCGGCTGCTGTTGCAGGATTTGTCGGCACAGAGTGGTTTTGTGCTTGATCAACACTTGCTTGCTGTCTTGCTGGAACTCGCCGGTTGCCATCCTCTCTTTCTCCAGATCGCCGGTTACCATGCGATCGAGTTGCTGAAGATCGGTGAGTTGCAGCGCCCCTATGATGCGGCAACACTTGAGCATGCATTTCTGAGCGAAGCAGCCGCGCATTCGAGCGCCATGTGGCATCGGTTGAACCCTGAGAGCAAGCAGATGCTGGCGCTCTTTGCGCTGCTTGCTCCCGGGCATCCGGCTGCGGTGCGTCGCCTCGAAGAGAATGGTTTTGTGACCCGTGATGCCAATGGGCAGCCAACCCTGTTTTCGCCGGCCTTTCGCCGTTTTGTGGCTGAACAAGCCCTGCCCGGCTTGATCCAGGTGCCGCCGGTGACAATTGTGCCGTCACTCAAAACGGCCCTGTTGCGCGGTGAGCCGTTGCCCTTGCCACCGCAACAGTTTCAACTCTTGAGCTATCTGGTCGAGCATCGCCAGCGCATCGTCTCGCGTGAAGAATTGACCGAAGCGCTTTGGGCGCGCCACGACGCAGCGAGCCTTGAGAGTCTGCGTACCGCGTTGCGGAGTCTGCGCGAGGCGCTGGGCGAAGACCAGGGCTGTATCCAGATTCTCCGCGGCCACGGCTGCCAGTTTGTTGCGCTCGATCTTCCGGTTTTGCTCCCCCAATGATCCGCCAAACTTCCCTGTTTGTTCCCTCCACAAACTCAGCGTTGATGCGCTATGATGGGGTCAATCCCAACAAAACAATGCGTCAATCTCGCTCCTTGTTCGTGTTTTGGACGCTTATATGCTCATCGAGCCTCCCAGGTTGAGGTGCAACTGTAGCGCCTTCTGCCACTTCCCCTTTGCCCAGGTGCCCCCTGCATTGGCTTGCAGTTGCCCCACACGCCAGTTTTGAGGCCCTGATGAGTCCAGCACAAAGGAATTGGTCAACATGGGAAGGGAGCAACCCCGTCGGTTCTCTGGTCGTACGTCGGGTCGTTTGATTGGGTTATGGCTCGTTGTGGTGCTGCTTGGAGGGGCGTTGGCCTTGCCCTCGCTCTTGGCCGCAGCGTCACGTCAGGCGAGTCTTGCCAATTGTGCCCAGGTTCCCGTGGTCGAAGCGGGCACCGAGTTCGCGCAGTCTTTCGCCCAAACGTCCTCAGGGTCAGCCTGGGTTCGTTTGATGGTCAAACAGGATCAGCGTTATCGGCTCGAGGTGAGTGAGGCTGCCGCGCTGCAGTTGAGTCTCTATGACCATTGTAGCCGTGGCGGTGCGACATTTGCGCTGACTGATGGCACGCTTGAGTTTACCGCGCTGCGTGATGGGCCGCTCTTTTTGCTGGCCGAGCGCAATGGGCGTGCCGTCGCGAACGAGGCGAGTTTTGCTGTCAGTCTGGCCCCCGCCGCCCCGCATCGCCCAAATCTCACCCAGAGTCAAGAGGTGCCCGAGGCGGTGCAACGCCGGGCCATTGAGTTCCTCGAAGAGTTGCGCGGCAGCGACCTCGCCCCCGAATGGGCCGAGGCTCGCCTGAGCCGTGATGTGCGTATTATCTATCGCCCGGATCTGCAAACCCCAGCTTATTATGAATTTAGTGTTGAAAAGCCAGGGCCAAACGGCTATGAGCCAGCCGGCTTTATTCAGCTTGCCGCTGGCGAGCATGACTATCCTGTGTCGCACTGGGACGTTTCGGGTATGTCGCCGACCCAGGAACTGGCTGAAATTGCGCCGCTTGGGGCGAAGTTGACCGAGTTTTACAAGCTCGATGCACTCTCGTATGTCTCGGAGTATGAAGCATTCACGCCACTGGGCATCACGGTTGCAGTGGATGATGTCGTGAATCTTGGCGATCTGCCGCAACGCATTCCGGGTCTGAATGATCTGCCGCAGGAAGAAGCCGAACTGGTGACCGAAGGCGTCGACTCAGAGGGCAATGTCGAGCGTGAAGGCCCCGAAGAGTTGCCACTGAGCGAACAGGAAGAATGGCCTTCGTGGGAAGCCTTGAAGAAGGAGTATGAGTCAGCCTACGCACCGTTGCTTGCCGCCCAGACGCAACGGGTCGAAGAGACCTGGACACTGGATCAGAACCTGCGCACCAACGGTGAAACACTGATCCGCGGGGATCTCCGTGAGGTCTTTGGGCTGCCGAATCAGCCGATTACCGCGATCAGTGTGACGGGCGACGGAACCACAGCGCAGTATCTCCAGCAGGAACAATTGACTGCGGAGACACAGTTGCGTGGTGTCCGGTTGGTGGTACTTGATGAACCCGAAGATACCGCAACGCTGTTGCCGATCAATGTTGAAATCACCTATGGAAGCGGGGTCACCGAGACAGTCAAGTATGCGATTGCCAACAGTCAAGCGCTTGGCCTCACTGGTGCCAATGCGGTCTATCTGCCCGTCGTCAATCGGGGTGGCAGTGGCACGGCTGAGGTTGCGGTAAGCCGGGCGGGGGCAACGCTCAACTCGTGGGGGCCGTGGCAATACTGGTGGGCCGACGGCAATACGGGCGGCATTCGCTACGGCCAGTTTACCACGGGCGGTTGTGCCAGCGGCTGTGGCGCAACGGCCTGGTCGATCCTCTTTGCCTGGGTTGACCGACGTGCATCCGAGAATCACCCGCGCTGGCGCAATCACTGGGGGCTCTACCGCGAAAATGGCGGCCTCGGCAGCAATGTCGTTGCGCCAAAGAGCCAGGATACCGGCGTGCGCAATATGACAAGCGAGATCCGTGGGCATATTGGCACCTTCTGCATCGCCGGCAGTGGGGCGACCTGGCCGTGGCGGATGATTGATGCATCCAAGTATGTACAGCCACGGGCAAGCGCCGCGTGGCGGATGAATACCCGCTACGATCCGACCGGTCTTTGCTGGTTTGGGGCATGTGACCGCAACCGCAATCTTGCCCGCGATCAGATCGTCAACCGGCGTGCGCCAGCCGTGGTTGGTACCGGCTGGTTGCAACACTACCCGGTCGCCTATGGCTACGCCCAACGGAGCAAGCGTTCATGCTTCCTCTTTATCTGCAATACGAGCTATCAGCGTAGCTTCTATGTCAACAACGGCTGGTATGGCAACAATAACGGCTGGACGAGTGCCGATGTCTGGTTTGCCGGGGTCTATAATAATCCGTGATGCAAGGGGGCCGCAGGCCCCCAGGGATTTTCGCTTTGCTGGTCGAGAACCCCAGCTACGCTGGGGTTCTCGACCAGCAAAGCACCAAGAAACCCCGCCAGCCTAGCGCAGGAGAAAAAAGATCATGACAAGAGTTGCCTCGTATGCGCTTGGGATGACGATGGTGGGCCTGATTGCTTTGCTGGCAAGTCTGGGTACGTCGCTCGGGGCGGCACCGAGTCGTAGCGGGACTCAACCAACAGACCATGCCTTCGCCATGGCCTCCGGCATACGAGCGCCCCTTTCTCCTGCCACCATCGGAACGCCCATCGCTGCATCGCGTGGGGTGGCGAATACGACGTTGCCGGATCTGGTGATTACGGCGATTAATCTGACGCCGCCTGAACCTGGGGTGGGTGGCACTGCTGATATCGAAGTCGTCGTCAAAAATCAGGGTACCGCCGCAACGTCGGGCCGGTTCAATATCTATCTCTATGTTGAACCGACCGATGAACCGCCAAATGAGCAGACTGAGTATACGACGTTTGCCGGCTATGCGCTGATGTTGCCCCCCGGGGGGACGTTTAGCTTTACCCGGTTTAACCAGCAATTTACCCGCACGCCGCCGACGGTCTATGCCTGGGTTGATCCGCCATGGGAAAATTTCATTGCCGAGTTAGACGAAGAAAATAATCTCTTTCCGCGTGTGCCGAGCGGAGTTGATGCCTTTGAAGATGACGATACGTGTGTTCAGGCCAAGCCTATTCCAACGGATGGAACGCCGCAGAGTCGCAATTTCTTTCCAAATCCGGGGCGCGAACGTGATGTCGATTGGGTGACCTTCAATGCAGTCGGCGGGGTCACCTATGCGGTCGAAGCGAGTCCAACCGGGGTTGATGCTGATCCAATTATTGAACTCTACAGTACCTGCACAGGAGCGCCGAGTTTTAGTAACAAAGTCATTACCGAATTCACTGCCCCTGCCGATGGCCCGATCTTTCTACGGATTTTCAATAACAAGACTGACGCTGGACCTGATCATACCTACACGCTTCAGGTAACCAACGATAGCGCCTGCCCGAGTTATTTCGAGCCAAATAATAGTGCCGCTACCGCTGGCGATTTGCCGCTTGAGACCGTGCAAACCCACAGCTTTTGCAAGCCTGCCGATCATGACTGGGTACGTCTGGCGGTCGAGGCAGGGGCAAATTATCGTGTCGTGGCGACGAATGTCGGGCCACGGGCAAACGCAACCCTTGAGCTCTATCGTACACTCGACGCCCCAACCAGTGCGGCAAGTGGGGCCACCATCGAGTTTATTGCGGCAGAGACCGGCCATGTCTATCTCAAAGCGGCCCAGGTTGAGCCTGAGGTTGCCGGCAGTGGCACCGAATATACTCTACGCGCCGAGCGTCTAAGTGTCTCGGGGTGTACGCCGGATAGCTTTGAAGATGACGATACGCTTGAACAAGCAGGTTCAATTGCGGCTGATGGAACGACCCAGACGCGCAATTTTTGCCCTGAAGGCGACGTTGATTGGGTCAGTTTTACGGCCAATGCCGGAACGACCTATACCATCGAGACGCTGAATCTGGGTGAAGCAGCTGATACCGTGATGTGTCTGCATACCAGCACCGGTGAACAGATCGCCTGTGATGATGATGGCGGTACCGGCAAAGCCTCGCGCCTGAGCTTTGAACCGCCGGTCAATGGCAGCTATCTGTTGCAGATCAAGGATTTCTCGCCAACCGTTGCTGGCGATCTGACGAGCTATGATCTCAAGGTATCCCAACGCATCTGCCAGCCCGATGCCTTTGAGGATGATAATAGCCGTAATAGTGCGCGAGTCGTTGTCGTTGGAAGTGCTGCAACAAACCGCAACTTCTGTCCGGCAGGTGACGAAGACTGGATCGCCTTTGTCGCCGAAGCGGGCAAAAATTATCTGGTGGATGCCATCGCGCTCGGCGCCGAAGCCGATACGGTCGTTGAGTTGTACGATGCCAACCAGGTCTTGCTTGCACTCAATGACGATTTTACCCCTGGTACCAGTTCGCAGGTGAGCCTGACCGAGGCTCGTGCCGGTACCTATTTTGTGCGCGTTCGCCAGTATAATCCGAGCTACCAGGGCATCGGCACCGAATATTCGCTGCGTGTCCGCGAAGGGACAGCGACACCGCCGCCGACGCCTTCCCCTGGCCCAACCCAGGGTACCACCCCGTCTCCAGGACAGACCGAGGTACGGACGTTGATTCTCTTCAATCAGACGCGCTTTGGCCAGATTTATAGTGTCGCCGAGGCCACTGAGGTTTTGACGCGCCTTCAGGCATTGGCGCAGCATCCGCAGGTGAGCGGGGAGATTGTCTTGCTTGACGCTAATGCCCAGGTTCAGGCTGCCTATGCAGCCTGGACTGCCGATCTTGGCAATGTCGAAAAGGCCAATCAGGTGACAGCCGCGATTCGTACAGTTGTGCTCACCTATCAGCAGCAGCGAAGTGGGCTTGAATATCTGGTGCTGGTCGGCGATGATCGGGCGCTTCCGATGCGCCGGATCTTCGATACGACCCCGCGTTCGCCCGAACGAACCTATGCGCATGTCAGTACGAACCATCCTGCTGGGGTTGCGATCAAAGACAACCACTATTTCACTGATGACTATTTCTCGGATCGCGAGCCAGCCGAGGCCAATGGGCGCGAGCTCTTTATCCCCGATCTTGCGACGGGTCGCCTGATCGAAACGCCCACCGAGATCCTTGCGCAGCTTGACGCCTTCCTCGAACGCCAGCGCACCACGGTGAGCAATACCTTGATCACCGGCTACGACTTTGTGCAGGATCTTGCGTCAGCCGATTGTGACGACTGGCGGGCCGATCTGGGCATTCCCCGCATTGATTGCACGCTGATCGGCGATGCCTGGACGGGCGATCAACTACGTGCGTTGCAACCACGCACCACTTCGCCGTTTAATATCCAAATCTTCAATGGTCACGGAACGCACTATGCCCACGGGGTACCAGTAGGCAATGCGTTGCGCGCCATTGATATCGCCGAGGGTACCGCCGATTTACGCGGGGGCCTGATCTATTCGCCGGCCTGCCATGCCGGGCTCAATCTGCCCCCTGTGAATGAAACGAACCCGCTTGATCTCCCGCAGGCGTTTGTTGGCCGCGGGGCCAACTATATCGGCAATACCGGCTATGGTTGGGGGATGCGCAGTGCCATCGGCCTCTCAGAACGCATGATCCGGCTCTATACGCAAGAATTGCTCAAAGGGACGCGGGCGAGCATGGGCAAGGCGCTCGCGACGGCAAAAAGCCTCTATTTTCAGCAGGGCCAATCTTTCTCTAGTTATGACGAGAAGGTAATGCAGCAACTCGTTTTTTATGGCTTGCCGATGTATGAACTCGAGACTGGCGCCGTCCTCTCTGGCCCGGGCAATGAGTTCCCTGGAGTCGGCTTTACCCCCATCTTGCCGGGTGGCGGCGCTGCCCTGGTGAGCAATGGTTCAGTCTTGACCGGCTCGGTGACGATTGACTTTCGCAATGCCGAGAATCTTGCGCTGTCCGAGACCGATGATGGCGGTTACTATGCGTTGAATGGTTCGGTGCAGACGGTGCCGGGATTGCCGGTGCAGCCGTTGCACTTTGGCAATGTGACCGCCCCCAATCTGGAGGCGCGTGGTGTATTGTTGCTCGAGGCAACCTATCAGGAAGCCGAGCCGTTCGATCCGCTCATTGCCGCCCCCTTTAACGAATACCAACCCGATGATGAACCTGGCGAACTTGCCCAGGCCCGCGGGCTTTTGCCGCTTGTCCCAGTCTCAATCCAGCGCCATAATGAGACGTCGAGCCTGGTGACGCAACTTGGTCAGTATGATGCGGATCTGGGGGCCTTGCGCCTGCTCAATGAGGTCAACGCCGAAATCTACTACAGTCTTTCGGACGAACAGTTTTCACGCGAAACGACCGTCATTGATGGTATTACCCGTGTTGGCACTACTCAGGTCGAGATCAAAGTCGGTACCGTTGAGGTTGCCGGGATCGAGCGAGTCGTGCTGTCCTATATTCAAGACATCAACCAGACCGCACGCCAACTGCAATCAATGGATCTCGCCTATGATCCACGCTCACAAAAATGGGTTGGCTCGTTCACTGGTGATACGAACTCACGTTATCTTGTTCAGATTGTTGACAAGGCCGGCAAAATCACCGTTGCCGCCAACAAAGGCCAGTATTACACTCCGGGCCTCGTGACTGCCGCACCGGAGACGCCGTGTACGGGCCATTGTGTGTTTCTCCCGCTGGTAAGTCGTTGACATAAGCTTTGTGACAAAGGGTGACTGTTATGCGTACGTTATTCACGGCCGTGCTTGTCTTTATCGTCGTCGTGCTCGTTGCGACTACGCGCTATCCAGCCGAAGCGCAGGGAACCTTGAGCGCCAGTACGAGCTTCAACTACCAGGGTGTGCTGACGACTGACGGAGCACCGGCCAGCGGAAGCTTCGATCTGCGCTTCATTCTCTACACTGCCGCCACCGGTGGTTCGCAGGTTGGTGCGAGTCTGTTGCGCGAGGATGTCACGGTCAACCGTGGGCTCTTTGTGGTAGCCCTTGATTTCGGAGATATCTTTGATGGCGACGCACGGTTTCTCGAAATTGCGGTGCGTCAGGGTGGTTCTACCGGTGAGTTCACGATTCTTTCGCCTCGCCAGGAGCTTACCAGCGTGCCGATGGCGATCTTTAGCCAGAATAGTGTGAACAGTCAGAATAGTGTGAACAGCCAGAATAGTGTGAACAGCCAGAATAGCGTCAACAGCGAGAATAGTGTTACGAGCGAAAGCACGAATGCCCTGCGCGAGCAACCCATTGCTGAGACTGCCCCAACCAGCGGCCAGGTCTTGAAGTGGAACGGGACAGCCTGGACACCAGCGGCTGACAATGATACGACCTACAGTGCTGGTTCAGGGTTGTCGCGTTCAGGCACAACCTTTAGCGTCAACTTTAGTGCCAACGGCAGCTCGAGCTTGGTAGCGCGCTCAGATCACAACCATCTTGGCACGACGTGGCGCGGGGATGTCGGCTACACGGCGCTATGGGTCGAAAATCAGTCTACTGTGTCTGGTGCTTCGGGGGTGGTCGGCATCAGTGTCGCGGCGAATGGCTTGAGTGGGCGGAGCACATCGGGCAACGGGGTCAATGCGGTCAGCACGTCGGGGAACGGGGTCAATGCGAGCAGTTCCACAGGTACCGGGGTACGGGGTGTCAGTGGGGCTGACAATAGTGTCGGCGTCTGGGGCCGCAATGCTTCAGGGGGATGGGGTGGCTATTTCGAGGGTCGTGTCACCGTCGCGGGCACCTTGAGCAAATCGGGCGGCTCATTCTTGATTGATCATCCGCTTGACCCGGCCAATCGTTATTTGAGCCATTCGTTTGTCGAGTCGCCCGATATGATGAATGTCTACAATGGCAATGTCGTGCTTGATGCTAACGGACGCGCCGAGGTGATCCTGCCCGACTATTTCGAGGCGCTCAATATCGAGTATCGCTATCAGTTGACGCCCATTGGCGGCGCAGGCCCCAATCTGCATATCGCCGAAGAGATCGTAGACAATCGCTTTGCGATTGCCGGGGGCTCAGCGGGGCTCAAGGTCTCGTGGCAAGTGACGGGGATTCGCAATGACCCGTGGGCGCGTGACAACCGGATCATTGTTGAGCAGGAAAAAATTCCTGCCGAGCAGGGTACCTTCCTCTATCCAGGGGCGGATCCTGATGCTCCGCTGCGCCCGCAAACAACGCCTGCCGAGTCAGTGCCAATGGTGCCGGCCTCATCTGGGGCGACGGTAGATGTTCCTGCACCTGCTGATGCGACCCGCTAGCGATGGAAAGGCCAGCCTTATGCAACGCACATCGCTTTTCGGGGTGATTCTTGGTGGGTTGTTCCTCGTACTGACGATCACGATCGTGGCGGCCCAGGCCGGCTTTGGCCTGCCGTGGGCGGCGATCAGTGGTGGTGGTGGCACGAGTAGCAGCGGCTCGTTTGCGGTTCAGGGCTCGCTTGCGCACGACAGCGGTCCACCCTTGAGTGGTGGCATCTATACGCTGAACGGCGGATTCTGGAGCGGCCTCAATGACGAGGCCCCAACGTTGAGTGCCGTCGAACCAGCGTCAGCGCGTAGTGTGGTGCCGGTTGCGCTGGTGCTGACGGGCAACTATTTTCAAGTTGGGGCGACCGTGATGCTCGGCACGACGGCGCTGGAAAATGTGACGACCATCAGCGCCTCGCGCATCGAAGCGGTGATCCCCGCCGGGGTTACCGCCGGGGTCTACGCGATTGTGGTGCGCAACCCCGACGGGCAGAGTATCACCCTTGATGACGCCTTTACCGTCGAATTGCCCAACCTGCGCATTCTGCAAGTCCAACCAGATCAGGGCATCAATCAGCAAGCCGTCGAAATTGTCATTGCCGGTGAGGACTTCTCGCCAGCGGCTGAGGTTCGGCTTGGTGAAACCACGCTGACCGTCATTCACGATAGCACGACCCGCATGCGCGCAACCGTGCCAGCTGGCCTGAGCCCGCAGGCCTATCCGTTGACGGTCATCACGCCCGGTGTGGCTCAGGCAACCCTTGAGAATGCCTACACCGTTGTCGTGCAGGCTGCAGCGGGGTCCGACAATTTTGAGCCCGACAACACCTGTGCGACCGCACGAACGATTAGTGTCGACGGCGTCGCCCAGGCGCGCACGTTTCATCGTGCCGAGGATGTCGACTGGGTCGCCTTCAGTGCCGAAGCAGGACGGCGCTATCTGCTGGTAGCTCGCCCACCCGCAGGTTCCGCCGCCAGTCTCGCGGTCGAACTCTATGATCAGTGCGCGAGTGACCCAACAGGCGGACAGAATAACACCTTTAGCAACGGCGTCAGCATCTCGTTTGATGCTCCCGCCACAGGCACGATCTATCTGAAGGTGATCAACCGTGATCCGAGCATCTTCGGACCAGAGGTCACGTACGATCTCTCAGTGCGCGATCTAACGACAGTCACCACGGCGGAGGCGCGGGGCGCAGTGATCATTGTCGCCGGCAAGTTGCGCGATAATGACGATGTGCAACAGCAGATCCATGGGGTCGCCCGCAATGCGTATCAACTCTTCCGCAGCAGTGGGTATGACGACGATCACATCCAGGTACTGGCGACCGATCCAACCCTGGATGGGTACGATGCCCCAGCCACGCTGACCAACCTACGCAACGCGATCACCATCTGGGCGCGTGAACGGGTCGTCTCGAGTAGTCCCCTAACTATCTACATGGTTGGGCATGGCGACGAAAATCGTTTCTATCTTGACGAAACCGCCGGGCAGCAGCGGCTCGAACCCGAGCAACTCAACGAGTGGCTGAATCAACTCGAAACCGCCCGCCCCGGGCTCAAGGTCAATCTGATCATCGAAGCCTGTTTCGCCGGCAGCTTCATCCTCGATCCGGGTAGCCTCAGCAAAGTCGGACGGGTCGTCATCGCCTCATCGCCTGCCGACAATGTCGCCTATGCCTCCCCCGAGGGCGCCTATTTCTCGGATACATTCCTTGCCTCACTCGCCTCGTACAGTCTCTACGAGAGCTTCCTTGACGGCAAAGCGATTGCCCGGGCGACCTATCCCGACCAGATCGCCTGGCTGGACGATAATGGCAATGGCGTGCCAAACGAAGCCGCCGACGGGCAAGAAGCGCAGCAGCGCAGTTTTGCGCTTGCAACCCTGAGCGACGATCTCAACTTCCGCCCGCTCATTGTCGAGGCGACCTTTGTCCGCACCGAGGGCAGCAGTGGCACCATCAGTGCGGTGGTCCGCGACGATCATGGCGTCGAAGAGGTCTTTGCCCAGATCTTCCCGCCCTCGTACCAACCACCCGATCCGCAATCAGGGTTGGTCACCGTCGCCGTACCCTTTGTCACCCTGACCTCGCTGGGCAATGATCGGTACAGTGTGACCTACGACGGCTTCACCGAAGAAGGTGACTATCGCATTGTCATCCAGGCCCGCGACAATGACGGTTTCAATGCCTTGCCCGCTATTGCCACCACAGGCGGGCATCGGGTCTATTTGCCATTGACGCGCAGGTAGGGGCATGGCACCGCCATGACCCAACGGAAGAATTGGTATAATAGAGCCATGACGGTCGCACCCCTTACGGGGTATGGAAAAGGTGGTAGGCGCGTGCTCGTGGCTCTGCCACGAGCACGCACCTACCACCTTCACAATGATATGCTCTATGCGATTGGCGTGCTTGTTCGGGCACGTTTGCAGATCACACGCAATAATCTCATCCGAAGCTCGCTCGGCAACAAAATTGGCCTAGCCTTCCTCTTGGGGTTGGGCAGCTTGGCGATGCTGGGGCTCTATAGTTTCACCCGTTTTACGGTGAGCCTTTTACGCGATCCTGAGTTCGAGGCGCTTTTGCGTGAGGCCGCCGAGACGACCTCCGGGTTGCCCACGGCGATTGCGCCGTTGCTGACGGCTGTGCCGAGCATGATTATGCTCCTGGCGCTGACCCTGCTGATCTTTTCCAGTTTTACGAGTCTGCTCAATTCCCTCTATCTGGCGGGTGATCTTGATATGCTGCTGGTCGCGCCGGTGCCGATGCGGGCGGTCTTTGTGGTGAAGTTTTTCGGCGGTTTGCTCACGCAGTATCTCATCCTCTTTGTCATGCTCGCTCCTGTCCTCGTTGGCTATGGGCATGGGATGGCCTACGGGTTCTTCTATCTCGTCAGTGTCCTGGTAGCCTTGCTCGTGGTGCCCTTTTTGCCTGCGGGTCTGGGGGCTTTACTAGTGATGGCGGTGGTTCGCATCATCCCCGCCCGTCGCGCCCGTGAGTTGGTGAGCATTCTGGGCGGTCTCATCGGGGTGACGTTCTTTCTCTTGTCCCAGTTCAGTCGCCAATTCATCGCTTCAGTTGCTGGCCCAGACACGCTTGCCCTGCTGTTGCTCCTTGATCTGCCGCTGTTGCCCTCGACCTGGGCAGGCCGTGCGCTCGTGGCGTCCGGCGAAGGTCAGTGGCTGACCCTGCTCGGCTATGGTTCGCTCTTTTTGGGCATGTCACTGGCTATTTTTGCTGCCTGTCTCGTGCTGGCCGAACGACTCTACTATGATGGCTGGAGCAACCTTGCCAATCAGGGGGGCAAGGTACGGGTGCGCAAGGCGAACGAGCGGAACGCCTGGCTGCCAGGCAGCACCCTGGTCTCGTGGCTCCTCCCGCTTGAAGCCCGGGCGCTGCTCGCCAAAGATCTGCGGCTCTTTTTTCGCGATTTGCGCAATCTACAGGCGCTCATCTTTCCGCTTGCACTCGCCGGGATCTGGACGTTTCAGGCGCTGACTACGCCAAATACGATTGAGTCCCCCGCCGTCGCGTGGGCGCTCCCGTTTGTGCAACTGCTCAGCGCTGGCATTGCCTTTTTTATCTGTCTCAGCATTTCGAGTGTGCTGGCTGGCACCGGAATTAGCCGCGAAGGCAAGGCCTTCTGGCTCCTCAAACTTGCCCCAATCAGCGCCAGCAGGCTCTTGCTTGGCAAGATGACCCTGGCCTTCCTGCCCTTTCCCGTGATCGGGACGGCCTTTCTGCTGATTCTTGCGCTGGTCGGTCATCAATCGCCTGGCATTTTCGTCCAGCAGTGGGCCCTCTTAATGCTCGTCGGACTCGGGTGCGCCGCCTTTGGCATCGGCCTCGGCGCAGCGTTCCCCCGGCTCGATTGGGAAAATCCGCAGCAACAGGCGACCTGGCAAAGCGGGTGCCTCAGCACGATCTTCTACCCGCTCTACCTCGGCTTGATGCTGCTGCTCATCGCAGGCAGCGGGTCACTCGGTGTCGTGCTTGGCGGCGGCGTCGCCGGCTTTGGTATCCAACTCGCTGGCTGGTCGGTTGCCGCGATCGTTACGCTGGGCGTGATCTGGAGTGGTATGAAGATCGGGGTCAAAGGGTTAGAACGGATCGAGTTGTAAGGTAGTATTCGTTCGATGAAATTGCAAGGCCCGCACCACTGGCAAGCCAGGCTTGCCAGTGGTGCGGGCCTTGCAATTTAGAGACTCGTCACCAATCCAGGTCGTACGACAACATTATGCCAGGTATGCTGGCGCTCCTGGTGCGTTACGACGACCGTGTAGCTGCCTGGGGGGAGTTCGACGGCCCCAAACCAGCCATCGGCGCTGGCGGTAAGATCGCGCAGCCAGGCGCCCTCGTGGATGAGCGTCACCCGCGCATCGGGCGTGAGCACGCCGTCAATGGCGGCCATGCCTTGCAGGTGGCCGGCAGTCGGGGCGACGATCCAGGGCCAGTCGGGGGCGCGGGCGGGTTGGGCAAAGACGGTTGCCCGTAGTTGATCCATAAAAGCCCGGCGCGACGCGTCATTGCTGCCGGCAAAAGCCCCTGCATACGAAAAGAAGGCAACCCCCGAGAGCACGCGTCCCTGCTCATCAGGCGTCAAGGCACGGGCAACCTGGCTGATATTTTGCTCGGGCGTATTGAGCCACGAGCCGATCCCGGCGACAATCGTGCGCCGTCCGGTATTGGCCCGATCAAAGGCCAGCCAGCCATCGTACCACTCGCGTGAACGTGGCACACCTTCGGCAAAATAGTGCATCGGGATCGCCACATCAATAATGCCCTCGGCCAACCAGGCGGGCCAATCTTGAAAAACGGTGCTATAGGCCGACGAGCGCCCCCAGTTGCCGTCGTTGCCCAGGCTGCCCCAGGTAATCGCTGCCGCACTCACCTCGATCGAAGGCTTGATCGCCTTCGATCGAATGTAGAGCCGCCGCGCCAATTCGGTGACACGATCACGGCGCCACTGACTCCACGCCGGATCACCTGGCGCAGGGCGGCTGTTGAGCGGGCGACCCGTCGCCCGGTTGAAGCGCTCGACGCTCACCTGATTGTAGCCGTAGCTTTGCCCCCCAAAGCGAATATAGTCCCAGTGGATGCCATCGAGCGCTGGATACGCCCGCAACAGATGCTCGACCACCCGCTCGGTATGGATAATCGCCTCGGGATGCCCAAAATCAAAATCGCCAACCTGCTGCCCCGCATACGTCGCCGTCGTCCAGCGGGCCGTGCCCTGCGCCCGTGGACCGTGGGCGGTACAGACATGATCCGGGTGCCCCCAGAGCCGATCCGAGGTACGGCAGACAACCGAAACGACCAACCAAGCATGAACCCGCAACCCCTCCTCGTGGGCGCGGGCCAGCAAATAGCCGAGCGGATCAAACTCGGCGGCAGGAGCAAGGCGCGGATCGGCAGCCCGCGGCTCGATCGCATTGTTATACCAGGCGTCCCCGTGGCGACGCACCTGAACAATGATCGTATTCGCCCCGGCCCGCTTCACATTTGCTACCAACTCATCGACCTGCGGATGATTATGGAAACCGGGATTGAGACTATCAACCCAGAAGGCCCGCATCTGCTGCACCGGCGCTTGTGCCTGCACCGCCGGGGCGGGCAACGCCGTGAGCAGCAGCACGAGCACGAGCAACGAAAGAATGAATCGCATACGATAACCCTTTGCGCCTTTGCGCCTTTGCGTCAAATCATCACCAAATGTAGTTGACAGACCACGTGCCTACCCAGTTGAACCAAGGCCATCCGCGATGGCGTTGACCGTCAGCAACAGCCGGCTGAGCAAGGTGGCAGCGCCTTCAGTGCCTGCGGCCCGCTTGCTGCGCCACTCACCGAGCAAAGCGACTTGCTGTCGGTGCAACAGGCGTAGCCCCGGCGTACGAACCTGGATCATGGCATGGACGTTAGGCCGTCGCTCGTCCAGTGGTGCGCCATAGATCTCTTCCAGGAGCGTGGTGGTGCGCTCGTACTCGGTCAAAATGATCTTCCCCAATCGTTCGCGTAGTGCGTGCTCTTCGACAAGATCGCTGTACCAGCCCATCACTTCGGTATCGGCGGTAGCGACGCTGGTAGCTGCGTTGCTAAGGATGTAGTGCAGGGGTGCCCAGGTGATCAAGTGTTCGCTCAGCGCCGCAAAAGCTGCTTGATCTTCACCCTTCAGCCGTTCGAGGGCGCTTCCAACCCCATACCACCCAGGCAGAAAAAAGCGCGCCTGGCTCCAACTAAAGACCCACGGGATAGCGCGCAAGTCAGCCAAGGTAGCCTGACCGGAACGACGGGCCGGGCGCGAGCCAATCCGGCTCTCTTCCAGCACATCTACGGGCGTAGCCTGACGATAAAAGCGCAGGAACCCGTCACTGCTCAGAAGCGTCGTGTAGGCCTCACGGCTCCAGGCGGCAAGGCGATCCATCGCCGGTTCGAGTGGATGTGCCGTCGCAAGGCCAAGCCGCTCACGCATCGTGGAGCGGACAACACCCGCCTGGAACAATTCAAGGTTATAGCTTGCCGTGACGGGGTTGGCATATTTCTGCGCAATCGTCTCACCCTGTTCGGTAATGCGCACATCGCCGCCAACTGATCCCGCGGGCAGCGCCTTGAGGAAGCGGTGTGTCGGCCCGGCGCCTCGACTGATGGTGCCACCGCGCCCGTGGAAAAAGCGAATCCGGACGCCCCGCGCCTGGCCGACGGCGGCGAGCGCGGCCTGCGCACGATAGAGCGCCCACAAGCTTGCGATAAGGCCCCCATCTTTGTTACTGTCACTATAGCCAATCATCACCTGCTGGATCAGATCCGCCGCGCCTGTCTGGCGTCGTTGCTCTTCCAGACTGCGTCGGGTCATTGGATGATCCAGAAAGGCCGCAAGAATGCTCGGGCTGCGCTCGAGATCCTCAATGGTCTCGAAGAGGGGCACCACCGGCAGGGGGCAGGCCAGGCCATCTGGTGTGACCATGAGCAGGCCGGTCTCACGCGCAAAGAGATAGACCGTAAGCAAGTCAGCGATATTGCGGGTCATGCTAACGATAAGCCCACCCAGACCCGCCGAGCCATAGGTGTGCAACGCAATCCGGATCGCCCGATAACTGCTAAGGATCATATCGGCTTCGGTGCCGACGCCCGCTCGCGCACGGGTAAAGGGCCGTGGCGAGACGAGTTCGTGGGTCAGCAGATCCATCCGGCGTGCGAAATCCCAGGTTGTCACATCATGATCAGCAAAACCGGCGGCAGCGAGCAATTGACTAAGCGCACGGTCGTGAACCGCGCTATTCTGACGCATGTCAAGCCGCGCCAGATGAAAGCCAAAGGTATGGACACTACGGATGAGCGGGGTCACCAGATGCGTCACGAGGCTCCCTGCCCCGATCATCTCCAGGGACTGCGCGAGGATCTGCAGGTCACGCACCAGTTCCTCGGATCGCTGATAGGCGTGCATCGCCGCAGGAGCATCAGGGAGGCGTGCAAGCATCAGATTGATCCACTGGCGCCACGGCTCATTTGGATTACGGGCGAGCGCGTGCGCCCCTCGTTCGCCCAATTGGGAAGCAACGGTCGTCATCTGATCGAGCAAGGGCTGCGGCGCAGCCTGCAACTGATCGGACAGACTCAAGTAGCTCGCCAGTTCGCTCAACTGGTCATAGAGCAGACCAAGCGCCTGGCGGCGAAGTTCCGCAAGCGTTTCGGTTGTCACCTCGGCAGTCACCAGCGGATGCCCATCACGGTCGCCACCGACCCAGGTACCGAACTGGAGCGACGGAAGGGCCTCGGGAGACTGGAGCAGCGTCGGATTGAAACCAGCTGCTTGCCAAGCCTGGCGCACCCGTGCATCGAGCATAGGAAGGACGGAGGGAAAAACCGTCCGCAGATAATGAATAATATTGCGTCGCTCTGAGGCCACATCCGGCTTATCGAGAAAGATCTCACCGGTACGCCAAAGCGCAATCAAACGAGTCACCGCCTCGTCACGGATCGCCTGCTGCTCATAGGGGGTCCAGTGCGGATTAGCGCGCTTAAGCAAGAGCAGATAGAGGGCACGATGATGTTCAAGCACAGAAGCGCGCTTGGCCTCAGTCGGATGCGCCGTCAGCACAATTTCAACGCGCATCATGGGCAGCGCAGCGGCCAGCGCTGCCTCATCGAGGCCGTGGGCCTGTAACTGCGCCAACGCCTCCCCCCAGAGCGCAGGCACCGCTGGCAGACCAGCGCGGGTCTCGGTAGTACGGCGATAGTGCACAGCGGCGCGTTGCTCAACCATACTCAACAACTGAAACGCGATCGAAAGCGCCTGCACCAACCGTTCGGGCGGCAGATCGGCGCGAGGAGGATCAGCCTGTGGAGGTGTAATCCAGGGCAACACCCTAGCCAGATCCGGCTCACCAGAGTCAAGCAACGCCTCGCGCAGACAATCCATCAAAAAAGTAAGCTCGTCCGCAAACGTAGCTGGATCAACGGTCGACAAATTCACCAGGGTCATAGGCACATCCTCTCAATCGGGCAAACCGAGCGCAAAGGTAATCTCTCACGCTATGATGCCACATTCTGGTGGTTCATGCCAGGGGCATTTGCCTGGTGGGAGTGGCACTTCTTTTTTCGTACAACCATGCTATACTACTTCCACGCTTCACCAGTAAGGATGCGCCATGCATCGGATCATTCAACATCCTCACGATACCCTGTTTCGAGCGGTATTTGCCGACCTTGTCGAGGCGCAGCGCTTGCTTGAGCCGCCTCTGCCGCCGCCGACGGTTGACCCGTGTTGACGCAACGAGCGCAAGGATAAGATGCGATGAACATACATCACCTCACTGCGGAGGATCTCCCGCTGATGGATGGTCTGCTCACCATGTTTGGTGAGGCGTTCGATGATCTGGCAACCTATACCGCGAACCGTCCCGATGCAGTCTATCTGCAACGGTTGCTCAGCGACGACACGTTTATCGCCCTGGCTGCGGTGAAGAACGCGGCGGTGATCGGCGGGCTTGTCGCGTACGAATTGCGCAAGTTCGAGCAAGCGCGGAGCGAACTCTACATCTATGATCTCGCGGTTGCCGCTGCACATCGACGCGAAGGCGTTGCAACCGCCTTGATCCGCGCCTTGCAAGCGATCGCCGCAACGCGTGGCATCACCGTCATCTTCGTCCAGGCCAACACCACCCCCGATGACGAAGCGGCGCTTGCGCTCTATAGCAAACTCGGCACGCGGGAGGATGTCGTGCATTTTGATCTGGGGGTTTGACGCAGCGGCTCTGTGAGCTAAGCCCAGCGCCTCGTTCCACTACGCGCAACTACCGCACAACCATGCTATACTACCTCCACGACTCGCGAACGAGGACGCGCCATGCACCGGATCATTCAACATCCCCACGATACCCTGTTTCGCACCGTGTTTCGCGATCTTGGCGAGGCGCAGCGCTTGCTCGAGGCACATCTGCCGCCGACATTGGCTCAGGCGCTGGATTGGGCCACCCTGCGCTTGGAAGAGACGAGCTTTGTCGATCCGGCGTTGCAGGAGAGCGAGTCGGATCTGCTCTATACGGTACAGGTGCAAGCAACGGCAGAGCCATTGCATCTCTATCTCTTATTCGAGCATCAATCGACACCAGATCGCTGGATGCGCTTGCGCTTGCTGAACTACATGGGGCGGATCTGGGACGAATCGTTCAAGGCTGAGCCGAAACAACAGCAGTTACGCCCCATTATCCCGGTGGTCTTCTATCAAGGGCGCAGTGCCTGGACGTATTCGACCGACCTGGCGGATCTCTTTCCAACGGTGCCAGGGTGGGACGAGACGCTGACGCCGCACGTGCGCCACCTTCTGATTGACCAGTCGGGGATGCCGCCGACGGCGGTGGTGGGCGGGCTGAAGGGGCAGATTGCGCAACTCCTGCTCATGGCAGCGATGAGGGCGCAGGCCCAGGCGGTGCTGGCTCAGGCGGTGCCCTTGCTCGCCGAACTGGTGGCCGTAGGAGGCACCGACGCGCACAGTACCTTTTTTCTGTACCTCTTTGCGACCCAAGAGCGGGCGCTGGTGCTGGAGGTGCTGGAGGCGGTGGAAGAGCATCAGATGCAGGTAGGAGGTGATCTTGTGACCTATGCGGAAGAATTGATCGAGGAAGGCTTGCAAAAGGGCTTGCAAGAAGGCCGACAGGAGGGCAAGCTTGAGGTGATCGCGCAATTGTTAGCCGCAGGTACCCCGTGGCAGATCATCACCCAAGCAACGGGTATCACCCCGGAAACCTTTGCGGCCTTGAAGGCGGAAGTGAGCCGTCGCACAACGAATGACCCGACGGCGGGATCGGAGCAGGGGTGAGCTAAACCCGTGGGTGTGCTGGCAAAAACGGCCAGCATACCCACGGTTCTTGCCCTCGCCCCTCATCCCCACCCTCACCCCAAGGCAATGGTATACTCTAGCAGGTGCGTTGCCGAAGCGGGTGGTTGTTGATGAGGGTGGTACATGTTTCGTTTGCAGCCCGGTCAGTTTGAGGTGTCGCCGTCCCGGGATGCGGCGGTGGCCCGGCGGGTGCGCTGGGTGTTGCTCGGTAGCACGCTGGTGCTGGTCTTGTTGACGCTCTTTCTGGCGATCCGTTTTCTGGTGGTGCGGGCACAGTTGAGTGCCACTGCGCTTGAGACGGCACGCGCTGAGGCGCAGGCGGCGACGGCGACGATTGATGCGGCGCTGCTGGATGCGCAGGCGCTTGCGATCGCGCTTGGCGATGATCTTGCGTCGGGGGCGCTTGCCTATGCCGAGGTGCCTGAACGTCTCCAGGCTCTCCTCGCTGCTGAGCCCGAGCTTGATGGGGTTGCAGTGACCTGTGAGCCCTTTGCGTGCGATCCGGCCCTCCGTTTGACCCAGGTCTATGCGTTTCGCGATGCGAATCAGGGCATTGGTCTGCTCGAGGGCGCGACCTATGATTATACGCTGCCACCACAGGATGAGCCCGGTGCGCCGGCGACGGGTTGGTACTATTATCCGATCCGTGAGGGTGCGCAGTGGAGTGAGCCGTTTCTGGCAACGGGCGCGGCCAAGGTGTTGATTGAGTATGGGATGCCTTTTGCCCGGCTTGACCCCGCTGATGCTGCGCCCGCCGGGTTGGTGACGGTTGATTTTTCGACCCGGGGTATGCGCCAGTTGATGGCGCGTCTTGAGCTCGGGGGCCGTGGGTATGGGTTTATTTTGTCGGCTGACGGGATGTTTTTGAGCCATCCTGATGTGCGGTTTGTGGCCCGCCGTTCGATTTTTGACCCGACGAGTGGCTATGATGCAACGGTGCAGGCTGCGGTTCGCCGTGCGCTCGCCGGTGAGGTGGTTGAGCTCCAGCAACCTGATGCGATTACCGGGCACCAGGCCTGGTTTTTTCTGGTGCCACTCGAGGCAAATGGCGGAGTGGTCGGGGTGGTGATCGATGCCGCGGATATGGCCCCCCCCGCCGAGGCGACCCTCCGCAATCTTGTGGCGCTTGGGCTGACCTCGGGTGGTCTCATCGTGCTGCTGACCGCACTGGCGGTGCGGGTGGAACATGGCGGGCGGCGTGAACTCTGGCTTGTGGCGCTGGTCTTTACCGGGGTTTGTGTCGGGTTGATTGGGTTGACATGGTGGCTCAGTGCGCTGACACGTGACCAGGCGAGCCTTGCGCTGACAAGCCGTGCGACGGTTGAGCGGATCGTTGAGCGCTACCGCGAGGAACTGAATGGCGACCAGCAGCCGTTTGTGGTGCCGACGGGGATTGAGTTGACTGCATTGCAGTTTCCGACGCCGACGACGGTGACGCTGAATGCGATCATCTGGCAGTGGTATGCCGATACGATCCCTGAAGAGGTTGTACGCGGGTTTGCGTTGTACCAGACGATTGGTGAGTTGCTGCCAATTGAGGAGGCGGCACGGGTGCGCGATGGCGATGGCGAGTTGATCGTCTGGCGGGTTGGCATTGTGCTGCAGCAGCGCTTTGATCCGGTGCGCTTTCCGTTTGATACCCGCAAGGTTGAGGTCTCGTTGCAACCTGCCGAGCTCGATGAGAATGTTATGCTAACGCCTGATCTCGAAGCCTATCCATTGCTCCGGCCCTCGGCTCTGCCAGGGGTCGATGGGGCGATCTGGCTCAACCAGTGGCAGCTCGAAAACAGTTATTTTACGCTGCGTGAGCGGAAAGAAGGTGCGAGCCTGGGCCTCAGTCGGCGGGCTGACCGGCTTGCTCCGCCCGAACTCTTTTTCACGTTGACGATGCAGCGCCAAGTGGTTGGTCCCTTCATTGCCTATTTGCTCCCCGGGATGGTGACGCTGGTGCTCGTGTTTGCCTTTTTGATGTCGGATCGCCAGATCAGTGACCGCCAGGATCTTGTGGCGGCGCTCAGTTATGCGGCGGCCCTCTTCTTCGTTATTGCGATCGCGCATACTGCGTTGCGTGAAAATGTGGCCGCGATTGGCATCACCTATCTCGAACACCTCTATCTGCTGCTCTATCTGATCGTTGTT
Source organism: Candidatus Chloroploca asiatica (assembly GCF_002532075.1). GTDB lineage: Bacteria > Chloroflexota > Chloroflexia > Chloroflexales > Chloroflexaceae > Chloroploca > Chloroploca asiatica. The sequence continues at coordinate 58,608 of NZ_LYXE01000046.1, read as the reverse complement.
GCGGTGATCCTCGATGCTTTTTTGCTGGTGCGTGCGCCAAACCTGCCGCTGATCACCTATGGCGATCACCTGTTGCCCAAGTTGCTCTATTGGCCAGTCTGTGCGTTTGCGATGCTTGTTTCGACGCTGGCTGTCTTTGTTTAGGGCGAAGCCCTACGTACGAGTTCTTGTGGCGCGAGAAGCTAGCTTTGCTGGCTTCTTGCGCCACAAGAACCATCTGTATCGAGGAGGGTGATGAAACCTGAGTTGAGGAATAGTGATTGGCTGCTTTTGCGTTCGTACCTTGAGCGGATACCAGCGTATGAGAGTCCGTTGCTGATTTCGTATCTGACGCTGCGCAAGGCAGTGGGGGCGATCGGTGTGTTGCTGCCGTTTATCCTCGCGCTGGGCAATGTGTTTCTGCAGGGGCCTCAGTTGCAGGGGTCGATCAGTGCGTATTACCATACCCCCATGCGTGACGTGTTTGTGGGGAGCCTCTGTGCGATCGCGGTGTTTCTCTGGGCGTACCAGGGCTACGATTGGCGTGACAACGCTGCGGGCAATGTCGCGGGGTTTGCCGCTCTTGGCGTGGCGTTCTTCCCTACCACGCCCGAGGTTGCACCGACGATGACGGAGCAGGTACTCGGGGCGTTGCATCTAGGCGCGGCGGCGATCTTCTTCTTTACGCTGGCCTACTTTTGCCTGGGGCTCTTTCGCCAGACTGGTGCGGGCACACCTACGCAGGAAAAAGAGCGCCGTAACGAGGTCTATACGATCTGTGGCTATCTCATTATTGGTTGCCTTGTCGCGATCGCAGCGGTCAGCTTGCTCCCCGACGAGAGCCCGATCACGCCACTTGCGCCGGTCTTCTGGCTCGAAGCGTTGGCTATTGTGGCCTTCGGGGTTTCGTGGATGATCAAGGGAGAAGCGTTGCTAAAGGACGATCCCTATGCATCGTTGCCTCGTTGACCCACAACATCAAGCGTAACTGGTGTTGTGGGTCAACGAAACGATACTACGCCTCGATGGCTGCCGAAAGAACCCAGCGCCAGCGTTTGGTGTAGTAGACGAGCGCTTGTTGTCCGTCAAGGTTGCCGCGCTTCAGGCGTGTGTAGGTGGCGTGATCGATCGAAAACTCGTGGGCACCGACGTAGAAATAGTAGCTTGGTGTTTTGTGCTGGCGCATGACGAGACGCAGCGGGCCTCGGGTCTCGACAAGGTCGCCGTCGCGAAGCGTGCGCTCGAGTTGCCGTCGATCAAAGAAGATGACCGTCCAGACAAAGCCGTAGAGACAGAGGAAGCCGAAGCTGATCCATCGCCACATCTCGATCAGCGAAAGCCCCTCGGTGAGTGCGGCCAGACCACTGCCAAGGTAGCCGATGATCATAAAAAAGATAAAGAAACCCCGCGAGATGCGGATCGTATCCTGATGTTGCTCGCGCATGCGTCTTTCTTGTCGCTCGGTGATGCGCCCCTGCTGATTGGCCCGTAGATCAGCAGGGGTGAAGTTAAAACCGGCTTGGAGGGCCGCGTTGGCGGCACCAGGATCAGCTACTTCAGCTTGCATTGTCTGGGGAAGTGGTTGGTCAACAAAGTTTCCCGATGATTTGACGCAAAGGTGCAAAGGCGCAAAGGTTGTTGCGACCGCATCAGATGGGCATAGTCTACCTGATGGGCATACCTTTTGGCAAGGGAGAGAGGCTGCAACATCTGTTTGATGCGCGGCGTCTTTGTTATATCATGAAGGTGTGCCTACAGGTTCGCACGAGGAAGATACAATGCAAGCACCTGGTATTCAGCCATCGTCAGTCGCTCGTCCATCGAGCACGATCCCGCTGCTGGCTGCGGTCGGCGCGTTTGCCCTGAGTTGGCTTGGCCCGCTGGCGTTTCCATTTCGGTTGTTGACGACGATTATTCACGAGTTGGGTCACGGGTTGGCTGCGTTGCTCACCGGGGGGGCTTTTGTGCGCTTTGTGGTCTTTCCTGATGGCTCAGGCCTGGCGTATACCGCCGGCGGGATTCCGTGGTTGATCATTCCGGCGGGCTATCTGGGGACAGCCTTTGTTGGGGCAGTGCTGATCATGGTCGGGCGGAGTCCACGGGCAAGCCGGATCGCCCTCGGGATCATTGGCGCGGTGCTTGTCCTGCTGACCCTGCGCTACGCCTTGCCGTCAGTCTTTAGCGTCCATATACTGAGCGGGCTCCTAACATTGGGCGCAGGGCTGGCGTTGGGGGCGGTGCTGCTCTGGGTCGCCTGGAAAGCGACGCTTCCGTGGGCGCTTGGTCTCTTGAACCTGCTCGCCTTCTGGATCGGCCTGAGCGCCCTGAGTGACCTGCGCGTGCTCTTCCAGCTCAGCACCAGCACGGGTATGGGCAGCATGACGGACGCGCATGCGATGGCGCGCATCACCTTTTTGCCCGCCACCTTCTGGGCGATCCTCTGGGTTGTGATCGCGCTGGCAGCCCTGAGCAGCGCTTTCTGGTACACCTGGATCCGCCCCCGGGACCTTCCCTGACGCTGGAATGGTATTCTACTGCGCGGTATACTGTACCTATGCATATACATCCTTTGCTCCGTGGCGCATGGATCCCGAAACATCTCTTTGCGCTCACGATCTTTATCACCCTCGTAAGCCTCGGTATCTGGCAGTTGCTACGCCTCGAGGAACGCCGTAGTGCCAACGCCGAACGCATTGCCTTGCTCGATCAGGCTCCCCTGACCATCACCGGGACGGAACCCGATCTCGCAGCGCTGGTCGGCCACAAAGTACGGGTCACCGGAACCTATCGCAATGAAGAGAGTGTCGTCCTCAGAGGGCGGCGCTCAGATAGTGGGGTTGATGGAGTCCACTTGCTCACCCCATTCCAACTGAGCGGCAGCGAAGCGGCTATTCTTGTTGACCGGGGCTGGCTGCCGAGTAACCAGCGGAGGCCGAGTGACCTGGCGGGCTATGCGGTCGCTCGTGAAGTCACGCTCGAAGGATTCGCCTGGGCACCGCAGGTACGCCCCGACTCGCCGCTCGCCCCACGCGACTTGCCCTTGCCAGGTGAAACACGGATTGAGGCATGGGTACGCGTGGATGTTCCAGGCCTCCAGCAACAGGTCGGGATTCCACTGCTCCCACTCTACATCGAAGTCCTCCCCAATGCTGACGCAGCCTCCCTTCCGCGCCCCCCCGATCCCCGCCAACTCGACGACGGCCCCCACCTCGGCTACGCCCTCCAATGGTTCACCTTCGCCGGGATGATGATCGTCGTCTATACCATCTTGATCCGCCAGGAATTGCAGCGCTACGCTCCAACATAAACGCCTGCGGTCTCTGACACCGTCAGCGTGTGTGCGGGGCAGGGCCGATGAAGCCCGAGACACCCCTTCACCGTGTGTGAGCGGCTGGGCCGATGGAGCCCGACACCGTCACCGTGTGTGAGCGGCTGGGCCGTAGGCCTAGCCGCTCACACATATGCAATACACTCAAGGAGTTTGTCGATCAACTGAGGCGGGGCCATGACAATTGGCTCAGGCAGGCGCTGTTGCACCAAGAGTGCTGGCACATCGACTGGCGCACCACTGAGGCCTGTTACCACCGCACCTGCGGCACGCAGAATCGCAAAACCCGCCGCCAGATCCCAGAGGTTCGCACGCCCGATCAACGCGCCAACCGAGCTCCCACGGGCAACATAACAACAATCAGCAGCGACACTGCTCAATACTCGAGTCTTCCCAGGAAAACAGAGCCGAAATTGGTGATGCACATACGATGAAACGCTCATCCAGTCGTTCGGGTCAATCGAGGTCACCTGACTGACGGTGATCGGCAACTCGTTGCGAAATGCGGGGCCAGTGGCATCAGCCCAATAGCAATCACCAAGGATCGGCAACAAAATGACCCCGAGGTAGGGTTGACCATGGCGCAGCAGTCCGACCGAGACACACCAGGTCGGTAGGCCCGCCACAAACGCCCCCGTGCCATCAATCGGATCAAGGCACCAGACATACTCGCGATCAGTGTCCCCGCTCCCGTGCTCTTCGCCAATAATGCCATGATCAGGATACCGAGCCGTAATGCGCTCACGCAACATATGCTCAATCTCAAGATCCGCCTGGGTCACCAGGCTCAGGTCAGCTTTCCGCTGGGCCTGGACATTATTAAAGTAACTCATCGCAAGGATACCAGCTTCAGCCACCCACTCACGTACTGCATCGATGGCAATCTCACTCACAGTGCGCTCACTTTCAGGCATGCCTTTATGCGAAGGGAAGGTTCCAGGTTCCTTGATCGTTCAGGGCGCTGCACTGCGCCTTGATACGCTCAATCTGCACTCTGACGCCTGTCCCTTGTCTCAGATGTCAAGTCTTGCAGCGCAGCCGACAGATCGAAACAGGCTGCCGTTGTCGGGGTCAAGGGTGTGACCGAAATGTACCCCTCGCGAACCGCGCCATCGTCGCTCGAAGGGGCAAATGCAGGCATACGCTCACGCACAAATCGTATGCCAAGATGACGCTCTTCAGGAGTATCAATAGGCACGGCGACATCCAATTCAACCACATCGCCATAGAAAAAAGCCGACAACTCCGTCTGGCGAAAACCACGTATGTCAGCCAGATCATGTACGTGGGGCACATTGACATTCAGCACCAGTGGCCCCTGACCACGGACACGCTCAAGCAACGGAAAGGTCTGCACCGCCGCCCACGTCGCGGTTGCCCAGGGCATCGGTGCATCTCCGATAAACATCTGCGAAACCGCCAAAGCGGGCATGCCCCAGAAGGCCGCAAACATCGCCGCGCCAACTGTACCACTCAGCAAGACATTGGTACCTGTATTAAGCCCCCGGTTGATCCCCGAAACAACTATGTCAGGGCCACCACCAGGGAAGGCACGAACCCCAGCGAGCACACAACCGACGGGTGTGCTATTCACGGTATAAGCCTCAATCCCAGCATATTCAGGGGTAAGGGGTTGAGCAGCCTTCATCGTCAACTCGCGCTGCATCGGTAACGCCATACTCGTGCCACTCTGCTCAACCTCAGGGGCCACAATCGTGACGCTACCCAACCCGGCATCACGCAGGGCCGCAGCGAGCATCCACAGACCGACGCTCGCGATGCCATCATCATTCACCACCAGTATCTGCATTGCTCTCCGCTCCTTCTGGTGAAGAAAAAACAAAACGCACGCCAAAGGTAGCACCTCGGCGTGACCCTCTTCCTATAATACCGCGTTCTGCCTACAAGCGCTACTATTGCCTCAAAGAGATCGGCATGCTATACTAAAAGTAGTTTGAAACCGAAACACTACAGCGTGAGCGATCCCTCCGCTCTGGCTACGAACATCGATCCAGGCGGGCCTACGTGCAGGCTGTGGCACTCAGATGAGTCAGGTATTCGGCACGCACCGCTGGAAGGAAGCAATTATGGGAGATCCTGCGATGGCGAAACGTGTGCACCAGCGCACGCGCACGTTAGCCAGTTCTGGCGGGCCGACTGATAAAGAGCGTGACTATCTCGAGATTATTTATGCGCTCACCCAGAGTGATGAGCCAGTCATTGCTGCTTCACTCGGGCGTCGGCTTGGGGTGCAACCGCCCACGGTGAGTCACGCGCTCCAGCAATTGGTTGACAAGGGCTTCATTCTGCGTGACGAACGCAACCAGATCACCCTGACGAGCCAGGGGCAAAAACTGGCCGAAGAGATTGTCCAGCGCCAGCGCGTGCTTGAGCACTTTCTCGCCAGGGTGGTCGGTATACCCTGGCATCTGCTCTATGTTGAAGCCGCCCGCCTTGAGCGCGTGCTCTCGCCCATCCTGGCCGAGCGCGTCTTTAGCCTCGTTGGGCCCGTTACGAGCTGTCCCCACGGGAACCCCATCCCAGGGCGTAGCCAGACATACATTGGCGACGTACGGCTTGATACGGCCACCGTCGGCACGATGTTTACGATCCAGCGCATTGCCGAAGAAGCTGAAGCTCAGGTTGATCTGATGCGTTACCTCGAACTCAACAGCCTCACCCCCGGAACCCAGTGTTTCATCCCCGACACGTCGCCGGTCTATGGCGTCACCTTACGTCGCTGCAACCAGAATATCACCGTCTCCCCCGAGGTAGCTGCGGTCGTCTGGGGTGACAGTGCGTTGATTACGGAAGCTCGCCAGGTGTTCGGTTTTGGCGACGAGGCCGCCACAGGCGTCACCTAACGGCGTGGCACGGTGCAGCACCGTGGCGTGGCGTTTTGGCGGCGCAGCCGCCACAGGCGTCACCTAACGGCGCGGCACCGTATGGCACCGTGGGTGGCGTGGCGTTTTGGCAGCGCAGCCACCACAGGCGTCACCTGACGGCACGGCACCGTATGGCACCGTGGCGTGGCGTTTTGGCGGCGCAGCCGCCACAGGCGTCACCTGACGGCACGGCACCGTATGGCACCGTGGCGTGACGTTTTGGCGGCGCAGCCGCCACAGGCGTCACCTGACGGCACGGCACCGTATGGCACCGTGGTGTGGCGTTTTGGCAGCGCAGCCGCCACAGGCGTCACCTGACGGCGCGGCACGGTGCGGCACCGTGGCGTGGCGTTTTGGCGACGAGGCCGCCACAGGCGTCACCTGACGGCACGGCACCGTATGGCACCGTGGCGTGGCGTTTTGGCGGCGAGGCCGCCACAGGCGTCACCTAACGGCGTGGCACGGTGCTGCACCGTGGCGTGGCGTTTTGGCGACGAGGCCGCCACAGGCGTCACCTGACGGCGCGGCACGGTGCGGCACCGTGGCGTTGGGTTTTGGCGGCGCAGCCGCCACAGGCGTCACCTAACGGCACGGCACCGTATGGCACCGTGGCGTGGCGTTTTGGCGGCTGCGCCGCCAAAACGCAACACCAAAACTTATTTACGTGAGCCGGTGCGAATGCCGAAAGGCAAGTAGAGTGGGCAGAAACTGATTACACTCGTTGCGACAAAGACCACGGCCAGAATGCCGAGGATAATGGCCAGCCAACCGCTGATCTGACCAGTGGCAATTAACAGCCCAACAACAACCGCTAGCGCGACCCGAATCCCACGATCAATCGTTCCCATATTCTGCTGCATCAACGTGCTCCTTCTCTTTGTATGCTTGTGAGGATGAGTATACACGCACGCCTCCTCATCTGTCAGTGACAATGTCACCGAAGGAAGCCCCATGCCACAGATTCGTTGGCGTTGGGCCAAGTCTGTCTTTTCAACTCGCCTCAGCCCGTTCGACCAACGCCTGACGATCAAGGATCGTCACACTCCCTCGGGCCACCCGTACTAGCCGGTCATCAACAAAATCGGCCAGAATGCGACTAACGACCTCACGTGATGTGCCAAGTTCGACGGCAATCTGTTGATGGGTAAGGCTAAGCGTCGCCTGCAGCGGGTCACTTCCTCGCAATAAAAATTGGGCAATGCGCACATCAAGACGCCGAAAGGCAATCTCATCAACGACGGCCATCACGGTCGACAACCGTTGCGCAATCAGTTGAAAGATATAGGCCCGCCACGCGGGATACGTATCGATCCATCCCTGAAAACTCGTCTGCGGAATAACAAAAGCCTCGACCATCTGCTCAACGGTCGCAATGGCTGGAAACTGACGTTCACTGAGCAAGCAACTTGCCGTCAGAATGCAACTCTCACCACGGGCCAACCGATAAAGCGTCAGTTCGCGCCCGGTCTCCCCAATTTTAAAGACTCGCACCTGCCCACTCAGCAGGATCGAAAACGACGTACAGGCATCGCCTTCGCTAAAGATCGTGGCCCCCTCAGGCAAACGCATCAGCATCGCTTCATGACGAAACGCACGGGTGATCGCTGTATCTGGATGGGCCAGAAAGGGCAAAAGAGCAACCGCCTCAGTCCATTGAGCCTCAGTAAGCATGCGTCTAGTTTTCCTTCTTTTGACGAATCATGTGATCGGTTCGCGAGCGTTGGGGTGCAGCGTACTGTGTCCTTACCGGAAGACAGACGACTAACGCATCGAGCGTGTCTCGGCAAGATCCTGACACCAGGGCGCTCGTGCAATAGGGATGCGCACAACGAAGGTCGAGCCCTGTTCAAGCACACTCGTCACCTCGATCGTGCCCCTGTGCAGATCGACAAGTTGGCGCACAATCGCTAACCCGAGCCCGCTCCCATACTCATTCGCTGTGCCACGCCGATGAATCTGACGGAATTTATCAAAGAGATGCGGCAGCGCGTCAGCAGGAATGCCCAGGCCCGTATCACGAACCGAGAGCAAAACATATTGCGCCTCTGTTGCAATCCCTACTTCGATGATGCCCCCAGGTCGCGTAAATTTGATCGCATTTGAAAGCAGATTATTGATTAGTTGATAGAGCCGCATCCCATCACCACACACCATTGTTTCAATACCATCAATGTGGTAACGAAGATCGATCTGTTTGGCGATCGATGTATGTTGCAAAGTGTCAATTGATTGGGTAACGATCTGACTTAGATAAATAGGCTCGCATTCCAGTTCGATCTTGCCGGCTTCGAGACGTGAGAGGTCAAGTAACTTGCCAACCAGGTCGAGCAACTGACGTGCCGACAGTTCAATCTCTTCATTGAGCCGCCGCGCTCGCTCGGGAAGATCCTGCGTTGTACGCACCATGTCGGTCAGGTTAATAATCATCCCGAGGGGCGAACGAAGATCATGGGAAGTGACCGCAAGCAGATTATCTTTAAAGGCATTGAGCGCCTCGAGGCGCCGATTGGCATCGGCAAGTTCAGCGGTACGCAGCGCAACACGTTCTTCCAATTCGGCATTGAGGCGACGTACTTCCTCTTCGGCACGAATGCGCTCTTCAAGTTCAGCTTCAACCTGGGCGATCAAGGCCAGATTATGTTGCGCAAACGCCTCACGCTCACCTTCGGCCTGTTGACGCGCCCTGGTCATAACGATCAGGATCACACAGACACCCGTGAGCATGATCACTGCCACACCAAGCGTCCAGGTAAAAACGGTCTGTTGACTATCCGCCATCGCCCGTAGATTCTGGCGAAGGGCTTGATCAAGCACATCAGCTTCTTGCTCAACCTGATGAAAGGCGACCCGCAGCACCGTTTCAGCTTCGGGCGAGCGTGGATCACTCAACAGCCATACGGCAAGGTGCTGACGGAAAGTCGCGACTTCCTCCGCAATAGCCACGCCACCATTCATCTCGTCATGCGTTGCTTGAATCTGATTCAGTGCTTGCTCAAGCAGGGCCAGGCCACGTTCACGATCAAAAGACGTACGATCAGCTTGAGCGAGCGTAATATGCAAAAATCCATGCGCAAGATCGAGCCGTGCCTGCCGAATCGTATCAAGGGCCAGCAGGGTGCGCTGGGTTGTCTGACGTTGATGGATATACAACATTCCAAAGATGACACAGATCAAGACTGACAGACTAATAGCCGCCCAGATCCAGGCTTGAGGATCAAGCTTAAGAAGTTGGTTAATGTGTTTAGAGCGTTGTCTCATTGGCGTAAGACCTCAGCCGTAGTGATGGAGCCGGGCAACTCTGCAACGCCAAAGCCAAATGGAGCAATCAGGCGAAGATGTTCCGAGGTACCAATCAACTCTTTGAGCACATCATTCCAGGCACGCCGGAGCTGTTCGTCACCACGACGAAAGCCAAAAGCCCCATAGCCCAACCCTCGCGTCAGGGTCGCATCAGGGGGCTCAAAGGGTTCAGCGATCTCGGTGGTCTGAAATTGCCCACTTGCACGTATCCAACGCAACGTTGATGCGCTTAACGCAAGCGCATCGGCAAGCCCGGTCTCCACCGCCACTAGTCCAGTCCGGGCATCAGGCACCGCCAGCGTACGCTGCCGAGGCAAGGCCATCTCTTTGAGCAGGATGGCCTCAACCGAACCCGACAAGACCGCAATGACGGCATCAGGATGGGCAACGGCCTGCTGATACGATAACAAATGCTTGGGGTTGCCCTGGGCAACAAGCAAGGCCTGTTGGACATGAAATGTTGGTTCCGAAAATGCTACCCGTGTCGCCCGCTCGGGCGTAATAAACATGCCCGCGGCAATCACATCAAACCGCCCACGCTCGAGATCCGTGATCAAGGCATTGAAATCAGTCTGTACCCACTGGATCGAGTCAATGCCAAGCCGCGCCACGACATAACGTGCCAGATCGGGCGACTCGCCAGTAACCTGCCCCCCGGCGTGCGCATAGGCAAAAGGGGCTTCGACAGCATACCCGATACGAATCTTGCCATCGCGTTGCAGGCTGGTCAACGATTGATCACGGGGTACACAGGCAACCATAGCTGCTGAAAGCAGGATCAGCAGCAACAAGACAAACTTCCCAGCCTGTAGTTTCTGTCCCATCGCTGGTCACTATTTCTGGCTTGCCTGAGCCTGCGGGCGGCTTGCCCGCATCCCCGACGATAGCACACGAGCCACCTGTGCTCGCAGATGTAGACATATTGTACTGCATCTAGCCTAACGCTCGCATAACAATTTGATCATTGTTTATCGTAGGGTTTGCCGACCGCAGCCGGGCCAACTGCGCGGCCAATCAGACCAGCGAGCACAACCATCGTGACGAGGTACGGCAACAGTTGCAAGAATTGGGTTGGGACTGGGACATCGAATACCTCGACATTCAAAATCTGAAACCTGATCCCCAACGCCTCAGAAAAACCAAAAAGTGACGCCCCTCCAAAGGCCCCGAAGGGTGTCCATTTGCCAAAGATCATCGCGGCAAGCGCAATGAAGCCTTTGCCAGCCGTCATGCCATCATCAAAACTGCCGACCGTTTCAAGCGAAAACCAGGCTCCACCAAGCCCGGCAATGGCTCCACTGAGGGCCAGGTTGAGATAGCGCGTCCGGATCACGTTAATCCCCACCGTATCAGCAGCTTTCGGATTTTCCCCAACGGCACGCATGCGGAGGCCCCAGCGCGTATAAAAGAGGACTACATGCGTGAGGAGTACTAGCATAACCATTGTAAAGAAGATCGGCTTGCCCACAAAGAAGAGGGGGCCAATGATGGGGATCTCGCTGAGCAACGGAACCGAAATTTGCGGCAACGTGACCCGGCCGCCACTTGAATCAACAATGAACTGGCGTCGCAAATACCCGGTGACCCCAATCGCCAGGATATTGATGACGGTGCCACTGATAATCTGATCGGTGCGCAGACTGATCGATAGCACTCCATGGATCAGAGCCATGACCGAGCCGAGCATCACGGCAGTCGCCACGCCAAACCAGATGTTCCCCGTGAAGACAAATGCGGCAAAGCCAAAAGCCGCACCAGTCAACATCATCCCTTCGATCGCAATATTGATAATCCCCGAGCGCTCGGCATAAATCCCGGCCAGCGCACCAAGGGCAATCGGCGTCGCGAGGCGTAATGACTCACCAATCAGGCTTGCCGCATTGGTCTGCTTACCCGCCGCAGCCCAGATCAAAATCGCAGGCAAAATCAGGGCAACGCCGCTCCAGAGCCCCCAGTTGCCCAGGCGATCAAGGCGCGGCACAAGGGCGACAACCCCGGCAATAAGCCAGACCAACCCGATCAGGATCAGCGACAAGGCTGTCGGCAATTCGAGCACGAGATTGGGAATCCCAAAGGTGAGCCTCGTCGTAACTGTTGGCTCAACGCCGAGCTCAGCGAAGTTTCCAAGAATGATGAGCAGACCCAGAAGGGTAAACCCGACGGCGATAACTTGACGCCGTGTCACGCCCCGACGACGCTCTGGCATGACCTGTGATCCTTTCGGTGCAGAAGCGGTGCTGCTGTTATGATACCATGAGATCTGCAGCAAGCATGCGTGGGGGGTGAGACCTCACAGGTCTTGAAGACCTGTGAGGTCTCAGGCGGGGTTTTGTTGCTCACAAGTCCGTCCGCGCTCCCAGGAAAGCAAGAATGAGGAGTTGTGTGTGAGTGACCATAATGCAAACGATAAGCAATCAGGACGCAAGGCCCGCCTCAAAATTTCACCCTCGCCAGGTTTACATAATGCGCTCTGGTATTATCGGCAGGTAACAGGGGGCTATGCACGCGTCACGCGCAATGCGGTCTTGATCCAACTGGCCCGGTATCTCCCCTGGATGCCCGTAAAAAATATGCTCTACCGTCAAATCGGGATGCGTGTCGCCCCGCATGCTTCGGTAGGGTTGATGGTGATGTTCGATATCTTTTTTCCCGAGGATGTGACCCTCGGCGAGGATTGCATCATCGGCTATAATTCAACCATTCTCTGTCACGAGTTTACCCGCCATACCTGGCGCCGTGGGCCCGTGGTGATCGGTCGTGATGTCACGATCGGGGCCAACTGTACCATTTTGCCGGGGGTCGTCATCGGCGATGGAGCCACCGTGTCGGCGATGAGCCTGGTCAATCGCGATGTTCCGCCCGGTGCGTTTGTTGGTGGGATTCCCATTCGTCCTTTACATTAGCACTATGCAACACTTTTTACGCTTACTCCACTGGATTTTAGATCTTATTTTACGTCAGCCACTGCTCTTCTGGTCAGCGATGGGGGCCAACCTCATCGGGGTTGTCTGGGGGGGCTGGATCTGGTACGGTCCGCAACTGGCGGCGGCTCCCTGGTGGGCCTGGCTCTTTATTCCCGATTGTCCAGCGGCGGCACTCTGGGCTACCATTGCCTTTCTTGGGCTACGCTACGGGCGCGACTGGGGCTGGTTCAACGCCTTTGCTGCCTTTGCATGCATCAAATATGGCCTCTGGACGCTCGCCTTCTGGCTCCGCCACTGGTCAGTTGTCGGTACGTTTGAACCGCTTGAAATCATGCTCTTCGTCTCGCACATGGGGCTCACCGCCGAGGGCGTGCTGTTGGCCCTTCACATTGGTTCGCTGAGTCTGCCTGTCCGCCTGAGCATCATCGGTTGGTTTGCGCTCTCGATCTGGGTTGACTATGGCCTGGGGCACCACCCCCCGCTCACGTACGCTGTGCCAGTTGCGTTTGTCTTCTGGGTCGCAACCGGCCTGACCGCACTGCTCGGCCTGGCCCTGCTGCTCCTCCCTGCTCGTCTAGAGGTATTAGAGAAGAAGCTATGAGCGAATATCAGTACTATGAGTTCCAAGCCGTTGACCGCCCTCTCACCGCCGAACAGAAGGCTGCGATGCGCAAACTCTCCAGTCGCGTGGAACTGAGTGCAACGCAGGCGGTTTTCAACTACGCGTATAGCAACTTTCGTGGTGAGCCGTTGAAGGTGCTTGAGCAACACTTTGATGCGTTGCTCTATATTGCCAATTGGGGTTCCAAGCAATTGGCGTTTCGTTTTCCCAAAAACGCCCTTGATCCTGAACAACTTCAGCCCTATCTACTCGATGCCGAGGAGAGTTGTTCCGCACAGGTAGCGGTAACGGCGACCCACGTGCTGCTCAACCTGAAACTGAATGAGGAAGAGGGCTATGGTTGGATCGAAGGTGAAGGCTTGCTTGATCCCTTGATCCCGCTCCGTGAGGCGCTGCTGCAAGGTGATCTGCGCGCACTCTATCTCTACTGGCTCCGCGCTGCCAACGAGCGGGCCGGGTGGGTGATGGAGGAGGAAGAAGACGAAGAAGATGAAGACGACAATGTTGCCGAGCCTCTGGTTGAGCCGCCTGTCCCTGCGGGGCTAGGCCAACTCGATGAAGCGCTGCAGGCGTTGGTCGAGTTCTTCGAGATCGATCGCGATCTCATCGCCGCCGCCGCCGAGCAGAGTCCAGCGCTGACGGCCAACGAAGAACCCCTCGCCGCATGGATTCCGCTGTTACCCGAAGAGGAACGCAATGCCTTCCTGTTGCGCGTGGTGCAGGGCGAAGCTCATGTTGGGGTTGCCCTGTGCCGTCGCCTCCGCGAGGTGGGCCGTGCCTCCAGCATGGCGGTACGCATTGGGCCGCAACGCACCTTCGCTGAACTCCAAGCTATCGCTGAAGTCCAGCGCTCACGGCGCATTCAGCGCGAACGCGAAGCAGCAGCGCAGGCACGGCTCGCACGGCTCGACGCCCTCGCTCAGCGCGAGGATGCGCTCTGGGAACAGATTGCAATCTTGCTTGCCAAGCGTACGGCAAGCAGCTACGAAGAGAGTGTGGGGTACCTAGTCGAGCTTCGCGAGCTGGCGATCCATCAGCAGAAGCGGGCGGCATTTGACGCAAAACTGGCCGACGTCATTGCCCCGTATGCAAAGTCTACCGCGTTGCAGCGACGGCTCCAAGAGAAGCGCCTTCTGCCATCACCCTAAACGCATCGCCTCCTGGTTTGCGAAGCTTACCTGCGTGGCATGATTCTGTCGGCAAAGGCCGACTTCGCTCTCGGGAGCCGCACGCGGAGTGCCGACTTCAGTCGGCACTCCGATGAGTGTCGATGGTACAGTAGCCTGAAACCTTCTCTAAGGCGCAAAGATGCGTATAGCGCTCCATCAAACCTTTGCGCCTCTGCGCCTCTGCGCCTTTGCGTCAAGATTGCGACGCCTCGCCAAAATTCCCTTCAACCAGGCGGGTCAAGGCGGCAATCGCTTCGGCGGCGTCGTCGCCTTCGGCACGGATGTAGAGGCGCTGGTTGGTCGAGAGTCCAATCTTCATAATATCGAGCATCGCCTTGGCATTGCCTTCGGGACGCTCGGGGCGGTCGAGGTTGCGCACGCGCACAGTGCTGGTAAACTGAGTTGCCTGTTGCACAAAACTGGCTGCTGGACGCATGTGCAGGCCGTGCATATGGCGCACAATGAGGGTGGTCTCGGCGCTGTTCGTGGCCGGTTCAGGCTCTGCCACGGCTGCCTTTGCGGACACCAACGCAGGAGCATGCTCAGGGATATTCTTCGACTCGAGCGCCCGCATTGCGGCTGCGGCAACCTGTGCGAGATCGGCATGAGGATGCAACGCTTCCACTGCCGCCATCAGCGCTCCTTCAACAAGCGGCGCCCCACTCAAGAGAAAGGGTAGACCACTCAGTTCCAGGCTGATCTCGGCGCTCATCACGGCACTGCCCATATCTACCAGGGCAAGTACCCCGTCAGTGCCCTGAAGTGTTTCAAGCGCTGCGTTGATCAAATCAACCGATGTTCCAAGTTGACCGTCGTGCGTGCCGCCAGCGGCGGCAATCGGCACCTTGCCCTGCGCCATCTGCCCGGCAAGTTCTTTGACCCCCTGGGCGATCGCGGCACTGTGTGAGATAATAAGCAAGCCAATCATAGTTCAAGACCATATGCTTCGGCAAGAATTTCAATCGGGTGTTTGCTGGCAACCCCGGTCCCATGGGTAATCTGCCAGCGGCAGGTCTCACTGTCACACAGCGCCAGATCAGAGCCAGAGCGTTTGACCATCGCAAAAAGCTTGGCGCCTACGTCCATTCCAATCTGATACTTCTCTTGCTTCAAGCCGTAGGTTCCGGCAATCCCGCAGCACTCGGCATGACTCTCTTCGAGCACCAGACCAGGGATGAGGCTCAGGACATCCATCGCCGGGCTACCAAGGCGATGCGCCCGGTACTGACACGGCTGGTGGTAGGGCAGATGCCGTTCGATCGGGCGAAAGTCCGTCTTCAGTTCACCCCGTTCGGCCAGGCTGCGCAGGAACTCGAAGATGTCGTAGGTTCCCGCCGCGACGGCCTGGACATCTTCGCTGTGCAACGCCAGAATCTCGGGGGCCTCTTCTTTGAGGGTCAGCGTACAACTGGTGCTTGTGCCGACAATCGGGATGCCCTGGCGGGCATAGCTTACCAGGGCCTGAACATTGGCTTCGTGGGCGCTGGTGGCCGCTTTGAAGTCGCCATTCGAAATTAGGGGCAGGCCACAGCACTGCTGTTTCGGCAGGAGCACCTCGAAGCCGTTATGCTCGAGCACGGCGATGGCTGCTTTGCCTACATGCGGCTCATAGAAATTGGTGGCGCAACCGTGGAAGAAGGCAACCTGACGCCGCGCTGTTGTTGGGGCGCGATGCTTGCGGAACCACGCCCGGAAGGTGTAGGTACTCGACGCAGGCAGCGGGGCTTTGCGATGAATACCGATCACCTTCTCGACGGCCCAGCGTGCTGGTGCTAATCTGAGCCCAAAATTCAGCAGCGGCGCATGCGGCCCACAACTCATCCGTCCAACTAGGCCAGCCCGGGCAACCAGCCAGTTGCGGAAGGGCAAGCCCCTTTCAGCAACAATCTGTGCACGCGCCCGTGCATTCAATTCGGCAATCTTCACCCCTGTGGGGCAGACCTGATTGCACACGCGACAACCTGAACAGTAATCGACCGAAGCATCGGGCACCGGCTGCCCCTCGTGGCGAAACCGCTGCGCCTGCGGACCAACATACTTTGGCCCCGGAAAGGCATCCGTGACCGCAGCCACAGGACATGCCGAGGTGCAGATATTGCATTTGATGCAGTGATCGAGCGACTGCGTGAGCGAGAGTTCAATATGATCCATTGCGTACGCCTATCTATGAGCTTTCATTGCCATGCCGGGAAGGTGCGCCAATGACGCACGTGCCCCAGACAAATCCATCGTCCATTCAAACCTGGTCGTCTCACAGTTGCCCGGCGGCAAAACCAGTGGCAAGCGCAATGCCTTCAAGGCAGCCTTCCCGAATGGGGTCACAGTCAGCCAGCGCCGAACCCACCACGGCAACATTGGTATAGACAATCTGATCAGCCGCATCAAGCGGGCGCAATTGTGCATCAACGGCAATACCCGCACGGAAGACCGGGTGCCCTGCTTCATCGAGAAAACGGGCCTGAAACCAATCGCTACGTCCAGAGGGCGTCCGCACCGGCAACCCGAGGGCCGTTTCGTTAACCACCCCGGTATGTTCCGCCCGCAGACCGCCCCCCATGATGCCGCCGGTTGCCAGCACCCATCGACGCGCCATATGGCGCTGTTCACGCGACGCCGCTTCGCTGAAGACAGCGTGAAGATGCGAACCCGAACCTTCACCACGTAAAACCCAGCCACCGATCTGGATACGCCCACCGGCCTTCGTCAGCGCCTGCTCAAAGGCCTGGAAGAGCCGCATCCCCGGCACCGAGGTTGGCAAAGTTGGGATTTCAAAAATCAGCGCTCCAGTGAGCGCCTGCAATTCGCGTACTACCTCCACGGCGTTGTACAACCCGAGCACCGCCGGCAAGCCGACGCGGGCATAGCCACCCTTGCGCACCAGGACTGCCAGTTGCCGCCCGATCGCTGCCCGAAACGCCGGGCGCTCGAAGAGGCGCGCTACCACCACCGGGCTAAAGTCGTGCGAACGCTCCACCGGAGGTAGCTCAAGATAGACGCCCTCGGCGGGGTACCCCTGGGCACGCAGGTTTGCCGCAATCAAAGGCGGAAAAAAATCACGGAGCTCGTGTAGGCCGACAATCAAGGTTGGACGACCATCGCCGAGTTGACGCGCTTCACCATTGACCATGGTGGCGGGCACAAATGCGGTCGGACGCAATGCGCCCAGGGCCGTTGGCATCAAGAGGTTGCGTCCGGCATTGCCGACCAGCGGATACCCGGCAGCCTCGCCAACACCGCGTACCCGTGTGAGGGCCTGCTCGAGCGCAGCGACCCCCGCCAGGGCATAGGGGTGTGCAGGTTTGGCTTGCACCAATTGATTGATGGCCCCGAGCGGATCCTCAGCCTCGGCGAGCAGATCAAGGCATCCCGCCGCCCAGTGGGTACTGCCATGCCCTTTGGCAAGTACCATTACTCGCTCGCCGCGTTCGGCCCGCCCCAGGGCCGCCATCATCCCAGAGAGGCCCGCCCCAATTACGATCGTCTCATAGTTCATGCTACTACGCCTTCACATACTCGGTTGCGACTGCGGGATTATCGGTCACCAGGCCACCGCCCTGTTCGGCAATTGAGCGCAGCCGATCTGCCCCGAGGACGCCAACATAGATCAACTCATCGAGGCGCGCCTGCCGCAACTGATCCCCCCAGAGCACCGGCACCAGGCCCTTCCACCGCGCCTGCAAGAAGTGCAACAGGGCATCATTGCTATTGGCCTGACTGAGCCCATCCTCACCACGACGCTCAAAGAGCAACGCCGTCGTACGATAGATGCACCAGCCACCCTGGCACGGCCCCATGCCCATCCGCACATCGCGGCGAATATCATCAAGGTTCTTGGCTCCGGCATCAATTGCCGCCAGCACCCGCGACCGCGAGGCCATTTCGCATTCGCAGATCAGGTCGGCAAAACTCTGCTCGCGCTCAACCTCAGAGAGATGCTTGCCAAGCCAGTAGAGCGGGGCGCGCTGCAGCGCCTCAACCTCAGCGGCAACCCTTGCCCCTGGGCCAGTCGTGCGAATCGGTGGGCGAAAGGTCGTCTGATGTTCGGTCGGCGGAAGCGGCAGCGGCTCCTCGGCGGTACGACAGGGTCGCGTATTGCCCAGGCGCTTCGCAAGCGCATCAACCGACTCTTCCGCCATCAGGCGATACGTTGTCCATTTACCACCAACAATCGAGAGCATCCCCTCGACGCCGTCGCGCTCGGCGTGATCGAGCAATTTGAAGGTGCGCGGAATATCACGATCGTTGACAACATCACGATCCTTGTAGAGGGGGCGCACGCCGGCCCAGGCGCGCAACGCACGGTACTGGCTAAAACCGGGGAGCAGTTTGTCACCCTCTGCAAGCATAAACTGGATCTCATCAGGCTCGATCCCATAGACATCGGGATCAGGCACATGCACATCGGTCGTCCCGATGACTGCTACTGTGTGGATCGGCACAATGATGTCGCCATCATCGGGCAATTTGCAACGGTTGACCACCGTATTGACCATGCGATGGTTCATCGCCACCATCGTGCCTTTGCCCGGCAGCACCGTCACCGTCACCCCGGCCATCGCGGCAATCTTGCCAGCCCATGCCCCGGCTGCGTTAAGCACATATGCGCACAGGATGCCGATGCGTTCGCCATTGCGCAGATCCTCCACGACCGCCCCGGTCACGCGATCACCCTCGCGTACCAAATCAACGACATGGTGATAGGTCCAGATCTGAGCGCCATACTCCTCTGCCGACAATGCCGTCGAGCGAGTGGCAAGAAACGAGTCAGCCGAACCATCCATCACCTCAAAGACACGCGAGATCTGTGGATTGAGCATCGGCTCACGGCGCAACATCTCTTGCACCGAAAGCTCTTGCACGGGGACACCGGTGAGGCGGCAATTTTTCACAAAGACATCGCCATACGCCGGGTCATCCCATGGGGTCGTCACAAAAAAGCCAGAGGTATCCTCAAGACAATGGGGCATAATTTTGCGCAACACCACATTTTCACGGGCACACTCAGTCGCTGACTGGGGATCTTTGGTGACATAGCGCCCCCCTGAATGGAGCAAGCCGTGATAACGTCCGGTCGTACCGTGGGTCAGATCGCCCTTCTCGACCAGGATCGCCCTGATGCCACGCATCGCCAGGTCACGCGCACACCCCGTTCCTGTCGCCCCGCCACCAATTACCAGTACATCAGTCTCAATCGTTCGCATAAGCTTTTCCCGGCGTTAAACAAGGTTTTAGTTGTCGATGCGATCAGCGTGTGCTGAGCCAGACAAGCCTGGCTCAGCACATGCACCGGCTTTATTCAATCCAATCGAAGGTACGCGTCACCGCCTTCTTCCACTGCGCAAAGAGCGTATCACGCTGATCGGCGCTCATCTGCGGCTCCCACCGCTTATCCATGCCCCAGTTCGAGCGCATTTCGTCGGTATTCTTCCAATAACCCGTCGCGAGCCCGGCTGCATAGGCCGCCCCGAGCGCCGTCGTTTCGGCGACCATCGGGCGTACGACCGGCACGCCGAGGATGTCGGCCTGGAACTGCATCAGCAGGTTGTTGTAGACCATGCCACCATCAACCTTGAGTTCCTTGAGCGTCACGCCTGAGTCTTTCTCCATCGCATCAAGGACTTCGCGGGTCTGATAGGCGGTCGACTCGAGCACAGCCCGCGCAATATGGCCCTTGTTGATAAAGCGGGTCAGACCGACCATGACGCCACGGGCATCCGAGCGCCAGTAGGGGGCAAACAGCCCCGAGAAGGCCGGCACAATATACATGCCGCCGTTGTCTTTGACCGTACGGGCCAGATTTTCGACATCGGGGGCAGTATTGATCATGCCGAGGTTATCGCGCATCCACTGCACCAGCGAACCAGTCACCGCAATCGAGCCTTCAAGCGCCCAGACAGCGGGATCATTGCCAAACTTATAGGCTGGGGTCGTCAACAGACCACTCTTGGAATGCACAAGACTCGTACCGGTATTGAGCAACATAAAGTTGCCGGTACCATACGTGTTCTTCGCCTCGCCGGGGCTATAGCAAGCCTGGCCCACCGTTGCCGCCTGCTGGTCACCGAGAATACCCGCCAGTGGCACCCCACTGAGCACCCCTCGGCACGCGCCATAGACCTCGCTCGATGAACGAATCTGCGGGAGCATCGAGCGCGGAATGCCCATAATGCCCAGGATCTCATCGTCCCAATCGAGGGTCTCCATGTTCATCAACATGGTTCGCGACGCATTCGAGACATCGGTAATATGGAGACCGCCCTCGACCCCGCCGGTGAGATTCCAGGCCACCCAGGCATCCATATTGCCAAAGACAAGCTCACCAGCTTCGGCAGCCGCACGGGCACCCTCAACATTGTCGAGGATCCAGCGGATCTTCGGGCCCGAGAAATAGGTTGCCAGCGGTAGACCAACCTTCGCCCGGAAGCGATTCTGGCCACCATCCTTCGCAAACAGATTGACCAGCTGATCGGTGCGGGTATCCTGCCAGACAATCGCATTGTAGACCGGCTTGCCCGTCTTGCGATTCCAGACGAGTGTTGTCTCGCGCTGATTGGTAATGCCAACCGCCGCAAGATCGCTCGCCGCCAGTGAGGCCTTCTCAAGCACCCCGATGATCACACCCTGCGTGCGCTGCCAGATCTCATCAGCATCATGCTCAACCCAACCGGGCTGCGGAAAGATCTGCGTATGCTCACGCTGATCGACATTCACAACCTTGCCGTCGTACGTAAAAATCATACACCGCGTACTTGTCGTACCCTGGTCAATTGCAGCGACATACTTTGCCATACGAAAAGACTCCTTTGTCTATAGTTTGGCCACATAAAGCCAGACTAGTTTGGGATTAGGGAGGGCAGCAAGTGCCTTCAGTCATAGCGACGACGACTGCATACCCTCCTTCCTCCGCATCCTATTGTGAAGCTTCCAGCACCTCAAGGAGCGCCTGGGCCATCAGAAAAGCCGAGGTTGCCCCGGGATCCTGATGACCAATCGAACGCTCGCCGAGGTACGACGCACGGCCCTTGGTGGCGAGCATCGGAATGGTCGCCTCCATCCCGGCCTGACAGGCCGCGACAGCCTTGCGCAACGACGTCAGCAGATCATCACCCGCAGCGTGCGCCGCTTTCAACGCATCAACTGCTGGCCCAATCGCGTCAATCATCGTCTTTTCACCCCGTGTCGACTTGCCACGGGCTTGAATACCCTCAAGCGCCGCCTCCACGACGACCGTGAGATCATCTACGCTCAACTCAAAGCGATCAGCCGATGCCATCCCTGCACGCAGAAACGCCGTACCATAGAGTGGGCCACTCGCCCCTCCCACCGTCGAGACCAGTGTCGTGCCAACAGTTTTCAGGATCGTCCCAATATCCTTATCCGCGACACTCGGCAGCTTCGTCACCACGGTCGTAAAACCGCGATCAAGGTTCACCCCATGATCGGCATCACCGATCGCCGAGTCAAGCTGAGTGAGATAGTCCCGCTGTTCTTTGACTCGCATGGTGATCGTTTCGATGAATTTGATGACGTGATCGGCTGTGATCTGCATAGCTACCTCTACCTTACCGTTGTTGTCACCCGACATACTCTGACATTAATAGCCCCAACGGAGTGCAGGCGTCAGCACGGGCGCATCCCAAAACTTCGTCAACTCATCATCCAGCTTGAGCAAGGTGAACGAGCACCCAGCCATCTCAAGCGAGGTGATATAGCTCCCGATCAGCCGGCGACTAATCGTGATCCCCTGGCCTGCCAGGATCTTATTCAGCTCGTTGTACATCAGATAGAGCTCGATCAACGGTGTGCCACCCATGCCATTGACAAACGCCAGCACATGGTCGCCCTGCTTGAACGGCAGATCCTCAAGGATTGGCGCAGCCAGCATCGCGGCGATATCGGCGGCATGGCCCACCTTCACCCGCGTACGACCTGGCTCACCGTGAATGCCAATGCCGATCTCCATCTCATCGTCGGGCAGATCGAAGGTTGGCTTGCCCGCATGGGGCACCACACAACTGGTGAGCGCCATGCCCATGCTACGTCCGTGGGCATTCACCTTCTCGGCCAGGCGTTTGACCTCAGCGAGATCAGCCCCTGCTTCGGCAGCGCCCCCGACAATCTTCTCCATCAGCACCGTCACGCCAACCCCACGCCGTCCTGCGGTATAGAGGCTATCTTTGACCGCCACGTCATCGTTCGTCACCACACTCGCAACTTCAATACCCTCGGCAGCCGCCAGTTCAGCGGCCATCTCGAAGTTCATCACGTCGCCGGTATAGTTCTTGACAATGTGCAAAACACCCTTGCCCGCACTGACCGCCTTGGTTGCCGCGAGCATCTGATCGGGCACCGGCGAGGTAAAGACCGCCCCGGGGCAGGCGGCATCAAGCATGCCCTTGCCCACAAAACCACCGTGCATTGGCTCGTGGCCCGAACCTCCACCCGACACCAGACCAACTTTATTCGCAATTGGCGCATCAGCGCGCACGATGAAATCGGGGTCGTAATGCACCGTCAGCAGATCGGCATGGGCATCAGCCATGCCCGCGAGCGCTTCTTTGACGACCTGCTCGGGTGCATTGATCAACTTCTTCATTGAAGATCTCCTCTTGCAACGTCGTTTACATTCCCAACGCTATCGCCAGCACCGCGGCAATCACCCCACCAATCAGCGGGCCAACCACAGGCACCCACGAGTAAGACCAATCCGAGTCGCCCTTGCCCGCAATCGGTAGAATCGCATGGGCAATGCGCGGGCCAAGGTCACGCGCCGGGTTAATCGCATACCCCGTTGGACCACCAAGCGAGAGGCCAATGCCCCACACCAGGCTTGCCACCAGATACGGGCCAACACCCGAAGCCGGCGATCCAGCCGTTGCGCCGTTAGCGCTAAAGATCGCAAAAATCACAAAGACGAGGACAAACGTACCGATGACCTCAGTGATAACATTCGAGGTTGGATTACGAATCGCTGGCCCTGTGCTAAAACAAGCCAACTTCGCCCCAGGATCTTTGGTCACCGGCCAGTGTGGCAGATAGGCCAACCAGACCAGCGTCGCCCCAAGAATTGCCCCTATAACCTGTGCGACCATGTGCAGCAGGCCAGTCATTACATCGTACCCACCACGCACCATCACAGCAATCGTGACAGCAGGGTTCAGATCTGCCCCGGGGCTACCAAGCGCAGCAGCGGTAAAGACACCGGACATAACCGCAAAAGCCCAACCGGTGGTAATCACAATCCAGCCAGCACTATTGCCTTTGGTTTGATTCAAGACCACGTTCGCAACCACACCATTGCCGAGCAAAACTAGGATCATTGTCCCAAAGAGTTCACCCACAAACGAGGAGGGCATAGGTTCTGTCCTTCTTCTGTGAAACACGAAAACCAGCGACTGTGCGAATCATCATTGATACAAGACCGCGCCGAGCAAAACAAGGCGTTGCTCTGGTAAGGCCGACACGCCACATGGTGACCATCAAGGTCAACCTACGACCAATTGATTTTCACCCCCTCTCGGACATGCAGTGGAAAGCTTTTTGGACATCGCAAAGCCAGCTCCGATCACACTGATCGGTCACGGAGAAAAAGTGATCCACGCGTTCGTGCAACAAGACAAGCAGATGGAAAATCACTGCAACTGTCCCCTCTGATCCAGAGAGGTATTGCTAAGAAGAAGTAGAAGGTGCCGCTCGTCGTTGAGTTGCAAGAGATAGCCAGCTTTGATATACCAGGATGTGCCTGACACAGCCAAGCATAGCAGATTGGCACTAGCAACGTCAAGCATTTGCACAGTGGAGTTATCCTGAAAATTGTTTCATTATTGCAACAACATGTTGCATTTTATTTCACAAAGCCTGTCCAGAAATCATCACGAGCGAGGCCATAGCGGGTCATTTTGCGCCAGAGCGTTGCCCGACTGATGCCAAGCAGCGCCGCCGTCCGTCCAAGGTGCCCACTCGCCTGGCGCCCGGCCCGCAGAATAGCATCACGCTCGCTAAAGCGGTTATGTTCCTCAAGCCGTGCGATCGGCGGAACATCGAGTGGCATGGCCCCCCGCGCAATGCCTGGCGGAAGATCATCGAGGGTCAGCACACTCTTCTCGCTACTCGACAGCGCCCGTTCAAGCACCAATTCAAGCTCGCGCACATTGCCAGGCCACGGATAGACCTGTAACGCATGCAACGCCTCGGGAGCCAGGGCAACCTGTCGCCCCAGACGCTCGCCAAGCAGGCTCAGCAGATGGGTTACCAGTAACAACAGATCGTCGCCGCGCTCGCGCAGTGGAGGAATCACCACTTCTAAGGTTGACAGGCGCGCCAGCAGATCCGCACGAAAGCGTCCTTCATAGACATGGCGTTCGAGATCGCTGCTAGCCGTTGCAATAATCCGCACATCAATTGGCACCACCCGGACACTGCCGCTGCGCATCATCCGTCGCATCTCAATCGCCCGCAGCAGGCCCGTCTGCAACTCCATCGGCAAGGCATCAACATCTTCGAGATAGAGCACGCCCCCCTGGGCGAGTTCAATCTTCCCGGGGCGGCCATGATGACGGGCATCAAGTGGATTGCCCTCGACGCCAAATAATTCACCAGCAAGCAGTGGTCGGGGCACCGCTGCACAATTCAAGCCCACAAAGGGACCCTCGGCACGCGCACTTGCATTATGGATTGCCTGCGCAAGTACCTCTTTGCCGACGCCCGCCTCACCACGCAGCAAAATGCTCCCCGCGCCATTCGCCGCCAAGTGGGCCTGATGCAATGCCGCCAGCATCACGGGACTCTGCCCAATGATATCGCGGAAGGTGAACCGCGCTTCGGCCCCAACGACCCGCTGCACCAGACGGTGGAGGCTCTGCGTGGGGCGCAGTGTCACCAGGGCACCGAGGTAACGCCCGCCATAATCATGCACCGGACGCAACGCGCAGACCAGACCGTTGACTCCTTTACGCACTGGCCAGAGAACTTCTTGCTCGACAAGTTCACTACCTTCCTGCAACGCCTGATACACGAGCGGTGGTGGATTGAGCACCAGGACAAACGGACGCCCGGCGACACTCCGGACACTCACCCCCAGCAGACCGGCAGCGTGGCTATTGATGCGCCGGATCTCTTCATTGGGACCAACAAAGATCACCCCCTCGCTCATCGCCTCCAGCACCGCATAGAGTTCAGCCAGTTGATCATTGGCCTCGGCGAGCAACTGTTCAGCACGCAACTGACTCTGCAAGGCCTGGGCAGCGGCAATCGCCATGCCGAGCGCATAGGGATGGGCATCCGGGGCGGCCATCAGGAGCGCGATCACTCCCATCGGATCGCCCTCGGCACGAAAGAAAGGTGCGGCAGCGAGCGCAAGGGGGCGCAAACGCAGATGATAATGCTCCTCGCCCACCGTCCAGAGCGGTTGCGCCTCACGCAGTGCAAGATCGACCGCATTTGTGCCAGCCACCGTCTCTTCTAACTGGACAAGTGGGCGCACGCCACACTGCAACGCCAGTTCAAGCAACGTGGGATCACCAGCAAGCTCAACAACACAAGCTGACGCATCAGCGAGCAACACCGCAAACCCGGGGCGCTCGATCAACTGGTACAAATCCTCAATCGACGAGCGTGCCAGGGCGAGCAATTGCTGTTGGTGCGCCTCCAGCGCCGCTTGCCCAGTCAGGGGTTGATCCACGGCCTGCCCACGGGCAAGGCACCGTTGCCACGCATGACGAAGAAGAGGGGTCATCATTTTTCATTCCTTATCAATCGCCAGGCCCTTAAATCTATTCTACTGCATTGGGGTTGCAGCGCCAGGTATTTTGCTCGCGCTGGTCGGTTGAGCGCCATAGGCGCTCAACCGACCAGCAGCATTTGTACTGTTGCAACATTGCCCCGGTTTATGGTACAATTGGGTTCAATTCCAGTGTGACAAATTCACAAAACACCCCGGCCGTGAGTGCCACTTTTCAGCTTGCTACGCTGAAGTCATCCCATTGGGTTCGTTGTGGTGACGTGGCATTGATACCGTTTCAATGCCGAGTCACTGCGTAGAGCATATGTTAAGGGACAGGAGACCAAATGAAACGACAGCTTCTGATCGTTCTCGTCGGAGCGCTTGCCATGATTCTGGCAGCGTGTGGTGGACAAACTCCCCAGGCCCCGGCCTCGCCCGCTCCCGCCGATACGTCGGCACCGGCAGCCCCCGCTGATACGGCGGCGCCGACAGCTACCGAGGCCCCGCCCGCGACCACGGCCCCGCCCGCTGGCGGTGAGACCCAGCAGCCAACCGCTGGTGGGCGCATCCAGACCATTCTTACCCGTGGTGAGTTGATCTGTGGTGTCAACCAGGTATTGCCTGGCTTTGGCAACGTTGATAGCGCTGGCGAGTTCAGCGGTTTCGATGTTGACTTCTGCCGCGCTGTTGCCGCCGCTCTCTTCGATGATCCCACCGCCGTTCAGTTCCGCCCGCTGACCGCCCAGGAGCGGTTCACTGCGGTGCAGACGGGTGAGGTCGACGTGCTGATCCGCAACACGACCTGGACGCTGACCCGCGATGGGTCGGTCGGCCTTGACTTTGGCCCCGTGACCTTCTACGACGGCCAGGGCATGATGGTACGTATCGACAGCGGCATCGAAACCCTGGAGGACATGGAGGGTGCCACCATCTGTGTGCAGAGTGGGACGACCACCGAGTTGAACCTGGCTGACAACTTCCGCGCCATCGGTGTGAACTTCACCCCGCAGGTGTTTGAGGATGCCGACCAGACGGCTGCCGCCTACGATGCCGGTCAGTGTGACGGCTTCACCACCGACAAGTCGGGCTTGGTGAGCTATCAGACCAAGCTGGCTGTGCCGGCCGACCACAAGATCCTCGACGTGACCATGTCGAAGGAGCCGCTTGCACCTTCCGTGTTGCAGGGCGATGCGCAGTGGGCCGATGCAATCAACTGGATCGTGCTCGCGACCATTCAGGCTGAGGAATTCGGCATCACTTCCGAGAACATTGGCGACTTCCTGAGCAGTGACAACCCCGACATTCGCCGCTTCCTTGGCGTCGAGGGTGAGCTTGGTCAGGGCATTGGTCTGCCCAATGACTTCGCTGCCCGCATCATTAGCAATGTTGGCAACTACGAAGAGATCTATAACCAGAACCTTGGCCCCGAGACGCCGTTCAACCTGCCCCGCGGCCAGAACGCGCTCTACACCGATGGTGGGTTGCTCTACTCACCGCCCTTCCGCTAGAAAGCCCCTCGGCCCGTCTGCGTTGGCAGACGGGCCACTCTTTATGATGTGAGAGGAGCAATCGATGGCAACTGCTGCGCCACCAGTGCAAAAGACAACCATCCCCTTCTGGCGCGACACGCGCATTCTGGCTATTTTGTTTCAGGTACTCTTTGTCGTCCTTGTCGTAGGTGTGCTCTGGTTTTTCTACACGACGATGATGGCCGGGCTTCGCCAGGCAAATCTCCTCCCAAGTTTTGCTTTTCTCTCGCAACCAGCAAGTTTCTCGATTGGTGAAAGTGTTATTGCCTACGACCCAAGCAATACGTATGGCTATGCGTTGCTTATTGGGGTACTCAACACGATCCGGGTCGCCATCGCAGGGGTCATCCTCGCCACCATTATCGGAATCATTCTGGGCATCAGCCGCCTTTCCGAAAACTGGCTGTTGCGCAATGTTGCCACGGTCTATGTCGAAATTGTGCGCAACGTACCGCTCTTGCTGCAACTCTTTATGTGGCTTGCCCTGACCCAGACCTTTCCGCGGCAGCAAGATAGTATCAGTATTTTTGGGCTGATTTATTTACATAACCGCGGGGTCACGATGGCATGGCCCGAAACAGGCAGTGACTTTGGCGCCTGGGTTCCGTGGCTCTGGCTTGGTCTGCTGGCAGGCATTGCCTTTTATGTGGTGCGCCGCATCCAGTTTGCCCGCCGCGACCGCCCCGGTGTCGCAATGCCGCAGGCTTTTTTGCTTGCCGGTGCCATCGTTACCATTGGCTATCTCTTTGTCGGCCTCACCAATGGCGAGTGGCCCCTGAGCCTCTCGATCCCTGAGCTACAGCGCTTTAATTTCGTCGGTGGCATCGGGCTTACACCTGGCTTTGCCGCCCTCCTGGCGGGCCTGGTCATTTACACCTCGGTTTTTATCGGTGAAATTGTGCGTAGCGGCATTCAGGCAGTGAATAAGGGGCAACGTGAAGCCGCACGTGCCCTGGGTCTTACCCCTGGGCAGACGCTGCGTCTGGTCATTTTCCCCCAGGCCCTGCGCATTATGATCCCGCCGATGACCAGTCAGTACTTGAATCTGACCAAAAATAGTAGCCTCGCTGTCGCCGTTGGCTATCCTGACCTCTTCTCGATTGCCGGCACAACCCTCAACCAGACCGGCCAGACCGTGCCGGTGATTATGATGGTGATGGCGGCGTATCTCACGGTCAGCCTGGTGACGTCGTTGTTTATGAACTGGTATAACAAGCGCATTCAGCTCGTCGAGCGTTAGGGAGTAGCATGGCAACTGAGGTTTCCCAGAGTCAGACCCGTGCGCCCCAACCAGGGATTGATGTTCCTGGCTGGCTGCGTAAAAATCTCTTCAGTACCTGGTACAACTCGCTGATTTCGATCGTCTTGCTGGTGATCGTCTTTCAGGTTGTCACCGGTTTCTTCCAGTGGGCCTTTACCACCGAGGGCTGGATCGCGGCCGCTTCCAATGGACGTCTGATCCTGGTTGGTCGTTATCCTGCGGCTGAGTTGTGGCGCCCGCAATTGGCCCTCGCCCTCGTAGGGCTCCTCCTCGGCCTCAGCGGTGGCGTCTGGCGCGGGATTGCACAGGCGCTGACAATCGGCTTTGCTGGGATGATGCTTGTGCTGACGGCCCTGTGGACGCAGTTGCCCCCGGCAAATCCGCCCGCCCCACTGACGACTGAACTCGTGCTCGTGGGTATTGCGGTGCTGGTCGGTGGGGCTTATGCGGCGGGACGCGCAGGCGGTGAGCGGTTGCGCTGGCCGATTATTGCCGGTTGGTTTTTGGCCTACCCCACGATTATCCTGATCCTCCAGGGCTTTGGCGGTACCACCGTGCCAACCAACCTCTGGGGTGGCTTGATGCTCACCATGTTGCTGGCAGTCAGCGGCATTGTGCTCTCGTTCCCCCTTGGAGTCTTGCTCGCCCTCGGTCGACGTAGCAATCTGCCCGTGGTGAAGTTCTTCTGTGTGGTCTATATTGAACTGATCCGTGGTGTCCCGCTCATTACCGTGCTCTTTATGGCCCAGTTGATGCTGCCCCTCTTTTTGCCCTCGGAAGTACGCATTGATGCGGTCGTGCGTGCGGTGGTCGCGGTGACGCTCTTTAGTGCCGCTTACCTCGCCGAAAATGTGCGCGGTGGCCTCCAGTCGATCCCCAAAGGTCAGGTTGAAGCCGCTCGTGCGCTCGGCCTCAATGTGGTGAAGACAACGCTGCTGATCACCCTGCCGCAGGCCCTCAAAGCGGTTATTCCGGTGCTCGTTGGGCAGTTCATCTCGCTCTTTAAGGACACCTCACTCGTGGCGATCATTGGTCTGCTCGATCTGCTTGGCGTTGCCCGTGCGATCAATACGCAACCTGAATGGCTCGGCTTCCCCGGTGGCGTCTGGCGCGAGACCTTCTTTGTCGTCGCGGTGATCTACTGGATCTTTAGCTTTACGATGTCACGTAGCTCTCGCCAGATCGAGGCGAATCTGAATAGAGGTGCAAGATGAGTGATAGCAGTGAAGATATTATCGTTTGCGAGAATGTAAGTAAATGGTTTGGTGATTTTCGTGCACTCCACGATGTTTCGATCCGGGTGAAGAAAGGTGAAGTCGTGGTTGTCTGCGGTCCTTCGGGTAGCGGCAAGAGTACCTTCATTCGCACGATCAATCGTCTGGAAGAACATCAGCAGGGTCGGATTATTGTTGATGGGATCGAGATGAGTAACGATATTCGCAATATCGATGCCATTCGCCGCGAAGTCGGGATGGTCTTTCAACAGTTCAATCTCTTTCCTCACCTGACGGTGCTGCAAAATGTGACCCTCGCCCCAGTCTGGGTGCGCAAAAAGACGCGCAAAGAGAGTGAGCAGCGGGCGCTCGAACTGCTCGAACGCGTCGGCATCGTCGAACAGGCCCTGAAATTCCCTGGACAGCTTTCGGGTGGGCAGCAGCAGCGCGTTGCCATCGCCCGCGTGCTCGCCATGGATCCGCGCATTATCCTCTTTGATGAGCCAACTTCGGCGCTAGATCCCGAGATGGTCAAAGAGGTGCTCGATGTGATGAAGACGCTCGCAAGTGAGGGCATCACGATGATCTGTGTCACCCACGAAATGGGCTTTGCCCGCGAAGTGGCCGACCGCGTTGTCTTTATGGATCGCGGCCAGATTGTCGAAGAGGGTACCCCCGAACACTTCTTCACTAACCCGCGCCACGAACGCACCAAGCTCTTCTTGAGCCAGATCCTGTAAAAGAGACGGCTCGCACAAACAGGCCAGCTTTGCTGGCCTGTTTGTGCGAGCCAAAAGACTCTAACGGCGTTCGATCAGGGCAAAGATCGTTCGCCAGCCACCGACAAGGATTAGCGCGGCAAGAAAGGTGACGACATAGAATGAGAGCGGGCTAAAACGCCCGATCATCGCCGCACGCACCAGTGAACCGATGATAATGCCGCCACTCCAACCGAGCAGGGTCGTACGGAGCATCCCACCAACATCCGAGGTGGAAGCACGGCTATAGGCACCAACCAGCGGTGCCACCACGAGCCAGCCAGCCAGAAAGGGCGCGGCGGTACGCGCAACCTCAATCAGCGCTTCCGGGCCATTTGCGAGACCGTGGCTCCCCCGCCCAAGCGCCGCAAAAACTAGAAAAGCCACTACGTCTCCGGTCACCAGGCCCGCTGTGCGTACAGAAGCGATCCGCTCTGTCATCCCGATCTTCATGCACTCTTCCTCGGCTGAGCTAGCCCTACACTTCATACTGTCTCGCCAACCACACCACCTTGCAGTTGTGTGGCCAGCATTTGCATCTGGAAATTCGCGAGGCGCAAACGCAACGCCAGCGACGAGGCTAGGTTCCAGACAACGGCATTGCCGAGGGCCGGATCATCTTCGACCAGCGCACGCAACTGTTCACGCTGCAACACCAGCACCACGGCCCCATCTGACCCAGCCCGCAGCGCTGCACTCCGGCGCCCCCCATCAATCAGGGCCATTTCACCGGTGAGTTGGCCGCGCAAGACCGTCGCAAGCTGGCGCGGTGGGCTATGTTCATCAACGGCACTTGTCCAGACTTCGACCGAGCCATCCTGGATCAGATAGAGATCGGTGCAGGCTTCATCAGCTTCAGCCACCATTACCCCGGCTTGATGGACGCGTCGGCGCATCAGACCAGCCAGACGCGTACGCTGCGCGAGACTCAAACCAGTGCCAAGATCCGAGTTGGCGAGAAAAGCAGCCACTTCGCTCGTAATGACCGCCGAGGTCGTCGAGTCCTCCAGGCGCGTCGTAATGAGGGGCAACGCCAGGTAGGAGGCCAGCATGCGCCAGGTGAACTCAGGCGTCTCGAACTGTGGCCAATGACCGGCCTTGGGCACAATACGCAAATCAGCGCCAACCCACTCATCGGCGACAACCCCGGCATCACGCAGGGGAACAGTATTATCCTCGGCCCCCCAGATGACCAGGGCCGGCGTTTCCAAGTTGCGCAAGCGGCCACGGAGATCATTGTCGCGCATCGCAGTATAACACTCGGCGCGCACACGACCCTGCCCCGGACGGCGCGCATCGGCCCGCAACCGAAGATAATCAGCCTCGCTAATCGCACTCCGTTCGGCAAACGAGGCAGGGCGCATCAAACGATCCGTAATGCGCAACAACGACGGCTCCAGCGCCGAAACCAGGCGATCGGCAATCGTATGGCGCTCGAGCATCGTAATTGGCGCAATCGCATAGGTAATCCACGCCGAGAGTTGCCCACTGATCGTTGGGGCAAGCAGCACCATGCGATCGATCAGCTGAGGATAGCGCAGCGCCATAGTGATGCTGATCATCCCCCCCATCGAATGGCCCACGAGGGTAACTGGGCTATCGGTAAATTCCTGAACGAGTTTCGCCAACAGATCGACATAACGCATGATCGTGGTACGCGTCGGGAGACGTTCGGAATTGCCATAACCAGGCAGATCAACGGCAAGACAATGAAAACGCCGGCTGAGAATAGGCAACAGCGGCGACATCGCATACCACGAACTTGACCAGCCGTGGATCAGTAGGCAGATCTGGCCTGTTCGCGGCCCCTCTTCGCGCGCATAGATGCGCGTACCATCAATCGTCAAGGTAGGCATAGGCGTATTATACCAAAATGCATCGCGGATAGGGGCTTGTAGGCCCAGAATTGCCGTAACATTCTGTCTAGATAAACGTTGTTGCCCCCCACGTTTCACGCACAGGGGCGCAGGTTGCCGCCTCAGCGTTGGTGCATTGAAAAAAGCCAGCTACGCTGGCTTTTTTCAATGCACCAACAGAGAACAGCGCTTACTGGGCAAGTGCGGCCACAATCGTATCCATATTGTGACGCATCATGCCAATGTATGTCCCGGTAGGCGTGCCTGGTTCGCCCATCGCATCAGAGTAGAGCTCGCCGCCAATGGCAACTTCACGGCCCTGGGCACGCACGGCCTGCTGCACGGCTTCGATGGTACGCGGTGAAATCGTTGACTCAACGAAAATCGCCGGGACGTTGCGCTCCACGATGAGCGTAGCCAGCGCCTGGATGTCACCAACGCTCGCTTCGCTGGTGGTGCTGATCCCCTGCACCGCCTCAACCGCCAGCCCGTAGGCATGACCAAGGTAGCCGAAGGCATCATGCGCTGTCACCAGGATGCGCTGGGTCTCGGGAATGCGCTCGACCTCGGCCAGCAAGTAGGTATGGAGCGCTTCGAGTTCAGTGACATACGCAGCGGTATTTGCTGCATACAACGCTGCATTGTCAGGATCAAGTTCACTCAGGGTATCCCGAACGATGTCGGTCACCTTGATCCAGAGCTGGACATCATTCCAGATATGAGGATCATACGGCTTGCCCTCTTCTGGCTCCCACTGTAGCAGGAGCTGGGCATCAAGTTGCTCGGCCACAGCGACGGTACGCACCTGCCCCCGTTCACCGATCTGCTTCAGCACCCGCTCGAGCTGTGCTTCGAGTTGCAGACCGTTGTAAAGGATCAGATCGGCCTGTTGAAAGGTCTGCAAATCACCCTCGGTGGCAACATACGAGTGCGGATCAAGGCCTGGCCCGAGCAACGTCGTAAGTTCAACCCGATCCTGGGCGATATTCTGAACCATATCGGCAATTTGCTGGGTCGTTGCGACCACCCTGAGGGGCGAAGCCGCCCCATCGGTCGCGGGTGGCGCAACGTCAGCGGCAGGCCCACAGGCAGCAAGGAAAATAATAGCAACAACGATCAGACTAAGCATACGCATCAACATAGGGTTACGCTCCACCTCATCTTTTCAAATTTTGGCTTACCTAAAATTTAGTTTAGCATATATCAAAAATACTTGTCAAGCCTGACTGAGGGGTCTCGGGAGACTTGGTTCCCAGACTACGAATCAGTTGCCGACGTGTGGTGCCGAAAACTGAGGTATGCCCAGCGCGACTATTTGCGGATGGTAGGTAAAAAGACACCATGCGCCCGCTTCCACGTCCAAGACCAATCCTTAACCTGGGCTTGATGCATCGCACGTAATCCAGTCGGTTCAGGATAAATGCTGATGATTTCCACCTGAAATCGTGCAGCAATCTCGGTGCCCCACGTGTCGGGCTTCGGAATACTGGTGAACTGCGTGCCATAGTGTTTGTTGTCAACCCACAGCGCAGTTGTCTGCCCTGGATAATTGACGACCATTTTCACTTCATGCCATTCGGTGTCGGGAGTGAGGTGGCCCACAGCTCTCCACGTACCATCATCATCATGCGTAGTAGTCCAAGAACTCATGACGCCAAAGGCCCCCACATGCTCACCTTCAATCCAAGGATTCAGCCCCCACTGGAAGGCCATCCCATAGTCTAACCGTGTTTGACTTCCATCCCACACAAAAATTCCACCTTCGAACGTCTGAGCATTCAGATCGGCATTAACATCGGTAGTGGGCAAGTACGGAAGACGAAATTTAAAGATACATGTGTGAATAAAATGCATGGCTTCGTTGTTGATCATCTGTTTGAACGTAATGTTATGCACCAAGATGATGCGACGCTGAAGATTGGCCCGAAGTTCACTATGAGCAGGTTCATGCACCGTCTCAATGTCGCGCAGAGTTACAGGGCATTCTCCAGGGCGTACATACAGAGCATCACCCAGAGTGACTTCCCATCCTGACAAGTTTGTCCCTTGATAGTGTCTGGCGATACGAGGAGAATGTGTTGAAGTAGCACGGAGAGGAACAGGCGGCTGATTCACAAGCAAACTACTGGCTATTGCAGCGGGTAATAGCTTTATGAGGCTGCGCCTGTTGATAGACACAAGGTCTCTCCTTGATTCTGCCACCTATACCTACTCCACCGCGATTATACCATTTACACCCACGTTCCCCTGTGCTGCGCCGCGCATCTGCTGTCGTCGTGAACGACTCGTCAACCCCCCTCGCCTTGCGAGGTCTCTAGGGCGGTGATCAGCGCCACCAGCGTGGCATTGTATGGCGTTGGGATGCCGAGCTTTGCGCCGAGGGCGACGATGGCGCCGTTGATCGTGGCGATTTCGGTGGGGGCACCGCGCAGCCGATCTTGTAGCATCGACGATTGGTTCGCGGCGGTGGCGCGGGCGACCTGGAGGACATGCGCAACCGTGTCGGTGTAGGGCAGCGTGATGCCCTGGGCCGCGGCGACGCCCACCGCTTCGGTGACGACGGCCCCGAGCAGGCTGCGGGCCGCGCTGTTTTCAGCGAGTACGCCGTTGCGGACGCGCAGCAGCGCCGTGATGGCGTTGATACCGACGTTGACGATCAGTTTGCCCCAGATCAGGGTGTCAAGGTCCCCCGTGATGCTCGTGGGCAACCCCGCCTGGTTGAGCAGATCGGCGAGCGCGTTGGCCTGCGCCGAGTTTGGCGTGAGGCTCAAGGTTGTCGCGCCCATCCCGGCGTGCCGGACGCGCCCCGGCCCCAGCAGGGTGCCGCCTAGCGTGGTGACACCCTGCCCCACCCGTGTTGCACCAAGTTCGGCGGCAAGCACTTCGTGGTTGCCCAGACCATTCTGGAGCGTGTAAGCAAGGCCATCGGGAGCCAGCGCTGCGGCACACGCCTCGGCGGCCCAGGTTGTCTGGTGCGCTTTGACAAGCACCAGGGCAAGTTGGGCGGGAAAAGCCAGGGCGGGGTCGCTCACGGCGCGTACGCGTCGCGCCTTGGTGACCCCGTCGCGCTCGCAGTGCAAACCGTCGCGGTTCAGCGCTGCCACATGGTCGGCCCATTGATCAACAATGACTAGATCGCAGTGCGGCGCGAGGTACCATGCAAAAACGCCGCCGATCGCGCCGGCCCCAATGATCGCAATCCGCATAGGGTAGACCCATTCCCGTTGACCAGCACCCCAATCTAATATCCGCAACGGCCTTATTTAATGACCTCGCAGCCACCCATATAGGGCCGCAGCACCTCGGGCACGACGATGCTGCCGTCTTCTTGCTGGTAATTTTCCATGATCGCGATAATCGTCCGCGGCAGACCCAGGCCCGAGCCATTCAGCGTATGCAGGTACTCGGGTTTGGCCCCTGGTTCGGGCCGATAGCGCAGATTGGCACGGCGGGCCTGGAACGCCTCGACATTCGAGCAGGAACTGACTTCTAGCCATTCGCCCTGACCGGGTGCCCAAACTTCGATATCGTAGGTTTTGGCCGCCCCAAAGCCAATATCGCCGGTGCAGAGAATCTTGGTGCGGAAGGGCAGGCCCAGCAACCGACAGCATTCTTCGGCATCGCTGCGCAACTTCTCGAGGGCAGCGTAGCTCTGGTCGGGGAAGGTAAACATATACATTTCGACCTTATCAAACTGGTGCCCCCGTTTCATCCCGCGCACATCGCGCCCGGCGCTCAACTGTTCTTTACGGAAGCAGGGCGTGTAGGCGACGTGATAGATCGGCAACCTCGAAGCATCCAGAATCTCATCGGCATAGAGGCTTGTTATGGGCACCTCGGCGGTCGGCACGAGCCATAGGCCCGATTCTTCATCGCGATAGAGATTATCGCGGAACTTGGGCAATTGC
Organism: Candidatus Chloroploca asiatica; assembly: GCF_002532075.1. GTDB lineage: Bacteria > Chloroflexota > Chloroflexia > Chloroflexales > Chloroflexaceae > Chloroploca > Chloroploca asiatica. Next base: position 22,153 of record NZ_LYXE01000046.1, on the reverse strand, counting down.
CCCGCCGCCCAGAGTGCCGCCTCTTTGACGACAAAGGGGGTGTAGACCTCTTCGTAGCCCTGGCCCAGGTGGAGATCGAGCAACCACTGGATCGTCGCCCGCTGCAACCTGGCCCCGAGGCCGCGCATGACATAGAACCGCGAACCAGCGAGTTTGACACCCTGCTCGAAATTGACGATCCCCAGGGCCTCGACCAGTTCCCAATGGGGCTTGGCCGCAAAACCTAACTGACGCTCTTCGCCCTCCTGTGCGATGACCGGATTGGCGGTATCATCAGCCCCATCGGGCACATCGGGATGCGGCAGATTGCGGATCTCGAGCATGGCCGCTTGCTGCTCTTGTTCGACCTGGGCGACTTCTTTATCGAGCAGACTGATGCGGTCACCGACCGTGCGCATCTCGCGAATTTTGGTTTCACGGGAGTCGGCATCCTTCAACGTGCTGATCTCTTTCGAGACACTATTGCGCAGCGCTTTCAGATCCTCGACTTCGCGCAAGAGCGTACGGCGCCGCTCGTCATAGCCGAGCACCTGGTCAACAATGGCCGCATCCACTTGAAAACGGGCCAGTTGTTCTTTGACATAAGCGGGTTGTTCACGGATAACCTTGATATCAAGCATGCTAGCTCCTTGCTACTGTCCGGGTCGCAGATGACGGAGGGTCTCCATCAGCGAAAAGGCGTTGAGGCGCCCCTCATTAAGCCCCTCGACCACACGCTGAGCAGTGGCACGCTGGGCGGGATCGTGAATGCGGTACAGGGCCAGATAGACCTTATCGGCATCCTGGACAAAAAAGGTCGCATACGGACTGCCTCCCCGTTCGAGTGACGTCACGATTGCCTGGCGCACTGCCGTATGGGTAATCTCAACCATCTCGCTGGTCGGACTTCCAGCGGGTCCCTGGGTCTGCTCATCGTCGTCGTCAGCCCACCACGAACTCAGGTCATCATCGTGCGGGGCAGGCTTGATTTGGGGGCGATGGCTCGTCGTCACCTGATACTGGTCAAGCAACTCGGAGGGGAGTGTCCCGCCAGAGCCGGGGAAATTCTCGCCCCAGGCCCGATTGAGCATCCAGACCGTGAGGGCAAGCAGACTCAAGGCGCCAACCACAAGGATAAACACGACCATTCCATCCAAAAAAGCTTCTCCTTCAAGCAACGTTGCTGGTAAAAAACCAGCTATGCTGGCCTTTATTACCAGCAAAAGAAATTTATATCAAGGTGTAGTCCCAGCGTACCGGTTGGCCTTGATCATAAGGCATGACGCCGTGAAACTGGCGGGGATCGGAACTAAAGACGAGGGGGAGAAAGAAATGATCCCCGGGCCAGAGCGGGAGATCCAGGGCGAGCAGGCGCGTGAGCGGAACCCACTCGAGCGCACCTTCCACATTACTGGCTGGCGGTTCGCCGGTAAAGCGGGTGATGAGGAAGATAAAGCCGAGCCAGTCCTCGCCGTTTTTGCCAAAGCCCGGCCAACTGATCGTACCGCGCAGGGTAAGCTCGAGCGCCTCGATGCTCGCCTCTTCGCGCAATTCGCGGCGCATCCCGGCGACAACATCCTCGTGGGGATCAAGTTTGCCCCCAAGTCCATTATACTTGCCGAGGTGCAGATCGTCAGGGCGCGCATTGCGATGCACCAGCAAGACCTGCTGCTGGTCAGGCGAAAGGACATAGCCCAGGGTTCCGACAATAGGTGTATACGGCATAGATTCTTCCTACCAGTCTCGGTACATACCCCGTTCGCCTCGGCGATATTCGGCGATCCGTTCGCGACTGCCAGGATCAAGGTTGGTGGGCAGATCACGATAGAGAAAGAAGCGAGCCTCAACAATCTCGAGATCGCCGGCAGGCGGGTGGGGCACCTCGTTGGTGTGACAGACAAAGACAGCAATCAAGTTGTTCATGCCTTCGCTAAAATTATGAAAGAGACCGTGGAGGTAGGCTACCTCGCCGTGACATCCAGCCTCTTCGCGCAATTCACGGCGAGCGGTGTGTTCAAGGCTCTCGCCGGCGTCGGCCCCACCACCAGGCAGCGCCCACGGCCAGCGCCCACCGCGATGGCGCACCAGCAGGACCCGGTCGCCCTGGGGCACGAGCACGCGCACCCCGATCTGGGTCGGGCGGGTGACAACACGGCTGGCCGTGCGGGCAACCAGAAAGAGATTGTAGGTCAGGGTGAGCGCCGCTTCGCGCAGACCACCGAGGGTTGGATGCATAGAAACGCCTACGAGACGAGCGACGGGCGACGGGTATGCCAGGTTGTGACCTGTTGATAGGCATCACCGGCACGCAGCAGCGTTGCTTCTTCAAAGGGGCGGCCAATCAATTGCAGCCCCACCGGCAGATCCTCGCTGAAGCCACAGGGCACCACGAGACCAGGCACGCCGGCAAGGTTAATCGGCAGGGTACAGACATCGCTCAGGTACATCGTCAGCGGATCATCGAGCTTCTGGCCGACTTTGAAGGCCACGGTTGGTGAGGTCGGTGTTGCCAGCAGATCAACCTGGGCAAAGGCCTGCTCAAAATCGCGTTTGATCAACGTGCGCACCTGTTGCGCCCGTTTATAGTAGGCATCATAGTAGCCCGCCGAAAGTGCATAGGTGCCAAGCATAATGCGTCGGCGTACCTCGGCCCCAAAGCGACGCCCGCGGGTCAGTTCGATCTCTTCCCACATCGAGGTGCCTGCCTCGCGGGGGCCGTAGCGGACACCGTCATAGCGGGCAAGATTGGCACTTGCTTCGGCGGGGGCAACGATATAATATGTTGGCAAGGCATATTTTGTATGCGGCAATGACAATTCAATAACCTCAGCCCCCTGGTCGCGCAACACGGCAATTGCTTCACGGGTAGCCTGTTCAACCCCAGGTTCCATTCCCTCGACAAAATACTCACGTGGCACACCCACCCGCAGCCCACGCAGATCACCGGTCAACCCTGCTTGATAGTCGGGGACGGGGACTGTGGCGCTCGTCCCGTCACGCGGGTCGTGACCGGCGATCGCCTGCAAGACCAGCGCGATGTCGGCGGCAGTCCAGGCAAAGGGTCCGATCTGGTCAAGCGAAGAGCCATAGGCGATCAAGCCAAAGCGACTCACCCGGCCATAGGTTGGTTTCAAGCCACTGACCCCACAGAGGGCAGCGGGTTGGCGAATCGAACCGCCGGTATCAGTGCCCAGGCTCGCCAGGGCCATGCCCGCAGCAACGGCGGCAGCGCTCCCACCACTGCTGCCACCCGGTACCCGCTCGGTATCCCAGGGGTTGCGGGTCACCTGAAAGGCGCTATTCTCGGTACTCGATCCCATCGCAAATTCATCACAGTTGACCTTGCCAAGACTGACGGTGCCAGCAGCCTGGAGGCGTTCAATGACCGTAGCGTTGTAGGGTGGCACGAAGTTTTCGAGGATCGCCGAGCCGCAGGTCGTACGGACGCCAGCGGTACAGATAACATCTTTGATCGCGAGAGGAATGCCGTGCAATGGCCCACTCGTAGCAGTCCGTGTGGCGTCGGCAGTTTGGGCGGCGGCGAGCGCCTGCTCGCCTGTCGTCGTTAGAAAGACCTGTAACGCTGGTTCGAGGGCAGTGATCCGCTTCAGAAGAGCCTCGGTTAAGGCCACCGATGTAAGTTCGCCCGTCGCAAAGGCTTGCTGGGCTTCACGAATAGTCAGGTTATAGAGCTCGCTCATGGGGCCTCTCTCAACCGATGCGTTGCCGATGGGGCAGGCATCACAAAAGGGTAGCTATGTTTTGCTCTTCTTCTATTATAGCGCACCAGGGCCAATCCTTTGCCAGGCGTATACGCTATGGGTTGCCCTGGCTGGTCATGTGTTTGGTGCTCGTGGCGAGTCTTGGGCACGCTGGGCCGGGTCAGGCGCAGCAGAGCGTTGATCGCTTCGTGCCGGAGGCGCGTCCTCCCCGGTTTTTTTCCGCCCTTCAGATCCTTGAGGGTGAACTGAAGCCCGAGTCGTCGGTCGTGACGTGTCGCCAGGTGCTGGCTGATTCGCAGGTGAATCTGGCGGCTGAGGTGTCGCCGTGGAAGGAGTATCGACCTCAGCGGAGCTTTTCCGGCGATGAACCTTTCTCGGGCGCCCAGGCACTGTTGCTCTCCCCGACCGAGGCGGTGGCGGCGACGGGGCAGGTGGTGACCTTGCCTGCCGGGGTAACTGAACTCTATGGGGCGCTGCAGTACCGTTATGGGCGTGGTTCAACCAGCCCTGGTGATCAGTTGCAGATCGCCTTGTTTGCGTCGGAGGATGGTGTGGCGAGCGAGCCGCCCCTGGTGACGGTGAAAACGCGTGAGGTGGCGCAGGATGATGATGCGACCTGGCGTTTGTTCGAGTGGGAGGTGCTTGATGCCGATGTGCTGGCCGAACTGCGGAGCCGTGGTCGCTTTGTCTTTGTGGTGCAGACCATCCGCACCAATCAGACGCTGGCGCAGCAACTCTGGCTTGACGATCTGCGGGCCAATGTCTGTTTTCCCGCCACGAGCCTGTCCGGGCAAGTGCGCACGAGTGAGGGTGGCGTCGCGAGCGCCCTGCTGCTCTTGATCCGGTCGAATGCGACGGGATCCGCGGTGCTTGCCAGTACGCGGAGTGATGCGAATGGGAGCTATCGCTTTGTTGGGGTGCCGCCGCTGGTTACGGGTAGTCGGTATCAGATCTGGTACCGTGATCTGCCTGTGGCACCGCCGCGCCTGCCGGGGCGAACCGGCTTCTGGGCCGGGCCACAACTGACGAGCCTGGCCGAAGGGGGTAGCGTAACCGGGCTTGATCTAGATGTCACCGGGGTGACCCTGCTTGAGCCGGCCTCGTATACGACAACAGTGGCGACTGATGCCGCACCAGTCGTGCTACGCTGGCAAGGACGGGCGACCGCAGGCACCTTTCACCAACTGTGTGTCTATGATCCGGCGCGTGGTGATCCTGCAACCGGTTTACCGGTGCAGGTCTGTGGGTCAGTGCGTGCTGCAGATCGTGAACCCCTGAGCTTTGCGTTGAGTCCGGCCAGTTTTGCTGACGTTCCGGCCTTTGCTTTTACCTATAGGCGCAGTTACCGCTGGTATGTGGTGATCTATGCGGGCGATCCGCGGCTGAACCCGACGGTTGAGTATGGCTATAGCCAGGCTGAGCGGGCAATTACCTTGTTGCCTGCTCCAGCGGCCCCATTCGATCCGCCTCCTCTGGCTGAGCCAGGTGAGCCTGATAGTGCAGCGAGCGACGCAGCCTGGACCTTGCTGATCTATTTGGCGGGCGACAACATGCTCGGTGACCGAACGCGGTTGCCCTGGGGAGTGTTGCCCGCGCAGCAACTTGCCTGGTTACCAGCACTGGCAACGGCCTACCCACAGGTCAACCTGATCAGCCTGGCTGACTATTATGGCCCCCGGGGGGCCGAACTCTGCGTGTACGCAGCGCAGACGCCACCAGATTGTCGTGCGCGTGGTGCGATCAACAGTGCCGATCCTGCGACGCTCGCTGCTTTCATTGCCGCTGGACGAGCGCGGTATCCTGAGACGCGCACAGCGCTGTTGCTGATCACCCCAGCCCAGGCGGCGGGGTGGCTAGCGCTTGACGAACATCCGGGGGAGCGTGAAGCCCCAACCGCCCTCAATCTCGACGATCTCCAGACGGCCTATCGCGCAGCGGGGCTGGGCGACGCTAACCAGCTTGACCTGGTGATCTATCAGGCCCCAGTGATGGGCAGCATCGATGTGCTCACCGCAACGGCCCCGTATGCGCGGGCGATGGTTGGTTCATCGGACCAGATGTGGCAGATAACCCCGTGGCAAGCGTTGCTGAGCATCCTGGAAGGGGCTGGGAGTGACGAGCTACCAGTTGTTGCGACAGGTGTGGTCGAGGCGTACGCAGCGGCGGCAGGACCGGAACGAGCATTTAGCCTCGTGGCGTATGATCTGCGTCGCAGCGAAGCCTTGCTTGCCCAGCTTGAGACCTTTGCCCTCGCAGTGCGTACTGAACTAACGACGACGGGTGCAGCGACGCGCCCTGCGTTGCGTGAGGCCCTAACCAAAACACAGCGCTATGACTCATCGGGAAATGGGCTGATTCATGCGTTGAATCTAGGGAATGCGCAAATTGCGGCGCAAGAAGATGCGCTGATCGATCTCTACAGCCTGGCGGTTGAGGTCGCGGCGATCGAGACGGCTTCGGATACGGTGCGAACAGCCGCTGAGACACTCGTTGTCTGGCTTGAGGATGAGACCAAAACACCAGTGCTTGTACATCGAGCTAGTGCAGGAGAGAGCATAACGGGCTTTCCCATCAGTTTCCCGAAGGCGCGAGGTCTCGCGATCTTTTTCCCTTCGGGCGAGCGACTTGGTCAACAACAGGCCCTGTTTGAACAGTATGTCTTTGATCGGCCTGCCAGTCAAACGAGTCAGAGCGAATGGGCGCGGTTGCTGACCACCTATCTCGAACCGGTCCCCGGGCGTGGGCCGGGAGGCATTACCGAGGGCACAGGGGGCATCCGTGTCTTGCCGATGCCCGGAGGGTTGCAGCGTCCATTCATTTATGTGCCAGTGGTGCGACGGTAAGTGGTATGAGATGAGATGGGCATGATGAGAGGGTTTTCATTTGGCCAAAGCTGGTTGCGCATGTGTCGCACCAGGATCGAGACGCGGCTGTCTAGTGAGCCGGCGTTGCGTTTGATGGAGTCGTTGCTACGCCTTCCCCTGGGCTTTGATGTCGCGACAGAGTACGCCGCGCTCATCGAGACCCCGACGACGCTGGGGTTGGTCGGGCCACCAGCCTCGGGGCGCTCGCTGGGCTTGATGCAACTTGCAGCACACTGGGTGGCGCATCCGAGTGATCTGCCCTTGCTCTATCTTGCGCTGGGCGACGATGATTTGCTTAATCTTCCCCCACGGGCGGTACTCGCGCGGGCAGCATATCAGGCTAGCTTACCCGAGCAGTTTGTATCGCATCAGCGCCCCGGCGTGCTTTTGCTTGATGACTGGGAAGTGCTGCCCCTCGCTCGTCGGGCTATCTGGCAACAGTTTCTTGTTTCGGCACAGCGAACGTGGCCTACTTTGCGGATCGCCGTAACCCTGCCCCTGGGCGGAGCCTGGGACGAGGTGCGCATCCGTCCGCTTGCTTTGCCCACCGACACAACCATTGAGCAGTGGCTTGCGCACCTCTTGCCAACCTACGATCTTGCCCCACTGCTCGCGGCGCTCCATCTTGCGCCGCTTGCCCCGGTGCGCGAGAGTCTGGCGGATCTGGCGTTACTAGCCCTGATCTACCCGATCGGTGGCATTCCGTCCTCGCGGGCCGCGTTATATGCGCAGGCCTATGCGCTAGCCGAGCCATTGCTTGCCAAGTATTCCGTCATTGAAGTGGTAGGCACAGGGCCGTTTAGGAATGGCCGGATGCTGCATACGGGTGTCGCGGTAGGCCGTCTTCACTTGCGCTCGTATGAACAGGCACGGGTGTTGGCAGATGACGATCCCCATGCGCTCACCGATCTGCCGGTCGAAGAGCGCACGGCTGTCGCAGCCCTGAGCGCTGGCTTGCGCGTTGATCCTGTGCCCCTGTTCGAGATGCTTGCGAGTGAAACGGACGACTTTGATAATCTGCGGGCCCTGGTAGCGTGTGTGCGTGAGATGCCCACCTATGCACCGGTGTTATATCTGCGTCTGGTAGAATACCTGACGGCTTCCGAGGTTGATCAAGAGCGACAAACCCTGCTGGCCGAACTAGCCCCTGTCTTGCCGGTGCTCTTTGCGGCAGCGGCGGTGCAGGACGAAGCCCGGACGCTGGCGGCGATGCGGTCGACGGCCCCGTTGCTGGCCGCACTGCCGACGATCTGGCTGGAGCTTGGGGAACGACCGGGGGTGCCGATCGCCCTGCGCAGGCTCGCGGCTGACCTCTTGATTGACCTGGCCCCAACGCCCGAACTGCTTGCGGATGGCACGTCTGATGCTCCAGGCGCAGCCTCTGCCTTTCGGGCGTATATCGCGGCCTGTGTTGATGGAGCAACGCGGCAATTGCTTGCGCTCTCACCCTTGCGTGAAGGGTGTGTCGCCCTTTTGACCGACGAGACAATGGGCACGCAGCGCACCCGTGCGGCGCTGGCGCTCCTCGATGATCCTACTGTGCCTGAAGAACTGCGGGCGCTGGCCCTCGCCTGCGCCAACCGGCACGATCTTGTTGAAGAGGCTGCGGTTGCCGACGCTCCCCTCTTGCGACGGGCGGCTCTGCACAGTCTTGCGAACGAGACCCCATCGGTGGCTTTGTTTGCCTTGACGCGGGTCTTGCTGCGACCAGAGGCCACCCGCATTGCACGACGCGAGGTGCTTGACGCGCTGGCAACGGTTCCGCATCCTGGGAAGCCAACGCTCCTCGCTCGCATCTGTGTAAGTGCGGCCTTGCCAGTGACGAACCGGCTTGATGCGCTTGACGTGCTTGCCCGACAGAGCGCTCCTCGCGTTGTGCTGTTGCGTCGCCTGCTCGCACGACCAGGGTTGCCCCTCGTGCTACAGGTACGTGCCGCCGAACATCTCGCGTCACGCGGCCTACCGGAACTTGAGCCAACGTGGGCGGCCCTGCTTACGGGTAATGCGCCAGTGCTGGTGAAACGGGTGGCTGCATTGGCGCTTGGCGATGTGGGAGCGCATCCTGCTTGTGGTGCAACTGTGGCAGGCGCCTTGCGAAGGGGGTTGCAGCAAGCGATCCTTGATCCACCGCTTGCCTCGGTCATCGTTGAGGCTTTGGGCAAAACCGGCGACCGGACAGCGTTGTCGATCTTCACTGCCCTGCTGGCCCCTTCGTTCATCACTGTACTTGAAGCGCACTGGCGACGGATTGCCCCGGAACTCACCCAGACCCCAGCCCTGGCTTGGCCTGACCTGCCCTTACCGGCCCCAGTACAGCGTATCCTGGCCGAAGCGCTGGCCGACAACCCCCGCTTGGTACACCCGGCGACGTGGTTTGCGGCGATGGTGGAGGCGCAAGCGGGACATCTGGCGCTGGCGGCAATCAGCGGGATGGCGCACCTGGCCCATACGGTGGGGATGCGCGAGCAAGTTGTGACCGCACTGCGTCGTGCGCTCTGGGCTGAACAACGATGTGACGTTGCACGGTTCATGCTCGTAACGCTGGCTCGGCTCAGTCATCCCGTCGAAGAACTGGCAGCATTGTTGCAGGCGACCGAGCTCGATCTGCGGTTACGCTTGATGGCGTTGGAGAGAATCGACCGCGATCCCGCTGTACAACGCATGCTCGGTGAACGACTCGTCCTGCAGCGCGACGAACCGGCGATCCGTGCGGCTATGCTCGAACAGCTTGATCATCCAGCGATCCCAACCACTGTTGTTGGCGCACTTGCGCGTGATCCTGGCGAAGACCCTCTGGTTCGTTATGCCGCTATTGCCGCGCTTGGCCGTAGTCTCCAGTATGAAGCCCAGACGAGCCTGCTTGCGCTTGTCTGCGATCCTGCTGAAGCCGACGAGATCCGTCTCGCTGCGGTTGAAGCGTTGCCCGCCACGCTGATCGAGGCCAGCCTGAGTCAGTTGAGGCAACTGTTTCATCAGCATCAAGAAGGAGCGTTGGCACTCGCAATGGCACGTGTCCTGGCGCGCAATCGTGATGCAACCGGGCTCGCCTACTTGCTGGAAGCAGTGCAATCGGCCAGTGGCCCCGCGATGCTTGCCGTCCTTGATGGGTTGGGGCCACTCGATGACCCACAGATAACCCCTCTGTTGACCCGGCTCAGCCAACATTCAGCCGTGGCACCGGCTCTACGTCTGGCTGCGCTTGCAACCCTCTTGCGGCGTGGCGAACAGGACGTGCTGCCGTTGTTGCAGCGCTACCTGACTGACCCATCGCCCCCCGTGCGGGTGCAGGCCTATACGCTGCTCGAAGAGTTTGCGCCCACGAATCTGCGCCTCGAAGACCCCCTGGATGATCCTGATGCGCCTCTGGTGCTTCGCCTGAAAGCCCTGACCCACCGTGCCGAGCGTACCTTCGATCCTGACTGGCTCTGTGCGTTGACTGTGAAGAGTGATCAACCACTCGCGCTGCGCCTGGCAGCGGTCACGGCACTGGCTCGTGCGACCGAGCCAATCGTTGTTGTGAGGCTCGAAGCGCTCTTGCACATACCTCAGGGCTTGCCCGACCATCCGTTGCCCATCATACGGCGGCAGTGCCTGGCAACCTTGGGTTGTCTGGCCCAGGGTGAAGGTGCGTGTGCCGAAGCAGCCCTGGCAGCACTTGCCCGGCTAAGTTGTGAAGACGGGCCGGTCGTTGGGCAACGCTCATGGGCAAGTGCGGTCTTGCTAGAGGCAATGGGCTAGGGGTTCTGTAGCGCTGCCTTCACCGAGGGCAATCTGGTGAAGCCGATCGTCACGCCTTCTTTTTTGCATCCTCTTGTGAATCTATTGATTACAAGGTATACTGATCATCATTCATTTTGTTCATGAACAGCGTTCGACAAAATAACCAGCCTGGGGAAGGCTACAGGTTCGAATATCGAATGCGAAGAAAGGATCGCGGAGTATGTCCAATCAGAACCCGGTGTTATCGCTGGATGTCGATCTGCAACGGGGCATGGTGCCCATTTCGAAGGCAGCAAGTTCGCTTGCAATGCTGATGAAGCGAGCGCGTGAGCAGAATCAGCCGATTGTGATTACCCAGAAAGGCTACCCGAGTGGTGTCTTGCTGTCGATTGAACTCTTTACCGCCTTGCGCACGATGGCCGAGGCAGCCGAGGCAGCGAAGGGTAAAACTACGGCTGGAGAGACTGACGGCTAACGGTAGCCGGGAGGCCTTCTCACGGAAGATATGTTGGCGCACATAGATGAGTTTTTTAAGACCTCACAGGTCTTCAAGACCTGTGAGGTCTCAGAATGTATACATGCGCGAAGTTGGGAGAAACCAATGCGACGGCGTGGAGATCTTGACGCAGTGGAGGACGCTAGGCTTCCCCTGAATCAGATTGTAGAGGGGAATTGTCTTGAGGTGCTCACCCGCTTGCCTGCGCAATCGGTTGACCTCATTTTTGCCGATCCGCCCTACCATCTGCAGCTTGAACAAGCATTATTGCGACCCGATCAAACCGTCGTGGCGGGAGTTGATGACGGTTGGGATCAGTTTGTTGACAGTGCAGCGTACGACCAGTTTACCGAGCAGTGGCTGAGCGCGTGTCGGCGCGTTTTGAAAGCTGATGGCACCATCTGGGTCATCGGGTCGTACCACAATATCTTTCGCGTCGGCAAAATCATGATGGATTTGGGCTACTGGATCCTGAATGACATCATCTGGCACAAAACGAATCCGATGCCCAATTTTCACGGCACACGTTTCCAGAACGCGACTGAGACCTTGATCTGGGCCAAAAAGTCAAAAGAACAGAAACGCTATACTTTTCATTACCAGGCGATGAAGCATTTCAACGACGAAAAACAGATGCAAAACGTCTGGTACCTCCCGTTGTGTACCGGGGCCGAGCGGTTGAAGATCGATGGCAAGAAAGCTCATTCGACGCAAAAGCCCGAGGCGCTGCTGTACCGGGTGTTGCTGGCTTCAACGAACCCTGGCGATCTTGTGCTTGATCCCTTTTTTGGTTCGGGGACAACGGGTGCCGTCGCAAAGAAGTTGCAGCGTAATTACATTGGTATCGAAATTGCACCGGCGTATATTGAGCTTGCCCGTCGGAGGATCGATAGCATCTCTGTGTCGGCGCTGAGCGAGCGTGAGTTGGTGACCCCCTCGCGGCGTCACCAACCACGCATTAGTCTGGGTCAACTGATTGAAGCGCACTACCTTGCGGTGGGTCAGCGCCTCTTTTCACGCGATCGGCGCGAAGAGGCCACGATCAAGGCCGATGGGCATCTCGTCTGGCGCGATCAGCATGGCTCGATGCATCGGCTTGCTGCGCTGGCCCAGCAACGCCCTGCCTCGAATGGCTGGGAATATTGGTACTGCGAAGACACCGAGGGCAACCTCGTGAGCATTGACGACCTGCGCGAACGCTATCGCCGTGAGCAAGGCCTAGCATAACCGACGCAGAAGAAAGGCTCTCGGCCTAGCGGACCTTCTTTCTGTTGCACCGGTTATGTCTGCAAAGCCTGTGCAAAAAGTTTGCAATTGTGGTATGCTATAGCTACACAACAAAGAAACGAGCTTCCCGAAGTTCTAGAAAAAAGGAAAAGCAAAGATATGGTTGCGATGCAGGTTGAAACAAGCGCTCGGCACGAAGAGCGGCGTTATAGTGTTACTGAGCATTATCTGGATGGCCCGCTTGGGCCGACCCGGTACTGGGCTTCGACGCCTGTGCAGGGGCTGCCGGTCGTCTTTATTCATGGGTATGGGGCCCTGATTGACCATTGGCGCAAGATTGTGCGCTCGGTGGCCCGCGAGCACACCTTTTACGCGCTTGATCTGTATGGATTTGGCTACTCGGCGCGACCTGAAGGCCAGCCCAGCAAAGTTCGTTGGGCCGAGCAAATCGCTCATTTTGTGCAAAACGTTGTTGGTGGACCGGCGGTCATCGTCGGCCACTCGATGGGTGGCGTGGCGGCAACTGAATTTACCCGGCGTTTCCCTGAATTGACCAGAGCGCTCATTCTCGTCAACAGCTCGGGCATGCAACTCTACGAGCGCCCGTTGACCCCGACCGATCAGGTCTTGTTGTCGCTGATCGGGGCACCAGTGATCGGCGAGACGGTCGCCGGCATCTTTGGCAACGAATGGGGGGTGCGTCAGAGTTTGCTCGCCTCGTATCACCGGAAAGAAGCGGTCACACCTGAGTTGGTCGAGACCTTCAGTGGTCCGTTGCGCCGCTTCGGCGCCAATTCATACCTTGCGGTCACGCGCTCATCGGTACGCTTTGGCATTGATATGCAACCAGGTGAATACAACGGGCCAACGTTGCTCATCTGGGGGGCCGAAGACCGCTCGATCCCGCCCTCGGATGCCGAGGCAATCAAGCAGCGGATCTTGCCCCAGGCCGAAATCGCCATTCTGCCCGACACCGGCCACTGCCCCTTCGACGAAACCCCCGAACTGTTCACCGACGCCTTGCTCCCGTGGCTGGCGAAACTTGGGTAGGGGAGTCTTCGCGCTGCGATGACGTTCTGCCGCCTAAACGGGCCAACGAAGTTGGCCCGTTTAGGCGGCAGAACAGTGCGCAACAATGCTCGCTCCCTTACCGATCAAAACTCGCTTCAAGCCGATCGTCCAGGGCGTCAGCCAGCATGCGCCTCGTTCGGGGCAAGAGCGGTGGCAGTTGGTCGGGCAGAAAGAAGCCCGTACCGACATTTTCGTGCCCCGTTGGGGTGAGCGTACCACTCGCGATGCGCGCCCGAAAGAAGATCGTGAGGATCTGAGCCTGATCGCCGTTGGGATAGGTCCACTGAAAATCGTGGCCGCCATAGACACCGATCAGGCGTTCGGCTTCGAGTTGCAGCCCAGTCTCTTCCGCGACCTCGCGCGCCATGCCATGCGCCGGAACTTCATCAAGCGCAATCGTGCCACCCGGCACATCCCACAACATCACGTCTGCGCGCCGACACAACAGGATCCCGCCTTCTTCGTTGCGCACAAACGCGCACGCCCGCACCTGCAAGATCCGTTGGTGTCCGACGTAACTTCGTAACCAGCGTGTATATTTAATGGTCATTCGTGGATCCTTCTAGATCGCCAGGCGAAAACCCGTAAACTCGTTGCGCACGGTCGGCGCGAGCCGAAAGCGACACGCACACCGGGCATAGCCCTGTGGATTGACATAACATCCGCCACGCATAATGCGCCGCCCCTCACGAGTTGGATCTTCGCGTCCGTCGTTGCGCTGATACGGATACAATGCATCAAGGCTCGCGGTCCATTCCCAGACATTGCCCGCCATATCGTGTGCGCCGATCGGGCTGATGCCTTCGGGCCGACTGCCGACAACGCTGCTGCTCCCAAGGTTGCTTTCGCGCGTGTTCGCCAGCTCAGCCCGAAATTCGTCGCCCCACGGAAACTGTCGTCCATCGGTGCCTCGTGCCGAACGCTCCCATTCTGCTTCGCTGGGCAGCCGGAAGCGGTATGGTGGCGCAAGGCCTGGCACGACCACCGACGTTTGTTGCAGCGACGCGGTGAGCCATTGGCAGAAGGCGACGGCCTCGTGCCAGTTGGTATCAACCACCGGGTGATCCTGCAAGGCCGTAGGGGGGAGCGGGCCACGCCAATGGAGCGGTGGTGTCATGCCGGTGGCCTGTACAAAGGTGGCATAGAGCGCATTTGTCACGGGCGTTGCCGCCAGGGCAAAAGCCGGTAGCGCGACCTCGTGTTGCGGCGCCTCTTCACGATAGCTCTCACGGGTGCCACCATAGCGTCGTGCGAGCGCTGACAGATCGCGCTCGGACGTGCCCATACGGAAGACGCCGGCAGGCACTTGCAGAAAGATGGGCAGCAGATCAGCGTTCATAAATCCGATCCAGACGGGCCAGTTCCCGTGTATAGACGGTCTGCGCAAAATGGTCAATATCGGTTACGTTGCGCACCGCGTCGTAGCCTTTGACGAGAAAATCGTGCGCGACCTCGATCCCAGCCAATTTGGCTACCAGGCGGGAACGGTGCAGGCCGATCCCAAGCAACTGGGAACGTGAGAGCCGAAAGACATTGTAGAGGCTTGTGTCAACGAGCTTCAACTGGGTCAGGCGGTCATCATAGTTGTCAGCGAGCCGATAAAAATAGTCGTACGTAGCTTCGTCAAAATCAGTCCCTGTGTTGTGACGAAACATCAGACGGGCCAAGCCCCCGTCAAGCCTGTTGGTGAGATCGAGCAGTTCGAGGACGACCTCAACATCACGTACATGAACTCCCGGCAGCATTTGCAAAATATGCTGCAGCCGACGGGCACCCGCATCCCGCGCGGTAAAATCCCGCGGGCCGTACATTTCCGAAAAAAAGAACTCACCGACCAGATCGTACTGTGGGATCTCGGCCAGGTCACTATAGTCGCGCCGGAGGCGGTTGGATTGAAAGATCTGCAGCGCGATGCGGTATTGTGTCAGAGTAGTCATCAGGTCAAACGGTCAAGCTGCACACGAGCGCGGGCGGCAAAGTCGCTCGATGCGTCGAGCTGGATAACCGTGCGGTAGGCACGGATTGCTTCTGCGGTATTGCCCATCGCCTCGGCGACGAGCCCACGATAAAACATGGCTTCGACAAAATCAGGCCGGTAGGTAAGCGCCTGATCAAAGGCGTTCGCGGCGTCGGCATAACGTCCCTGAGCATAATAGGCTCGCCCGAGCCAGTAGGCAGCATCAGGAAAGTTGGCCTCGAGCTGAATAGCCCGGTTGAGATCACTCATCGCTTGTTCTTCATCGTTCTGTTGAAGGGCAAGCACCCCTCGCCAGTAGAAGGTCTCAGCAATGGTACTATTTGCGGCAATTGATTGATTATATGCGTTCATCGCCTCCTTGTGACGCTGTTGTTCCTGTAAAAGTTTCCCTTTGAAGAGCAGGGCTTCGGCATAGGTAGGCCGTTGGGCAAGCCCCTGATTGACGATCTCCAGGGCAAGGTTGCTCTCGCCCTGGGCATGACGGGTCTGCGCCAGCCCGAGATAGGCTTCAGCAAAGCCTGGATCGAGGGCGAGGGCCCGGTTGTAGCGTTCGGCGGCCCCATAGAAGTCGCCCCGGCGCAAGAGGCTCTCGCCCACCCAGAACTGGGCATGCGCACTGGTTGGGCCATCAGGCAGCGCCGCTGCTGCTTCGAAATAGCTCTGTGCAAAGCCCCAGTTGTCTTGCGCCACGGCAATCAGGCCGAGGCCAAGCTGGGCGTTGACGCGATTTGGGGCGAGGCGGGTCGCCTGTGTGTAGAATTCACTTGCCAGACTCAGGTTATTGCTGCGTCGGTGAAGATCGCCAAGCGCGATCATGGCCTGCACGCGCAGATCGACCAGGGTGAGTTCGGGGCTGCCTGCGGTCAATTCGAGCACGCGCTCTTGTTCACCAATCGCTGCCTCAAGTCGCCCACGAGCGGCATAGGCTTCCCCCAGTTTGAAGTGTACCTGAGCGACGCCAGGTTGTGCGGCAAGGGTTTCGCGATAGGCGGTGATCGCCTGATCATAGGTGCCATGAGCCATAAAAGCGTCACCAATGCGTTCCAGCGCTGCGGGATCACGCAAGCCCTGTTCGAGAATGGCCTCGTATTCACGATCAGCCCTCGCCGGATCATTCAGTGGCCCATGGTAAAGATCGGCAAGCACAAGCCGTGCATCAAGGTTGGTGCTGTCAAAGCGAAGGGCGTCGCGGAGGGCACGTTCGGCTCCTTCATAATCGCCCAGGCGCATGAGCGTTTCGCCGAGCTCAAAGGCTGCTGTGCTATTACTTCGCTCAAGCCGTAACGCATCACGGTAGATATCGCGGGCACGTTCAGGATGACCAGCATCGTTGTATAAACGCGCCAGTTCAATCGCCGCCAAGGCGTTCGTGGTGCTCAAGCCGAGCAACTGAGCTTCGGCCTTGGCCCAGCCATCCGGCCCGCTGAGTCGTAACAGGCGCGCATAGCTGATCGTCGTCAGCGATCCGGGCCGGAGCTCTTGCAACGCGGCGTAATGGGTGAGAGCGGTAGCCCAATCGCCCTGTGCCTCGGCAATTCGTGCCAGGGCGACATGACTCGGAAAGAAGGTGCTGTTGCGTGCGAGCGCTTCGTTGAAGAAACGGGTTGCATCACCCTCCTCACCTCGCTCAAAAGCGACCATGCCCTGTCCAAAATAGCCTTCTGGTTGCTGCGGGGCCAACTGGATCGCTTGATCATACCGCTCACCGGCTCGCTCGCGCTGGCCCTGCAGGCGGTACATGCGCCCCAGTGCATTGACGACGGCAGGGATATTGAGATTCCGCTGATCGAGTTCATCAAGCACGGCTAGACCTGTCGAACGGGGGGCCCCGGTGCCAAAGAGGGCCGCCAGAAAGCCGGGGCGTTCACTCAGGGTGGTGCGCTCGATCTCACCATGCACCAGGGCATAATAGTAGCGCTGACGGTCGCGGTTGCGTTCCGCGCCGACAGCCTGGGCACTCGCGAGCAGACCAGTTCCGGGGAATGCCGCAGCTTCGGTGACGGCGTGTCGTCGCCACTGAATGCTCTCTGCTTCGCTTGCCTCGAACGCACGCTGCAGATCAGCGAGGACGGGGCGGAGCGAACGGACTGGTTGCACCGGGGCGATTTCGAGTTCCCAGATCAGTTGTCCTCTGGTTTCGAGTTGGCGGGCCAGTGCGAGCAGGGCTTGCTCTTCATACAGACGGGCTTCGTGCCGCTGATTGAACATCACGCGCAATGGCGTCGGGACGAGCCGTGTATCGCGGCGCATCTGGCGTTCTGCCTCCTCCAGCGCGGTGTTCGCCGCCTGCAATTGTCCGGTCTCACGATAGCCAGTCGTCAATTGTAGCAAGAGCGGGGCGTTGTCTGGCAACAGATTCCGGGCCTGTTCGAGTTCAACCAGGGCATCGGCAGGCCGTTGCTCACGGAAGGCGAGCAGCGCCAGGTTGAACCGTAGCTCGCCGAGATCGCGTCCATCGAGTCGGCGCACGGCTTCGGCATAGGCAGCCAGCGCTTCGGGGTTGCTGCCATCAAAGAGGATCGCCCCAAGATTATTGGCGAGCAGCGCCTGCTCATGCCCGGGCAGCGCAAGCGCCTGGCGGTACTGGCTTGCTGCTGCGTCGGCAAGGCCACGCGCCCAGAAGATATTGCCCCGCAGTGCATAGATCAAAGGATTTTCGAGCGCCGCATAGTCTTTTTGCAACTGATCAAGGCGGTTCAAGGCACGATCAGGTTCACCCATGGCATAATCGTAGAGCGCCACCACAAGGGGGACAAGCACGGCTTGACCGTTGATTGCTTCCGTCGTCAGGACATAGCTTCGGGGCAACGTAAACCGACTGAGATAGCCATCCCAGGCGTTCGGGCCATAGATGCCCGTCGGGGTATAAATAAGGAACGGTCGCAGGGCCGCCTGATCCAGCAGGCTGCCCGCTTCGACCTGACCCCAAATCAACAGATCTGCCTCGGCATCAACGGCCATGGCGAGCGCCTCGACCGGATCAGCGGGTCGTCGTCGTGCGACACTCGCCACAATCGCTCGCTGACCGGCGCCTTGCAACACCCGCACCAGTTCGGTCGCAACACTCTGCCCGGTCGTCCCATCCCCTCCATCATCAAACGGGGCCACTACCACAATGAAGCGATCCGCCCGACTGACAAACTGATCCTGCATGAGCAGATAGCCAGCACTGACGATGATCAACCCAACGATCAACGCCAGAACCAGCGCCTGGCGGCGACTCAGGGTTCGCAGATACGTACGAAGACGCGCCATGCGCTTGCCACGACGGGCACCACGAGCTTCGTGCTCGGGAGCGTCAGCCTTTCCTGGTTCAGCATGTGGCGTCGAAGGCAGCACATCATCGGTACGTCGCCGTCGCACAATCAGCAACGTGGTAACAACTGCCCCCACCACTGTGAGTAGTCCAAGCAGGACTAACAGCACAAGTGTATCCATACAATTAGGATCCCTCGTATGCCCCGCGTGGCTCAGTTACTGCTGCCCATCTGCAGCAGGATCTTGAGGTTACCGCGGGCGGCAGCAAACGCTTCAAGCGCCCTGGTCAGCGGATACGTCGCCGTGATGAGTGGTGCGGTTTCGATCAGGCCGCGCTCGAGCAGACGCAGGGCCGGGGCAAAGGGGCCACAACGTGAGCCAAGCAGTTGCACTTCGTCAACAACCAGCATCGTCAAATTGATCTCCGACGCCGCTTCAAACGTACTTTTGAGCACCAACCGTCCCCGTGGGCGAACAAGCCGACGCGTTGTTGCGAGGCCAGCCGGTTGCCCCGTACAATCAACGACAACGTCAAACGATCCCGCTGCCAGATGATCTTCGGTGGTGCAAGTGATGCCCTGGCGCTGATAAACGCCCCAGCGCTCAGGGTGACGCCCAACCAGAGTCAGAGCGCATCCAGTGAGCCGTAAGACCTGGACAATCATCGCCCCAAGCTTGCCGTCACCAACTACGGCAACCCGCTCGGTGGGCCGGATATGGCTCTGTTCAACAATCTCAAGCGCTGCCGCCAGCGGCTCGACAAAAACGGCCGCCGTGTCGGGCACGGTTGGGGGGACGACATGCAGACAACTCACCGGGAGGCTAAAACACTCGGCCATGACGCCATCGCGTCGGTCGATGCCGAGCGTTGTGCGCTGCAGACAATGGGGTGCATCGCCGCGACGACAGGTCGCACAGACACCACAGGCAGCATTGATTTCACCGACAACGCGTTGTCCAACCCAGGCTTGATCTTCGCACGCAATGACAGTACCAACAAATTCATGTCCGAGAACACCTTGAAATCCCATATACCCACGTGTGATTTCAAGATCGGTATTGCAGATACCAGCCAGATGCGGACGAATCAAAGCCTCGCCGGGGCGCAACGTGGGGTCGGCATACGTTGTCACCAGATTGAGTGAACCATCAAAAACCAGGGCTAGCATAGCGCCTCAAGGGGACAGAGCACATCCTTCTTCTATGCTTGATTATACTACATTCTCATCTTGCTCATCGAGCCGAATGCGTTCATTGGCCGTCTGGCTTGACTCGACATAACGACCAGGCATCATCAGACTCGTCCAACCGCCGGCGTCACGCAGGGCAAAGGGGTCGCTCTTGCCACGGGCGGCGCGGGTTGCCCAGGTATGGCGCAAGTCGTGCGGCGCAAGCCCGGTGACACCAATCCGTTCGCCGAGCAGCGCAACCCGGTCGCGGATGGCCCTGGTTGACATAAAACCCCAGAGTTCACCATTCTTGCGTGAGCCGCGCAGCAGCGGGCCAGTGGCGAGCGCATCGTTGGCAAGGTAGGCGCGTGCGGCG
This sequence comes from Candidatus Chloroploca asiatica, assembly GCF_002532075.1. GTDB lineage: Bacteria > Chloroflexota > Chloroflexia > Chloroflexales > Chloroflexaceae > Chloroploca > Chloroploca asiatica. The sequence continues at coordinate 2,293 of NZ_LYXE01000046.1, read as the reverse complement.
GCGAGGCTCTCAGCAGGCAAATGGTGCGTCTGGGTTGTATGCACCTTCTCACGGTAGAACGTCAGCGTCCCATCACGGAGATCAATGCTCGCAACGGTCAGCGCCGCGAGTTCGCCGACACGCAGGCCAAGATCGAGCAACAGACAGACGAGCAACGCATCGCGGCGGCCCTGGGGCGTAGCAGGCTGCTCCTTCAAGGCCTGCACCTGGGGTGTCGTCAAGACAATCGCCTGGGCCTTCTTGCTCCCCACCCGAGTTGGCGTAGAAGTGCGCCGTCGCTGGGTATCCATCGCCCGCGCCTGCCGCCCGCTATACCCGCGCACCGTCCGGATCAGCGCAAGATCATCTGCGGACAGCACCCCAGCTTCATAGGCGAGCAGGCAATAGCGGCGCACCGTTGCCAAACGCACATTAATCGAGCCGATGGCATAGCCCTGCTGCAACTGCCACTGCACAAACCCGCTGACGAGGCCGTGGGTCACATTCTCCCACGCTTCAGGCTGGGTCGGCAAACGCGCCCCGAATGCCGCAACCTCAGCCTCAGGGATCGCCTTGATCGACCCAAGGAAAAAGGCAAAGAGCGCCAGATCTGCCTCTTGGCGGCGCAACGTATCATCATCAATGCGCCCACGATACTCCACGAACGTCGTCGCCAGCGCCGCAACATTCGCCGCCGCCGCCGCACTCGGATCGATCCTTGGACGCACGATCCGGCCCGGGGCGGGAAGGGCCTCGTTTTCCTTGCTTATGTCAACCATATTAAGGCTTTTTCCATATAACTTCCGATTACCCATACTAATCGGAAGTTATTATAACCCCGGCGGGTACCCCTGTCAACTGGCTGCACGTGAACTGTTGCACTTTTTTGGGAACTGCTGCGGCAAGATTGATCCGTGTTGACGCAAAGACGCAACGGCGCAAAGATCTGCTCCATCTCGCCACGCAGCAACGTGTTATTGTCAACTTGGTGCAGAGTGCATCGTGTTTGCGATTTGGGTCTGCTTATTTGGTATAATCCTCTTCAGAAGCATTTGAAGAGTAGGAAACAATGGATAGCGAACCCCAGGGGCTATTCCACAAACGGAGGCGTAGGAAACAATGGATAGCGAACCTCAGGGGCTATTCCACAAACGGAGGCAGAGAATGAAAGCAGAATTCACAGCAATTATCGAACCAGCTCCGGAAGGGGGATACTGGGCAATGTGCCCTGAAGTCCCTGGGGCGAACGGACAGGGAGAAACCGTAGCTGAAGCAAAGGAGAATTTGCGCCAGGCTATTGAATTGATTATGCATGACCGAAGAGAAGACATGTTGCGTGGTTTGCCCGATGATGCCATTCAAGAAACAATTGTGTTGACATGAAGCGTAAGGATAAGGTAGCCCGATCTTTTGCCCCTTTACCTTGGCGCACGATGAGCTGGCGCTGATCGAAATCAAGATCTTTCACGCGGAGACGAAGGCACTCCAGCAGGCGCAGGCCACTGCCATACCGCAGATTCGCCATCAGTTGATGCGTTCCAGAGAGGGCGGCGAGTACGGCACGAACCTCCTCGCGGCTCAACACCGTGGGGAGATACGCGGGACGTTTCGCAGACGTGATCGCCAGATCCTCGGCGAGCGACTGCACGAGCACCTCACGGGAGAGGAAGAGCAAGGCACTCAGCGCCTGGTTCTGGGTCGAAGCGGCAACTTCGTCCTCAACCGCACGGTGCGTCAGGAAGGCGCTTCCCTCAGACGCTCCCATCTCGCGGGGGTGGCGCACCTGGTGAAAGCGGACGAAGCGACGCACCCAACCGACAGAGGCCTCTTCGGTGCGGAGTGAAGAGTGTTTCCGGCGGATAGCGACGCGTACCTGATCGAGCAGCCGGGGCGGGTTCGGTGGCAACGTCATAGGGACTGATCTCCTAAGGATGAAGCAAGGTTACAATAGCTCCTATGATTGATACCGTTCGATCAGCTTGGATGATACGGTATGTTGGGGAACAAACTCCTGGATAATGGAGAAGAACGATGCGTGGCGTCATAGAGTACGCATGGTGAATAGACAGCACATGAAGCACCGTAGCACCATAGAGGGCAGATTTAGGTGGTATAATCGCGGCCTAGCACCATATAGGGCCGATTTAGGCGGCAAACGTGCGGCGTAGCACCATAGAGGGCAGATTTAGGTGGTACAATCGCGGCCTAGCACGGATAAGGCTGATCTAGGCCGTCGAATCGCCGTCTAATTCATGTTGAACGAAGCGCTTCGCGCAGGGGCTGATGGCGACGTAATCGTCTTTTCCTGCTTGCT
>NZ_LYXE01000045.1 GCF_002532075.1 Candidatus Chloroploca asiatica | reverse complement strand
CGCCGGGAACGTGGCACACATGCGCCGTGATGCGCGGACGATGCGTCAGCTTCATTGACCACCTCCGACGAGGTGGCGGCACTGCGGTGGTCTGCATCGGTAGACCACCCGAACGACACCTTCTTCACATGGGAACGTCCATCAAGCATCTCCCTCGTCAAGATGCTGGTGGGCCGATAGCTGACGCTGAAGCGGCCATGCTGGCCCCCTGACGGGTTCCCTCAGTGCGCCCAGCGCCGCATCCCCAGAGGATAAGCGTATCGTACCGTTATTGCACACATGTGTCAATGAGTCAAAAAGAGTCAAAGATGAGGCAATATGGGGTCATGGCGGGGGTAGGGGCGTCTTCGTGGTCACGCTCGAGGAGCCGCCAGCATTGATCGTCTTTGACCCCAGCGTCATCATCTTCGATGAGCAACTGAAGGCGAGGGTAGCGATTAGATGTAGTACATCACCTGCTCGGAGTGCTGGCGCTTACGTTGGCAGATGTCGTCGAGCGTGATAGTGGCAAGCATGGCTTCGAGCCGACCACGCAGCTCAGTCCAGACTTCGTTGACCAGAGCTACATCTTCGGGCACACTCGCGCTGAGCCCCTCACGGGTTGGTTCATCAGGTAGCAGCGGCCCCTCAAGGGCAGTGAGTACTTCTAGCAGCGTGATGGTTTCGGGGGGACGGGCCAACAAATGGCCGCCCTGGGGTCCACGCAAGCTCTCGATCAGGTGCGCCCGGCGCATGGTAATCAAGAGCTGGTTCAGATAGTTTATGGGGATCCCCTGGCGTCGGGCGATCTCGTCACTCTGAATCGGTCCTTGCCCGACGCGCTGCGCGAGATCAAACAGCGCCCGCAGCCCGTAATCACCTTTGCTGGAAATGCGCACGGTGGCCTCGAATTGTGAAGCAGAATACGTAAGAATCCAGCTTTATCATAGCATTGCAACCACAGGGTGTCAATGTGTGAGCAATCCTTAGTTGCTGCGTGGCTATGGTGCCGAGCTCGTGCTCACCCCTGGCCCCGAAGGGATGAGTGGAGCAGTATTTCTGGTGTTGGCACCGGCGGTACGATCACCGGCGTGGCCGAGGTGATCAAATCACGCAAACCGACGTTCAAGGCCATCGCGGTCGAGCCGGTAGCCTCGCCGGTGCTCTCGGGCGGCAAGCCCGGCCCCCACAAGATCCAGGGCATCGGGGCGGGCTTTATTCCCGCCATCCTCAACACCGATATAATTGATGAAGTTATTCAAGTCACCAACGAGGATGCCGTAGCAACGGCGCGGCGCTTAGCGAAAGAAGATGGCTTGCTGGTTGGCATCAGTAGCGGCGCCGCCGCCTGGGCGGCCCTGGAGGTCGCCCGCCGACCCGAAAATGCCGGTAAGCTGATTGTCTTTGTTGCCCCCAGCAATGGTGAGCGTTACCTTAGCACCATCCTCTTCGCCGAGGAAGAGTCGGCCCCACAGGTGGCAATCTAGCCTCTTCCTTTTCTGCTGCGGTGCGGCTTTGCTGCACCATAGCAGAAAAGTAGTCCTCCGCTCTAGGTGTAGATAATTTATGATTTCGCTGATCCTCACGTACCAGGCAAACTACGACCCCAGGGTGCAGCCGCGCCATGCATCATCGAGCACGCGCACGTCGGGATAGCCCAGGCTGCGCAGCAGCAGATAGGTGTGGGCGGCGCGCATACCCGAGCTGCAATAGGTGACGATGCGGCGGTCGGGGGTAATGCCCTGGCGCAGCAATTCGGCGCGCAGTTCGCCCGGCGGGCGGCGTAGTGCCCACCCGCCCATTGAGGCACCGTTGCTCCACTCCCAGTGGCGCGCGTTCGGCAGATGCGCCTCAGCATACTCATGCTCGGTACGCACGTCGAGCAACAACAGGGCGCGATGGCTACTCCGGGTGTAGAGCCAACCCAGACTGGCCCAGTGCGCCTGGACGGGATTAGAGGTGAAGGCGCGTGGATAGGCCAGACACACCCCGGTGGTCACGGCATAGCCCGCCGCACGCCAGCGCTCAAGACCTCCGTTTAGTACCAGCGCACGCTGGTGCCCGTAGCGCCGCAGCGCCCAAACGACGCGCGCCGCGTGGAGGCCGCGCACATCATCATAAACAACCACGGTCATCGTGGCGTCGATCCCCATCCGGCTCGCCAGTCGGCCGAATAGGGCACCCGGCAATAACGTGACCGAGTGGTCGCTGTGGGTGAGGCTGAGGGCATTGCGCTCGAGCCAGAGCGCCCCCGGCAGATGACCTGCGAGATAATCCGTGCGCTCACGTACATCAATGATGCGCAGGTTGGGGCCTCCCTGCTGTTGAACCAGCCAGTCAGGTTCGGCAATATAGTCCGGCGTCGCAGCGTCGGCATGCTGCTGGTATGGAGCCGTAGTGCATCTGGGCATATGCGCTCGCAGTACGCCGATCAGACACCCTGATCGGCGCTAATAGCTCCCGTCAAGACAAGGATGCTCAAGAGTTCGCTGGTAACCTGGGCACCGCGCCATAATCCGGCCAGACCAAGGCCGACGGCAAACAGCGGCCAGCTTTCGTTCAACGAGGTGCGGAGTGGTTGGAACAGTTCGCGGACCATGATGGAAACCTCCTGATAAAAGAAACGATCCAGTGGTGACGGCAGGGGCGCCGTCTCGACCGAGCGCAGCCCTAGCGGGTGAGCAACCCGGCGTCAATGACCAGTTGCGTACCGGTTACATAACGGGCGCGGTCGGACGCCAGGAACAGCACTGCTTCGACCACGTCCTCGGGCTCGATCCACGGGACGGGCAGCAGATTGCCCGCCGAGCGTTCGGCAATGGCTTCGGGTGTCGTGCCCTCGAGCGCGGCCAGGCCGTCGTTCATCGGCGTATTCACGCCAGTGGGATGGATCGAGTTGACCCTGATGCCATACGGGGCCAGTTCGATCGCCAGTGCTTTGGTGAGCCCGGTGAGGCCCCACTTTGAAGCGGTATAGTGGCTCATCCGTCCGAAGCCGCGCAACCCGGCTACCGACGAGTTGTTGATAATCACGCCACGCTGCTGATCGATCAGCAGCGGGATGACATGCTTGGCCGTCAACCATGCCCCTTTGAGGTTAATATCGAGCATGGCATCCCACTGTTCTTCACTCAGTTCATGGGCCAAGCCATACGCAGCGATACCGGCATTGTTGAAGAGGATGTCGATTCGGCCCAGTTCAGTTGCGGTCTGTTGCACTGCCGCCGCCACCGCAGTCTCATCGCGGACATCGGCAGCAAAGGTCAGAATCCGCCGTCCCAACGCTTCCACCTCGGTCTGGAGGGTCTGCAACTCGTCGGCCCCAGCGAGGCGGTAGCCAGGATAGCTAAGCGGACGCGCGACATCAAGGGCAGCAAGGTCGGCCCCTGCACGAGCCAGGGCCAGGGCGACCGCCCGCCCCTGCCCGTGTGCTGCTCCGGTAATGAACGCCACCTTGCCGTCAAACTCAGCCATTGGTCGCCTCCGCAGACTCGGGACGCTGAAACGGCTCTAGGTAGGGATCGAGCGGTACCCGCAGGGCATTGTTGAACACGTTTGTCGCCAGCATCAGCGCGCCGAAGGCGGTCAGTTCAACGATCTCTGTCGGGCTCAGGAAACTCGCGAGGCGTGCATAAAGTCCTTCGTCGACATTGTTGCTGTCGGCGGCAAGTTGGCGGCCAAAGGATGCCAGGGCAGCTTCGCGCTCGTCGAGCGCAAGGTTGTCGGGATCCTCGCCGGCCTCGATGAGCCAGCGCCGGAAGAAGGACGAGCAGATCAGGCAGTCCGTCTGGGCCGAGATCGCGTGGGTAAAGATCGTCGTGGCACGGCGGCCAAGGAACGCCTCCACGGCGTGATGGAGCGGATACCATTCGAGCAACGCCTGGAGCGCAACCGGGCTATGGGCCAGGATTCGCTTCATATGAGTGGCACTGCCCGGCTCGGTGCCGAGCCGCTCCAGCGTCGCGTTCATTAGTGGGCCAGCTATGTCCTCGGGAAGCAGATCAATACGCGTCATAGGTCATCCTCTTTATACCTGGGGGCGAAACTCAGGCAGTTCCAGCAAGTCGGCGTGGTGGCGTTGAGCCACGTCAGGCAACGGCGCACGTTCGGGGCCAAAGTCCACCTGCTCGCGCCAGTCCTGCTGACCGCGGGTATACTCCTGACCCTTGCGGTTGTAGCCACGAAAGTGGGGCGAGTTGGCCATCGCGATCGCCAGCTTCTCGGCCTCGGGCAGGGCGAAGAACTGGCGTGTGTGCGCAAGTACCTGACGAATCAGCTCCGGATCGACGCCATGGCCGGTGACATAGAAGAAACCCAGCTCGTAGGCGGTGCGACGCACCTCGTCCAGGAAGACCGCACGCTCTTCGGGGTCTGCCTCAAGGCGCACCAAGTCAAGTACCGGTAAGGTCGCATACGTCGTAACAGTCAAAGCAAGCTCCTTAATAGTTTGTTATTTTCTTAGTGTTTTTGATATGCAAAAACACTAAGAAAATACAGACCACACCCCTCATCCTTACGCCTTCGCGAGCGCCTGCTCGAGGTCGGCCAGGATATCGTTGATATCCTCAATGCCGATCGAGAGGCGCACGTACTCGTCGGTGACGCCGCTGGCCTGCTGCTGCTCGGGGCTGAGCTGGCGATGGGTCGTTGTCGCCGGGTGAACCGCCAGGCTTTTGGCGTCACCAATATTCACCAGGTGCGAGAAGAGCTTGAGTTGCTCAATGAAGCGTTGGCCCGCCACTCGCCCGCCCTTGATGCCAAAGCCGACCAGGCCGCTCTGACCCTTGGGCAGGTACTTCTGGGCCAGGGCGTAGGTCGGGTGGTCGGGTAGGCCCGGGTAGAGTACCCACGCCACTTTGTCGTGCTCCTGGAGGAACTTCGCGACTGCCAGGGCATTGTCGCTGTGGCGCTGCACACGCAAGCTCAGCGTCTCCAGGCCCTGGAGCAACAGGAAGGCATTGAAAGGGCTGAGGGCGGCACCGATGTTGCGCAGCAGTTGTACGCGCACCTTGGTGATGAAAGCCAGTTCCTTGAAGGCATCCACGTAGACCAGACCATGGTAGGCCGGGGTGGGCTCGGTAAACTCAGGGAAACGCCCGTTGGCCCAATTGAATTTGCCGCTGTCGACGATCAGGCCGCCGATACTGGTGCCGTGGCCTCCAATATACTTGGTCGCCGAGTGGACCACGATGTCGGCGCCGTGCTCGATTGGCTTCCAGAGGTACGGCGTCACCGTGGTCGCATCGACAATCACCGGCACGCCAGCGGCGTGGGCAACGGCGGCGATGGCCTCCAGGTCGAGTACATCGAGCTTCGGGTTGCCGATCAGTTCCAGAAAGACCGCCTTGGTGCGCTCGTCGATGGCCGCCTTGAAGCCCTCAAGATCGCGTCCGTCCACAAAGCGGGTGGTAATGCCGCGCAGGGGCAACTCCTCCTGGAAGAGCGTGTAGGTGCCGCCGTAGAGGTCGGTGGACGAGACAATATTATCGCCCACGGTGGCCAGGGCGAAGATGCTGAAGGCGGTCGCCGCCTGACCCGAGGCCACAGCGAGCGCGGCAACGCCACCCTCGAGGGCGGCAATGCGCTGCTCGAGCACGTCCTGAGTGGGGTTGCCGACGCGGGTGTAGATGTTCCCAACCTCCTCAAGGTCGAAGAGCCGTGCGGCGTGGCCGGTATCCTTGAAGGTGAACGAGGTCGAGGCATAGATCGGCACGGCTCGCGCACCAGTGGTCGGATCAGGGATCTGTCCAGCATGCAGGGCGAGTGTATCGAAGCCCGTGAACGTGAATGGCTCGGGAGAAGTCATGAGAACGGCTCCTTTCAGAAGAGGACAAGCGAGAACTATCAGGATAGATGGGTGGTCAGACCTAATCTTAATATACTTACTCTAAATTGTCAAGTATAACCACGCGACGATCTTCCGTACCCAGCGCAGCAGAAGGTTCTGTCTGGCGCAGCGCGTGGTGCTGATGAGCACCCGCCCGGGTGTGATCACGGAGATCGTGGAGGTGCCGCTGCCCGAAGAGCGGTGGGCCGTGCGACGCGACTCGCCGCAGTTGCTGGAAGTTGCGCGCTATGTGAGCAACCGCATCGCCGACGAGGTGCGCAAGGCCCAGTTGGCCGAGCAGGAGGGAGGATACTCGTAGTCCGTCAAACCTCGTTTGACGAAGAGTACGAAGGTTTTTTCGGGGAGGGCACGCCCTCCCCGAGCCCCTCCCAACGGGTCAGCGAGTGGTCTGGATCTGGAAGAGCGACTCTACGGCCAGATCCCAATCGATTGGCTGGAACGTCCCCCGCTGCGCATCGCGCTCGTAGAAGCCGTCGAAGTCGCCGACAGTGATCGCACGCAGCGTCGCCACCAGAGCATCAACTTCGGCCTCAGTGGTATACAGACCAAAGCTGGCCCGGACGAGCCCGTCCTGTCCAGCTTCGCAGCCGGCCTCCTCGCGGGCCAGCAAGCGGCGCACATAGGGTTGGGCACAGAAGCTGCCACTCCGCACCGCAATACCCGCCTCGTAGCTGAGGATCGCCGCCACTAGGTGGGGGTCATAGGTATCGAGACAGAACGGGATAACGCCGAGGCGCGTCTCGGCGGTGGCCGGGTCGGGGTCGCCATAGAGCCAGAGTCCGGGCACCTGGGCCAGCCGATCCAGGGCATAGGCGGTCAGCTCAGCCTCATGGGCGGCGATGGCATCAAGCCCGATCTCCTCCAAGGCCAGGCAGGCGGCGGCCAGGGCAATCGCCCCAACGGCATTCGGCGTGCCAGCCTCATCACGGGCTGGGCCATCGACCCAATCGACCGTGCGCGCGCTGACCCGGCGCACGGTGCCACCGCCGGCGAGCAGCGGGGTACCTCGTTGGAAGGTGTCGGCTCGACCAATCAGGGCTCCAGCGCCGTAGGGTGCGTAGAGCTTGTGCCCTGAGATCGCCACATAATCGAGGTGCGTGCGGTCATTCAGATCGCCCAGGTCGATGCGGCGGTGAGGGGCAAGTTGGGCTGCATCGACCACGATCTCGGCACCAGCCGCATGAGCCAATTCCGCCAGGTCGTGGATCGGCGGCAGGTGGCCGGTGACATTGCTACCGCCCGTGACTGCGAGCAGGCGTACCCGGCCTGCGTACTGGCGGAGCAACGCCGCAGCGTGATCGAGATCCAACGCTCCGTCGTCGGTCGCACGAATATGCACCACCGGAGCGACGGCGCGCCAGGGCAGGTCGTTCGAGTGATGCTCGAGTTCGGTACTGAGGATCACCTGGCCCGGGGTAAGCTCAAGCCGATGGGCGAGCAGGTTGAGGGCCTCGGTGGTGTTGCGCGTAAAGATGACCTGGTGCTGGTTGGGGCGGGCACCGACAAAACGACCAACGATGGCCCGTGCGTCTTCATAGGCCGCACTGGCCGCCTGAGACTTGAGCCCGGCACCCCGGTGGACGCTGCTGTAGACGCCGAAAAAGCGCTCGACGATATTGTGGACGGACTGCAATGGTGGCGTGGTGGCGGCATTATCGAGGTTGATCGCGGGGGCTACCCTGCCATCGCGACGGGGAAGGGGCGTGTCAAGGCCGACAATCTGGGCGCGAACAGCGGCAAGGTCGTACGCGGTCGTGGCAAGCATAGCGGGTTCCTCCATCATTCCATTGAGCTTTGTGCGGGGGCCGCTGCTTCTAGTAAAAAGCCCCTTCCACACGTGTAGAAGGGGCTTCCATCCAGGCTTGCCCGCTCATCTTCCAGTAGTCGCTGCCGGAATTGGCACCGTTCCAGGGATTCCCTGGAGGTTGCCGAGGCTTCATCGGGCCGGTCCCTCTGCCTCTCTGGATAAGCGTTGATATTCAGTTGGTAATGACGTAAGCATAACTGAGTAACGTAAGATTGTCAAGTTCTTTTTTGGCCTGACATGGCGTCGATTCGGATCACTCGATTATCTTGACAATACCTAGTAGTTATATTAAATTACGTAACATCCTGTCACGCTACCTCAGTGGAAAAGCTGGAAGTCAATGGCACAGAGCAGCTATCCCGTGATCCTGACCCAGTTAACAGAGGCCCACTGTATTGTCGTGGGCGGCGGTGCAGTTGCTGAGCGCAAGGTTGCCGGGCTGCTCGACGCGGACGCACGTCCCACCGTGATCAGTCCAACGCTCACGTCTACGCTAGCTGAGTGGCACCGCGCAGGGCGCATTACGCACGTGGCGCGCGTCTTTATCGCAGGGGATCTTGCCGGGGCTACCCTGGTTATCGCGGCCACAGACGACAGCGGTCGGATGACGGCAGTTCAATACCTGTTGGCCGACGATCTGGCTACGAGCTACGGCAATAGCACGCTGCGTATCACTACACGCCAGGGCTTGCAGTTCCACGGCGTGGGCAAGTCCAGGCTCAAGCCGCTGATCAAGGCGCTGAACGAGCGCTTGGTGACCACGTACGCTGCCTGCGGTGACGTGGCCCGCAATATCATGGCTTGTCCAGTCGCCGACCTGCTGCCCGGCCACAACTATAGTCTCCAGGCCGTAGCCCAGCAGATCAACGATCGCTTCATCCCCGAGAGCACCGCCTACTACGAGCTCTGGCTCGACGGCGAGAGGATCCTTGCTGACGGCAAGCACGTCAAGGTCACGCCCAATCGCGAGGAGTCGTTCTACGGCCCCACCTATCTGCCGCGCAAGCATAAGATGGCGATCGGGCTGCCCCACGACAACTGCGTTGATCTTTTCACCCACGACCTGGCCCTGGAAGCGGTGGTGGACGGTGAGACGCTCCGCGGCTTCAATCTGCTGGCGGGCGGCGGGCTGGGCAGTACCCATGGCAAGGCCGAAACCTTTCCGCGCCTCGCCGACCAGATCGGCTTCCTCCCGCCTGCACAAGCCCTGGCAGTGATCGAAGCGGCCAGCGCCATCTACCGCGACGAGGGCGACCGCACGAACCGCAAGCACGCACGGCTAAAGTATGTGCTGGAGGATCGTGGCGTGGCCTGGTTCCGCGAGGAGTTGGCCCGTCGGCTGGGCTGGGCCTTGGACGCGCCGGTGGAGGTTGGCGTCTACGCCGCCCACGACCACCTGGGCTGGCAGCAGCAGACCAACGGCAACTGGCTGGTGGGCATCTGGGTAGCGAGTGGCCGGGTCAAGGACGAGGGTGCGCAGCAGGTGCGCACCGGGTTGCGGGCAATTGTGGAACTGACCGGTGCCGAGGTGCGCTTGACCGCCCAGCAGAATATTGTTCTGGCACACATCGCGCCCGCTCACCGCACAGAGGTCGAGGCGCTGATTGCCGCATACGGCATGGCCACGGTCGAGGGTGAAGCCGGGCTGACCACACTGCGCCGCCACGCCATGGCCTGCCCGGCGCAGCCCACATGTGGGCTGGCTGTGGCCGAGGCTGAGCGCTATTTGCCCAGTCTCCTGGGCGAGCTAGAGGCTCGCGATTTCGGCAACGAGCGGGTCAACCTCCGGCTAAGCGGGTGCCCGAACAGCTGCTCGCGCCCGCCCACAGCGGAGATCGGCATCATCGGGCGGAGCCTCGGCACGTACAACGTCTATGTGGGCGGAAGCCCCGCTGGCACCCGCCTGGCCAGGCTCTATCAAGCTGACGTGAAAGCTGCCGATCTGTCTGGTCTGCTCGGCGACCTGCTCGCACGCTGGCAGGGCGAGCGTGTACCTGGCGAACCCTTTGGTCAGTTACCCAATCGTAAACGATTGGGCTTGTCTCTGGCGCTACGAACCCGAAGGTCAGCATCCGAGACGTTCGGCCTACTGACAAAGGCCCTGTCGGGCGAACCCGACAGCGAGTGCAGATGCAGAAGCATACGACCTTGAACCTTTTACCCGTTCGAGGATTCCCGAACGGAACCGGCAAGATTCAGTTTTCAAGGTGCGTTTCAACCGTCTCCACCGGCGAACCGGCTTCGTGCCTTGCACACGAACAAGTGTACCACAGAACATATTTTTTGGCAATAGAAAGCGGCAAACGGCGCTGTGGGCTAAAGCCGCTCAAGCAGGGCGCTTCCTCCCAGCCGTAAACGTGCTGGGCTTCCGCGCCTAAAGGCAAGCAACTGTGACTGGGCAACGCGAAGCGGTCTTGGCCAGGGCTGGCATGCCGCGAAGGGGCGCGCCGACTGAGTCGCTATCAATAGTATACTAAATTACCTCAATAACTTGACAATAGACCAGAATGGCGCTACAATGCGCTCCAGGTATAGTGCTCTACCGTAGGAAGGGTGCGCGAGGCAACCTGGTTCCCTCGCATCTTCCCTCACCCCGGCGGGGCGTGGGGCGCAGCCCATATGCATGAACGTTAGCGTCTCGCGGGCCTTCCGGTGGGGGGTTTGGGGGCCGCAGGCCCCCAAGAATTGCTTATATGGTAGTGCTTTTTGCCAGCTTCGCTG
>NZ_LYXE01000044.1 GCF_002532075.1 Candidatus Chloroploca asiatica | reverse complement strand
TTGCGGGTGCCCCGCCCCGGTACGGGCACCCCTTGCGGGTGCCCCGCCCCGGTACGGGCACCCCTTGCGGGTGCCCCTACATCGGATGCGGCCTCGCCCCGGTACGGGCACCCCTTGCGGGTGCCCCGCCCCTTTTGGGGGTAGGTTTTTCAGATAATGTGCGGGTCATGACCATTTCTGCTACGATTGTGAAAACAAACAACGATCGTCGAAAGGAATGGACCATGAACCGCACACAAGCATTATCGGAATGGACGCACGTCGTGTCAACCCACATGTCCCACCTGAGCAAGCCCCAAGCAGTGGTGCTGGCGTTGTGGAGCTTTGGGATCGCCTTCACCCGGTCATGTGGTCGGGGTACGGTGGCGACGTTTTTGGCCTTGCTGTTGGGGCGGAAGCGCGATGCCGTGGAGCAGCAATTGTACGAGTGGTGTGTCGAAGCGCGCCGCAAGCGGGGCATCAAGCGGTGCGAGCTCGATGTGACGACCTGTTTTGTCCCGTTGCTGCGCTGGATGATCAGCATGTGGGGCGACAGCCTCCAGATCGCCTTGACCCTGGATGCGACGACGCTCAGGACGCGGTTTGCCATCTTGGTGGTGTCGGTGGTGTATCGTGGCAATGCCATTCCGGTGGCCTGGACAATGGTCCCTGCCACCGAGAAACGGGCGTGGCGACGCGACTGGTTGCGGATGCTGCGCATCCTGCGGCCCGGCATCCCGTCCGATTGGACGGTGCTGGTCGCCAGCGACCGCGGTCTGTACGCCCGCTGGCTGTTCCGGCGCATCGTTCGCCTCGGGTGGCATCCGTTCATGCGCATCAAGGCGGGGAGTACGTTTCGTCCGGCGGGCAAGGCCGCATGGGTCAAGTTGACCACGCTGGTCACGGACGTCGGGCAGTCCTGGCAGGGTCGGGGAACCTGTTTTCAAGCCGAGTCCCAGCTGGCATGTACCCTGGTGGCATGGTGGGGCGAGGGCTATGCAGAGCCATGGTTTGTGATCACGGACTTCGACCCGGAGGCATGCGATGTCGCATGGTATGGCTTGCGAACCTGGTGCGAGCAGGGCTTCAAATGCACCAAACGCGG
>NZ_LYXE01000043.1 GCF_002532075.1 Candidatus Chloroploca asiatica | reverse complement strand
GCGCGGCCCGCCGCGAGGAGTTCCAGAAGTTGCTCACGGCGGCCCGCCGCCGTGAGTTTGACCGGGTACGGGTCGAGCGTGTTGACCGCGGTCACCGCAATGATATGGAGCGCCGCCAGTTCGAGGCGGACATGACCATCCTTGAGATCGAGGTCGTCTACAGCGGTGAGCCAGAGAAGCAGGCCCCGCAGTACCGCAAGCTCCAGCGCGGTATCAAGGGCGTGCTCGCCGAATGGGAGAGCGACGAGACCAGCCAACGCACCTACAAGCGCCATCGCTTTCGTGCCCAGCAAGGCAAGTGGCGCGGTGGAAACATTCCGTATGGGGTTCTTCCTGACGGCCAGGGCTGGTTCATGCCTGATCCCGAGACGGGCGAGGTCATCCATTTTAATGGAGAATCTTTCAGAGGTAGCATTTCAGTACCCAATAGTTGACTGTTAAAGAAGCTTAATTTCACAGTGTTTGGTATATCCATCATGAGGTTGAAATTTTCTAGGATTGGAGGCCCTCCAAGCAATCCAACAACCACTATTTCCCCCCAAGGTTTTATACATTTTGCAGTGTCCAATAGTGTTGCTACACCAACAATCTCAATTGCCTTGATGTATTCCGCATAGCCACCATGAGCGACACGCATCGTCGGTATCGTGCCATAAAACAGGCCATCATGCAATTCTATGCTCTGCGTCCAACCGGGCATCGTGAAAAACATCTGAGGACGTTGGTCGCGTTGATCTGCGGGTTGACGGGTGGCAAACACGCGCATCTGCCCACGATCGCCGATCATGCCCCAAGCAACGGCGCAACGCAGCAGAGCCTGATCAAGCGCTTTCAGCGCTGGCTTAAGGGTGATGCGCACACGCTGGACGGTTGGTTTTTGCCCGTTGCGCGCGAATTGCTCAGGACCTTGGCCAGCCAGCCGATCCACGTAGTCATGGATGGAAGCACCGTCGGACGTGGCTGCCTGGCCTTGGTGGTGAGTGTCCTCTATCAGGGCCGCGCCTTGCCCCTCTGTTGGTTGGTTGTGTCCGCACCGAAGGGGCATTTCCCCCAGGAAACGCATCGGAAGCTGCTTGTGCAGGTGCAGCAGATCATGCCAGTCGGTGTACGGGTGATCTTCTTAGGGGATGGCAAATTTGATGGAACCCATCTGCTTTACTTTTCCTTTTGTTTCAAAATGGTGATTACCGGAATAACGCGCGATGTCTTTTGACGGTATTCCTCAAAACCTGGGTATTGGCCAGCCATTTGGTCATAAAGACGGGTGCGTTCTGGTTCTTCGGTAACGATTGCGATTGCATCGAACTTTTCTGTACCCACTTCAACGGTCACATGCGGATTGGCAACGACATTGTAATACCAATCCGGATCCGTATCTGCACCTCCTTTCGACGCAATGATTACCAGGCGGTCCCCATCCTCTGCATATGCGACCGGGTTCAACCGGGGAAGCCCACTTTTTGCACCAGTTGTGTGCAGTAAGAGCAGCGTCATATTCTCAAAATACCCGCCAACTTTGCCTTCATTGGCCCGAAATTCTTCGATGATTTTTCTATTCCAGTCACTCATTGCTTCTCCTATTCTTGAATGCTCATGGCGCGGTGTGTTCCGTCACAAAATGGTTTGTTTTTCGATTGACCACATCGGCAAAGTGTCATGCGGTTTCTTATTTCCACCGCTTGGCCATCTGACCGTTCAACTAGGATGTTGCCCGTCACCCTTCTTGTGCGTGTCGTCGCAGAACGGCTTGTTTGAAGAACCGCATACGGGCCATTTGGGGTGACAATAATTTTGGGGTTTTGTTCACTCATTGCTTTTCTCCTAATATAGATATTTCGATCATATTGTAAGACGGCTGAGTAATATGCAAAAAATATTTGTCAATTCTCCGTAAGATTCTCTTCTAGCTTATGCAACAAGCGTCTGAGTATATATTGCTCTTCTACTGTGAAATCGGCAAGCGTCTCCTGTTCAAGTTGTTCCCACACAGCTTCCGTCACAGTTTGCATTTCACGGCCTTTAGATGTGAGATGAATTCGAGACATTCTGAGATCCGATTCATCTTCCTGTTTGGTCACCAACCCCGCTCTTTCCATGCGCCCAACCATTTTATGAATGGTTTGGAGTTGTACGCCATGTTTTTGGGCTAACTGCGATTGCGTTAACTTGTCTTCTTGCCATAAATACTGCAATACCAATTCTTGACTAGGATACAACCCAATTTTCGACAACAACTTATTCGCATGATAATGATGTGCGATACAAACACGTGCAAGTATAAAGCTAATGCTCTTAGATATTGGTTTAGGATCGTTATTCATATTCAACTGGCTCATCTGTAGCTAGTGTGCAAGGTTTTGAAAACAGCCGCCAAAAGCCCTCCACGATCGTCTTGTTCCTGCGCGGCGTGGCCCAAGGCGAAACCACCACCCGCTTATCCCGTGAATTGTCCCTCTCCTAATAAGCAAGCATTGACCTTGCGCCATCGTGTGCAGAACAATGCGAACGAAACGGCCCCGCTCGACCGCATGGGTGGCCAGCCTTTTGAGGCAGATAAAGTCTGCCGGAATGCGGGGGAAAACGTGACTGGCACTCCTGCCCCGGTGATCCACCACGACGAAGGGCCAACAAGCAACGGGGACATGGCACCTTCGCCGATGAGCCATTCAACTCAATTTACTCAGACGTCTGAGTAAATATACCCTGCGATTTATCTTCTGTCAAGTATCCTCTCCATAATCGATAGGGCAATCGCATCACACGAAACCGGATACAACGGGGCACCCGCAAGGGGTGCCCCTACAGGGCCGGGGGGCGGGCCCGGTGTAGGGGCACCCCTTGCGGGTGCCCTTGCGGGTGCCCTGGCGGGCACCCCTTGCGGGTGCGCTGGCGGGTGCGCCAGGGGTGCCCTGGCGGGCACCCCTTGCGGGTGCCCTTGCGGGTGCCCTGGCGGGCACCCGCAAGGGGTGCCCTTGCGGGTGCCCTTGCGGGTGCCCTGGCGGGCACCCCTTGCGGGTGCCCTGGCGGGCACCCCTTGCGGGTGCGCTGGCGGGTGCGCTGGCGGGTGCGCTGGCGGGTGCGCTGGCGGGTGCGCTGGCGGGTGCCCTTGCGGGGTGCATACACAGAAGATGCAATCGCCCTAGATGCGACGGTTAGGCAGAGAGCAACACGTCTGTTCGTGTGCTACAATAATCCCAAATAGCGCATGCTGGGAGGGTAACGACGATGACGACCTTTGATCAGGTGCTTCGATTGGCCCGAGAGCTCCCGCCACCCGATCAGGCGCGCCTGCGTGCGGCGCTGGTGGAAGCCGAAGAAGCGGCCCGCGCCGAACAGATTGCTCGCAATCAGGCGGCGATCGCAATGCTTGATGCTTGGTCTGAAGCGGTCGAAGAAGACGACGGCAGTGAGTCGTGGGAAGCAATGCTGCAGAAACTTGATCAGGATCGCGAGTCGCCACGCAAGCTCTATCCAAACCTGCACACTGATGTCACGGAGCGCATGTTGTGACCAGAATGATTGTGTTGGACACCGGGCCACTGGGCATCATCACCAACCCGCGCCAGACGCCTGACGTGGTGGCTTGCACCGCGGGCAACATGCGCTCATCCGGCACTAGATAGCGAAACGGCAGTCCTTTGAGCAGACTGATTTCGCTCAGCCACGTTTCTACATGATCCGGCAGGACGATCTTCTCTGAGGCATTGGCCTGAAAGGGCAGATGCGGATGGAGGTATTGCTGTTCCATTGCCTTGAGTGAACGGATGTGCGTGCGTTTCCAGCGATAGAGGCTCACAGATATACGTGTGTTTTGCAGACAGAGCAGGCGGCCTAACTCCCAGGCCCCAGCGTAAGATGTATCAAACATACCGTAGGTGGAGTCGTAGCGCAGAAGTTCATCGGCGGTGTGTACGGGGAACTGCTCGTCCGGGATTTGTTTGCCGGGCTTGCCCGCCAATAACGGGCTGCGATACCAGGATACACCAAATAGATCGGCGCGGTAGCCCCCGCTTTCAAGCGTGGGGCGGAGCGCCGTAAGCGCAGCTTGCGTGCTTGAGCTACGCAGTTGACCGTAAATAGCTCTGCGTGGTATACTGTTCATATGGAACAAAAGTTTCATTCTAATCACAACATCGTCTCTGCCTGCACCTCCCATGTCGTCTGGTGTCCCACGTATCGTCGTACGGTGCTTCAGGGCGGCATTGATGATCGTCTGAAAGCTATTCTTCGTGAGGTTGCCACCGAGCGTCAGGCTGAGGTGATTGAATGGGAAGTCATGCCCGATCATGTGCATGTGCTGGTGGGGTGTGACCCTCAATGCGGCATCCACCGGCTCATGCGGTTGATGAAAGGCCGCGCGTCGCGCTTGTTGCGCCGTATCGACCATCTGCGCCTGGGCGCTGAATCGTACGCCCTCTTTGGGTAGCCGATTGGCTACGACAATCGCGGTTTCGCCCCCGATCTGGTCGCTGGGCTTGATCTGGAACGGTTGACTGGCGACGCCGTCAACCTCGATCGTGTAGCTTCCTGCCGCCAATGCACCGCAGTCGAGCCTGCAATTGTCGGCCGATGCTATTTCCTGGTGAATGAGTACAGCCTGTTCGTTGTATACTTCGATGCTTTGCCCCTTTGTGACCCCTTTCAGGCCTATCCGGCTCCTGCGGGCATGCGCCAGCCAGGTAAGCGCCTTAGCATTGGGCAACAGCTTTTGCAGAACATCTTTCCGCACATAGATCACCTTGAAGCGTTCACCTGCATCCTCATCCTGGTGCAGGGTAGGCGGCCAGTATGCTCCTTTGGCAGTTTCTTGAACCAGGTCATTCGTTGTTTTTACATAGCCACCTTCAGCCTCCTGGCTCGTCTTCACCGAATCGGGCGGTGTTCCGGCATCGGTCAGGAATTCATCTTCATTCAACACCAACAACGCCAACCAGGGTATCTTCTTTAGCTGTTTCTCCAGGCTGACATCTGCACCCATCACAATCCCCCGTTCCCACGGCAGGGTGTCGCGCTTGAAGGCAATGTGCGGCAGCACGGTGGTGTAGTGGCCCAGGCTGTTGTCGGGTGGAAAAACGCTGACGATCTCAGCCGGGTTGATGGCGAGGCGTTCGCCTGCCACCTTGACCTGAAGCGGCGGCGATGTAAGCGGGACAATGTATCTGCCCATTTGCTTAAGCCACTGATTGATTTCCTCCTTCAACTTCCGAATGCGGCCAGTTTGCACGACGCCAAGAAAGTCGCTTCTTAGGCCAGCATCCAACGCCTGAGTATACCAGCCAGGGCTGGCATCAAGCGCGTACAGTCTGTCGTATCGGTAGCTTGCCCTACCAATCGCTCCAACGCTCAGGGCCAGGGGCAGTTCAGAGGCAACGATCGCCTGCTGAACTGCCGAGTCTTCGGGTATAGGTGGCTCTTGGGCGAAGTATAGGCTCCCCTCCACGCCGACGGCCACTTCCAATGATTTCCCAAACATTGACATAAAGCAGATCGGTGTGCTGCTAGACCATATGCTGCAAGGGGCTCCAGTAGCAGATACAGGGAGCGGACGACTCGACGCTTGTTGTGGAAGCGCAGCCGCTTGCAGAAGCTGACGGGGCATGGAATGATGAACAATCAGCACAGCGGTACCTGTCGAGCTGACCTCAGCCGTGCCTTGCAGACCGACCAATGAGCGAGGCCGAGTTCGACGCCATGATCGAGGGGCATCTTGAGCGGATGGCGCGTGGCGATCGTGAGCGTGAGGCCGATGTCTTTGTCGACCTGCTCCTCGAACGCATCGCGGCCAAGGCTGAGACCCCGGTTACGTTGGTGATCGACGTCCATGGCGATCAACTCGTGATCACGCCTGACAGCCCAGGAACCGACATTGTGGTGCAGGGCAACGAAATCCTGATCGGTGGGCGGCGGCTAGTCTTGCGACTGGTGCATCAGCCGACGTCGTGATCTCGTGCCATGCTCTGAGGAGGCATGACGATGCAACCATCATTCCTTGACGCGCTCGGGCTCTTCCAATGGCTCGGCTTTGCGGTGCTCGTCGCCGCCTGGCCGGTCTACGAGTTGCTCACGCCGCGCCGACGCGCCCGGCAGGCGGAGGAGCGGGCCGCCCAGCCCCTATGTGCTAGACTACCTTTGGACACCATGCTCCCAAAAACCCGTTGCATGCAGGGCGGTACGAGAGGATCGTTGTGATGACGGCCCACCGCCCTGAACCGTCAGTTCCCGCCGCCGAAACGCTTGACACGGAAACCCCGGTACGGCCTCCTTTCACGTATAGAGTTTTTGCTACGCCGCTTTCTGATACGGGAGAGGAGCGTCAGCATGCGCGTTCGGTGTGTCAAGACTTTCTGGCCAGGGTTCGGGGATGAGCGGCATCGGCGGCAGGGAACGACCTTGGGCAAAGGCCGCAATCACCAGCAAGCGCCCACGCTGGAAACAACTGATCTGGCGGCGCGGAGGTTCGGTGCCTTTGCGTCGGCGCGCGATATGGGTGGGCGGCAGGTTGTCCAGCGCCGGATGCGGGGTCATCGCTTCGTCGTGCACCCCGACACTGACCACCAGCGTGGCCATGGCCATGGCCAACCAGAGCCGTTCGGCCCGCGCCGGGTCGGTCATCTTGGTCTGCTCCCAGTGCCAGCCGCCGCGCCTCATGTCTTTG
Organism: Candidatus Chloroploca asiatica; assembly: GCF_002532075.1. Lineage (GTDB taxonomy): Bacteria > Chloroflexota > Chloroflexia > Chloroflexales > Chloroflexaceae > Chloroploca > Chloroploca asiatica. The sequence goes on along the minus strand of NZ_LYXE01000043.1, from coordinate 3,814 downwards.
TAGCTGCACTCGATCCAGGCCCGCAAGCCGTACCAAGCCACGTCGGCCTCCTCGGGCGCAAGGTCGGTCAGCACCAACCACGGGTCGGTATAGCCCGGTTCCCAGCGCGCCAGCAAGGTGCACGTCACCTGGAGTTGGGGCGTCGCAAAGCAGACGACGCGGCCCTTCCAGCCGGAACCGCCCTTGACCACCACCGTGCTCAGCCCCTGGAACGCGGTCGCGCCGACCGGGCGGTACTTGCCCTGACGGTTGATGCGCAGATACGGGTGCCAGCCCATCCCGACGATGATGGTGTAGAGCCATGTGGCGTACAAGCCCCGGTCGGCCAGCACGATCACCTTCCACCCATCCGGCGTGCTGCCCGTGAGATCCGTGAAGAGCTCGTCCCAATGCGGACGCCAGACCCCTTTGGCCGTGGCGCGCACGATCTTCCATGCAATCGGAATGGCGCAGCCGCGGATGACGACGTGGATGGACAAGACGGTGAAGCGCTGGCCCAGGGTCGAGGCGTCCATGGCCAGGGCAAGCTGGTGGGAACCGGCAGGATAGAGGCGGATGACCCAGCGCAGCAGCGGCGCAAAACAGCTGCGTACCTCGAGCGTGCGCCGTTTGCTGCTGTGTTTGGCCCCCTGCTTGTCCTGCCCATCGAGGTGCCAATCGCGCAAGCGTGCCCGCGTGGCCGTGACGCTGCGGTCGAGCAGCGCGGCCAACACCGTCGCCACCAGCAGCAAGCCCACGCGCTGCGCCAGGACAATGCCCATACTCCAGAGCGCCAGCCCCCACGCCTGCGGGCGGCTCAGGTGGGGCAGATGAGTTGACACCAGATCGTAGCATTGCGATCATCCTGGTAGGCGGGTCATGCGTGCCTCATGTCCTACGAGTGAGGTTGTGTACCCGTATCGTATCAGAAGGTCGGTCCGCCTTCAAAACGCTTGACACTCGGCCCGAAACGCCCCAAAAACTCTATACCTGAAAGCACCTCACCCCCGGCCCTGACGCCAAATTCGGGATGCTGAACATGAGGACTCCGAAGCGGTACGCTTCACTCCTGGCCTTACGCATCAGCAAGCAGCAGATCGGCTAAGTCGTAACAATGGTAGCGTGCGTACAGGTTGGTGCGTTTGCGCATCAGGTGTAGGTTGAGCAGCCGCGCCGCATACTGGACACCAGGATCGGCGATGAGCCGCTCAAGCTGATCGAGGCCATCAACCCTCAACCGCAGTTGATCGTGGCCTGCTGCCTCATAGTTCGACGGCTCAAAACTCGCCTCGGGATGGGCCGCCTCGAATTGCTCAGGCTGGGCGTACATCTCGACAAACCCCTCCATTGAGACGTTCAGAAATGCCCAGAGCAGTCCCGGATCTTCCTTGAAATACCCCACGACAAACATCTCCATCACATTGATGTTGAAGCAAGCCAAGCGCGGCCAGGTGCTGATGTTCGTCGAAGGCAGACAACTGATGCTCCAGTAGGCGGGTTCGGTCGCGGCAGGACGGGGAATACAGTGCGTAAGGTACGTGCGCCAACAGGCGATCAGACGGTCGACGTCGGGGCGTTGCTGCAGCCGCTTGAGTTTGCTCGCCTGTTTCAGGCGCTGTTCAGGACTCACCGGCGGACGCACGCCGTGATCGAGATCAAGCGGGCTGGCAAGCCACCGTTGCTGCGCATCGGGGGTGATCAGGTCGTCAAACGGCGAGGATTGGTGCGTAATGCTGGCATGCACGATATTGAGCAACGGAAAGCCTTGGAGTTCGAGAATCTGGATTGTCTCTTGTTCGCGGAGATCAAGCTCGGCTTGGTTGGCACGCAACTTGAGCAGGCTCACAGCATGGAGATCGGGATAGATCCGGCGGTGCGCAGCGAGGCGTGCAGGCAAATTGACCGATTGACCGACATAGTAGCGGTCGTTAGCCAAATGCAAGACATATATGCCACTCTTCCAAGCTGGAACAACGGCGGTCATTGGTGGGTGGAAGCCCAAGGCGGCGAGGATTTCATCAAGGCCCTGGACTGCGAAGGCCGCAGTGCAGCGCCGGATCGCAGCCGCCCATTCGGGCCAGTGCGTATCGGCATCAATGATGCCGAGCTCACCGAGCAAGACTGGCTCATCAGGGAGGCACAACTCCCACAGATTATCCTCAGTGATCGGCCCCTCGACCAGCAGGGTAACGTCGTCCTGATCCACCGGATCAGTCCAGACCGCGACCGCCCAGGGGTAATTGTCGAGCGTCGGTAACGGAATGCTCAGGTTGCCATGCTCATCAACATCAATCGCCACCGGCGCGGCAACGCGATACACACCTTGATTAAGCGGATCATAGATCAGGCCAGCAAACGTCCAGTAACCCTCACCGGATTCATCGGCCTCCAGTAACGCATAAGCTTCACTCGGATCCAAATTGCGATAGATGTGTGTCATGCAGTTTGCTCGTTAGGTGAGGTTTCAGGGGTCACGGGTCAGGGGTCAGCCCGGGCGTATCAGAACACGGTGTTCATCGTCAAACTGTAACGTTGCCTTGAAACCCGCCTTCCAGCACACAGGATTCAGGACTCAGAACCGGGCAGGGCAGCATAACTGGCGATCCGCAACCCCACACTGACGCCGCGGACGCGCGGGAACCCGTCGTCGTTCCGCTCGACACCGAGCAGGCGGCGATCACGCGCTCGCTGGCTGGTCTACCAAAGCCGTATGATGGAGCAGGGGTGATATGTTACGCCAGCAGGAGATCGATGGTACTTGTTCCCAAGACAAGACCGTCAATATGCTGAAAATGCCCGTCAAAGCTGAAGAGCGCACAGCCAGTTTGCAACGCTGACGCAGCAATCCACATGTCGTTGGTCGGGATGGGCTTGCCTTTCTGCTTCAGAATGCGGTAGATACGAGCATAGTACTGGGCCGTGCGATCATCAATCGGACGGATACTGACGCGTGGCGAGGCGAGGAACTGCTGCAACTCAGCACGATTTTGCGCCTCGCGAGAACCTATCGCAAACCCAGCCAGTAATTCTCCAATGACGATGCTACTCAGCGTGAGGACTGGCGCACGCTGGATGATCTCCAATGCCTCGGCCTGTCCAAGCTTGAATGCCGTGTAGGCATTCGTATCCAACATGACGGTGATCACTGCCATAGAGTCGGATCCAGTTGATTCATGTCGTCAAGCGCCTGCTGAAACACCACAGCATCAGCAGCACTCCACGTTCCAGCCAGGTCATCAAGGTCGTGGTAGCGTTGGGCGGTACCTTGGTGCCGTGCTACTTCCATCCCTTGCACCAAAAGCCACCGCACAATGGCTTCGACTGATTGTCCAGTGCGTTGTGCCTCACCTTCGATCCATTCCGTCACCGCCTGGTCGAGGTGGGTAATGGTTACTGATTGATCGATCATCTGGCTCCTCACATGCGTTAGCCGAAAAACCGTTCGCCAAAAGGTAATCAGGTTCCCTTCATTCTAGCATACCGCCTGGCAGGTTCGCAGACGACGCGGAGTGCCTTGATGGCGGGCCGGGTTTTACCAGCGAATGCTCGAAGAAGAACGCCGCGAGTGGGACGCGCTCAAGCAGCGCGAGCAAGCGCGCAAGAAGCAGGCACGCCAGGCCCAGCGCGTCGCGGCGGCCAACGGCGACGCGAGTACGACCCAGACCTTCGGGCCGGGCGTGAGCGCGCGCACCATCCGCCGTGATCAGCTGTTCCGCTGTGGAACGGCCCATCGTGAAGCGCTCAATGGCGGTGAGTACACCCCGCTCTGGCATTTCGACGGCGTCTTCTGCCCCGATTGTGGGCGGCGGGCGCGCACCCGGGATGGCATGCCCCA
>NZ_LYXE01000042.1 GCF_002532075.1 Candidatus Chloroploca asiatica | reverse complement strand
ATGGTAGGTCATCGCGGAGGCAGATGGGATCGGCAATTCTAAAGATCACCACCGGCAATTCTAATTATCGTTGATCACCCGTACACAAGCAGCAGCACCACCACCCCGCCGAAGCGCATGAGCGAGCGCTGGCGACGCCGCGCCTTCGCCAATTCCGCGTCGGTCGGCGGGCGCTCGTACGGATTGCCGTGCCAACGCGGGCTTTGCGTACGCGGCGGCACCCGCGACGGCGAGGACGCCCCGCCCTGCGTACTGCTGGGGGAACGCGGCATCATGGGGTGGCGTTCTCCTCGGCGTCAGGCGACGGCTGGTGCGGCGAGACACTGGGGTGGGTGTTGGCGAAAGACGGCCTCATACGGTGGTCTCCTTATGGTCGTCACCTCGTGGCCCGTGCGTCGAGGCGCAGCGTTGGGGGCGCGGGGAACGCGCCATGATTGCTTCGGCCTCCTGCTGGTCGTCAGGCGACGGCTGGTACGCCGAGGCACTGGGGTGGGCATGGGGGCAACGCCGCCGCATCGCGTTGGCCTCCGCTTCCTCACGTCGGGGCGGGATGCACACCGAGGCTCCGCCCTGCGTGTTGGGGCAGCGGGCCATGATTATGATCGTTGTAGCCTCTGCTGGGTCGTTCGGCGGTGAGATGCGCGACGGCGCTGCGGCACGGTGCTGTGTCGGCACAAAAGGTGGCATCAAATGGGCGACCTCCTGCAGGTCGTCATCCGCCGACCCTCGTGAGGACGCACGGCCCTGGGTGCTCGGGAACAACGCGCTTATCACTGGCCCTCCTCTGCGTCGTTCTGCTGCGGCGCGGGTTCGACGAGCAGGGGCAGACCACGCCAGACCGTCTGCCCTCCGGGGAGCCAGGCGATGGCCTGGCCGACGTTGACCACGGGCAGTCCGGCGGGGCGGAAGGCGTCGGGTAACGCGGGGTACGGTGGATCAGGTACCTCGATCACAGGCAGCCGATGGCAGGCCGCCCGCAGGGCGGCAAGCGGCGGGCGGTCGCCCAGGATGAGGATGACTTGCCCTATGTGCTAGACTACCTTTGGACACCATGCTCCCAAAAAACCGTTGCATGCAGGGCGGTACGAGAGGATCGTTG
>NZ_LYXE01000041.1 GCF_002532075.1 Candidatus Chloroploca asiatica | reverse complement strand
TTCCATCTTCATCCTACCGCAAAGGTGTTCACATGGTGTCGGTTGCCGCTGCTGGCTCTGACTTTGCATCAGCCCTGCGATGCCTTCACTTCCTCCACGAGCACAGGGTTGGGGCCACAAGCCCCAACCCTGTGCTCAAAACAAAACCTCCCCAGGATGTAGGGAAAATATCAGCCTTTTGACCTTATCTATACAGAAACTATTTGGTACACTATGAGTATACGTATTACATATATAAATTCGAGGAGTCATATGATGCTGCGTACAATGTTGCTTGCATTGCTACTCTCACTCTTTTTGCTGGTAGGCTGTGGATCACACCAGACTCATGCTCTAGAGGCGCAGGCGCAACCCCAAGCTGCCTTAGAGGCGGTCTTTGTGCCCCAAGACCACGCAGGGCTGGCCGGTCACGCCGAGCCAAAACCAGCCTTGCTTGTAGGTATGACCAATGCTGTGCCTCAAAGCCTGCACGGATCAACGGCACCAGTTAAGGAACCGTAAAAACGTACATACGCGCATCTTGTCGAGAGCCAGATCCCATGCTATCCTCTAAGCATACCGAGATGTGCTGAAGACACATCATTGGAGCAAGAGCATGGCTCGACAACAGGTGTTGATCACTGGCGCTACCGATGGTATCGGCCTAGCACTCGTCCAGATCTATCTGGCACGAGGTGTTCGCGTCATCGCGGTTGGGCGCCGACCTGCTTCGGCGCTTCCAGCCGTGTTGCGCCCTGACTATTGCCGGGTTGATCTCGCTCAACCTTTTGCCCCGGCAGTGGTTGCGTCCTTCCTTCATCAACGTGGTCTCAACACCCTTGATCAGCTTATTCATTGCGCCGGTGTAGGTTCGTATGGGCCTGTTATGGCGCAAACATCGACTGAGCTTGCTACGTTGTTGCAGACGAATCTGTATGCGCCTATCGCCCTTACCCACGCGCTCCTCCCGCTCTTGATCACTGCCCACGGGCGCATCGTTTTCATTGGTTCGGTTGCCGCTGCCTTGCCTGTGCCAGCGTATGCCGTCTATGGGGCAACCAAAGCTGCGCTCGAGGGCTTTGCCCGAAGTTTGCGGGTGGAATTAGCTGGTCACGTGATGGTTCAGGTGATCCATCCCGGGGCAACCCGTACTGCTATGCATCACAAAGTTGGTGCGCCACTCGATCAGATCGGGTGGCAACGCTTCCCGCCACCCGAACGGGTCGCTCGTCAGCTTGTGCGCGCCAGCGAACGTGGCACCGCCGTTGCAACGCTTGGCGCAGGTAATCGCATCATGCGTTTTGCCGGGATCTATCTGGGGAAGTCTGTTGAACGGGTTGTCCGTACCCGCACGATTCGCCAAGCTTCTCCGCCCGCGCAGCTTCCTGTTCTTGCCCCACCTCAAGGTCTACGTCACTGTGTGGTGACCGGCGGAGCAGATGGCATTGGACGAGCAATTGCCGAGCGTTATGTCACTGAGGGATGGATCGTGACGCTCATCGACCGTGATCGGGCCCGGGCAGATGAAATAGCCCGCGTTATGCGTGCGCAGGGGACAGCCGTTACGGTCATCGAAGCCGATCTGATCCAAGCAGTTGATCGCGACCGGGTGCTCCAGCAACTAGCTGCTTTGCCACCAGCCGATGTCTTTGTGCATAGTGCTGGCATCAGTCTGGTCGGACGTTTTGCGCAGAGCGATCTTCCCCGCCAACAAGCCGTACTTGAGCTCAATCTGTACGCCCCCATGGATCTGACGGCAGGCTTGCTCAGGCAGAACCTACTTGCCCCAGGCGCAACGCTGGTGATGATCGCTTCGCTTTCTGTCTATACTGGCTATCCAGGGGCTTCTGTCTATGCAGCCAGCAAAGATGGGCTCGCTGCGTATGCTCGTAGTCTTCGGGCTGCCCTCTCTCCCCAGGGGCTCAATGTGTTGACGGTCTACCCCGGTCCAACGCGCACCGCTCATGCCCGACGTTACAGCCCCGATAATCGCCGCGAACGACGGCGGATGCGACCCACGCATCTGGCGAACCTCATCGTTGCAGCGGTGCAACGGCGCGCAACAAGCCTGATCCCAGGGTTCGCCAATCGGTTGCTTGCCACCAGCGGTCGGTTTTTGCCTTCGCTCACCGAAACATTGATGCAGCAAGCGATCCTCAAGAAGCTACCAGTCACAGGAGTGCTTTCAAACCAGGAATGAGGAGACGATTAACTATGCACAACGCGTTGATGCAAAAACTTGTCCAGGCCCTCATTGATGGCGATCAGGCGATGGCTGTCACACAGACCCACCAGCTTCAGGCGGCAGGGCTTGCCCGTGAGACGATTATCACTGACGGCATCGAGTCTGCCATGACCCAGTTGGATGCTCGGTGTACTGTCGAGCAGTTCAATTTGCTCGAGATTATGCTCGCGGGTCGGGCTGTGATGAGTGCGATGAAAGTGCTCTATCCAGGTGATGCCGCGATGTTTCCGTCGCAAGGGACGATCATTCTGGCCAGCCTGGAGGGCGATGTCCACGATCTGGGCAAGAATATCCTCAAAATGGTCTTGACCGCGAAAGGCTATCGCGTGGTTGACTGTGGCAAAGATTGTCCCGTTGACCGTTTGATCGCGACGGCACGCCAGGAAGCGCCGCTCGCTGTCGGTATCAGCGGTCTGATCACGACGGTGATACCGCAAATACGCCAGGTGCGAACGAAAATGCATGCCCTTGGCCTTACACAAATCAAAGTGATGGCTGGCGGGGCTGCGCTTAAGCAGGCGACCGCTGCCAGTTTGCAGGTTGATTTTATCGGCGAGACGGCCTTTGATTGCCTCCATTATGTCGAAACACTCTCAGGCTCTTAGGAGGAACGTGATGAATAGTCTCAAACGCATTCACGCCGCCCTCCATTTCCAACCCCACGATCGGGTGCCAGTCATTGCCCAGGTCTTTGGTCATGCGGCGATGCTGGCCGGTGTTGACTTGAAGACCTATGTGCAAGATGGTGCGGTGCTCGCCGCATGTCAACGCGATGCTCTCGCCTACTACGATTACGACGCCGTCTTTGCATTGATGGACACGAGCGTGGAGACCGAAGCCGTTGGTTCGGTCTTGGACTATCGAACGAATGCCTATCCAACGGTACAAGCCTATGTGTTTGCCAAGCACGACGACCTTGCACAACTGCATCTGCCTGATCCACAATGCGACGGACGAATGCCAGAATTGCTGAAGGCGATCCGGATCTTGCGCCACGCTGTGGGCAACGAGGTGCTCGTGGTTGGCTGCGTGCTAGGCCCGATGACCCTGGTCTGCCAGTTGATGGGTTTGCAAGAGGCCCTGTACCTCGCGATCGACGCGCCCGATCAGTTCATCCAGTTACTTGACTTTGCCACGAGGGTGATCATTCGCTTTGGTGTCGCCCAGCTTGAAGCCGGGGCCCACCTGCCGATCATTTTTGATCCGGCATCCTGCCCCGAGGTTATTCCCGTTGCCTTCTTCCGCGAACTCATCCTTCCTCGCCTCAAAACGATCTGCAGCACCTTCACGCAGGCTGGGGCTATCTGTAACTGGCTGCATATCGCTGGGAGAACTACACCGATTTTACCGTTCTATCCCGAGGCAGGGGTTGCTATTGCCAATTTCGATTTTTCTGTCGATCCCGCCAGCGCTATGCAAGCTCTACCGCAGACATGCCTGGATGGCAATCTTAAGCCATTCGCCTTTGTTGATGCGTCGCCAGCCTTCATCGCTGACGAAGCGCAGCGCCTGTTGCAATGCTTTGCCCAACGTGGAGGCTTTATCCTCTCTTCTGGCTGTGAGATTCCACCTGAAGCACGCCCAGAGAACATTACCGCTCTGGTGCAGGCTGTGCGTTCGTAGTTTGTAACGTACGTTAGTTAGCGCAAAGAGAGAAACATTCTAGATGCCGGTTGTAACGATCAAACTGGATGAGGGTGAACGTCATTTGCCCTTTGAACCTGGCGTGTCGCTGCGCGAGCTCCTCGACACGACCGATATCCGGGTGCGCACAGCATGCCGCGGCATCGGTGCCTGCGGTCTTTGTCGCGTTCAGATCGAAGCCGGTGACGCCGGTGAGCCAACCCCTGGCGAGTATCTGCATCTGGACGACGCTGAACTGGCTAGCGGCATTCGCCTGGCGTGCCAGATCATGCCCACCTCGGATGTGCAGGTGACCATTCTGGCCCGGAGCCCGGCCTCGGCCTGGCGCAATCTGCCCCTGGCGAACCGGCGCTTTGAATATCTGTCGACCTTTCCCCACCGCAATGTGACCCCAAAGATGCTCAGACCCTATGGCGTTGCTATTGATCTCGGGACAACCCATATCAGCCTGGCGCTCCATACGCTCATTGGGCATCACCGTCTGGCAGGACGCTACGGGCTGAATCCGCAAATAGCCGTCGGCTCAGATGTGATTACGCGCGTGGTCGCGGCGAGTGAAGATATGGAACAGGCTCGTCATCTGCATGACCTGGTTGTGAATGGCATTGCCGAGGCACTTTTTGATCTTGGCCTCAGAGAAGGGCTCAACCTCGAACAGGTCACACGGCTCACCCTGGTTGGCAATACCGCGATGATCGCCCTCTTGTCAGGGCGCAACTATGCCCAGTTGCTTGACCCGCGTTACTGGATGCAAGCAATTGATTGCGTGCCCGAAGATCCGCAGATCTGGATCGACCCGTGGGGCCTTCATCCCGAGGCCGAGATCGTCATCATTCCACCTTTGGCCGGGTTTGTCGGTTCTGACCTGCTGGCCGGCGTGCTCGCGATGAATCTGGCCGATACGAGCGAACCGGCGCTCTTGATTGATTTTGGTACCAACTCAGAAATGGCCCTCTGGGACGGCACAACGCTCTGGGTTACTTCGGCCGCAGGAGGGCCAGCTTTTGAGGGGAGTGGCCTGCGCTGTGGGATGCCAGCCGATCCAGGGGCGATCTATCGCGTCACACTCAGTGATGGGGCGTTCGTGCCGTCGGTGATTGCTGATACTGCCCCGCAGGGCATCTGTGGCTCGGGATTGGTTGATCTCATTGCCAACCTGATCAGCGCCGACCTCTTGACCAGTGTTGGGCGTTTTGCGCCACAGGTTCCCGACGAGGGGATGTTCATTGTCCGTGGCGAACGCAACATTGTGGTGACCCGCAAAGATGTTGACCTCTTTCAACGCGCCAAAGCCGCCATTGGCACAGGATGCCAGGTCTTGCTACGCGAGGCAGGCTTGAGCGCACAGGATCTCGGGCGCATCTGTCTTGGCGGTGCCTTCGGGCGGTTTCTTGATGTTCGCAACGCCCAGGCCATCGGCTTGCTCCCCAATATCAATCCAGATCGCGTTGAACTCTATGGCAACACTGCCTTGCTCGGATGCGAAGATCTGCTCCGTTCACCGGTCGCATGTGAGCGCCTGAACAACCTGCGCACCCGGACAACGATGATCAATCTGGGACAATGTGATGATTTTGACGAGCTCTTTTTCGAAAATCTCTTCCTTCAGCCATCGTGAAGCAGGCATGTGATGTCCAGGCACTGGCCCAACCAGCAAGGCTACCTCAACGCAGCGCTCAGAACAGTACAGTATCTCGCCAGTTTGACCGTCCAGCAAGATATCTGGAGCGAGGTTGGCAAAGTATTCGTCAATTTTTGGGGTGCCGATGTCGTCGCCTTCGGGCGCCCTCAGGATGATGGAAGCATCACCTATCACCACTGGATGCATGCCGATCACGAGGTTGGAGCCGACTTGACCCCTCTGATCACCAACGTGAGTCGCCCCGTTGCGCACGAGCCGAGCATCGGTGCCGAGGTGCATGAGGCGATCCAGGAAGTCTTTGAGAGTGGCTTTTTCGCCTCACGGATCATAGCGACACCTGAACCCTTATCGCTCGCTTTTTTGCCCGTGAATCAGGAAAATCAGCTCACAGCCGTGCTGTTGGTGGGCTATCGCATCGCCGAGCCGTTTCCCCGCGAACTGCTCAACACCTACCTGGCGATGACCGTTCTTCTTGGCACAACCGCAACCCGGCTCGCTTCAGAGATCGAAATCCGCCAACACCGCGAGCATCTTGAAAATTTGGTCAGAGAACGCACTACTAAACTGATCGAAATTAACGAGCGCCTGCAACAAGAGATTGCCGAACGCAGACGAGCCGAGCAAATCATCAAAGAGATGGCTTATCAAGATGCGCTGACGGGCCTCCCCAACCGCCGTCTCTTCAATGACCGCCTTGCTATTGCGATGGCCCATGCCCAGCGCAAACAGGAGAAATTGGCCGTGATGCTGCTCGACATTGATCGCTTCAAGCAGATCAACGACACCCTTGGTCACAGCGTTGGTGACCAGTTATTGCAGGCTCTGGGCCAGCGCCTTTCAACGCTTATTCGGCGCAGTGATACCGCCGCTCGTCTCGGTGGTGATGAGTTTATCCTGATCCTCACCGAAATTACCGTACTCGAGGATGCAACCACGATCGCCGCGAAGATCCAGGCTGCGTTGCACAAGTCCTTCTACCTGAACGAACATATGCTCACCATTACCAGTAGCCTGGGCATCGCCCTCTTCCCTGATGATGGAACCGACGCTGAAACCCTGCTCAAGCATGCCGATAGCGCGATGTATCAGGCCAAAGAAGCCGGGTACGGTGAATATCGCCACTGGCAACTCCTCAGCAGCGAGGCGCAGGAGTAGGGCAAAGAACGCATCTACCCCTCACGCCGTTCGAGCAGGTAGTACCCTACATCCTTGTCGGACGCATAGCCTGTCACCACAAAACCCTGGGCAAAAGCGGCCTCGGCAAGCGCACGGATCTGGTAGCGCCACGCCCGCGCCCGTTGCAGATCGTTGACCAGTAGGCTGTTCACGTCAAGCGGGATCTGCATCAAAAAGCGATCGCCGATTGGCTCCTCGCTTGGCTCGACTGGGTTCGGGTTGGCAAGAAGCGTCTGTGTGTGCAGCGCCTCGGCAGCGGGGCCACGGTAGACCCCCTGGCTCCGTGCTACCACGGCCTCATCGTTGAGCCACCACTCGACCTGAAAGCGGTCACTCGGCAAGACCCCCTGCGGATCTTCGGGCTCTGGGCCATAGATATTGCGAATATAGGTACGGCTGATCGCCCCGAGTTTGCTGATATTCAATCGCGCATTGCGGCTGATCAGCGGATCAAACGTCCAGGTAATCAATGTGATCCCCTGCTTCAACATCTCTTCACGCTGAGCCCACTTGAGGCGCTCACCGATCCGGGCATCGCGGTATCCCGGTAGCACCGCCGCCATGTGTGAGGCATGTTTCAACTGGCCTGTTTCGGTGCGCCCCAGAAAGCCAAAGGTAAAGCCAACCATTGGTTGTCCGGGCGCATCGCCATCAAAGGCCCCCAACACGCATCCCCCGTTGCGCTGCACCGTCAGCAACATATGGTGCGGCACGAATGCAAAATTGACCGGCCCCCACACCTGGCGCTGGATCTCTTCGCACGCCATATATTCCTGATATCCCTGAACAACACGTATTTCGATCGGCATTGATCACTCCATCGTCTGCAACCAGACCAATTCGATCCCACTCAGTACCAGACTGAGCTCACGTTGACTTGTACTGCTTACTTCTTTGGCCGTCGTTGCATTCAACGTGAGCCGATGTTCACCTGGATCCAGCAGGAGGTAGAGGGTGCGAACCGCACTCGCGGGTTGCGCTGGAATGGTGCGGGTCGCAAGCGGCACCCTATCGAGCCAAATCGTCACGTCACGTGCTTCCGCATAACTCGCCAGGTTCAACAAGATTCGGACACGCTGAGGCGTCGAGGCGGCATTAACCAGCATAATGTCGCCTTGCGCACCCATCCAGCGCCAGCGTTCTACCTCGTTCTGCTCTTCATCGTACCAACCCGACCCAAAATAGGCGAAGGGCACCAACTCAACCAACGGAACCTTATAGACTGACAGGTGCTCATCGCTATATACCGGCACCTCATCTGGCAAAACCTCAGCCATAGCTTGGGCCACACGTGGACGCCGATCCGGATGGATATCCGGCCAGTTAACGATAAGATGCCGAATTCCATAGTAATTCAGCGACGTTTGTGCTGTACCTTGCGGATCAAGCATGGTGCTGATCTCTGGATGTTTGTGCCAGAGTGGACGAATGCCTGGTGCATACGGAAGATCATACTGCGGGGTACGAGCCAGATAGCCACCAAGCATCGGTGCTTGGTGCGTCATTTGGGCTTTCTGTGGCTTGATGCGTTTGTAGGTTGGTGGGGGAACATGCAGCACGGCTTCATCTTTACTGTTTAGCGTCGCATAGACAGGATGGATAGTTGGCACATGCAATTTCCAACGCATCGGTAACAACTCAAAGCCAAGCACGATAAGCACCGTCACCACGATAAGCAGCCTGGTGAGCGAAGGCCCGAGTTTTTTTGTTTTGATACGCTGCCCACGCAGCAACAATTCGCGTACGCCAAGTGCAGTCAGCGGGGCAAGGGCCAACGTTGTGAGCATCGTAAAGCGCATCGGGCGTAAAGCAAAATCAGTCCCTGGCAAGATGTGCAAAAGACGGTATGGTAACGGAAGGCCTGTGTTCCACACCCCAATCTGCAACACTGGACCGAGGGCAAAGAGGAGGCCTATCGTAGCCAGTACCAGCCAGCGCCAGGCCTGGCGCCAGGCCCAGCAACAACCCATGCCGGCAAGCACAACGATGCTATAGCCCAGCGCTACATTCCAATCAGCGCTCAACGGGTGCCAGGCTGCCCCTGCGGTCGCTGCAACGGTCGGCCCCCAGAGCGGGTGGAGATAGCTGGGTAACGCAAAGTCGAGCAGATTCGCCGAGTAGATCCGCACCTCTTCGGGGTCAACCTTGGCTAGATCGCGCTCGGCCCCATAGAGACTCAGCAGGGCGGGAAGCAGCACCGGGGTCAACAGCAGCAACGCCGTGAGACCAATGACCATCCATTGCCGTAGCCACACGCCGTATTGTCCCAGCAGCTGCGGGTGACGCTGGGCAAGGGTAGGATCACGCCTGGCCCGTTCCGACTCCTCTGGATGGAGGGAAGCGTCCGCCCATGCCACTCCGGTCTTGCCCACACCATGGGGCAGCCAGAGCAACGCAAAGGCCGCACTCCAAACTAGCAGAAAGAGCAGGTAGTACCAACTGGTATACCCCGTGACCGCCAGCATCAACCCGGCCAGCAGCGCATCGCGCACGCGACGGGTTTCGACCGCCCGCAACGCAAAGAAGGCGTACAACGCCGGCCACTGGACCGCCATCAACTCGAGTTGCCCATCATAGAGCCGGGTGAGTTGAAACGGTGCCCAGGCAAAGGCCAGGCCGCCGATCCACGCCGGCAGATGGGCTCCCGTGACCCGCAAGGCTAGCAGATAGCCCGCTAGGCCAGCGAGCACAAACGAGAGCATCGTAGCCGTATTGTAGCCGGCTACAGGCCCGAACAGCAGCGTCACCGGCAACACCAGCAAGCCATTGCTTACATTGAGCGGTTGCACATAGAGCAACGCGCCTTGCGGATGGAACAGCAACGGCGTCACAAACGGGTTTTGCCCGGTTGTGACCGCTTGGGCCGTCCACCAGACATGCCAGACATTTTGCCACCCATCCGCCCCGGCAATGGGGCCACCAAAAAGAGCCTTGCCAACGTGAGGCAACAGTGGGGTAAAGCTCAAGAGTGTAACGAGAAGATACCCCACCAGTGCTAGCATATGTTGCACAGAAATCAATGGCCGTTGCAATGGTCGGGAGACTGGGCTTTCAGACAATGCTAACACCTCGATAAACCAAACTACCATCTACTCAATCTTCTGCCAGCGCAAATGAAGATCAGTCAGCACAATGCTCAGTTGCCGTTGAGTCTCACCCTGTTCCAGCGAGGCAGGTGCCGCTAAGCTGAGCCGATGTTCACCGGGGGGCACAAGGAGGTTCAAAACAAGCTCGGTCTGGGCAGGCTGAGCGGCGACAAAGCGTTGGTACAGCGGCTGTCCATTCAACGAGAGTCGAAGTTCACGCCCTTCGGCATAGCTCTCAGCACGTAAGGTCAACGTAAGCCGCTGGGCCTGCGGTTCAGGGTTGACCAGAATCATATCACTGTGCGCACTCATCCAGCGCCAGTGCTGGACCCCGTCTTGCTCTTCATCATACCAGCCAGTCGCAAAATACGCGAATGGCTCAGGTTGCACGCGAGGAACACGATAGACACGCAGCACCTCATCGGCATAGATCGGCGCAACACCTGGCAAAATCTGGTCAACAATCGTTTCGATCCGTGGACGCCATTCAGGTGGCAGATCTTCATCATCCCAATGAATCAGTACCTGCCGCACACCATAATAACTCATAGATGCGAGGGCAGCATCAAGCGGATGCAGCATCTGTTCAGTTACGGGGCGCATCTGCCAGAAGGGCTGGATGCCAGGCGCATAACTGGCATCGTACTGTGGAATGCGCGCCAGATAGCCCCCCAGAATTGGCTCGTGATGCGTCATTTGAGCCTTCTGAGCTTCAAAGTCTTTATAGACAGGCGGCGGGACATGCAGCAAGGCTCCGTCGTCAGGGGCAATTGTCGCATAATAGGGGTGGATCGCCGCATCGTGCAGTATCCACCGCACTGGCAGCAATTCAAAACTCAGTAGGCCCACTACGGCACCAAGCACCAACCAAGAACGCAGTGGCTGCCCGCGTTGCGTCTGACGTGCCCCTGATCCGTCTGTCGTGCCACCATGCGGCTGCCCCGCAACCCGTGCCAGTACCTCACGCATGCCAAGTGCCGCCAGCGGTGCCAGGGCGAGCGTCGTGAGCATCGCGAAATGCAGGGGCCGTCGCGCAAAATCGGCTCCAGGCAACGCTTGCAACAACCGGTAGGGCATTGGCACCCCGGTCTGCCAGGGGCCAACCTGCAATTCTGGCCCAAGCGCAAAGAGCATCCCAACCCCAGCCAGGATCCACCAGCGCCAGGCTTGGCGCCACGCCAGGACCCCACCGATCAGCCCCAGCGCAAGGATCGTGTACCCCAGCGCCACATTCCAATCGGCGCTCAACGGGTGCCAGACCGCCCCTGCGGTCGCCGCGACCGTCGGCCCCCAGAGCGGGTGCAGATAGCTTGGCAAGACAAAGTCGAGCAGATTCGCCGATGAGATTCGCACCTCCTCGGGGTTGACCTCAGCCAGATCGCGCTCAGGGCCATAGAGACTCACCATGGCGGGGATCAACACAGGCGCCAGCACCAACAGCGCCGTGAGCCCGATGACAACCCACTGTCGCAGCCACACGCCGTACTGCCGCAGCAGTTGCGGGTGACGCTGGTTGGGCGTGGGATCACGCCTTGCTCGTTCCGACCCCTCTGGATGGGGGGAAGAGTCCGCTCGCGCAACCCCGGTCTTACCCCCACCACGGGGCAGCCAGAGCAACGCAAAGGCCACACTCCAGACCAGCAGAAAGAGCAGGTAATACCAACTGGTATAGCCCGTAACCGCCAGCATCAACCCGGCCAGCAGCGCATCGCGCACGCGACGGGTTTCGACCGCCCGCAACGCAAAGAAGGCGTACAACGCCGGCCACTGGACCGCCATCAACTCGAGTTGCCCATCATAGAGCCGGGTCATATGCAGCGGTGCCCAGGCAAAGGCCAGGCCGCCGATCCACGCCGGCAGATGGGCCCCAGAGACCCGCAAGGCCAGCAGATAACCGGCCAGACCGGCCAGCACAAACGAGAGCAACGCCGCCGTATTGTAGCCCGCCACAGGCCCGAAAGTCAGCGTCACCGGCAACACCAGCAAGCCATTGCTTACATTGAGCGGTTGCACATAGAGCAACGCCCCCTGCGGGTGAAAGAGCAACGGCGTCACAAACGGGTTCTGCCCCGTTGTCACCGCCAGAGCCGTCCACCAGACATGCCAGGTATGCTGCCAGCCATCCGCCCCAGCGATCGGGCCACCCTGGAGCGCCTGTCCAAAACGGGGCACCACTGGCAGAAAGACCAGCAGCGCCAGCACGACATAACTCGTCACCGCCCCCAACACCCAAGCAAACCACCGTTGCCGCCCCGAGCGCCCCGCCTCGGTCACTGCTGCTGCTCCTGCTGCTGCTCCTCGCTCTCAGGCTCATCGGGGGGTAACACAGCCCCGCCGAGCGGCTTGGTCTGCACCTCTTCGGCAGGAATAGGGGCCTCAGTCGGCATCACCTTGACCCCCACGGCCAGATGACTCTCGGCGCGCCCCTTAAAGACCCCGCGTGTGGGTGGCACATCGGCATAATCGCGACCGACGGCGGTACGAATATGGCGGTCGGCGGCAATCAGATTATTGGTCGGGTCAAACCCGATCCAGCCAAGACCAGGCAGCAGGGCTTCGACCCAGGCATGGGTCGCATCTTGCTCAGAGCGATCATGATCCTCAACGCGATGAAAGAGGTAGCCACTGACATAGCGACACGGAACGCCCAACAGACGTACCAGTGCAATCATAATATGAGCAAAATCCTGGCAGACCCCCCGTCGCGAATTGAGCGCCACATCAATCGGCGACTCCACCGTGGTCTGTTCAACATCATAGTCAAACACCTCATAGATCCGTCGATTCAGTTCACATAACAAACTGAGCGGATCATCGCGACGGCGCAGATCAAGCTCTTGCGCGAGGCGTTTAAGTTCAGCTGTTGGCCGGGCAAAATGGCTGGGAACCAAGAAATCCCAGACATCCTCATTTGACTTCAGCGCATCAAGCTGATACCAGGCAGCCGGATCGAGGGCCTGCGGCAACGGATCAAACGGAGGCAAAATTACCAGCGCTTCGGCTGTTAGCGTAATCGAGCGATGCGGGGCTGGAATATCAAAATGATGAATAATATTGCCAAACGAATCGGTATAACTATTCACCCGTGCCGATGGCGTTGTCGTCAACTTGAAACTCAGACAACGCTGCAACCCCTCTGAGCGAGGCTGCATCCGTACTTCGGTCACATTCTCAGTCACAGGCGCACTATACCGATAGCGAGTTTTGTGTAAAATCGAGTAATACATAAGGAAAAGCTACTGAACAATCGCTGACTCAACCGAATACGTAATATAGGCCTGATAGATCGCTGCGTGAATCGCCCCGCACTGGCGGCGAATAGTATCCAGATACGCATGCATATCTTCGGCCATAATCTCATCAACCTGACCATAATCAAGCGAAGCGCGCAAACGTCCGGCGAGCCGTTCGGCCCGCCCAGCCCAGCGCGACCCGGTTGAACGAGAAATAGCCTGGAGGCCGCGTTCGATCCGGTCAGCGGCAAAACGCACCGAACGTGGTGACTCGCTATCGAGTAACAGAAATTCTGCGACCGAGGGAGGTTGCACATCAGCCGTATAGACCTTGCAGTAGGCCTCAAAAGCGGTACAACTCTTGAGCAACGTCACCCAGTCATTAAACTCGAGCTGCGCAACGCCTTTCGCCTCGGGCGCAAAATAGACCTGAAAATGAGTGTCGAGTAGCTTTGCGGTCGATCCGGCCCGTTCGAGGTAACGTCCGACCTGAATAAAAAACCAGCCCTCACCGTGACTCATCGTGGCATCGGTAATGCCCTGAAAGAGATGCGCCCCCTCCTTCAAGCGCTGATAGAACTCAATTGGCTCACCCTGCCAGATCTGGGCCGCCGATGATGCACGTACCCGCAAATAGACCCGGTTCAACTGTTCCCACATCTCGGAACTGATCTGTTCGCGCACCTGGCGCGCATTGGCACGGGCCGAGGCGATGCACGAGACAATCGAATGCGGATTCTCGGCATCAAAGGTCAGCGACGCCGTAATCCGGGAGGCATCAGCCTCGCCGTCAGCCAACGCCGAAGCCCCAAGCGCCTCGAGCAAACGTGTCCAACGCGGATGCGCCTGCCGGGGGTTTTGGTCAATGGTCTGCATCAAACCAACTGCCAGCACCCGTGCCGTATGTTCAGCCCGTTCGAGGTAGCGACTCATCCAGTAGAGGTTATCAGCAACCCGCGAGAGCATTGGTTTCGCAGTTATATCAGGCATAGGTTTCTGCCATGCTATTACTCAAAGAGCACCCAGGTATCTTTGCTACCACCGCCTTGTGACGAATTGACGACCAGCGAACCTTTGCGCAGCGCCACCCTGGTCAGGCCACCCGGCACAATCGTGATCTGATCGTCGCCACTATTGAGAATATAGGGGCGCAAATCAACGTGCCGCGGCTCGACGGCCCCATCCACAAAACAGGGTGCCCGTGAGAGTTGCAAGGTCGGTTGGGCAATATAATTGCGCGGTTCATGCTCGATCAAGCGGCGGAAGCGCTCACGTTCTTCGGCGGTACTATGTGGCCCGATCAGCATGCCATAGCCCCCCGACTCACCGACCGATTTGACAACCAATTTGTCGAGATGGTCAAGCACATAGCTTCGTTGCCCATTATCTTCGCACAGATAGGTTTCGACATTGGGCAAAATCGGCTCGACACCCATGTAATACTTGATAATCTTCGGGACATAGGCATAAATGGCCTTGTCATCAGCGACACCCGTACCAATTGCATTCGCAAGCACCACATTGCCCGCCCGATAGGCATTGAAGAGCCCAGCCACCCCGAGGATCGAGTCGGGGCGGAAGGCGAGCGGATCAATGAAATCATCGTCAATGCGCCGATAGATCACATCAACCTGGCGCAGACCAGCTGTGGTACGCATGTAGACGACCGAGTCGTGAACGAGCAGATCGCGGCCTTCGACCAGTTCAACGCCCATCTGACGAGCCAGGAAGGTGTGTTCAAAGTAGGCCGAATTGAATACGCCTGGGGTCAACACCACAATCGTCGGATCAGGCCGATGCACCGGGGCCAGTGAACGCAGCGTCGTCAGCAGTACCTGCCCATAATGGTCAATCGGGCGCACACCCGTATGCGCAAAGAGGCGTGGAAAAGCCCGCTTCATCACCCCGCGGTTGGTCAGCATATAACTGACCCCGCTGGGCACCCGCAGATTATCTTCCAGCACCGCAAACTCGCCCGAAGGCAAGCGCACCAGGTCAGTTCCAACAACCGACGTGTACACTTTGCCCGGCACATCCACCCCGCGCATCTCACGGCGGTAGTGGTGGCACGTATAGACAAGTTCACGGGGAATGACCTTATCGGTCAGGATCTTGCCCTCGTGGTAGATGTCGTGCAAGAACATATTCAGCGCCATAATGCGCTGTTTCAGCCCCGCCTCGATCACCGCCCATTCACTCGACGTAATAATCCGCGGCAATAGATCATACGGAAAGATCCGCTCCGTTCCCTCGGTATCACCATAGACCGTAAAGGTAATGCCCTGGTTGAGAAACGTCAGATCGGCATAACGTTGCCGCCCGTGCAGATCCTCAGCGGATAATTCCAACAAACGGCGATACAACGGCATGTACGGCGGACGCACCCGACCCTCTGCCGTGAACATCTCGTCATACGCGGCGTCAAGGGTATAGCTGTTGAACAGCGGGTGATCGATCTCAGGAGCGCTGCGTTCAGTGAGCATAGGATATCCAGAGCTACATCTGTCACTGCAAAAACGGAGATCACAAGAGAGGTAGAGATGGGCAGCGCTGCCCAGACTGCTTCAGTTTGGCTCTCAGGGTTAATAGATATAGTACTGCGTGCCTCGCATTTCGTCAACTAGAATCAACGACACGCGGTCAAAGAGACCGCGTGTCACGCTTCACCAGAGCATTATGCAGCGCATTTGCGCTGCATAATGCTCAATCACCCATCCCATCGGCCGTTGCCGGAATGACGCGGCGCTGCAAATCGGTCTCTTTCACCCGCACGACATTCCAAACGAGACCAACCCGTTCGAGCCCTCGGATCAGGTAGGCCGAAAAGTCGATCTGCCACCAGCGCAGCCCATGAAAGGCCGAACGGGGAAAGGCGTGATGGTTGTTGTGCCAGCCTTCGCCAAAGGCGAGCAGGCCCACCAGGAAGTTGTTCCGACTCGCGTCGCGGGTTTGATAGTCACGTCGTCCAAACGTATGACAGATCGAGTTGACACTCCAGGTGATGTGGTGCGTCAAAAAGATGCGTACCAACCCACCCCAGAGCAAGCCACTCCACCCGGCAATCAGGGTCGGAATGATCAACCCAACCGCCACCCAGAGCACCCAGGTCTTCGCGACCCACACGACATCGGGGTCTTTCTTGAGCCAGGTGCCGTACACGTCAATCTTGTGCTTGTGGTTGAACATCCAGCCCACATGCGCATGCCAGAGCCCTTCGAGCGGGCTGTGCGGATCATCTTCGCCGTCCGAGTGGGCATGGTGCTGAATATGCGTTGAAGCCCAGGTGATGGGATCACCTTCGAGCGCCATGCTCCCCGAGATGAGCATCAAGCGCTTCATCCACCAGGTCGTCTCAAAGCTCTTGTGGGTAAGCAGGCGGTGAAAACCCACGGTAATGCCTAGCCCCGAAATAATATAGAGCACCAGCATCAGTGTGAGGTCAACCCAGTTGACCCACTGATTCCAGAGCATGACGATTGCCACAATGGTACCAAGAAAGGGAATGACGACCACTGCAAGCACAACCAGCTTTTCGGCCAATGATTTCTCGATGACAGGTTCTTCAGCCACTCGATTGGGGACAGTGCGTGCCATAGGTATTTCCTCTGAAAGTAGTGTTGCGAAGGCCGTCGCTGCGGCGCACTTGCGGCGCTACCCACGTGCGACGTCCTCCTCCTTTCAGCAGTATACGTTGCTGGCGTGTCCCCCGGAAGTGCTGCCAGGCTAGTCAGCAGTCACGTTCCGAATTCCTTGTGCCTTCTGTCACATATGACTAGAGACATATGCCTCTAGAGGGAAGCCCCTGTCTCATTGGCCCTGGCGCTGGCTGCTATCAGGCGGCGTTTCGGGCATTGGCAAGAGCGGGGCAATCGGGTTGACCAGGCGATCAACAATGGCCCCAAGCCGCTGAAACTGTGGCCCAAGCTCGGTCTCTGCGAGCGGAATCCTCACTGGCACATCCAGTTGTACTGGAATAGATGTGACAAGTTTGACATTCATATTCAGATCAACAGGCAACTCAAGACCAGCAGGAAGCTCAATGCTGACGGTAGCATTCAGGTTCCCCCCGCCACCTGGGAAGGTAATTGCTGCCGGGGCTACCAGGGCCACCGGTTCAGTCAGGCGCACAATATTGCGCTCGGTCATGATTGTGTCGGGATTGATCGGCACATCAAGCTCGATCGGCAAGCGGGTATCAAGGGGGACGGTATAGATAATCGTCGCCCCTTCGAGATCTCTCACCACATCTTGCAACTCAGAGAGATTGGCTGCTGCAAACGTCTGGGTATTGCCGACAATCGAATTGACCTGACTGCGGTGATTTAGTAAAATACCGCCCAGCACCCCAACGATGATAAGCAAGATGGCGTTGATAAAAAACGAGGTCCAGATCAGGGCTTTGTAGAGAGGCGCAAGACGGGCATACCGGGGGCGGGGGCGTGTCGCAACTTCAGGGGTTGCTGACGCATGTGACTGAGTGACAGGTTCGACGGCCATGCTGAACCTCCCTCGCTTCTGTTGTGGCCTAATTTAAGACATAACGTGACTGATCGCAGTCTACTGAGCAGGATCATACCACGCCCCATCAAAGCTGTAAAGCCTTTGTTGCCTGGGCCTATTCGGCGCGTTTCATATAGGCCGTAACCCCATTGAGGCCAACGCGCCGTTCCAGTTCGCGCACCCGTTCCATGGCTGGGCGGTAGGGATGCTGCGCTTCAAGCATGCGCTGAGCAGCATGCGTACAACCAAGCCAGCAGAGATGCTGGTAGGCGACCCATTCGGCATGACCCTCGCGTAATTCATCATCCTGGAGCAACGGACAATGTTCGCCCTGCCAGGCATGCGCATATTCATGGGCTACCGTGGTGCGGTACGTCAACCGTGGCAACCCATAGAGCATATAGATTGTCCGCAGATGGCCACGACGCTGATAGATACCTAACGTCTGCAAGCCTGGCCCTGGGGTTGTGCTTCCTTCATTCCGAAGCGCTTCCAGGGTCGGTGCATCAATGACCCGCAGGGCGACACCTACATTGAGCGTCATGCCGAGTTGTGCCACCACCCCAGCAACAGTTTCGTCAAAGAGCGCCTGCGCAACCAGCGGGTCATAGATGGCGGTGGTATGACAATGGGCGCAGTGCAAACGTCCATCATGCAACCGCCAGTGATATTCACCTACTGGTGCACCGCAGCTTGCGCAACGAGGTCGTGTCGCCATGCAATTGGCACAGTAACGCTCACGCCGCCCCACAAGGGTGAAGTAGCTATCGCGTAACGCGTTCCCACACGCTGCACATTGCTCTGAGTTCCACATACTGGCCCCTAATCCTACAACGAGCGTAACCTCGTACTTGACGTGTTGCGCGGTGGATCATTGGCCACAAACAGATCAACGTTCTTCGGCGAGGCGCTCACCGAGCCATTGCTGCATCAAACGCACGCCATCGGGGTGAATACCGTGCCCGACGGGATACTCCTGGTAGGTATGCCGTACTGGCAATGGTTCTAGCAAAGCACGGGTATGGTGGGCTGCCGTCACCGGAATCACATCATCATACGTGCCATGCATCTGCAAAATCGGCATGTTGGTCAGCGCTTCAGGCAAAGCGGTCGGCACCAACTCGGGATCGAGATAGCCGCTCGAGGCAATAATGCCTGCAATGGCCTCAGGAATGTGTACCGAGAGCGCCAGGCTAATGATGGCCCCTTGACTAAAGCCAAACAGGTAAGTACGACGCGGATTGGTGCCAATCCGTGCCGGCAGATCGACGACAAACCGTTGGGCCAATTCCACCGCATGCGTCCGCGTCGTCGGGTCGGGGATCAGCCGTCCAGGTGTCCCGCCGAGATGATACCAGGCGTACCCACCCCACGGGAGCGTTAGCGGTGCCCGTGCGCTCACGACATAAAAGTGGGGGTCAACATAATCCGCCAGATCAAAGAGATCGTGTTCATTCGCCCCATAACCATGCAACAGCAACAGCAGTGGGGGAGCCTCATTGGTTAGCTGGCGTGGTTTGCGTTCAATCGTATGGATCGTCGTCACGGAATGATCAACTCCTGGCCTATGCGCAGGCTATCAGCCTGCTCGGGCGTAAGATTATTCACGCGTAGCAGATCAGCCACACTTACTCCAAAACGCTCGGCAATGCCCCGGAAGGTATCACCAGCCGCAACGGTATAACGCTGGCCCCCGGCAGGGGGTTCAGGTGTCGGTTCAGGTGTCGGTTCAGGTGTCGGTTCAGGTGTCGGTTCAGGTGTTGGTTCGGGCGTCGCCGTCGGCTCAGGCGTCGCGGTAGGCGTCGCCGATGGCCGTGGGGTCAACGTGGGAAGAGGGGGCATCGCCGTTGGCCTCAGATCCTCTGTTGTCCCCGGGGCTAGCTCAAGCTCCACCGGCGCCCCTGGCGGCGCCCCTGGCAACAGCAAGGTCAAATTGCCAACGCGCAACACATTTGTCTCGGCACGTGACAACCCTATTGCGGCCCCGATCGCCAGGGCAAAGATCAGCGCAACACCGATCACCATGGTGCGTTCACCAATCCGCCGATGCGCCAGGCGCAGCAGAAGTGCGCCGAGAATCGGCAAAACGAGAGCCACAAAGAGTAGAAGATACATTAAGGATTGCGCCATAACAAGATTATTGTACCATATGAGTTAGGCGCAGCGTTACGACGTTGCGGTCGCGCAGAACGTATGCTGGCGCAGTGGGCCGTGTACGCCAGCATAGATACGCTTCACCGATCCTTTAACCACACGAGCACCCATATGTTACCGCTACACTCGACCAGCGCCCGGCTCGCGGCCGCAATGCTTGGCTATTTCATTCTTGTGATCGTCTTGCTGACCCTCTACCCTTTCTACTTCGCGATCCCCTTGCAGTTTGAACTCGATCTGCGTGTGCGCCCCGACGATATCATCGAAAACATCATCCTGTTGCTTCCCATCGGCTTTCTCTACCGCCTGACTGGCGGGAGTCGCCGCGGGGCGCTCATCCTGGGTTTCACGTTGAGTATGAGCGTCGAGAGTCTGCAACTCTTCCTCCCGGTGCGTACCGCTGCCCCAGTAGATGTGGTCGCCAATACACTGGGGGCTGTCGCAGGGGCTTGGCTCTACGATCATCTGACGGCACGCCTTACGATGACACCGACAATGGTTGGCCGACTGGCCCTTGAAATTCCCCTCATGGGCCTGCTGTATATGCTGATACCCCTGCTCTGGATGAACGCTCTCGCCCTAGAGGTCGAACCCGACCGTTGGGTTCTGACCGTACTGATCTGCATAAGTGGGTCGATCATTCTCAGCGATATCTATCGGATGTGGGGCGGCCAGTTTGGCCTATCTGCGAAAGGATGGCTAGGACTCGCTGCCGCAGGCTGGTGTCTGCTCGGGATGGGCCCGGGCGTATTGCACATCTTCCCCACAGTTCCGATGGTCATTGGGGTGGCCCTGCTCACCATGGCGCGCGCTGCCTTACCGTGGCGCATCACCGAGCGTCGCTTCGAGCGGATCACCCTCGGGCGCATCCTGCCGGGTTTCACCCTCTACGTGATTTTGCTAGCCCTCTGGCCTCCGCTCCGCGAACTAACCGCATGGCACGGCACCTTTGGGCTGACTGACCGGATCGAGCCAGTGAACACACGCTATCCTGCGGCCCTGCTTGAATACCTGGCGGCCTTTACCGTGCTCGGCTACCTCAGCGCCGAGTGGCGTGGACGGGCCGAGCGCCCTCTGGCGCAGGATCTGCCACGCCTGTTCTTGATCGCCCTCGGTGCGGCCCTTGCCATGGAAATCCTGGTTGGCTTTCAGGAGGGGCCAGGGGCCAGTCTTGTCCGTCTTTGCTTAGTGGTCAGCGGTGCCTTGAGCGGTGGCATGATCTACCACCTACAACGAAGCCATGTGCGTTTCCTGCTCGGACGCCCAGCACGTTAGGGCAGGAAGGCCCGCTACCTACCTGATAAATCTGTGGTATACTGAACGCTTAGTATGCGTCTGATATAATGTCCTGGAGGAAATAGACACCTATGGTTAGAATTCGTCTTCGCCGCACTGGCAAGACCAAACAGCCTAGCTACCGCGTCGTTGTGGCTGATGCACGCTCGCCTCGTGATGGTCGGTTTATTGAAATTATTGGTCACTACAATCCTGTTCGTCAGCCCAAGGTGCTCGAGATTAAGGCCGAACGCGCACGCTACTGGCTTGGCGTTGGGGCTCAGCCGAGCGATACAGTCGTGCGGTTGCTCAAGCAGGTTCACGTACTCGATAGTGAAGGCAAGCTTATGCCAGCTTCAACTGAGCCTGTCGAGGCGTAATTGCAAGCGTGATCAGGCGCTGACTGATCACAGATCTGCAGGGTTCGCAATGAAAGCACTGCTCGAATATATTGCGTTGAGCCTGGTGGATAACCACGAGGCCGTCCACATTAAAGAGCGCGTTGGTCGGTTTACCGTAACCTATGAGTTATCCGTCGCCTCTGATGAGACGGGCAAGGTGATCGGGCGAAGTGGCCGCGTCGCCAAGGCTATCCGTGATTTGATGGGTGTAGCTGCGGCACGCCAGAATAAGCGTGTCCACGTTGATATTGAGTAACACGAACTGCATGCAGGTTGCTGAGCCGTGCGTTGTACCAGGGTGTCGGCAAGCTGCATGCTTTTTCTATCTGGATCTATGAGCGACGAGCAATTGCTATTAATTGGTCAGATCCTGGCCCCCTTTGGGGTGCAGGGGCAACTCAAGGTGCGCGGATTGACCGACCGCCCCGATTATATTGCACGCCACGTCAAGCGGCTCACGCTGCAAGTGGGCAAGCAGCGTACCCAGTATACGATGGTGCGCCTGCACGAACATAAGCCTGGGCAACTTGTGCTGACGCTTGAGGGCGTTACTAGTCGTGAGGCCGCCGAGGATTTGCGCGGGGCCGAGATCTATATCCACGAGTCTGAGGCCGCCCCTCTCGCCAATGATGAGTATTTTATTCATCAACTCATTGGGCTGAAGGTAGTGACAGTCGCCGCGCAAGATGTTGGTACCGTGCGTGAGGTGCTCACGACCGGGGCCGGTGAGATCCTCGTGATTACGCGCCCCGGCCAACCCGATGCGCTCGTCCCGATGGTTCACACCTTTATTAACCGCCTCGATCTCGCCGCTGGAGTGGTGGTGATAGACCCGATCGAAGGTCTCTTGTAACCCTGGCCCCCTCGGGCGGGCTTCGTCCCGCTATTCCGCAACCGGTAGTTTCATCCGGAAGGTCGTACCCCTGCCGACCTCTGAACGTACCGCTAGTTGCCCATGATGCTGCTCGATAATGCTGTAGCTGACTGCGAGGCCAAGCCCCGTACCTTTGGTGCGCGTGGTGTAAAAGGGTTCAAAGATTTTCGGCAGATCAGAGGCGGCAATCCCCGTACCGGTGTCACTGATCTCAACCACGATAGCCGGACGTAGCGGCGGTTGCCGCCCCTGACTCCCCGAGACAGCAATGAAACTCGCGTCGTCTATATCAGGCGTGTCAGCGTCGATGAGATATGTGCGCACATACAAAATACCACCGTCAGGCATTGCTTCGAGCGCATTGAAGATCAGGTTGAAGCAAACCTGTTTCATATGGTTGCTAATCGCAAAGATCCGTGGGAGACGTAGTGCGCCTTCGCGTTCAATGCGGACACCCTGGGTGTGAACCTGATTTTCTATCAGGGTCAACACCGCATCAAGAATGTCATTGATCTCGACCGGGCGCATGCCCTCGCGGGTAGGCCGATAGAAATCGAGCATGCGCTGCACAATGCTGATAAGGCGTTCAATCTCATCCTGGGTCATCGAGAGGTAGATCTGGCGTTTCTCTTCGGTGAGGGGGCGACTTCGCATCAGATGCACCGAATTATGGATAGCCTGCAAAGGATTGTTGATTTCGTGGGCAAGTGATGCCGAGAGGCGCCCCAGCGCGGCAAGCTTTTCAGCCTGCACCATCTGTTGCGAGATCCGCTGGCGTTCACTGATATCACGGGCGATCACGAGCAACAACTGCTGCCCTGCGTGCGGCACCCGGCTCACACTCGCGGCCACGGGCAACGTCTGATCGTGGCGGGTGCGTAACTCAGTCTCGATCTCGCGCTGTTCGAGTGGCTGATGGAGCTGGCCGTTGTAACGAACCGCAGCTAGCAGAGTAGCAAGGTCGGGAAAGAGCACGTCAGGAGAGAGCGCCATCAGATCCTGGCTTGGATAGCCACTCAACTGTTCGAGGGCCAGGTTTGCATCAAGAATTGACGCCCCTGCTTCATCGAGCAGCAGCACCGCATCAGTGGCGTGTTGCAACAGCGCACGATAGCGCGCCTCTGATTCGGCGACCTGCGTATACAGACGGGCATTCTCAATCGCAATCGCTGCTTGCGCTGCCAAGAGCAGCAGCAACTCTTGATCAGCCTCGCTAAAGGGCGTACCACTCAACACCTTGGCTGCGGTCAGCACCCCGAGCACCCGATTCCCAGCCAGTACAGGCACGCACACGGCCGAGACAATCTGATCCTCAAAGAGCTTGCCCTGCAAATCTGCCGCTGGTGGTGACACAATGCCATTGTCATCAATGCGCAGTGATTGGCGATGGGTTGCCACAAAACCCGACAGACTCTGCTGCACTGGGCTACGATGCCCTACAGCAATCGGCTCGGGCAACCCCGAACAAGCGACAATCCGAAGCCACAGACCATCGTCTTCGAGGAGCATGAGAGAGGCGCGGTCAGCATCCAGCTCAGCCCGCACGGTTTCGATAATCTGGTCTTGCAAGCGCGGCAGATCGAGTTCGCCAAGGAGTCGCTGGCCCACGCGGAGGGCCGGACGCAGTGCGGCGACGCGATCGCGTGAACGGGCAGCGCGCCGCTCTGCGACCATCTCGATGACGATGCTCTTGAGTTCTTCAGGTTCAAACGGCAACAGCAACATCCCGCGTGCGCCAAAGCGCATAGCGCGTGAGGCATGGGCAACCGTTGTCTCGGCACTGATCAACAGAATTGGCGTATCCACCCCGCGCTCGCGCAACTGGGCTAGCATCGCCATATCAGCCTGGGCTGGGTCGGTCAGGTCAAGAATGACCAGATCATAGGTATTGGCAACAAGAACCCGGGCTGACGTCTCAACGGACCATTGATGAAGCACCGCAAACCCTGCCTTGCGGAGCGTCTCGGTACACGAACTACGCAACGCAGGATCGACAGCGAGCAAGAGCACACGTCCAACATGTTTCTGTTTCGTTTCCGACATAGACCCCTGTAGCATGCTTTTATGGGCTAAACCGACGTTCCAATTCGTGCCAGACGGCTTCAGCCGGAAGGCCCTGATCTTGCAAGAGCACCAGACTATGGTAGATCAGATCGGCCATTTCATAGGTCAATTCAGCGTGTGAACCATTTTTGGCCGCGATAATCACTTCGGCGGCCTCTTCCCCGATCTTCTTCCCAATGCGATCAACCCCGCCGTGGAGCAACTTGGCGGTGTATGATTCTTCGGGCTGCATCGTACGGCGCAGAGCAATCAGATCAGCCAGACGCCCCAGGATAGCGGCAGGAGGGGCCGGACTGGACGCAGGCTCCCCATCGAGATCGTGATAAAAACAACTCCGCGCACCCGTATGACACGTCGGCCCGGCGGGTTCGGCAAGGACAAGCAATGCATCGCTATCGCAATCCTGACGGATGGCAACCAGATCCAGCCAGTTGCCACTGGTCTCACCCTTGCGCCAGAGCGCCTGCCGCGAGCGGCTCCAGAAGGTTACCCGCCCGGTCGTACGGGTTAAGGCAAGCGCCTCTTCATTCATCCAGCCGAGCATCAACACCTCGCCAGTGCGTGCATGTTGAACAATCGCTGGAACAAGGCCATTGGCATCGTATTTCATATAGACATGTCTCATCTTTGCAGCGGTGCATACCGCTCACAGGTACCGGCAGAGGGCAACTAATGACGGAAATGACGGCGTCCCGTAAAGACCATTGCCGCACCTGCGGCATCAGCGGCGGCGATCACCTCGGCATCGCGAACTGAGCCACCGGGCTGAATGATCGCTGTCGCACCAGCCGAAAGGGCCGCTTCGACCCCATCGGCAAAGGGAAAGAGCGCATCGCTTGCAACGACACTACCCTGCAGCGACAGCCCAGCCTGTTGGGCTTTCCAGATAGCAAGACGTGAACTATCAACGCGGCTCATCTGCCCGGCCCCGATGCCCAGCGTCCGGTCAGGATCCGCGTAGACGATCGCATTGGACTTGACGTGCTTGACCACGCGCCAGGCAAAACGTAACGCCTGCCACTCTTCGGGGGTAGGGGCACGCTGGGTCACCACCTTTGTCTCTTCGGCTTCGGGCACCGTCCGATCCGGCTCTTGAGCAAGCACCCCGCCGGGCACACTACGTACTTGGAGACCAGCGAGGCTTGCAACCGGCTGCAGCGCCCGCAGCAAGCGAAGATTCTTCTTCCGGGAGAGGAGTGCGAGCGCCTCGGGGGTGAAATCAGGAGCGATAATAATCTCGGTAAAGATCTCGGCAATAGCCTGCGCGAGGGCGGCATCGAGGGGCTGATTCACCGCAATAATCCCCCCAAACGGAGCCTCGCGATCGGTCGCAAAGGCATGTTCCCAAGCCTCAAGCAGCGTTGCCCCTGTACCGACGCCACAGGGATTAGTATGCTTGACAATCGCCACAGCGGGGGTGGAGGCAGCGGGGAACTCTTCAATCAACTCAGCGGCAGCAGCGGTATCAAGGATATTATTGTACGAAAGCTCACGCCCGTGGAGTTGGGCAAAAAGGCTATGGAATTCGCCATAGAGCGCCGCGTGTTGATGAGGATTTTCGCCATAGCGCAAGGGTTGGGCAAGCGGCCAGGCGTGACTGAGCGTACTGGGCAAGAGTTCATCATTGAGATAGGCAGCAATCGCGGCATCATAGCTCGCGGTATGGGCAAAAGCGCGGGCGGCGAGGCGGCGACGCACTGTAACCGGCACAGCCCCGGCCTGCAGATCAGCGAGCACCGGAGCATAATCAGCGGGATCAACGAGGGCCAGGACATCATGGAAATTCTTGGCCGCAGCGCGGAGGAGTGCCACCCCACCGATATCAATCTGCTCAATCGCCTCATCGAGGGTCACCTCAGGGCGAGCGACTGTCTGCTGGAACGGATAGAGATTGACGACCAGCAGATCAATCGGGGCGAGGCCATGGGCCGCGAGTTGTTCGAGATGAGCCGGGCGATCGCGGCGAGCGAGCAAGCCGGCGTGAATAGCGGGATGGAGCGTCTTGACCCGACCATCAAGGATCTCGGGGAAGCCCGTCACCTCACTCACGGCTACGGCGGGCAAACCAGCCTCCACCAGCAAGCGCTGGGTATTACCAGTCGAAAGCAGCGTTACCCCCATCGCGTGCAGGGCACGGGCGAGATCAACGACCCCGGTTTTATCATAGACACTGATCAGAGCGCGCACAACAACTCCATATGAAACAAGACGATACAGACACACGAAGACCCTCCCCGAGGCGACGGGCAGGGTCGCAAGCTGCGTTATTTTACCACATCTCGGCCCATGGTGTGCTTACGCAAGCGCACGACTCAAGCGAGGTAGGCCTTGACGGTCACGAGGCCCACCTCAATGAGGCGCGTCAGAATCTCGCAGGTGCGGAACTCACCGAGGCCACTGCGTTGAACAATTGCGTCGACACTATTCTTCCCATTCACCATCGTCAAGATCCGCCACTCGGTAGGATCGAGCTGAATCTCGGCGGTACTTGAGGTTGGATTGATCAAAATCCGGGGCACCAGATCGAGCGAAGGGAGAGCCTGCTCGATGCGGAGCCAGGTATCCTGGCGGTTCACGCCCTCCATAATCAAGAGCTCATTTGAGAGGGAAATCGTCGGCTGAGCGAGGCGCTGCTGATCGTCAAAACGAAAAGGGCCCGCTGTGAGTGTAAAGAAGGCATAGAGTGCCGCGAGGGGATCCAGACCGGGGCTCGTAGCCCCGATAATCTTGCCATCACGGAAATAGATCCAGCCTTCGAGGGTTTGCCCACGACACGGCCCACTAAGGTGGACGCCACCGGTCTGCTTACTCAACTGGATAAGCTGGATAATATCAGTGAGTGGAAATTCACTCAAATCGCCTGCGAGGGCCATAGATATCTCAGGAGGTTAGGCGAACACGACACCAGCGTCGTCTTACAACTTACTAATGACCGCACGGCTAATCGCACGCAGGGTCTCGAAGACACCAGTACCCACAGTAGCGACGGCCTCGACGCGGGGCCAGTGCATACGAGTCACCCCGAGGAAATGATCCATCGTCGGGACTGGAGCCAGCACCTCTTTCGGCAGATCGCGCTTATTATACTGCATCACAATCGGGAACTCGGCAAAGCGCTTATTTTGGCGCGTAATATTCTGGGCAAGTTCCTTCAAACTATTCACATTCTCTTGCATTTTACTCTTATTCGAGTCAGCGACAAAAACGACGCCATCCGCCCCATTGAGCACCGCGACGCGGGTACGTTCATAGAGCACCTGACCGGGAACCGTGTAGAGGTGGAAGCGGGTCTGAAAGCCACGCACCTTACCGAGATCGAGGGGCAAAAAATCAAAGAAGAGGGTACGTTCGGTCTCAGTAGCAATCGAGAGCAAATCGCCCTTGACCTCTTTGGGAACCTGACTATGGATATAGCGCAGATTCGTCGTCTTGCCGCACATACCAGGGCCATAATACACGATCTTACAGTGGATCTCACGAGCTGCAACATTGATCAGCGCCATAGATTTTCTCGTATACCTGCACAAAGCAGCGACCAGGGCGCAGGCAGGGCCACACTGCGCAACGGCGAGAAACGCTCACAAAGCATCCCCGGCCACCTCCTACGGCTAGTCGCGGAAGAGCAGATCGATGGTATCTTCCATCGAAGTGCGGAACGATGAGCCCAACACCTCATCGCGGGCCTTGTGTTGCTGACGCACCCGTTCGAGCACCGAAGCCAGTTCATCGGTCGCCTTCTTGGTCAACACCTTCACAAGGCCGATATGGGTTCCTTTGTTAAAAATGATACAGAGTATCCACTGTTCTTCGATCAGAGCAATGAAAATATTCTCACGCACCCCCTGTTGGAACGAAGCGCGGAAATCGCGTTCACGGAGCAGTTTAGCGACCTCACGTGACGAAGCGAAGACGCCCGCGATCAGCGCCCCGAGGGCCGTAATATCCTGGCGATCACCGTCCCCTTGCGAAGAGATAACCTGCCCACTCTTATCGAGGAGCAGCGCATAATCACTGCCTGTATCCTCAACAAGTCGAATAAGACACTCTTCGATGTGCCTGAGTTCTTCAGTCGGGACAATGATACTTGTCAACTGTGGATCCATCACGGCCTACCTTGATCTTGTGCCTGTGGGCAGATATATATCTGTTAGTTTAGCAAAATTATAGCACAGTGCCGATCAGATTGCGCTCAAAGCTTCGAGGATTGCCACCCGATGCTTGGCAACAAGAAAGCGAAGATAGCCGAGGTCATCACGGCTATTGGCCAGGATCAGCAGCAGCGCATCGCTACTCATCGGTTCAATAATCACGAGGCCCTCGCCATATTCCAACACCATCTGGCGAGGTTCACCTTTGGCTATTTCACGCCCAAGGGCTTCGGCGAGCACGAGACTATTCGAGGCCACGGCACAGATAGCATCGACGTCATGCTCGGCTTCAGCCAGGCTTTCGATGAGCAACCCATCGGGAGCAACAACAGCGGCGAGTTCAACACTGGACAGCGTCCGAAAGCTATTCAGCAGATTCTGCAAATGACTGCTCATAGGGCGCGATTTCCTTGACAGGGCACGGAACCGAGGCAACACCAGTGCGTCTACCTCTGCTTATTATACACATTGGGCGAACCAAGGCATGACCAGTCATGCCTACGTTTCATTGCCATTCGTGCGCTCACGCTCTTTGGGGGGGCGTCCGGTACGAATATTGCGGAGTGAATACACCGTTGCGGCCAGAGCACGATCCGCCCAGCCATAGATCGTCGGGCGACTCTTCGCGAGTTCTTCGGCAATTTGCGTGACATTCGTACGATATTCGGGGTCAAACGTAGCAAGGTTAATGCGAGCCGATGCCACAATTTGCTGAATCTCTTCGATCGTCAGTCCGTGCTCACGCATCAGTTTTCTGGCTCGCTTGCTGGTCAGGTCGAGCTGCATCCGTTCGCTCCTTGCCAACCCTATTGCAAATCACGCCTACAGATACCGCTTGCAACCTTTCGAAGTGTAAGTACTTATTATCATATCATGCAGCCTTCAGGCTGTCGAGTCTTGCGTACGCCTACGCCATGGCGATTGCATCACTTTTCAAATAAGACCTCACAGGTCTGCTCGTCGGCATTGGGACGCCATCATCAAGACCTGTGAGGTCTAGCCCGTTGCGCATATAACGGAAGCTCCATCCCCGTTTACGCGGCGTCGGACGCTGAGCCCTGCTTTTTAGATCTGGCACGCGCCAGATTGTACTGGACTGGCTTGAGCATACGCAGTGTCAGCACAAGGAAAAAGATCGTCAAGGCGAGCGAGAAGAAGACATAGGGGATCCATGGTGAAGGAAGCGGCAGATCGCCTTGCGTCGAAGGCACCGTAAACCAGAGAGGACTCTCACCCTCGGCGAGCAACCCAGCGGTGACACCGAGGGCCATGAAGGGATGGAAACTGACCAACAGACCAACCCCATAGATATAGAGGACATGATCACTGAACCGATTCGTCAGGATTGTAGTGACTACCAGCAGAAAGGGCAAGAGGAGTTGTACACCAATGATTGTTCCCTGTGCCACCACGGTTGCTGAGAGCGTTGTCCGCATCACCGTCGACCAGAAGAGTCCAATCGTGGCATAACAGATGGCGGTGACGATCAACCCAAGCACCCCAATGACAAATTCGGTGCCGGTGACGCCACCAAAGAGAAAGGAGAGCCCGGCCATAGGCAACGCCGCCGCGATGAGCAGCATCGCAAACGCCAGGGCTGAGACGAGTTTGCCAAGGGCGATCTGCAAGGGTGAGAGCAGCGTGGTAATCAACAGATCGTAGGTCTGGCGTTCTTTTTCACCTGAGATAGCCCCGGCGGTCAGTGAGGGAGTGATCACACAGACCTGAATAAGGCTCGCCGTCATCACCGTCAAGAAGATCGCCTTGCCAATGCGTCGCCCGGCCTCGGGATCATTGAAGGCACCGCTAAAAGAATCCGACGCGGCGGCATAGACAAGCAACGTCACGCTGGCAATCAGCGTCAGATAGACCACCAGAATGATCAAGGGGCGATTCCCCCGTATCCGCCCGCGGAGCTCACGGTTCAAGACAGGGTTATTGCGTAAGCGGATCATGTGAAGAACTGTCCCAGCAGTCGATTCACCTCTTCGGGCGCC
Source organism: Candidatus Chloroploca asiatica (assembly GCF_002532075.1). Classification (GTDB taxonomy): domain Bacteria; phylum Chloroflexota; class Chloroflexia; order Chloroflexales; family Chloroflexaceae; genus Chloroploca; species Chloroploca asiatica. The sequence continues at coordinate 62,471 of NZ_LYXE01000041.1, read as the reverse complement.
TCTTGTTGGACCCAGTGACCAGCGCCAGGCAAGCGATGCACCATCAGGTCGGTCACATAGGGGCGTGTTGCTTCAATAAGTTCCACCCCAAGATAGGGATCATCTTCGCCCCAGATGAGGCATGTAGGCACCTCACAGCGTCGCACCTTGCCGCCAGTCAGCCCTTGCATCCCGCCACGGGCAGCAGCGCGGTACCAATTCAGCGCTGCGGTCAACGCCCCAGGGACACTAAGCGCATCTTTATAGGCATCGAGATCATCTTCGCTGAACGCATCGGGGCGTGTAGCCGAGGTAAGCGCCAAGTCGATCAACGCATAGTCCCCTGCCTTGAGCAGCAGTTCAGGCAAGAAGGGGAGGCTAAAGAGGCCCATATAGAGGCTACGCTGTTGTTGTTGCCGATTGGTACGCAGTTCTTTGGCAAAAGCCACGGGATGGGGCGTATTGAGGATCGCCAGACGACGGACGCGATGGGGATAGTTCATCGCCGTGGCCCAAGCCACAGCACCACCCCAATCGTGGCCGACGAGCAGCGCCTGCTGATGACCAAGGGCCTCGATCAACGCAACGACATCAGCTACCAGCACATCAATTTCATAGCCCCAGGACGGTTTATCGGTCTGATGATAGCCACGCTGATCAGGAGCGACAACGGTAAACTGATCGGCGAGGGCCGCCAGTTGATGCCGCCACGAATACCAGAACTCAGGGAAGCCGTGCAGGAACAGAACCAGCGGTCCTTGACCTGCGGTCACATAGTGCATCTTGATGCCATTGATCTCGAGATAGTTGTGCTGTAGTTTGTTCACGTTACTTCCTTCTGTCACTTGCTGGTAGCAAGTGTACCACATCCACAACCTGGTTCTCAAAAGAGGGGAACGGTGAGGCAAGGAACGGGAGATAGGCAATGTGAGGAACATAATGTATATTGATGCGTGTCAGGCCCAGGTTCTGGCTCGTTGTGGCACCAGGCGCACTGCCGAGCGTAAAAGCCCCGTAGAAGCGCTCACGCAGCATACTATCGTCGGGGAGTGACCAGCCAACCCTGAGTTTGAAAGGTTCGCCTGCGGGTTGGTTTTGTGGCCCGGTGATGGTCAGGTTGCCAAGATCGATTGGCGTTGTTGGCACAACGGCCGTATAGAGATCAACGGTCTCTACGGCCGTATCTGAACTTGCCCAGAGCCAAACGATGATCAGGAGGTTTGCATCTTCTGCCAACCCATACTTGTCGCGCAGATGAGGCAGGCCGAACAAGTCGCACGTTTCTTCAGCCGAGTAGGTGAAGCCAACGCATAGGACTTCTTTACTTTCAAGAATGCCGTCATTATTGTTGTCAAACCCAACAAAAATATCGACGTCAAGTGCTGTTGAATTGGCAGTTTCAACAATAATGCCCATCGTACGGTCGAGCGACGGAGTAAGCACCTTCGTGTACATACGGCTGTAATATGAAAGCCTGATGCGTTGCCGATCCGACTGCACCATTCCATAGACCGCATGTTGAAGATCGGTGATAGCTATTGCTGTAGTATCAAGTTCAATCGTCTGTGTCAGAGCATTCGTGCGGATATTGATGGTTGCAGGAAGATTGCTATTGCGCATTTCAATAGCAAGCGGAAAGCTTGCACGCGGGAGATCACCTGTTGCTGACAGTACGGCTATTGCAGGTGTGAAGGTGAGGTAGCCTCTTGCCTCTGTCCCGCCAGCCTCAACAGGTAGCTCGCTCCCACTTGCTGTAATCGTGATGGTCTGGGTTGCCCCTGGGGCAAGCGTGATCGTTGCTGGCGAGACCGTTACAGCTAACCCGGTAGTGCCCGTGAAGGCTGGGGTCCACGTTGTCGTTACTGGCAAGGTACTCTTGAGTGTACGAATCCAGACACATTCCCCAAAGCAGTTACGATTGGTGAGGCTCGGGAGATTGAGCGTTGTCACATTGCCGTCCAGGGTCGGGTCAGCTGCCGCAAAATTGGCGGCAGTCTCATCGAGCACAAATCCAGCGCGCATTGCGCGCCCGACATTGATCCGTCCTGCGCCAACCTCAAAGGGGTCATCAGAGGTATGCTCGGCCGTCGTCATCAAGGCCGAGCGCACTTCTGATGGAGTCCATGACGGATAGCGTTGGCGGAGCAGGGCAGCAGCCCCCGCATTGTGCGGGGCGGCCATCGAGGTGCCGCTACTAACCGCAAACCGAGGCTCGCCCATCGCATTAACCGTCACTGCGGCGATAATATCAACCCCTGGCGCAGCCACATCAGGCTTGAGCACATCTGGGACCGTCGTATCAGGCCCGCGTGAGCTAAATTCGGCTGTCAGATCAGCTTTTGTTGTGGCCGCTATGCTCATCACCCACGGTGCATTTGAAGGTGCCCCAATGGTACCTGTGTACGGGCCACTGTTTCCAGCCGAAACGGAAGCGAGGATGCCTGCTTCGAGGGCATTGCGGAAGGCAACCGCATCAGGTTCTACCCATGGGTCACTCGAATAGCCCCCAATTGAATAGTTGATCACCGTAACGCCATCCTGTGTCGCTTGATCGATGGCGCCAACAAGGGCTGACGTTGGACAACCCTCATATATACTACAGCCATCGTAGATAATCAGGTTCGCGTGAGGAGCTACGCCGCCGATCTTATCAAACGTGGATCCTTCTGCCTGCACGTTATGTAATACGTTACCGACGGCTGTACTGGCGGTATGCGAGCCATGACCATAGTCATCGAATGGACTTGCACGCCACATAGGGTCAGGACTCTCGCTCGTCGCAGGGAAGGTATATGCTCCAACAAGCTTGTCATTGCAGCGAAAGCCATCGTGATAGGCTGGACTCTCAGCGTCGGCGCAGACCCCCTTATAAACTCCTTCACCAAACGGATTGGTATGGGTATAACCATCAGCCCCAGTTGCGGCAAAAGCTGGATTGAAAGGATCAATGCCAGTGTCAATCACCCCAACGAGTACCCCTTCCCCACGGTTGGGCAGGATCTGACCGCGGATCTTGCCGGTGAGAAAATCAGGTGCCTCGTGCAGATTGACGTAAAGTTCGCCCGCAAAGAGCGCATCCTCGACCGCCTGGCTCAGGATAACGCTACCGAGGAACTGACCATTAACAAGCTGATAAGGCGCAAGATCAACGACAGCCGGGCCGTTCGCATCCGCCGCTGCCTGATGGATATGTGCCCCTGGCCCGCTGATGGTGACGCCACGGCTGCTAATTGTAAAACGAAGCAACTTGCTGATCGCATCATAATGAAACGTCGCGCTGCCCGTTGCCTCAGAGGAGACCGGGGGAACCTCGTTGGTGCCAGTGAGATCAGCCCGGAAGATCGCCGGGCGTGTATCAAGCTGACTTGCCCCAATAATTGACGGGCCAATATTTGTATGCAGTTGACGATAGGCTTCACGGGTCACTTGCACAACCCCCGGAAGGGCAGCAAGTTGGGTTGCCTGCTCGTGACTCAACACACTGACAAATCCATTGAAGGCCGTAGTGAAGACCTGTTCAACTATGATTTCGTCACCGAGAACCTGTTCAGCCGCCACAATCACCTGCTGGCGCTGGAGCGCCAAATAAGCGCGATAGCGCTGACTTGTCACCGACTGAGGATCGAGTTGGCTGGTACCTGCAACGCGGGGATTTGTTGCAGGGATACCTGCAATGCCACCTGCATAGGTTGCGAGTGGTGGGTCGGCGAGGAGCACGATATAACGAGCCGGGCCATCGTCAGCGTGAGCCTTCGCCTTGGTCACATGCGCGTCTAGGGCGGCAGCAACGACTGAGGGTTCTGCGTGGGTATGCGTGGAAAAAGCATAGCCTGGGATAAACGTGAGCGCCAGCATGCTGATAACCAGTAGGCTCAAAAGAGATACAGAATGCTTTAACATAGTCCGCGCCCCTTGAGAACAAAATAAAAGTTAAAAGTTTGTATAAAAACAGCAGCATAAATGTATAACTTTTAGTATATTATACCATGAAGCAGTGCAATCATAATGAGGTCGTAAACCTCTCAGTTGTGCCACTGAGCACACTCCATCCATTCCGCACAAGCTTCCGGAACGTTGGCGGGCCGCATGGTCGTTGGCTCAGCAGATCTTCCGACCTTTCCAATAATTTGACTGAACCGCATGAACGCGCTATAATCAACCAGATTGAACGGGGCGTAGCGCAGACCGGTAGCGCACCTGAATGGGGTTCAGGAGGTCGCTGGTTCAAATCCAGTCGCCCCGACCAGTCAAAAAAGACGCAGGCCACTTGCTAATCAGCAAGTGGCCTGCGTCTTTTTTGACTTTATCTTGAGAGCGCATCTTCTGGCGGGCTTGTGCGGTCTATAAGTCAGGACATTTGCCCAAGCGAGCCAGAGGAATATATGCGTTACTATCAAGCGTTTTTGCTTCAGTTGGTTTTTCGTGGAACCTTGCTCCTCTTTTTTCTGCTTCCCCTGTTCCCTACGGCTGGTCTGGTTTTGCGGCCAGCTTCTGCCGAGGCCCATGTGACCCCTGCGGGGGCTTTTGGGAGCGCGGTTGGCTGTTTGCAACAGCCAGATCAATTTATTACCAGCCGCTATGCCAATACGATGTATTTGCCTCCCGGCTCAACGACCGAAGCCGCCGCGGCTCGGAACCTCCCCGCAGTCCAGGGCTTAACAATGAATTCGGCAGGTGCGATCCTTGCCACCATTGGTGATCTGGGGGCTATCTATGGTCTGGCGTATGATGATGGCGCGGTAAGTGGGCGTGAACGCATTTTTGCCGCTGCCTATACCAAACGCCTAACCCCGTATGGGCCTGGCGGTCCCGGGGCGATCTATGTGCTGACCCGCACGCCGACCGGGTGGCACCTCGAGGGGCATATTACGGCCCCCGGGGCAAGCGGCGTCAATCGCCCCACGTCAATTCCGCCGAATTATACCGATGAGCAAGCGATTGCCGGTGTGGGCACAACCAGCCTTGGTGATATCACGATTAGCCCCGATGGGCGTACGCTCTATGTCGTCAACCTTGGACCGAAACGGATCGAACGCTTTGATCTGACAAGGCTGGGGTTGCCGCGCTATAGCGGTTCACTTCCCATCGATCTGAGTGTCATTTCGTCTGATCCGGCTGTTCAGGCTGATCTGTGGCCGTTTGCAATTGCGTTCTGGCCTTTTTCCTCGGATCGTAATGCGCCTCATCTCGTGGTTGGGCTTACCGATAGTGCTGCGCGTGGTGGTGGTGCAGCGACAGCGAGTGGCGACTATTTTCAGGTGCCGCCACGGATCTATGTGCTTGCGCAACATTTGGGCGTAGGACCCTGGGCGCTCGCGTTGCACCAGGATCTTGGCAATACGCTGATCCAAGGCATTAGTCAGCGCCATGCGGGGACGCTCTTTGAAGAGGTGTATAGCCAGTGGCCTGGTCTGACCCGCAGTTGGAACCCCTGGCGTGAAGACTTGCAAGCGTTACCGCGCTTTGATAATAGTGTTTTCTATGCGCAGCCCATGTTGACGGCGATCGAGTTTCTCAACGAAGCACCGTCAACAGGCTCACCGGCCCAGGGCCGCCCACTGATGATCCTTGGCCTCCGTGATCGCACCGGCGATCAGAGCTTCAATGGCAATGCCCAGACGCCAGACTTTCATTACAGCTCAATTGCGCAGGGCGACACCCTCACCTACCGCCTGAATAGCTCGTGGCAGTGGGTTTTCCAATCAGGTGAAGCCTACGAAGATAACGATTATCAGGGTATGGCAACTGACCCAATCCCTGCCCATAGCGAAAACCATATGGGGGCGCTGGCGAGTGTCCTGAATAGCCAGACTTCGGTTGAGAACATTGGGACCACGCTGGGGATTACGGCGTTGCGTGGACGCAATGCCCAGGAGGTGCGGGTCTACGAGCAGGCCAGTGGAGCGGTGACGAGTAGCGCGATTTCAGGCCGTGCCCCGGTGATTGCCGGCGAGACCGCGTCGGCGTCGAAAGCCTCGAACCTGGGCGACCTCGAGGTCTTGTGCAACTACGCGTTAATTGGTGGGCGGGTCTGGGATGACCTGAATGGCGATGGGATTCGTCAGACAGGTGAACCAGCGATGGCGAATGTTGCGCTCGAACTCTTTCAGGGCATCCCTCGATCGGCTCCGGTGATGAGCTCGACAGCCCGTGCGGTGACTGATAGCCAGGGGCGTTACCTATTTGCCGTTCCGCCCAATACCAACTTTGGCATCCGGATCACTGCCAGCGGTGGGAGTCCGGGTCAGTGGACACGGGCGACGCTGGCGCAGGCGGGATATCATTTCACGCTGCCTCATGCGGTAGCTGACGATACGATTCGCAGCAATGTTGATCCAGCGCTTGGCATCATCGAGTTTGCGTATCCCAATGAAGATCTGAGTCCATATGCCATCCGTCCACCATGGAATCGTGCTGATGAACGCACTTTTGATCTTGGACTCACGCGACAGCCGCCAACGGGACGGATTGGGGATTGGGTCTGGCTTGATACGAATCGCAACGGCCTGCAAGATGATGGGGCAACGGGAGTTGCCGGGGTGACGGTAGCACTTGAAGAGGCGACGCTTGGGGCGACGCTGCCGCGGCTGGTTGATCCAGTCACTACCGGGGGGAATGGTGCGTTTGCGTTCACCGATCTTCCTCCAGGTCTTTATCAGGTGCGTTTTAGCAACCTGCCCTTTGCACCAACTCTTTTGAGGCAGGGCAGTGACCGTAACCGTGACAGTGATGCCAATGCCAGTACGGGGTATGCAACGGGGTGGATCAGGCTGCAGCCGCATGAGACGCGCAACGATCTTGATCTGGGCCTTGTGAGTGAGGCCGATCTCTGGGTCACCAAACAGGGGCCACCCAGCGTGCGTGCCGGGGTGAGTTTTGAGTATACCCTGGCCTATGGCAATCAGGGAAGCAGCGTAGCGGCAGGTGTCGAGATGCGCGATTTGCTCCCGCCTGGCCTCACCTATGTTGCGGCGCAGCCCGCGCCGACAACGGTCAACGGGAATGACTTGCGCTGGAGTATTGGGGCACTCCATGCAGGTGCGACGGGCAGCATCCGTTTGACGGTGCGAGCCGCAACAACTTTTAGTCCGCCGGATGCGGTGCGTTGGCCGGTCGAAAACCAGGCCACGATTAGTACGACGAGCTACGAGGTGACAACTGCAAATAACGAGGCGCGCTACACCACCGAATTGTTGCGTCCCGAGCTTGGTCTGAGCAAAACAGCACCAACCCACGTACTGGCTGGCGAAACATTTACCTATCAGCTCGACTATCACAATAGTGGGAGCACAGTTGCCCGCAATCTTGGGATCACCGATCAGTTGCCTGCAAACGTCGCTTTTGTGGCCTTCGAGCAGAACCCTGGCAATATCTGCCATTATCTTGGGACGGCCATCGAATGTGCCTTGCTCTCGCTTGCCCCTGGCGGGCATGGCACGATCCGTTTTCAGGTCAGAGCGCTACCAAGCGAAGCTAATGCACTGGTCAATGAGGCTCACATTAGCACAACCGACGAAGGGGATCGTCTCGGCAATAATCAGGCGACCACCACAACGCTGGTGCAGTACCCCGATTTAGGTCTGAGCCTGCAGATCAATCCCCGTCCCTTGCCAGTTGGCGAGACCGGAACAATCAACCTCAGCTATCGCAATAGTGGCCCTGGGATCAGCTGGGGCAGTGTGCTAACGGTCACACTTGATGCCGAAACGCGGGTAGGCAACCTCACTGGCAACTGCCAGAGTATAGCACCGCTCAATGGGGAACCGCGGGTGCAATGCAATCTTGGTGAGATCAATGCCAATGCAGCGGGGAGCGTCGTTGTGCCCGTGCAACTTCCAGCGACGCCCCTGGATGCGGCGACGTATGCCGCCAATACATTGACAGCCCGCGGAACCATTGCTGGCATAACGCCCGAGCGCAGCAGCACCCTGGCGAATAACCGTGCCAGCGATCAGGTCGACGTCACGCGCCCGAATGTCTGGGTGCGGGTACAGGCCGTCAACAAGAGTCTGCCCGCTGCCGGGCCGGCTGGTTGGCTGAGCTTTGTCAGGTTCCGGGTGACATACGGCAATAACACAGCGAGTCTGACATTACCGCCGGCGTTACGGCATCCGGCTCACCTGACGCGCCCGGCTGCGGGGACGAGTCTGAGGATTATGCTGCCAAGCAATGCCGAACTGGAACAGGTGAGTGACGCAACAGGGGCTCCCCTTGGGGGCTACGTGAGGACGACTGATGCCAGCGGCGCACCAATGCTCGTCTTTGACTACGGGACACTTGTCGCACACGCGAGCGGCGATCTCTACCTGACGGTACGTGTGCGCGAGCAGCCAGGGGCTATCGTTGGGCTGGCGGCGAGGATTGCAACGACAACCCCTGGTGATGAAACGATTGACAACAGTGCCGCCGATGCAACTGATATTGTTGCTCCTCCTACGGGCATTGATGGCACAGGAGTGGTACGGCTCGCCATGCACTCAGAGTTTGACCCAAACCATGGCGGGAGTGACCCGAACGATGCTGTCTACCTCTCTGAGGGAACCCGGATCACGTGGCCAGCCGGGGAAGTGCTCGATTTCACGCCGCGCCTGACCGAATTACGGGTCAATGACCCCTTCAGTGGCCTCGACCCATTGTTGCCATATGCCTATTACGGACGCGTCGTAGGCTGGAGCGTGGTGAATTACCAGGTCAACGGACGCACCATTGATGCGCGTAGCGACGCTGATGCGGCCGGGAGGGTTGGGTGTCGGGTGGGAAGCAGCACGCTCGCGCAGACGGCGCTTGCCGGTTGCACCTACATCTATCCCGGGGCAACCACGGTCGGCGGGCCAATCAATGCCGTCTTGCCAACAGCCCCTCTGACCGAAAACGAGATGCAGAGTCAGGGCCATGTCTACTGGACCCATCGAGGACCGGCGGGCACCCCACTGCCAACGATGCGGTCGGATGTATATCTCTTTACGCTTGACCCGATGGAGGAGGTACGGCTTACCGTTGCGATCGAAGTAGAAGTCTGGGTTGTCAACCTCTACCCTGGCGCACCCTTGGGCGACTGGACGCTAAACCCGATCAGGATCACCAGCATTCCCGAGGTGCGCCAGATCTACCCCGAGACGTTCGGGATCACGCTGGTTGTCCCACGGAGTGTCGTTGGCCCGGGCCATCGTCCAGGTGGCGCACCAACGACACCATAACAACAGCGGAACACCGCAAGGAGGAACGAAATGATAGTCAGACGTGAACGTGGACAGGCGATTGTCGAATTTATGCTGGTGATAGGCATCTTTCTCGCCCTCGTTTTGTGGCTGGTCTGCATCGGGCAGATCCTGTTGGCAGGCTACACCGTCAACCAGGCCGCACGTGCAGCAGCGCATCAGGCTGCGCTAGCGGGCGGGGCCTCGGCAACGGCCTATGATGCGGCGGCAGCGGTGCTCAATGCGGGCGTGGGAACACGGGCCGATGCGGCGGAGGTACGGATCGAATGTCTGCGGACACCGTGCCGACGTTACGACCCGATCACCGTCAACATTGCCTATCAGGGAGCGTACTGGGCGCCGGTAGCCCCCTTTTTCAACGAATTCACCCTTGAGTCTGAAGCTGTGCGCGCTGCCGAGCGTGATCAGCAATAGGAGGGTTCACATGAAGCAAGCGCAACCAACCACCTTTGAACAAGCCTCACAGGTTGCCTCCAGCAAACGTGAGACAACGCCACTTCAAAGCAAGCCCCAGCGTTCATTGCGTGGCACCGCACCGCAATGGCAATGGCGGCGACGGCTCGGGGGGCTACGTTCGGCGAGGGAAGCGGGGCAGATCATCCCGTTGGCAGTGATCATCCTGCCCTTCCTGGTGCTCTTTACCCTGTTGGTGATCGAAGTGGCGGAGCGCTGGCTTGAAGTCGCTATGGTCGAAGATGCCCTGCAGCAAGCGACGCGCTCGGCAGTACAGCAACTCGACTATGCCGCCTTTGCCCGGGGCGAGATCGAACTACGGGGAGGCGCGGCCTGCCAGTCCGTAACCGTCGCCCAGGCCCAGGGGACAGCCTGTGCCGCCATTCTTGGGGTTGCTGCCGAACTCTTTCGCACTAACCTCACGAGTGTCAGGGGGCTCGTTGCTTCACCGGCAAGCGTCACCGCCCAAGTACGCTGGACCGTCTTGCCCGCAGGAGGGAGTTGCACCTACAGCAATGGGGTGAATGTCCCAACTGAAACCACGCCCCTGATCTGTGCCGAGGTTCGCCCGACTATGAAGGGGTTGGTCGGGTGGGGCACCTACACACCCCTGATTATCGCAGCGGATCGACTAGAGCCTGTGACCCCGCTTATCTATTGAACTCTTTTTTGGAAAGGAGCGAACACCATGACGACCATGACACCCAACGCGCCCTCTTTAGGGCAGGCCCTGACACGGAAGAAGGCGAGTCCTTTGCCAGTTCTGATGCTTGCGGCAGGCTTGATCGCAGCGATCGCTTTTGCGGTGATGGGATATCTCGAGAGCCAACGAACCGAACAGGTCGTAGTCTTGATCCATGAAGTGCCCTTTGGTCAACAGCTTGTGGCCGAAGACTTGGGCATGGTTGAGGTACCTCTGCATCGTCCGGTGCCCCTGGCGGGCATAACCGACGCGAGTCTTGTGATTGGACAGTATGCGGCACGCAACCTTGGCGTCAATGATCTCGTGCAACCAGGGATGCTTATGGCTGCACCACCGGATCAACCTGTCTATCCGAATGGCGAGCAATTGACGGTCAATATGGTGCCAGTCCCCTTCAGCGTCGCAGCGCTCGGGCCAGTGAACTACCGTGATCGGGTCAATCTTGGTTTTAGCGATCCGTCGGGCGATCCGGCGCTTTGTGATGAGGCAATTGCAGCGGCGGCAGGCGAAGCACCAAGCAGAGTGACGGTCAGCCAGGGCGAACTCGGGACACCACGCCCGTATGCGTGCCGCCTGCTCAGTTCGGTGCGCGTGCTCTGGATCGAAGGAACTACTGCTTATCTTGAGATGACACCCTATCAGGCCCATACCATCTGGGCGTTGCAGGCGGCTGGGTTGCCAATGTGGGGCGAGCGTTACGGCAGCACGTCAGAAGTCCTGAGTGCATTCGACCGGCTCGATATCGGACAGGTCACCCTACCGGCCTTGCTTGCACCTGCGCCTGAAGGAGAGGCCGCTGACGTTGACGCGAACGAGCTCCCCGGAACGCATACATCCCTTCCTGGGGCCAATAGTCCTGTGCCTGGAAGTGAGCAGCCTTGAGACGGGAAGCCGAAGAGATGCAAGCGAGGCCTGCGGCCTTGAATAGGGGCGCGCCGTGAGGTATTCAGCCAGGTCAAGCCCTGCCTGAGCGCCTCCCTAGTGCAGAGAGAGAAGGTTTATATGCATACCGAGTGCGATCTGGTCGAGACCGAACTGGCGGCATGTGCAGGGCAGAGCAACGAGGAACGAAAGAGGGCGCTGCGCATCAGACCTGATTATGCAGCGATCACCGAAGAGTTGCAGATGCTTGTGCGAAGTGGACGCTTCCGTGACTGCTGGGATCTACCGCCTGAAGAAGCCTTTGCGCGCCTTGGGGTCGGCTTAGCGTTGGGGAGCGACGACTGGGTTCATATCAACTGGTACGGCCCGCTGGAGATCTGGCGTGATCCCGAACATCAGGTCTCGGATATTTTGTACAACGGGCCGCCCGAAGAGCCCTTCTATGTGGTGCAACGTGGTGCGATGGTCTGCACCGGGGTCACAGCACATCCCGACTGGATCACCTGGACGCAGCATCAGTTGTTGTTGCGCGATATGAAGGTTTTGCCCTATGTGCTCGACTGGCCGCCTATGGCGCAGGGCGTGGCCGACCTGCTCCGCTATGCCATCACCGGGCCACCTGTCTCACGGATGGGCCGGAGTCTCTCGATCAGGCTCTTGCCTGAGCGCTGGCGAACGCTTGATGATCTTGTGCAGGCCCACATCATTTCGCGTGAGGCTTCAGAGCTCTTGCTTGCAGGACTCGCTTCAGGCGCATCGTTGCTTGTCGCAGGCCCAACGGGGAGTGGCAAGACAACCTTGACGGCAGCGCTGACGCAGGCCGTTGGGCAACGGATGCGGCTCGTCTTTGTCGAAGACGGGGGCGAACTTCCCCGTTCGCCCAACAGTCTCCATCTTGAGGCCCCGGCAGAAGAGGGTGGTTTCACGCGTGCCGTAACCTTTGCGTTGCGCCAGAAACCGAACTACATCATTGTGGGTGAGGTGCGCGGCGGCGAAGCGATGGCGATGCTCCAGGCGGCGGCCACTGGACACCCCGGCGTCGGAACGATCCACGCCGGCGGGGTACAGGGAGCCTTGCGCAATCTCGAACGGATGGCAATGCTTGGTCTCGCCGCCGAAGCAGGTGGTGGCGGTCAAGCGGCAGCGCAGATTGTCCGTGGTTTGATTACGTCTGATACGGTCAATCTGATTGTCGTCACCATTGGACAGACAGCCCGTGGACGGCGTGCCGTCCTCTCGATTGAAGAGGTTTTGCGTCAGGGAGCGCAAGGACAGAGTGGGGATGTTTTTCCGACCAATACGCTCTTTAGCTATGACCAGTACTACGAGCGTCTCGTGCAGACTGGGAATGTCAATGCGGCGTGGGGGCTTGGCCGTTTCTGAGAAGGGCGCGGTCGTTCCGGCCACGCCGATACCGTCTAAGAGGAGAGACCTCGATGGAATTGATCATTTTTACGGCAATGGATGGGCTTGCAACGCACATCGAACAATTTCGCGATCTTGCGGTGCTGGCACCATCGCAACTCGACCAGGTAAATCGCTTGATCGAAGGAACACGCCCCCCCGACGCGCTGTACCTTGATGATACACGCGCAGCACCGCTCGCCGAGTTGTGGCGCACCGCCACACTCGCACGGCGAACAGGGGTACGGGTCTTCGTCAACTTTCCCGGTACTGCACGGGCCGCCCTGAATGAGGCCCAGGGAGCCGGATTGCCTGCCCTTGCCGAACGCGATCCTGCGGTTGTCGCCACCTGGCTGGGCGAGCAACTCGGCCTCCGCCCTGGTACGGGCCTCCGCAGCAGTGCCGTCATTGCGGTTGGTGCAGCCAAAGGCGGCATTGGCAAAACTTTCGCGACCTGTGTCCTTGCCGAAGGCTTACGGCGGCGTGGCCTGCAGGTGCTGGTTTGGGATAGTGACATCTCGAATCCGGGTCTTGTACCAGCATTTCGCGTGCCGTCTAGTGCGCCATCGTATCTGCATCTGATTCAGCGGGGACCAGCGCACTGGAATCCGACGGGTATCGAGCCGTTCATTTACCAACCTGAGCATACGCGTGGCACGGCGGAGGGGTGGGGTGCCATTGATTTTCTGATCGGCTCGCATGCTGTTGCGCGTGCCGAAAATGATGTGCGTCTGCCTGATTGGCAAGGCTTTTATCACGGAACAGCAGCCCTGAGTGGCTATGATCTGATCATTGTGGATACGCCTCCAGATTACCTACGACGTCCGTATGCCACGCATGTGCTGCAATCGGGAGGCACTGTTATCTTGCCGACGCCTCCCGGCGCACGCGAGCGAATGGGTGTAGGCCACCTGCTCGACCATTTGCGTGACCATGCCCCAGATAGTCTCGAACGGTGTACGTTGCTCTTTATCGAACCTGAGCGTGGGGTGACGGCAACTGTCCCTGATGTTGCAGCGCTCTTTCAGCGTCGTTACCCACAGGTACGTCCACTGGGTACCTTGCCGCGAGCGCCACGGCTAGCCAGTCTTGCCGACGAGCATGACGGCTATATCTCGATGCTCGATCTTGGGCCACACTCAGCTTTTGCTGGAGCCGTTCACCGTGTCGCCGATACACTCTGTGTCCGTCTCGGGCTGCAACCAACGCTCCCGATGCCACGTTCGAGTTTCTGGGCGCGGATGCATGCCCGCCTCCGCGGTGATCGGACGCTGGCGGTGCCTACACCGGCTGTCGCGTAAGGAGAGAGCACATGCTTACCTCACATCGTCCATTGACCGTGATTGAAGATGGTGGCCTGACCAACTTGAGTCCCGTTACGTCGGGGCAAGCTCAGGCGAGTGGCCTGGATGCCCTGACGCTTCAGGCGGTGCGCGAGTCGCTGCGCGATCGCATGAGTGCCACCTTGCTTGACCCGGTGGCCCCCGCATCGGTACGCGATCCAGAAGTGTTACGCGTCTTGCGTGCCGAGATTGGGCATCAGGTCGAGGCAGGGTATGGCCCATTGCGCCATTTGCCAACTGATGAACACTCACTCTTACGGCTCTTTCAAGAGGCGCTCGGCTGGGGGCCGGCCCAGCCATACCTGGATGATGAGCGCATTCAGGAGGTAAAGATCATTGGTGATCTGATTATGGTGCAGGAAGAAGGCGCCGATTTTAGTCTGGTTGCCGAGCGGTTCCAGGATCCACGTCAAGCCCTGGATCGGGCGATGCTTCTAGCGGCGCGCTTGAATGTACCGCTCGACCGTTCGCGCCCACAAGACACGCTGCCGCTTGCGCATGGAACACGGATGCATGTCACCATTCCGCCGTGTACACCCGATGGGACTGGCCTGATCTGCATTCGTCGCGGGCGACGCTATGCCTGGGTGCTCGATGATCTGCTGCGTCGGCGGGCGTGCGATCAGGTCGTGAGGGATCTCTTGCGCCTACTTGTGCGGGCGGGCTGTTCCTTCATCATTGCGGGCGAGACCGGGTGTGGCAAAACGGCGCTACTCGAAGCCCTGGTCAACTCGTGGCCGGGCGAGCCGCATGTCATCACAATTGAGGACAATACACTGGAGATCAACGTTCGTCATCGGGCGTGGACGCGCGAACTGGTGCAGACCGCCGTCGAACGGGGTGCCTTTGGGCGCGCAGCGCGTGAAGTCTTGCGCCAGACACCCTCGCTGGTCGCACCTGGCGAGACGCGTGCCGATGAAGCGGGGGCGATTCTCGCCGTTGCCGTCAGCGGCCATGCCGTTGTGACCACCATCCACGCCCGCTCGGCAGCGCGTGCAGTAAGCCGTTTTGCCGATTGTGCTGCCATGCCAGGCTCCTATATCTACGAAGGGCGACGTGAGCATGCGCTCGAAGATACGTGCGATAACTTTCAGGTCGTGATCCACCTTGAGAAGGTGAGCGGACGGCGCTACATTGACGAAATCCTGCTCCTTGATGGTGTCGAGGCGCAGGGAGAGCGTTTACGCCCCCGGTTTGTCCCGCTGGCACGCGTGAAACATACTGAAGGCGAGGTGACATGGCACGTCGAGGCAGTCGCCCAGGGTGATCGTCTGGTCTGGCAAACAGAGGGGCAAACCCCAGAGGCCTTGCAGCGCCGGTTTGAGCTCTTGCAATTGCGGGCCGATGTACGTGCCGCCGCGACAACCCATACTGCGGTCAGTGAAGCCATTGCGCGGGCAAGTGCCGTCACGCGCTCGGGCGATGCAACGCAGGCGCTGGCAATCTTGCGGCGAGCCTGGAGCGATCGCCGTGATCAACGGCTTGTCACTGCGGCTCAGCGCGTCCTTGAACTCGATCTTGAGACTGCCAGCACGATGGCGACCCAGTCGCGTCAGGCCGAGTCCACTATTCAGGCGGCGCTTGGTTCGCGTCGTTGGCCTGACGCACGCGCCGCCTATGGCGAAGTCATGGCGGATCTCGCGATCGTCGCAGCCCACAGCCCCTCGGGGGGGTGGGAGCACCTTGAGCGCATGATTGCTGCTGGTGAAGACCGTGACTACCTGGCCCGGTCTCAGATCGCCGAGGCCCGGTTGGCCCTGACGCAAGGTCGTGCCCGTGATGCGGTTGACTTGTTGATCCAGTGCGACCCGATGGCTCTGTCGAAGAGCGTGGCCGTTGAGACGCTCGCAACGCGGCGTGACGCACTCACCATCCTACACGCCGCCGGTGAGATTGGTGGAGACGCGCTCGGCCCGGTGCAGGCTGCGCTTGAAGCTTTAACTACTTGACCAGGGATACGACAATGATATCACTTCTTGTTGCGATTACCCATCCCGAAACCGCGTGGCTGATCCACGCCGTCATGCCTGTGACCGGCTTGCTGACGTTGCTGATCCTTGCCACCCTTGTACGTCCTGCCCTGATCAGGCTCACGGTCACCGTGCAAACAAAACGGCAGCGGCACAGGCTTGCCACGATGCCTGAGCATATGCGTCCTGATCTTGCTTTGCTCTGGGCACCCGTGGTGATCACGCCAACGCAACTCGTCACAACTGGCCTTGCGCTAGCGATCATGCTCAGCATCGGCTTGGTCCTTTTTGCCCCGCTGAGTCTCGCGCTCTTGCTGGGGCTCCCACTGACTGCTGTGCTCGTGTGGGGAATGGTGTTGGTCGCTCAACAGCGTTATATACATAAACTCGATCAGCAATTAACCGCTGCTGTTGGGCGTCTGAGTGCGCTGCTCAAAGCAGGAACTGGTTTACGTCCTGCGCTGGAGCGGGTGACCGTCGATCTTGGTTCCGGCCCCTTGCAGAGCGAATGGAGCTACCTGATTTCGCGCCAGGGGATGCCCTTGGAAGGAGGAGGCATTGCCACCGCACAACAGGTGGTGATTGCGCTCGCTGATCAGACGCCCTCACGCCGCCATGCCAACCTGCTCAACCATCTAGGGGCCTCGGTCGGGCAACCACAGGATGTGCTGGCGCGGCGCTGCGAAGCAGCCTATGCCGCGCTGCAAGCGTCGGATCGCCGACGCGACGAAGCACGCACTGAACTTGCCCAGATGCGGTATAGCGGGGTGGCCGTCGGCCTCGCCGGCGTAACCATGGCGCTCTATCTGGCATGGACACAATGGGAACGGGTTATTGTCGCTTACACCACGCCGCTGGGCATGCTTGTCGCCCCGATCGTTG
Source organism: Candidatus Chloroploca asiatica (assembly GCF_002532075.1). GTDB lineage: Bacteria > Chloroflexota > Chloroflexia > Chloroflexales > Chloroflexaceae > Chloroploca > Chloroploca asiatica. Next base: position 45,637 of record NZ_LYXE01000041.1, on the reverse strand, counting down.
GCCTGGCCCTGATCTTGCCCGTCCTCGGAGGCTTCGCACTCGCCCAGGTTGAGGATGCCGACTATTAGGTTCAGCTCACGTAGCGGAGAACATCAACCTTCTTGAAAGAATAGAGAGGCCCCTATGCCTGATCTTTTCCTCGCTCCTGGAGCGCCATTCTATACTATGGCGCTCGCGGGTGGACTCTTCAGCCTTCTCGGACTCACCATTGGTGGCCAAAGTTTGTCCCGCCGTTCCTTCACCTTCAGCAACGCACCGTTGACGGCGACAGGGCGGTTGCTGGCCGGGCAACTTGCTGGCCTCAGCCTGGCCGCACTGCTCTTGGGGGCAACCCTGGGGAGCGGTGTGAGGGGGAACCAGGCGAACTTGCTGGTGTGCGCTGCACTCGCGGCATATCTCGCGCTAGGCTTTGTCTTGCCGCGCCTACCGCAACTGCGGCACGAACGGCAGGCCGCTGCATTACGTCGTCTCACGCCGGGCTTTATCAGCTTTGTACGGGTTGCGCTGGGCAGCTTTGAAGCACCGATTGAAATCATGCGGCGGTACACCCGACGACCACATCCGCGTCTGGCCGTGATGCAAACCCTGGTAAGTGACGCCCTTGAAACAGGGGCTGATCAGCGTCTACGGCCTTTTGCCGCCCTGAGTCTTACCGCACGCGAACGAGGGTGCCGCGAACTCTGCGACGTAGCCGATGCGCTTGCCCAGGCCGAGGCCGAAGGAGCACGGGTAGAGACTGTGCTTGCCGCCCATCAAGAGACCCTCGAATTGATCTTGCAGGGCGAATTCAAGCGCATGATCCGTCGCCGCACCATGTATCTGCTCTTGATGGTTGCCATCAGCCTTGTTGTGGGCATTCTTGCCAATCTGCTGTTTGTCATGACTGCCGGAGGGAGCCTTTTTAGCACTATCTGAGAAGCGGTCGGCGGACGTCAGACCTGCCAGGTGTGCGCCGGGACGATTCTCCGGTACGTCCAGGGTTCGTGCGGCGCACACCTGGCAGGTCTCCCGCGACCAAGCCGCTCGCGCTCCCGACCCGCGCAGTCTTCGCGCTTCATGGCGTAGACAACGTCGGGGTTGGGGTGAGTAAGGGTCTTCCCCCTTCAGTAACAGGCGTACGCAAAAGCGACGGGATGATCAGCGTCTGACCAGGTTGGAGCGCGTTGGGGTCAGTGATACCATTGGCAACCGAGAGTTCGTCAATGGTTGTATTGAAACGGAGGGCCAGGTCACTAAGCGTATCACCAGGCTGAATCGTATAGAGAGCGGCCGGAGTTGGGCTTGGGAGCGTAATCAACGCAAAAGCGGTTGCGGTCGCATCAATATCAAGGGTAGGTGCCGGTGTAATATCGAGCACCGCTGGCAAGGTCGGCAAAACACTTTGTGGTGGTTCGGGTACACACGCCACCAGAATCAGCAGCAACAAACTTGCACCTAGCACACGGGTCAGGGGTTGTTGGAAAAGATACACTGGGCTCCTCACTCACTCGAAAGAATCGGGTATACTATAGCTGATGAAGTAACATAATCTGTCTAGTCAAGGTATGACATGGCCATCACATTGAAGAGTGCGCGTCAGATCGAGTTGCTACGCGAGTCAGGGCAACTTGTGCGTGAAACCTTCGAACTCCTGCGCACTCAGATTAGGCCGGGGATCACCACGCTGGAACTGGATGCCATTGCCGAGGATTTTATCCGGTCGCGTGGAGCCGAGCCAGTTTATAAAGGGTATGTACCCCAACGTCGCCGCGGTTGGCCTGCAACGCCACCGTTTCCGGGTACGATCTGTGCTTCGGTCAATGACGTTATTTGCCATGGTATCCCCAGCAAGAAGATTCGCCTCCGTCAGGGCGATATTATCGGCATTGATATTGGCCTGCGCCTCAACGGGTGGATCGGCGATGCCTGCGAGACCTTCCCGGTCGGCGAAATTGATGAAGCGACTCAGCGCTTGCTGGATACCGCCCGTTATTGCCTCGAACTTGGGATTGAGCAAGCGCATCCTGGCAAAACGCTTGGTGATATTGGCGCGGTCATTCAGCGTTATGCCGAGGGCAACGGATTCAGTGTCGTGCGTGAATATACTGGCCATGGTCTGGGACGAAACCTCCACGAAGATCCCACAATCCTGCATTATGGTGAACCTGGAACAGGTCGTAAAATTATGACCGGGATGGTCTTTACTATCGAGCCAATGGTCAATGCCGGCGTTGCCGAGACAAAGCTTGAACGTGATGGCTGGACCGTACGCACTGCTGATGGCAAGCGTTCGGCTCAGTTTGAACATACCCTTGCTATTACGGATCAAGGGCCGCTTTTATTAACTGCATAAATAAACATGACAATACCACTCGAAACCCAATTAATCATGGCTCTGGTGGATGAAGATCAAGATGAAGCTCACCGGATTGCCGCCTTGTTACAGGCCCGTGGCGTCGATATGACGCTGATCGCAAGCTTGATTGAGGATCATCCCGACCAGGAAACAGCCCTCTATGCTGTCCTGAATGATGTTATACCCCTGTCACGTCGCGCTGCCAAGCGTCGGGCAATCCGTGCTGCTGAAGAGCGCGATTGGGGCGATTGGAACGATGGCCGTCGTCAATCATGATTGGCAGCCAACCCCATGTCTCTTATTGTACACCTGTCCCACTACGACAACGAAATCTGTCATGCTGAACGCAGCGAAGCATTTCGAGTTCTGATGCACACGAGCGCCCCTTCGCTCCGGCTGCGCCTCTGCTCAGGTTGACATAGGGATGACATCCTGATGCTCGCACATGCCAGCCCTTATTGTAATACTACTATACCATGACGCAAAAACGAGCCAAAAAGATCCACCGATTAAGCGCAAATCCGATCGTTTTCAGCGTGCTGCTCATTGCAGGAGCATGCGAAATGCTGTTGCTCGCCCGGTTGGTAGCGCGTGCGCTTGCAGCACGCCCCGATAATCCGGCGATCATGGTGTTGTATACGGTGACAGCCCCTTTCGTGAGGCCCTTTGATTTCTTGAATGCGGCCCAGCCGCCTTTTGGGGCAGTGCTGGAATTCTCAACCCTGCTGGTCGCCCTGCTGCTGCCGCTGCTTGCCCTCGTGATCTGGCACTATGCAAGCAAGCACCACGATGACGTGTCTACCAGGGGCAATGACGCTTGGCAGGCGAGCGCAACTAACCTCTCCGAACGAACGTCAACATAAGAGGGTATGTTGTTCGTTGGAAGTACCAACTGCATGAAGTTGCGCTAGATGATGACAATGTTAGAAAACCTTAGTACTATTTTTTTCTGGATCCTGGTTGCGATGGGTGTTGCCCTGATCATCGCGGTGGTCGGGTTGGCCTTGATGTGGCGCCAGATCAAGGCGCTGCGTGTGCCATACCACGCGGGCTTTTTTACGACCCTCCAGTATGTTCCGCTCTCACTGGTCATTTTGTTAGATCTGCTCGATTTTGCGCTCGATATTTTTGCTGCGCCGATTAGCTGGCTTACCCTCGATCGCCTCGGGCTGCGTGGCTTGCGCAATAAGGCGGCGCTTGAGGCGCTTATTCCCTTTACTCAGCCGATTCCAACTTTTACCATTGCCTGGATCGCAACCCGTCTGCTCGATCTTGATGATACGGTTGTACCACAATTCATTGTTGGGGATGACCGTTCCCATGGATAGTTGTTGTTTTGTCGAGGAGCAAGGTTAGCATAGCTAACCTTGCTCCTCGACGGTAGCGTTGAGGGCGGTGAGGAGCAAGATGATGACGGATGAGCCGGTACGCTTCAGGGGGGCATGTCCCCACGATTGTCCCGATACGTGCGCAACGATTACCGAGGTAGAGGATGGACGGGCCGTTCGGTTTTATGCTGATCCAGAGCATCCGGTGACCCGCGGCTGGCTCTGCGCCAAGGTGCGCCCTTATCTTGAACGGGTGACAAGTGATGAGCGCCTGCTCTATCCGTTGCGGCGGGTGGGGCCAAAGGGTGCAGGTCAGTGGCAACGGATCAGTTGGGACGAGGCGCTTGCCACTATTGCGGTCCGCTGGCAAGCAATTATTGCTCAGTACGGAGCAGCGGCAATCCTGCCCTATTCGTATAGTGGAACCCTGGGCCTGGTGCAGACGGTGATGATGGATGCACGCCTCTGGGGGCGGATGGGGGCAAGTGGGCTCGAGCGGGCGATCTGTTCGGCGGCGGCCCACGCAGCCGTGATGGCAACCCTCGGGGCACGCCATAGTGCCGATTATGCCGATGTGCGCCAGAGCAAGCTGGTCTTGATCTGGGGGCACAATCCCGCGAGTACCGGGCCACATTTTATGCCCTTTCTCCGCGAGGCGCAGAAAGCCGGTACCTATGTGGTCGTCATCGATCCGCGCCGTACGCTGACGGCACGCTCGGCGGATGAACATCTGCAGCCCCGTCCCGCGACTGATGGGGCGCTGGCCCTCGGGTTGATGCAGGTCATCTTTGCCGAGGGTTTGCACGATGAGGCCTGGCTTGAGGCGCATAGCCACGGCTGGCGTGAACTGCGCGAACGAGCCAGTGCGTATCCGCCTGATCACGTTGCCGCTATCACGGGCATACCTGCCGAAACCATTGTCAACCTGGCCCGCCGTTATGCGACGACGAAACCAGCGCTGCTCAAGACCGCCGACGGTGTGCAGCGGCATCAAAATGGGGGCCAGATTTTTCGTGCCTTGCTCTGTTTGCCTGCGCTGGTTGGGCAGTACGGTGTACGGGGTGGGGGCCTAGCATATTCAACTGGCGGCTATGCCACCTGGGATGCCGAGGCGCTGACCCATCGCAGCGCGTGCCCACCGGTGCCGCGGGTGATCAATATGAATCGCCTTGGGGCAGCCCTGACTGGCGAAGCGACCGACCCTCCGGTGAAGTCACTCTTTGTCTACTGTGCCAATCCCGTGGCATCGTCGCCCAATGCGGGCCTGATCGTCGAGGGTCTGCAGCGCGAAGATCTCTTTACGGTTGTACACGAGCAATTTATGACCGATACCGCCGACTATGCCGATCTCGTCTTGCCGGCCACAACTCAGCTTGAGCATACGGATCTCCATCGGGCCTATGGGCATCGGTACCTGCAATACAATCATGCCGCCGTTGTGCCCCCCGGCGAGTGCAAGAGCAACTGGGACGTGAGTCGTCTGCTCGCCCAGGCAATGGGCTATACCGAACCCTGGCTGCACGAGAGTGCCGAAGAGGCGCTTGCCGGGGTGCTTGAAGCTTCGCGGGCGACGAACCCCTATCTCACCGGCATTACCCTCGAACGCCTGCAACAAGAGGGGACGGTACCCCTGCACTTCACCGAGGCAACTGACATCCCCTTTGGGGATCTGCGTTTTCCGACGCCTTCAGGCAAAGTCGAACTCGCCTCGAGTCTGATGGAAGCGCGTGGGCTTGACCCCTTGCCCAACTATGAAGAACCGGACGAGTATGTCGCGGCAAGGGCGCATGGGGCCACCGATGGGCTGATCCTCATTTCGGGAGCATCGCACCACTTTGTCTCGTCGAGTCTGGCGAATCAACCTAGCTTGCGAGCCAAAGAGGGCGAACCATTCATTGAAATACATCCATCTGATGCGGCGCAACGTCAGATTAGTGATGGTGCGTATGTGATTGTAGAAAACCAGCGGGGTTGGTGTGAACTGCGTGCCCGCGTTACCGACGATGTGCCACCTGGCGTGGCTGTGGCCCCCAAAGGCCCCTGGGCAAAATTCTCGCGCCACCAGCGCAACATCAACTGGACCACCCCCGATGCCCTGGCTGATCTCGCTGGACAGAGCACGTTTCATTCAAATATTGTCTATGTCCGACCTGTCTCATAACGTTGCTTCGGTGATGGGGGCTGGAGCTTTGGGGGCCTGCGGCCTCCAGGAATCTTTCTTTGGCTGGAAAAAAGTCAGCGTAGCTGGCTTTTTTCCAGCCAAAGAAACCAGGTTTTGGGGCGTAGCCCCAGCAATCCTTGTTGTTCTGGTTGGGAACCAGAGCAACAAGAGGAATTTTCTGTATGAACTTCTTCCGACGTTTGTTTGGCGGTCAGGCTCAACAAGAAGATCCTGCGCTGCACCTCTATGTGCAGTGCAGTCGTTGTGGCGCACCGGTGCATGTGCGCGTGCATCGCTACAATGATCTCACGGTGCTCTACGATGACAACGAGAGCGTCGAAGGCTACCATTTACGCAAAGAGATCATGGATGCGCGCTGTTTTCGGTTGATGTATGCGGAACTTACTTTTGATCGGAAACGCAACGAACGAAGCCGATCAATTGAGGGTGGTGAATTCATTACCCAGGAAACATATGCCCAACTTGTGGCCGAGCAAGCGAGGTCTGTGTGAAGGTCTCACCGGCTTTTTTGATTCCGCTTGGGGTGAGTGCGCTGCTTGGCGGAATCGGGGGGAGTGCATTTCTCTGGGCGGGTGCCGAGCAAGCCTGGAATCTCTTTACTGCGGCGTTTCTCTGGACCCTGATTGCCGCAGCAGGAACAACCATTGGTCGCTTTGCCGGCGAACGGGTGCGCCGGGGCAACTGGCGCCGCGGGCTCTGGCTGGCGCACACCCAGACTTTTCCGTTGACGACGGTGTTCCTTGGCTCTGCCCTGCTCGTCGGTGCGCCTTCGGGTGGCTCAGTGGTGGTGATTCTCTACGTATGTACGCTGGTGGTGGCAGTAGCGATGAGTTTGCTTGGTGTCTTGAGTTCGCCTTATCGCTGATCCAGATCCAATACGTTGCACATAAGGTTGACGCAAAGGCGCAGAGGCGCAAGGTCTGCTCTTCGGCTGAACATCCTGCATTGTCACCCCGAGCAGAGCGAGGGGTCTTGCGCGACCCGCTCAGATTCCTCGCTCCGCTCGGAATGACAAGCAAGCGGCATCACTGGCCCATGGGCCACGTGGTACTCGGAATGACAAGCAAGCGGCATCACTGGCCCGTGGGCCACGTGGTGCTCGGAATGACAAGCAAGCGGCATCATCAATAGTAATTGGTATAAAAGGCATACACCAATGACGATTTGTACGTTGGAGACCCTGGTTAAGGAACGCGCTCGCTGCGAAGCGCAGGGTTTGCGTGTCGTGTTGACCAACGGGATCTTTGATCTGCTGCATGCGGGCCATGTGGAGTATCTGACGCGGGCACGTGCGCTTGGGGATCGGTTGATTGTCGCCCTCAACTCGGATGCGTCGAGCCGGTCGCTCAAAGGGGCGCAACGTCCGCTGATTCCTGAGGCGGATCGGGCGTTGCTGTTGAATGCCTTGCGCCCGGTCGACTATGTGACCGTCTTTGCCGAGTTGACTGCCGAGCGCGTGGTGGCTGCGTTGCGCCCCGATCTCTATGTCAAAGGGGGCGATTATGCCAGCACGCCCGATCTTTCACCAGATCTGAGCCGCTTGCCCGAGGCAAGACTGGTGCTCAGCTATGGTGGTGAGGTGCAACTGCTGCCGTATAGTACCGGTCGGAGTACGACCACGTTGATCGAGCGGATCGTGACCGTCTATGGGCGTGATCCCGTGACTCACGACGAAGCCTCCAAAAAAAACCTGATGGTAGACACGTAAGATGCCAGCGCAGTTGGCATCTTGCGTGTCTACCATCAGGGTTAAAAGAAGACCTTCACCACCTTGAGAATCCCCTGGTTCCAGGGGACACGGTGCGAAACGCCGGTGGCATTCTGGAAATCGCTGAGGTGGTCGATGTACCAGCGATAGTTGCGCACCAACGCATCCTTGTTGGAGTATTTTGGTTCAAACCCGAGGATGCGGGCGGCTTTCTCCACCGAAACAAAAGAATCTTCGGTGACCGTGCCATAGGCCCATTTGTAGACCGGCGAAAGCTTGAGGCGTTCGAGCACGACCAGGGCTGCCGTCATCGGGGCCGCCGGGAAGGTGATAATCTTTTTGCCAAAGCCGGCAGCATCCAGAACGGCCTGAAAGTCCTCTTTGATCGTTGTAAAGACTTTGGCACCAATATTGAAGGTGTCATTGACCTGTTCGCGCTCAAGCGTTGCGCAGCGATAGATTGCTTCGCACAGGTCTTCAACATCAAGTAGTTGATAACGATTCTTGCCATTGCCCGGCAGCGGGAAGTTTTTGCCGTCTTTGGCCCAATCGTAGAGCATCGCAAAGATGCCGAGGCGCTCGGGGCCAATAAATGATTTGGGCCGCAGAATCGGGACACACATGCCTTGTTCACGATAACTGAGACAGATCTGCTCGGCTTTGACCTTGGCTTCGCCATACGGCCCGACCCCATCCATCGGATCGCTTTCGAGCAGGGGGTGATGATCGGGAATGCCATAGACGGCTGTGGTTGAGATGTGGATAAACCGCTCAACATTCTGGGTCAGCGCCGTCTGGATGACATTGCGCGTGCCGTCAATATCGGTCGAAAAGATATCCGCGGGTTTGTAGAGAGGGAGGGCCGCAGCAGTATGGACAACGAGATCAACCCCCGCCATAGCCCGTTCAACCGTGGCCTTATCACGAATATCGCCGGTATGCACTTCGACGCGATCACGTTCGGGGTAGTCGAAGGGGGCAATATCAAGCGAACGGACAGCATAGCCACGCTCAAGCAAGTAGCGGGCCAGGTTGATGCCTAAAAACCCGGCCCCACCAGTAATCAAAACCGTTTTACTCATATTCAAAGTACCTTATTCACTCTGTTGCAAAAGAGCTCGAACGAGTCCACCAGGCGCTATTATACCCAATAATGTCTGTTCGCCATTCACGACAGGCAATTGGGTCGCCTGAAGCTCGATCAGACGATGGGCCGCGTCGATCAAGTTCGTATCGGGGACAAGTGAAGGAGGCGGTGGCTCCAGCAGTTCGGCAAGGGGACGATCGCGCCCCGGCAAACTGGCCGCCTCTGGTGGCTCGGGTTGCTGAAGGGCGGTCAGCAATTTCGTTCGTTCTTCGCCAGCCAACCCCTTCAAGACTGAGGCAAGGGTGAGCAAACCAACGAGACGACGCTCAGGATCAAGGACAAAGAGCGGCTGAAGAGGCGTTGCCAACAGTTGCGCCAGGACCCGGTTGAGCGGTTGTGTTATGGTCACCGCGTGAAAGACCGTCTGCATCACCAGGCTCACCGGAGGTGGCGGTTCAGCCTCACGCACTGCGGGTTCATCAGCACTGTTCTCTGCTTGCATCACAGCTTCACGCAAGATATCGTCTTCACCAAGCAGACCGACGAGCCGGCGGTGGCGATCCACGACAGGCACCTGGCGCAGGCCCCATTCGATCATCGTGGTCAGCGCCTGCGGGATCGTGATCGTCTCCACGACATACCGTGGTTCAGTCGTCATGATGCCGCCGACTGTGAGGCCATTCAACAGTTGCACGAGTGGTTCACGTTCAGCAGAGGTCAACTTGGTAAGCATCCAGATAGGCATACGTAGCGGTGAGCGCCAGGCTACCTCCTGGCTGGTCAGGGTGCCCACGAGCAGACCCGTCGCATCAACCACAGGCAAAACCGCAAGTTTATCGGTGACAAAATGGCGCAGCGCCTCAAGTAACGGGGTAGCACTGGTGACGGTAGGCGATTCGGTTTGCATCAGATCGCCAACCGAGCGATCGGCGCTGAACGGCCCCCGCGCACGCAACGTGGCGCGATAGACCGGCACGGGCTCACTCGTCACCATGGCCTCACCACAGAGATCGTCGAGCAGCGGCAAGATGCGGGCAACCCGCTCGGGGCGATCTAACCATTCGATGATGACCGGTAGATCGTATCCCGACTCATTGAGCATAGCGAGACGACCGCGCTGCCCCGGTCCAAACCCGGCCAACCCCGTCAGCGCCGTGGCCCCGGTCGCCCCAGCACTGCGGAGCCGCTCGAGAATCGCCAGATAGAGTGGGCCGCCTTGCCACTGATCGCTCTGGCTAAGATAGATGCGCACCCGCTGAACACTTGCCTCAAGCGCCATCACGCGTTCCTCCTGTCGTGATTATAGCGCAAAGTGTGGGGGCAGGGCAATGGCGGCGGCGAGGGGGCCATAATCTATGCATGTGCGAGGGAAAATGGCTAGCTTCGCTGGCTATTTTCCCTCGCACATGCGAGATTCATTTGTCTAGTCAAATAATGTTGCCCATCTTGTGGTATGATACAGGCCTGTTTTCCGTGCTCACAACAGGCAAGCACTCGTGAATAAAGGTGTACTCTACGCAATCGGGGCGTATGTTTCGTGGGGCTTACTGCCCATCTTCTGGAAAGCCTTGCATGACGTACCAGCGCTTGAGATTCTGGCGAATCGGGTTGTCTGGGCAATGGTTGCTGCGCTCATCGTCGGGTTCTTTGCGTTCCGCACAAACTGGGGGTGGCTCTTCCAGGCGTTGCGCCAGCCACGTACGATGCTTGTCTTTGTGCTGTCAGCGAGCCTCCTCTCCTTCAACTGGGGCCTCTATATCTGGGCGGTCAACGCCGATCATGTAGTTGAGACCAGCCTGGGCTATTTTATCAATCCGCTGGTCAATGTCTTTCTTGGGGTTGTCGTACTACGCGAGCGTTTGCGGATCGGGCAGGGCCTTGGCATTGCGCTCGCGCTTGCCGGGGTGCTCTACCTGACGCTCACCTATGGTTCGCTCCCCTGGATTGCCCTTAGTCTGGCTGGATCGTTCGGGCTCTACGGCCTGTTACGTAAAACGGCCCCGCTCGCTTCGATCCAGGGCTTTACCCTCGAAACGCTGGTGATGGCACTCCCAGCCTTGGTCTTCCTGGGTTTTGTCGAGCGCAGCACTGGTGGTACGCTCGGCCATGCGGATCTCTTTACGACAACCCTGCTGATCTCATCGGGTGTGGTGACAGCGGTGCCTCTCTTGCTCTTTGCCGCAGGGGCACGCCTCGTGACCCTGACCACGCTCGGGCTCTTGCAATATATTGCGCCGACGCTCCAGTTCCTGCTCGGGGTCTTTGTCTATGGTGAGTATCTCAGCACGCAGCGCTTGTTTGGCTTTGTGCTAGTCTGGATTGCCCTGGCGATCTATTCGATCGAGGGCATTATCACGAGCAGGCGACGCCAGACGATGACCCCGGCACAGCATACCAGTAGCGTCTAGGGGCAATACTTTGCAAATAAGCTCACGCGAAGACGCGAAGGGTGAAGCTCACCTACGCAAAAACCTTTGCGCCTTTGCGCCTTTGCGTCAAAAGAGCCGCCTTATTTGCAAGGTATTGCGTCTAGGGGCGGTTGGTTCTGGCGAACGAGGCCCAGCAAAGCGGGCCTTGTTCGCCAGAACCAACCATTTTCTTGCTCCCGCCGCGAGGCGTTTACGCTTACGGCAAGGCCCAGATCTCAACAAATCCGCGGCGTGAGCCAACAACAGCCAGCGTATCGTCAGCAGTGACGGCAAGGTTATCGCCATTGCAGGGGCTACTAGCAAGCTCGGTTAGCCCATTAGCCTCAACCTGCCACAGGCTGAGCCCGCCTGTTGGCCCGACGGTCAACAGGTGCCCTGTTGCCGTCGCTGCGAGTGCCGTTGCATCAGCGAGTGCTCCCCGTCCAAGCAAGGTGCCAGCCTTATCCCAGACCCACAGGCGTCCGGTATCATCAAGGGCGGCAAGTTCGTCGTGCGCCCCATTGGCAAGCGCGATCAACCAGCCACCATGGGCAGTACGCAAGACGGTCGGCGCACCTCCAGCACTTGTCTGGAAGAGGCGTACCGACCCATCGTAGGCTGTGCCAATGACAACTTCGCCCTGGTGGGCAAAGGCAACACCGAGGACGGCAGTGGCATTCAGGCCGCCATCCTCGATGACCGTCAATCTACGTACGGCTTCGCCCTCGGGTATGCGCCAGAGGCGAATCGTGCCATCCAACCCCGCCGAGGCGAGCAAGGTACCATCCTGCGCAAAGGCAAGTCCAAGCACCCGGCCTTTGTGTCCCGCCAGTCGGGTTAGCAGCGTACCTTCAGGCAGACTCCAGAGGAGGATGCTGCCATCAGCACCCGCTGAAGCCAGCATGCGTTCGTCAGGGCTCACCGCCAGGGCGTGGATTTTGCCTCGATGTTCCCAGGTTGTCTCACGCAACTGACCTTCCTGGGTCCAGAGCATAAGGCTACCGTCTTCGCCACCAGTAATAACCTGACGATTGCTTGTCGTCATCGCAACGGCGGTAACGGCAGGTACCCCTTCCAGAGTATCAAGAGGCAGCCCATCGGCATTCCAGCGTTTGAGCGCACCGTCGCGGCCCGCCGTAAAGAAGCCCCCTCCGGGAACCGTCACCAGGGCACTGAGCGCCCCACGGTGCGCCTGGATCACCCGTTCGCGTTGTCCAGAGGGCCACGCCCAACGTACGACTTCGCCGCTGGTTGTGCCAGCGAGCACTGACCGACCATCAGAAGCAAAGGCTATCCGGGTGACCGGCGCAAGCTGCGCTGTCTCACTCATGATCGTCAGATAGGCTCGGGCATAGCCACTGACCACATCCCAGATCTGGACTGAACCTGGTTCACTGCGCGATCCTGCGGAAGCCACCGCGAGCGTTGTACCGTCGGGGGTAAAGGCGAGATCGGTGACCTCGCGCAGGCCAAGGGAGAATTGACGGACAGGCGTAGATACAGGCAACTGCCAGACCGTCACCGTGCCATTGGCATCACCGGCAGCTACATAGGTACCGTCGTGATTGAAGGCCACGCTGGTGAAATTCGCCGTTAGTCCACTTATGTCATTGCCTTCTGACGGGCGCAATTCAGATAAGGGCACCCGTTGCTCTACTTGCCAGATCACAAGCGAGCCGGTTGCAAGTGCGACGGCCAGGCGATCACCCCCCGGAGCAAACACAAGATCAGTCACTCTGGCCCGATGCGCGAGGGTCGCAAGCACCGTCCCATCGTGCAGGCGGCGCAATTCAACGTCACTGCCAAGGGCAAGGGCCAGCAGCGCCCCCGAAGGCGCAACGGCAAGGCCACTCGGCGGTACCGCGAGGGCATGTTGCCAGCCAATGCGCCCGAGCAACCCTGCGTCGTGTTGTTGCAGATGCAGCGCAGTCGCCACAAAGAGCGTTGTGCCATCGGATCCAAGTGCCAGATCCAGCGGCACGCCACTGCCCCACTGATGCAACCGTTGCAACATCGGTGCAGACAGGCTGAGGGGCACGTCAGGATCGGGGGAGATCGGGGCTACCGTCGCCAGAGGCACCACCGCATCAAAAGGGGCCATCGTTTCAGCTGTTGGCGACGGGGCAACCACACCGGGTGGCTCAGCCGCCAGACGTGGTGACGTCAACTGAGGCACGCATGCCGCAAAACCTAACACAACGAAGGTCACAATTAGAATAGGGGTAGTTTTGCTTAGCACTGACATAGACAGGCATTGTAGCATACCCTGAGAGGGGATTCACCCCTCAGTGGGCGTGCCGTTCAAGCCATGCCAGCGCAGCATAGAGCCCGATCAAGGTTTTGCCATCCTCAAATGTACCATTGGTGAGTGCCTCGGGCAGGGTTGCGAGGGGCAGCGCAACCTGATGAATGCGTTCATCCCAATCGGGGGTTGCCGCAACGGGATACAGATCGAGCGCCAGAAAGATGGCCGTGGTCTCATCAGTAAAGCCCGGGGACGTGCAATAATTCAGCAGAGGGATAAGCCGTTCGGCCGCGTACCCGACCTCTTCGGCGAGTTCGCGGGCAGCGCACGCCTCCAACGTCTCACCAGGTTCGCGCAGACCAGCAGGAATCTCGATGGTCTCGCGCTCAACGGCGATGCGGAACTGACGCACGAGCAACACCTGCCCGTCTAGCACTGGCACAACCCCGACCCCACCCCGATGGCGCACCACATCACGACGTGCCCGTTGCCCATCATCGAGCACGGCCTCACCCGTCACCACGGTAAAGACCGGGCCTTGAAAGGCCTCGCGCTGTTCAACCCAGGTTTCCATAGAGCTCCTTTGTTATGGCAAGACAAAGCGTATTTCAACGTGGGTACGCGTACGCAGGATCGAGCGCAAGACCGTTAACAGCTCAGGATCGGGATGCTGCTCGATCAAATAATCGAGGGTTGGCTCATCGAGATAATAGGTCTCGTCATCCGAATGTTCTTCAACGAGATAGGTATCGAGAAACTTCATCTGAGTAGGCGTAATCGTGCCGAGCAGCACCCCGGTCTCATCATCATAAAGAATCACGGTATCAGGGGGCGGCGGCACCACCAGTTCTGGCTCGGTTTTGCCGCGTGACACCGCAATAATGCGCCGGCGCTGTTCACGGTCAAAGACATAGGGGCTTGTGGTATCGTTGAGCAGCGTCTCAATCACCACGCGGGCGGCATCAGGACGCGCCAGGCGTTGGGTTCCAGCCCGCAGACCTTCGAGGCGACCAGGCTCTTGCAGCACCTGATCGATCTTGAAGCCTAACACCGGTAGATCGCGACAACGGATGGCGGCCCCGTTCTCGAGCAGATGATCGCTATTGCGTTCTTCCTGCCCGGGGATCGGGTCAATGACGACCATCGGCAAGCCTGCCGCCATACACTCTGCCGTGCTCAAGCCGCCAGGCTTGCCCACAAAAAGCGTCGCGGCGCGCATCAGATCCGGCATTTCGTTGGTAAAGCCAAGCACACGAAAGTGTTCAGCCTTGGCTGCCGTCATCGTCGTAACAGCCTGACGCAATGGCTGATTGCGTCCACACACCACAATCGTCTGTACGGGTGTTTTCATGCCCATAATCTGCTCGACAATCTCGAGGGCTGGCCCACCACCGAGGGCACCCGCTGAAACAAGCAAGACCGGAAGATCCGCCTGGAGATTGTAGCGCTCATAGACCCCGTTGCAATCAAACGGTTCCGATAACAGTGACGTAACCGGAATACCCGAGACGGTAATGCGTTCGTCGTCAACGCCAAACGATGCCAGCAAAGCCCGCGCCTCGTCAAGGGCAACAAAATAGTGATTGAAGCTACGACTGAGCCACATTCCCTGAAAATCATAATCGGTGGTGACAATGCCGAGGCGTGAATTGATCCGCTCTTCGAGCAAGAGTTGCGCCGCAATGCCGGCGGGCATAAAGTGGGTGCAGATAATAATATTGGGATGGTAATCTTCGATCAGTTTGACCAGAGGCTGACCGTTGAGCATATTGAGCACGCGGGAGAGTCCGCGTTCGTTCTTGAAAGGTTCGTCATTATAATCATAGAGCCACCCAACCGACCAGGGATTCTCTTTGACCAGGGCAAAATAGGCATCAGTCGCGGCCACCTGATAGATGCGGGACGTATGTAGCAGCGCATCCTGATTGATCACCTCAAACTCAGGGTAACGCTGGAAAGCTTGTTCAATCGCTGCGGCCGCTGCCTTATGACCTGATCCAACACTTGCCGAAAGAATAAGCACTCGTGTTGGCATACGCTCCTCCACACTCTTTGCTAGGGGTTTCCGGTCTTTGACGCATTTTCAGTATACCTGAGATTGATACATCAGTGGTGGCTTCTTGGTATAATGCCCCGTGCGTGGCGTAAGAGCGGGCTGGTGCTAGCGCAAAAGGGCAGCACAGCCACGGGGTTTTGAGGGCGGTAGCCCTAAAGCAGAGGAAAAAGTTATGGCTCGTGTGGGTATTTACGGGGCAACCGGGTACACCGGGTACGAATTGATCAAACTGCTGGTACGCCATCCCCAGGTTGAGATTAGCTTTGCTACGGCACGCTCAGCAGCGGGCAAACGTCTGTCTGATATCTTCCCTACCCTGATTGATACGCCGCTGGTTGCCGTCGAAGAGGCCAATCTCCAGGATGTAGATCTGATCTTCACCTGTCTTCCGCATAATACTCCCGATCTTATTCCTCTGGTGCAACAGGCACTCGAGGCGGGCAAGCGGGTGATTGATTTCTCTGATACCTTTCGGCTCCACGATGCCGATGACTATGAGCGACGCCGTGGCAAGCCGCACCCGGCCCCCGAGTTGCTCAGTGCCGCCGTCTACGGCTTGCCCGAGTTGCACCGCACAGCGATCCGCGAGGCACGCCTGGTCGCCAACACGGGTTGTTATCCACTTACGGCGATTTTGCCCTTGTGGCCGCTCGTGCAGGCCGATCTGTTTGCTGATCGCACGGTCATTGTTGATAGCAAATCGGGGGTTTCGGGGGCGGGACGGTCGTTGTCGCTCAAGACTCATTTTGGTGAAACGCACGAGACCTTCAGTGCCTATAACGTTGGGCGGGTGCATCGCCATCTCGGCGAGATGGAACAAGAGACCGGGCTGCATATTATCTTCTCGCCACACTTGTTGCCAGTCTATCGCGGGATTCTCTCGACGATCTATGTCACCCTCAAGCCAGGCACATCCTCCGAAATGGTTCACGAAGCCTACAACGTCTTCCGTGACGAACCGTTCATCACCGTGTTGCCTACTGGACACTTCCCTGAATTGCGCCATGTGCAACAGACGATGGATTTTGTCCTCGGTTTTCAGCCAGTGGAGATCGAGGCGGGACGGATGATTATCGTCTCGGCGCTTGATAATCTACTCAAAGGGGCTTCTGGGCAGGCTGTGCAGTGCATGAACTTGATGCTCGGGTTTGAGGAGACCGCCGGGTTGAAGTAGGGGCGAAGCACTCGCCCCTGCTTCAACCCGACGCTGTACCGTCCGCGTGGGCGGGTGCTTCACCCTTACTTTAGACGAGCGCCTTTTCGGTCTCGCGGTCAAAGACGTGCATCTTATTCATATCCACGACGATCTCGACCTGCTGACCAGTCCGGGCTCCGGTACGCGGATCGAGGCGCCCAACAAACTCTTTGCCGCTATTTTCGATATAGGCATAGACTTCCGAACCAAGAGGTTCAATGACATTGACCATCGTCATCAGGCGCGCACTCTCATCCACGCCACGCGGCACATAGTGCGCATCGTGGATATCCTCGGGCCGAATGCCGAAGTAGATATTCTTGCCAACGTGTGTCCCAAGTTGCTCGGTTGCACTAGAGGGCACAGGGACAACAAACTCCTTGCCGACCACGACAGCCAGACCGCCCTGTACCCGGTCGAGTTTGGCCTCAAAGAAGTTCATCGAAGGGCTGCCAATGAAGCCTGCCACAAACATATTGGCTGGGCTATCATAGAGATTCTGAGGGGTGTCGAGCTGCTGCAGAATGCCATCACGCATCACGGCAATGCGCGTCCCCATCGTCAACGCCTCGGTCTGATCGTGAGTCACATAGATAAAGGTTGTCTTGAGGCGCTGATGGAGACGGCTGATCTCAGCGCGGGTCTGCACCCGCAACTTGGCGTCGAGGTTCGAGAGCGGCTCGTCCATCAAGAAGACCGACGGGTCACGCACAATCGCTCGTCCGAGCGCGACACGTTGGCGCTGACCACCCGAGAGCGCCTTGGGCTTGCGGTCGAGCAAGTGCCCAATCGAGAGCATCTCGGCGGCCTCTTTGACCCGAGTGTCAATTTCAGTCTTGGGCAATTTGCGCAGCTTCAAGCCAAAGGCCATATTGTCATAGACGCTCATATGGGGATAGAGCGCGTAGCTCTGGAAGACCATCGCGATATCGCGATCTTTGGGGGGCACATCATTGACGACGCGGTCGCCAATCCAGATATTGCCATCAGTAATCTCTTCGAGACCGGCGAGGCAGCGCAACGCGGTTGATTTACCACAGCCCGATGGCCCAACGAGCACCAGAAACTCGCCGTCATTAATGTCAATATTGAGATCCTTGAGCACCGAGACCTCACCAAAGCGCTTCCAGACCTTCTCGAACTTAATACCAGCCATAGTATCCTCCTCAGGCAAGAAAATATCAACTCCTCAGCGACTATCGTGAGGATCATCAGCGAGCGCTCACTCAGGTAACGGGCAGGTTGTCTTACGGACAATCAACTGTAGCGGCAGGGGCGTAAACGATGGCAGGGGTTGCTGTTCTACTAGGGCGATCAACGTATGAGCAAGCGCCGCACCGAGGGCGCGGCGAGGGGCACGGAGCGTCGTCAGGGGTGGATGCGTATGGGCGGCGAGCGGAACATCACCACACCCGATCAAGGCGACATCGCGACCCACCTCGATCCCGGCATCACGCAGCGCGTGCATTGCCCCAAACGCAAGTTCATCGCTTGCGGCCAGCACTGCGGTTGGCCCTTCAGGTTGCGCTAGCAGCTCTTGCATCGCGGCCAGGCCATCATCTTGACTCGTCCCCGCCTCGACAATCAATGAGGGAGCCACCTCCTCACCAGTTTCAGTCAGAGCTTTGGCAAAGCCCTGGTACAAGAGGTCGCTATCGGTCAGCTCAGAAGGCAGATTGATCAAGGCAATGCGGCGGTGCCCCAGGGTACGCAGAGAGCGCGTTGCGATCAACGCCCCACCGGTGAGATCGAAGCTCAAGCCTGGGCAAGCATTGCCCAAGGCAGGCGCACCAACGCCAACATGAAGAATGCCCGCAGCGGTAAGGTGAGCGCTCCGCTCGTCATCAACCCGCAGGTCAAGCAAGACAAAGCCATCCACCCGCCCGGTTCGCGCTAAACTGGTGGCAACAAGGCGCTCAGACTGAACAGGATCACCCGCGAGCAAGAGGTAATAGCCGTGGTTCGCGGCAGCCTCAGTCAAGCCTGCGACTAGTTCTGCCAGGGTTGGCGTACTCAACCCGGCAGTCCCGTAGGGTAAAATCAGGCCGAGGGTTCGCGAGCGTGAACGCATACTACGGGCAGCATGATTTGGCTGATACTCAAGTTCAGCGACCACCTGCAACACCCGTTGCCGGGTTGCCGCCGTCACCGATCCCGTACCGTTGAGCACGTACGAAACCGTTGCCGTCGAAACGCCTGCCCGCTCAGCTACATCCTTCATCGTCGCCACATTGCGCCGCCTTCGCCTCACCATTGACCGAGCACTTAACCGATTAACTAGATTATAACGAGCTCAGCGATCATTGTCAAGTCGCCCTACCCTTGCTTGTTGGGCGATTGCATCTTCCGTGCATGCACCCCGCCAAGGCACCCGCAAGGGCACCCGCAAGGGCACCCGCAAGGGCACCCGCCAAGGCACCCGCAAGGGCACCCGCAAGGGGTGCCCCTACACCGGGCCCGCCCCCGGCCCGGTACGGGCACCCCTTGCGGGTGCCCCGTTGTATCCGATTTCGTATGATGCAATCGCCCTACCCTTGCTTGTTGGGTACGCAAAAAAGCCAGCATGGCTGGCTTTTTTGCGTACCCAACAAGCATACCCTTAACTCACGTGAGGAATCACCTCTTCGGCAAAGATGTGCAGGGGCGTGTGATCATACGCGATCCGGGGGAAGTAGGTAATGAAATAGTTCACGCCAGCATCGGCAAGCACTTGCAGGCGCTCGGCAACCTGTTCGGGTGTACCGACAATCGAATTGCGCATCAGATCGTCGAGGCTCCAGTTATAGGTTGCGCGCACCGCGGCGGTAGCCTGTTCGAGATCATCACCGGGCCGCACAAAGACGATATTGGCATTTGAAGAACGAATAATGTCGTCATAGTTCCGGCCAACCTGCTCACAATGGCCGCGCAAAATAGCAAACTTCTGTTGGAGCGTGGCAGGGTCGCCCATCACATTGCAGGCATTGCCGTACTGCGCCACCAGTTTGAGCGTCACCTGTTCGCCGCCACCCCCGATCCAGAGGGACGGATAGGGCTTCTGGATTCCGCGCGGCTCGTTGATCGCCCCACGAATATGGAAATACTCGCCCTCGAAGGTTGGTGTCTCCTCCGTCCACATCTTGACCATAATCTGCGTGGCCTCGCGGAAGGCCCGCATGCGGTCGCGTGTTTCGGGGAAACCATAGCCATACGCACGCCACTCGTGCTCGTACCAACCCGCGCCAATCCCACAATAGAGCCGCCCGTGGCTCAGGACATCCACGGTCGAGGCAATTTTGGCTGCCAGGGCCGGGTTGCGATACCCAATACAGGTGACCATCTGACCGACCTTGACCCGCTGCGTATCACGGGCCAGCGCTGCGGTGATTGTC
This sequence comes from Candidatus Chloroploca asiatica, assembly GCF_002532075.1. GTDB lineage: Bacteria > Chloroflexota > Chloroflexia > Chloroflexales > Chloroflexaceae > Chloroploca > Chloroploca asiatica. The sequence continues at coordinate 25,722 of NZ_LYXE01000041.1, read as the reverse complement.
CATGCCTCAAAAACCGCCTCTTGCTCAATCCGAGGTACCGTGTGAAAATGGTCATAGATCCAGATTGAATCATAGGCGGGCATGCCATCAACGACACGGGCGACCTGCGTCATTGCTTCATACTTCTCGATGGGATCGGCAATCTCCATCAAGTCCAGTCGCCATCCTTGCGGTACAAATGTACCAAAACGAATAGTCATTGCTTCCTCCTCTAACCTTTGTATTCTCTATTATAATATACTGGCCCTATCAAAGTCCGCCCATTGCCAGGAGGCATGAATGAGCGAAATGACAACCCATCCATCCAGCCGCCCGGAGTGGCAGGCCCTGCAGTCACACGCCCGGGCGTTCCAACAGGTGCATTTGCGTGAATTGTTTGCCGCAGATCCCGGACGAGGCCGACGTTTCACCGCTGAAGCGGCCGGTCTCTATCTTGACTATAGCAAGCATCGCATCAGCGAAGAGACTATCGCGTTGTTGATGGCGCTCGTGCGTTCGGCTGGCCTGCCTCGCCGCATTGATGCAATGTTCGCTGGTGAAAAGATCAATGCAACCGAAGGTCGTGCTGTCCTGCATGTTGCGCTACGCATGCCTCGTGGCGCGATTGTCAATGTTGACGGTCAGAATGTGATCTCCGAAATCTATGCCGTGCTCGATCGCATGGAAGCTTTTGCCAACCAGGTGCGCAGTGGTGCGTGGCTGGGTCATACGGGGCGTCCGATCAAGAACATCGTCAATATTGGCATTGGCGGCTCGGATCTCGGCCCGTTGATGGCCTATGAGGCGCTGCGCCACTACAGTCAGCGCTCACTGACCTGCCGTTTTGTCTCGAATGTTGATGCCACCGATTTTATCGAGACCGTCCGCGATCTCGATCCCGCCGAGACGCTCTGCATTGTCGCCTCCAAGACCTTTACAACGCTTGAGACCATGCGCAATGCGCACACCGCACGAGCATGGCTGGTCGCACACCTCGGCGACGAAGCTGCCGTAGCCCGCCATTTTGTCGCCGTCTCAACCAATGCCCGCGAAGTGACCGCCTTTGGCATTGATCCGGCCAACATGTTCGGCTTCTGGGATTGGGTCGGCGGGCGCTACTCGATGACTTCGGCCATCGGGCTCTCAACGATGCTCGCCCTCGGCCCCGAGGCCTACCACGAGATGCTCGGTGGCTTTCGGGCCATGGACGAACACTTTCGCACCGTGCCCTTCGAACGCAATATGCCGGTGATCATGGGCATGCTTGGGCTCTGGTACACCAGTTTCTTTGGGGCCGAGACGCAGGCCGTTCTTCCCTACGATCAATATCTCCGCCGGTTTCCGGCCTATTTGCAGCAATTGACGATGGAGAGCAACGGCAAACGCGTACGCTTCGACGGTACACCGGTTGATTATCAAACGAGTGCCATCTACTGGGGCGAACCAGGTACCAACGGACAACACTCGTTTTACCAGTTGATCCACCAGGGCACCAAATTGGTACCGTGCGATTTCATCGGGTTCTGCCATAGCCTCAATCCCGTTGAAAACCATCACGATCTCTTGATGGCCAATATGTTTGCGCAGGCCGAAGCGTTGGCCTTTGGCAAGACCAGCGAAGCCGTAGCCGATGAAGGTGTCGCTTCCGAACTTATCGCCCACCGCACCTTCCCCGGCAATCGTCCGAGCACCACCATTCTGGCCCATCGCCTCACTCCGGCGATTCTCGGAGCGCTCATTGCCCTCTACGAACACAGCGTCTTTACCCAGAGCATTGTCTGGGACATCAATGCCTTTGACCAATGGGGCGTTGAACTCGGCAAAGTACTGGCGGGGCAGATCGTACCTGAACTCACCGCCCCCAGCGAGCCTGTCCTCAACCATGACAGCTCAACCAACAACCTCATCCGTCGTTATCGCGACGCCCGAAAATAGGTGGCAATACCATCGGGGCCAGCAAAGCTGGCCCCGATAGGTCGTCTTTCCTCTTGACAATTTCAGCCTCACGAGCGCGGGGTCAGCGTTTCGAGGGGCTCACGCACAGGATGATAGCCGTTCTGAGAGGCACCGATCTTCGCCACACTCGGTGCAAAATCAGGCAAGGGAGCCACATGTTGCGGCGGCTGATATTCAGGCACCAGGGTGCGCAACATCTGCAGCAACACCTCTTCGTCGTGTGCGTGGATCGCACCCTCGATCACGGCGAGTGAGTCGGCAAGTTCAACGGGAACCCAGTTGTTCACCGTGCCTGCAACAAAGATCTTCGCGTGGGTCGTCGCACGATACTTTTCACCGGCAGCAAACAACTCCTCAAAGAGCTTCTCACCGGGGCGCATCCCCTGGAAGACAATATCAATATCCTGCCCCTCTTCAAGGCCCGAGAGACGGATCATATCGCGGGCCAGATCAACCACTTTGACTGGCTCGCCCATATCAAGCATAAAGACTTCGCCCTGAGTACCGAGCACCGAGGCCTGCAACACAAGTTGGACAGCCTCGGGGATGGTCATAAAGTAGCGTTGCATCTCGGGATGGGTCACCGTCACTGGGCCACCTGCGGCAATCTGCTGCTTGAAGGTCAGCACCACGCTGCCTCGGCTGCCGAGCACATTGCCAAAGCGCACCGCAACATAAGGACGGCCAGTGCGCTGACCCATCTGATGAACCAGCATCTCGGCCATCCGCTTGGTAGCCCCCATCACGCTCGTTGGATTCACGGCCTTATCCGACGAGATCATCACAAAGCGTTCGACGCCTGCGGCCTCGGCTGCTTCAAGCAAATTCCGGGTTCCAAGGACATTATTGCTAATCGCCTCGATCGGATTCGCTTCCATCAGGGGCACGTGCTTATGAGCAGCGGCGTGGAAGACAATCTGCGGTTGGTGATGTTGGAGCAAGTTGTTCAGGCGGACAGTATCACGAATATCGGCAATCAACGGCGTGAGGATTGGCGGTGACACATCTCTCTGCGCAGCGATGGTGCGACGCAACTCGCTATGAATCTCAAAGATACTATTTTCGCCATGGCCGAGAATCAACAATTCTGCCGGGCCAAAGCGGACAATCTGACGGCACAACTCACTGCCAATCGAACCACCGCCACCCGTGACCAGCACACGCCGACCACGAATCAAATCACGCACCGCACCAATATCGGTCTGCACTGGCTCACGCCGCAAAAGATCGGTAATCTCGACCGAACGCAACTGGTTCAGCTTGAGACTACCGTCAAGCAACTCGGACAATCCGGGCACCGTCAACGTCTGCACGCCGACACTCTGACAGATCTGCACAATCTCGCGGATCGCCTTACCGGGGGCCGTTGGCATCGCAATGATCACCTGGCGCACCCGATATTGCTTGACGAGTTCGGGGATAGCATAGCGATCCCCAAGCACGCTCACCCCGTGGATGCTCACCCCTCGTTTCTTCGGATCATCATCAAGAAAACCGACAACCCGCATCCGCCAGAAGAGTTTGCTCTGCAACTCACGCACCGTCATTGCCCCACCGTCACCGGCTCCCATCACCAGCACCGGTGTCCGGGCCTCTTCGTCCCAATGAGGAATCTCGCGCCGCTTGCGCTGATTTGACCAGACACGCAGGGCGAGCCGGGGAGAACCCAGCATTGCCACGAGCAACGGCAAGAGAATCAGTGGGATCGAGCGCGGAATCCGCAGGGCTGGAACGAGGGCTCCAAACGTCAGCACAATGGCTCCGAGCAACAATACGGCCAGAGTCACTGTCCGAATCAGTACCAGGATCTCATCAACCGACACATAACGCCAGTATTGCTGGTAGATCCTGGCCTGGGCCAGCATCAATGGTACCAGCGCCATCGCGGTCGCCACCATAAACAAAAAACCCGGACGATACCCTCCGATCCCAAAGAGTTCGAGACGTAAGAGAAATGCAGTATAGACCGCAAGAGGGATCAGGATCAGGTCAGCTAGGAGTAAATGGCGGTTACGAAAACGATCCACAGCTGTACTCCTGGTCTATGCCATTACACAGAATCGACTCACCCTGGCTCACCTTTGTCTGCTGCTGCTAGACACACTCTAAAGAACTGCCCTTGACAGCGATGTGTCGCGGCAGCATATCTATGCAAACTGAGCGTAGCACTTCTAGTATAACCTTGATAAACACGGGCGCTCTGGATTTTCCTTACCACCATGGGGACAACAATAGACGTAGATAAAGTGGCATGTACTTCTTGTCCTTCTGGAGATCGGCCAGGTCTGGGCTTGAACAACAGCTTTTCATCCCGAAGGTGCTGTATACGCGGCAAGAGCGATTGTGCGGTCAGGATAGATCTGAAAAAAGGTGTCAAAACGACTTTTTCGAAAAATTTCGGCAATTGGTGGTTGGAGTCCGACCAAGCGGACGTCGCCACCAAGAGGTTGCACTGCTTTCAACGTCGTGAGCAACATCCGTAGCGCAAGACTGGCAACAAAGGTCACCTGGCTCATATCAGCCAGCACTTTCCCATGATGGTTGGCGACGGCGATCGCGAGTTGTTCTTCAATCGAGGCAACGCCAACTGCATCAAGACGTGCCGGCAGTTGAACGACAAGCACATCATTGATCAGTTCAACCTTCACCGTTTTGCCTTTCTTCATCTATGCCTTGATCACCGCTGTCGCACAGGAGCAGGTATGGAGAGAGATGAGTAGGCTTATTATAGCATCACTCTGCTTATCCTCACATCCGCGACACGACCAGGATGGTAATATCATCAGACTGAGCGGCACCATCAATATGGAGATCAACCGCATCAATGATACCCTGCATCAATTCAGGTGCAGCCAGAAGGGCATTTGTGGTCAGCACCTGACGCAGATGCCCTTCACCAAACATCTCGCCATGCGGATCAAGTGCTTCGGTAATGCCATCACTAAACATCACCAGACGACATCCAGGGTTGATGACCGCATGCTGCACATCGTACCGCTGATCAGACAGAATACCGAGGGGCATCGAGCCAAGCTCAGTTTCGCCAAGCGTTGCGCTCGCCCCATCGACGATCAAGGGGGGATTATGGCCAGCATTGACATATGCCAGAATCCCGGTACGAGGATCAAGCAACCCATAAAAGAGCGTAATGAACATCGTATTATCACTATGTTCACGACAGAGATAGTCATTGACCAGCCAGAGTGCATCAGCCAGGATCGCTTCGGCATCTTGTTGATCGGCACATTGGAAAACACGTGGCGAAAGTGAAGCCGCCCGCAACAACGAGCGGGTCAGCGCCACAAAGAGGGCTGCGGTAACCCCTTTGCCACAGGCGTCTGCCACCACGAGACCGAGCAACTGATCAGGCAATTCAATGCAATCAAAGAAATCGCCACCGACGGCCTGTGCCTCACGGCTCATCGCCGTCAACTGCCAGCCCTCGGGTTGGGGCAGATGCTTGGGTAAAAAAGAGGTCTGGATCCGCCGGGCAACGGCCAATTCCTCTTCCAGACGGTTGAGGCGCACCAGTTCCGTTTGCATCGCCTGAAGTTGCCGATACGCGTCGATTAATTCGGCATTCTTCCGTTCTAACCCGGCAATCATGCGCCGGTTGGCCTCACGCACCCGTGCCGAGCCACTGCTCAACAGTTGCATCGCTAGGTCAGGATTCGACCGTAGCAGCGTCTTGAAAGCTTCTTCACCCAGAGCGATCAGCTTACTATCAGCGATAGCCCGTACCGTCGCCGAGCGTGGACTCCGATCAATCAAGGCCATTTCACCAACAATATGGCCGGCCCCAAAGGTGTCGAGACGCAATTCAGTTCCGTTAACATAGGTCAAGACATCAACATTGCCTTCGAGAATAATGAAGCATTCATGCCCCGCTTCGCCTTCAGCAAAGAGAAGCGCCCCTGCTTTAAGCTGACGGTAGGTGATTGTTTCAGCCAGGCTTCGCAAGGCATCAAGAGGTAAGTCGCGAAAGAAGGATACCTCACGCAAGAGGCTCTCGGTCATGGGTAGATGTCCCTTCGTTACGGTCAGTTCATTCCATCCGCTCTGCGGATCGTGGGTATAACTAATCTGGTCAACCAGTTCACGTACAAAAAAGATACCCAAACCACCAGGATCACACTCAGCCGCGCTGGTGTGATTCAAGTCAGGTGGTGGATGTTCACGGAGATCAAACGGGCATCCCCGGTCACGAATGATGAGTTGCAGTGTCTCGTTGTGATAACGACATTCCAACTGGATGGGGCCGGTATGGCTTTCACTGTACCCGTACTTGATAATATTGCTCGCAATCTCTTCAACCACCAGGCGCATCAAATAACGCTCCTCAGGCGATAGCTTAAACTCGTGCTCGATACTATCGCTGAAGGTAAGCAGAGTCACCAGCCCAGACCATGTACCAGAGACTTGGATCTGCCGTTGCATACGCGCTCCAGAGGTTGAAGACGAGCCAAGGACGGATACGCTTGTGAGCGCATCAGAAGAGGGTTCGTGTTTGTCTTCTTGTTTCGAGTATACCATTTTTCAGGTGGTTTGTGGCGTTGCCTTTGGCTGAACGTGGGGCCCGCGACCCCTAAGAAGCTCGCGTGTGCTGGCGAAAACGGCTAGCTTCGCTGGCCGTTTTCGCCAGCACACGCAAGGGTTTGTCGGGCGCTAGACCTAAAGGTTATGCCTATGGAGCCGTAGGCTCCATAGGCATAAGACTGAAACCTCCTTGCCTCTTTCGTACGAGGTGGTATCATAGAGTTTATCGGCATGAAGGCTGCTATGCAGGAGACTCGCAGTGACACGTTCACACTGGCATGCGACACTTGACCAGGCGCCTTTACCAGGGCACGCGTTGCCACCCCGCGCCGAAGTGGTCGTCATTGGTGGTGGCATCCTGGGGGCAATGACTACGTACTGGTTGACCCGCGCCGGGGTCGCTCCACTGGTGCTCGAACAGGCTGGCCCCGCTGCAGGTGCCTCGGGCAATAATGGCGGCCTCTGTATTACCGGTACTCCCGAGTCCTACCCCGCTGCCGTACAGCGCCTCGGTCGCGCAACAGCCCAGGAGGTCTGGGCATTGACCCTACGTGGCCTGGCGATGCTGCGTTCGGTTGTCGAGGAAGAAGGCATCGCATGCGATTTGCGCCCCGATGGCCACCTTGAACTTGCCGCCAATCCTGCCCAACTAGCGGCCTTGACCCAAGCGGCGGTCGAGCTCCAGGCTGATGGCTTTCAGAGTAGCATCGTTGACCGTGCGGCGATCACCACGTTGTTTGGCCTGCCACCAGGCGATGAATTGATCGGTGCCAGATACAACGAGGCCGCAGCGCGACTCCATTCGGCTCGTCTGGTGCATGGCTTGTTTGCGGTGACCGCCCGTCGCGGCGCACGCTTCTGCTGGCAGACGCCCGTTACCAAGCTGGACATATCAGCCTCACCTCGTCAGCCCCGTCAAGTCACGCTCACCACACCCCGTGGCGTTGTGACCGCCAGTGCTGCGGTGGTCGCTCTCAATGCGTGGAGTAGGGATCTCTTGCCGGAACTCGACGGAATCGTGCGTCCCGTCCGTGGACAGGCGCTCGCAACGGCACCGGTGGCACCCTCACTCAACCTGGCTTTTGGCGTTGATCTCACGCCGACCGGCGAGTATGGGCAGCAAACCGTTGATGGAACGATCGTCTTTGGCGGATGCCGCGCTCTTGCCCCGCAACGTGATGTAGACATCCGTGAACCGGTGCCGACCCCTCTGGTGCAAGAAGCCCTCGATACTGCGCTTGTGCGCATTTTTCCGTCGCTGGCCGGTGTCCCTGTTGTCCGTCGCTGGGCCGGGTTGATGGGCTTTACCCCCGATTATCTGCCCGTCGCAGGCGCAATGGAACGCTTGCCTGGGGTCTGGTTTGCCGGAGGGTTCTGCGGCCACGGTATGCCGTTTGCTGGCCCCTTCGGGCGCTTCCTTGCCGAAGCGGCCCTGGCCGGTACGCTTCCACCTGAACTCGAACCCTATCGTCTGCAACGCCCCACGCTTACGCAGGGATGAAGATGAAGCATCCCATCGGGCATACCGTAGTGCCGACTTCAGTCGGCTGAGCCGGAAGCCGACTGAAGTCGGCACTACCTGATTTCATTCTTACTAACCATTGGCTCTGAAACCGACAATCGCTGCTTGAGCGCCTGGGCCGCTAGGGCATACCCACCCTCGGCACCGTCAACCAGATGGACTTGACGGCCCATACGTTCAAAGACGAGACAGGTAAGAATAGCCCGGTCGGTAATGTGGAGGCCATAGACAAGGTCACCGTGCTGATACTGGGCTTCCAGGTAGGTTTCGAGTTGCATGCGCTGGGCAGGTGTGCTAGCGATAACCATGCGCAGCGCACCATCGAATTTGCGGTAATCAGTCGTACGAAAAGCCAATGCCCGATAACTGTCCCACCAATGTCGCAAGCGGTAGATTCAGGCCAGCACGTGTCGGGCTGCGGCAATGACGTGCTCAGGTGTAATCTGTTCCATACATTCGGGGCCACTGGTGCCCCGTGGACAAGCATCAAAGACGCCACACGGGCTGCAAAAGAGGTCGGTCCGCAGCACGCGCTGCCGCCTGGCGTCACCCCACGGCCCAAAGCGTTGATGGTCGCTTGGCCCAAAGAGGTGAATTGTCGGCACGCCCTGGCTCACCGCCAGGTGCAATGGCCCACTGTCCACGCCGAGCACCAGGGCCGCGCGGCCAAGTAGCGCCGCCAGTTCGCCGAGTGTCGTTGCCCCGGCGAGCGTCAGCGGGGCAGGCTCGATCAGGGCCGCCAGTTCGGCAACCAACCGCTCTTCACCGGGGCCGCCAGTACAGACAAGGTGTATCCCGGGCAGTTGCGCCAAGTCGTTGGCAACCTGCGCCCACGCGGCGACCGACCAGTGTTTGATGACACCGCCCGTGCCGGGATGGATAATCACCATACGCTCGTCGGGGTGCAGGTGTGTGGCGAGCCAGCCATCAGCCCAGCGTTGCGCATCAGCCGTGGGCGTAAAATGCAGGGCCGGCAGACCAGTGGTAAGAGTTGATGAAGGTCCAGGTTGCACCAGTGCCTGTACCACCTCGAGGGCCTGACGGGTGACGTGGGTACGCGGGTCATAGGGCAGGGCCGTGGTCAGGAACGGTACCGAACGGGGGTGCGCGTGGCCGATGCGCTGGGGAATGCCTGCGAGCGCGACCAACCCAGCCCCCCACCAGTGGTCATCACGCAAGAGCAGCGCCGCATCATAGCGGCCCTGGCGCAAGAGGGCGGCATACTTTCCCAGAAGCAGATAAGGACGCAAGCGGTTACGCCCCTTGCTGGCGCGCTCGAAGCCAGGAAAGGGCAACTCGATCAGTTGATTGAGATCAGGGTTCGTCTGCCACATCTGGCGTGACCAGGGGCCGACAAGCCCGACGAGGGTAGCATCGGGCAACGCCTGCCGCAACTCGCGCAGGGCAGGCGTTGCAAGCAGCAGATCACCGAGATGATCCGGTTTCACAACCAGGATACGCTGTAGACGGTACGCCTGCATAGGCTTAAAAGAGCATCGCACCACACTCGCGGGCGAGTTGCCGCAAGCGCTCAGCAATGGGCTTATTGGCCCGTCGCTCTTCTTGGTCGGCCAGTTCGTTGAGTTGCTTGACCAGTTCAGGCGTAATCCGACTAACATTGGTACGCAAAAGACGCGTTGCCGCCTGGGGCGTCTCGGCCATCAGCAACTCATTGATAAAACGCTCTTCGGGCGAGAGACGCGCCTGGATGACATCAATCGCAACATCGGCCAGGCGGGTCAGCAAGGTCTCGATATCCTCGCGTCCGGCACGCTGCGCGGCACCAACATTGGCCGAAAGCACCATCATAAAGGCTTCGTCAATGGCTTCACCACGCTCACGGAGGGCGACCTCGGGATCGGGGGCTTGCATCACCTCTTGCAGCAAGACACTGCCGGCCTCGAACATCGCCTCGGCTTCACGGTCGAGTTGTTCGACCGCCGCGAGAATGCGGTCACGCCGGTCAGTGAGCGCCGCTGCGGTTGCCTGCTCACCAGCCTGTTCGGCCGCCTCAATCCGGCCCGTCAGCAATTCAAAAAAGCCATAATCGAGCACCGGGCGCAACTCGGCCACCGCCAGGTCAAGCTCTTCATCGGCTACGGCAACGAGACGCTCGAGCGCCTCTTGCATCTCCTCCTCATCGGGTGGATCTTCGTCATAGGTCTCAAGCAACTGATTCTGGATCGCCATCAGCAACTGACGTGTTTCTGCCTGATCAGGGGGCGTTGCCTGCACAAAGGCCGACAGCGTTGCAAAAAACTCGGGGGTCAGATCGGCCCGCCGTTGGGTCACCATTGACGCAAACTGGGCCTCATCACCAACCACACTCGCGAGTTCACTGATCAACTCGATATGAGCACGCTGCCGATCAAGCGCCTCACGGCTCACCCCGTCGGCTTCAAAGATCGCCTCAACGAGCGACTGCATAGTCAAAAAGCGGCGCGGGGCAAGCAGATACGCCCGTGACACATCTTTGGGCAGCTCGCGCAACAAAAAACTGGTCGCTTCACCTACGAACTGTTCTTGTTCCTGGGGGCTGCTATTTAACTCGGCTGGAACATGGACAAGGCAGAGTTGCTTGGCGGCATCGTGATAGACAAGCGGAGCACCAATCATGCTCGGTGTACTACACTTTGGGCAGACAGCCACATTCAACTGGCCCCCCAGAAGGGCCGGCTTCAATTCAGGCTGTACACTTACATCAACCAACGTATAGATACCAGTGCGAAATGACGTACCACACGCTGGGCAGGTAATTTGCACAGGCTGGGGGGCAACCGGGGGCATAATGCGCTCCAATCCTTTTTCGATTTTACTTCGGGCTTGATTATACCAGGATTCAGAGGATACTCATGCCCGCTCGGTCACACCAACTACAGCATAGAGGGGGTCACTGAGCCAGCGTCGCGGTGAACGATCCAGGGTGACGATCTCTTCAAAACAACTGGCCAGTTCAAAATAACGCCGCACCAGGATGCTATGCTGAGCATCACTTGTATTGACCCAGATCTGTACGGCTTTGCTGGGGAAACAACGGTTGGAAAAGGTCACAATAAAGGGCGAACCAGGTCGCAAGACCCGCCCCACTTCGGCAAAGACCTCAATTGGGCGCGTCAGATATTGCACGGAAACCGTACAGACGGCACCATCAAACGAGGCATCGTCAAAGGGCAGGCGCGGTTGTTTGTTGAGATCATGGATCACACACGCATTGAGTTGCGCATTGTTGCGCATCTCTTCTTCATTCAGCCCTAGGCCAATCACCTCGTCATACGCGATCTCAGGAGGCATATGGCTGACAAAACTACTCATCAAATCAAGGATGCGACCGCCAGGTGGCAACAACTCGCGGAAGAGTTGCGACGTCGCAGCCGAGGCAGCATCATCAATATGCGCCGTCAACCGTGGGTAGAGGTAAAAACCACGGTCGTCGCTTTCGTCATAGCGCTTGAAGTAATTTGCGGGCAGACCGTTCTTCTCCAGGCGCAACGTACTACTCCTTACCTGACATGGTGTCGGACAGCCCGACAACAGCACTAGCCATTTACGATTCCTGTTATAGTATAGGCTGATTTCTGATACTGGCGCAAGGGTGCGCACAGTAAAGGGTGTGACGAGGAGAAGTGACTATGCGCGCGATTCACGTTCATGCAACAGGTGGTCCCGAGGTTTTGCAACTGGTTGACATCACTCCACCCGAGCCTGGGCCTGGTCAGGTACGCGTCCACGTGGCCGCCATCGGGCTCAATTTTATTGACACCTACCATCGTACCGGGCTCTACAAACTGCCCTTGCCCTTTACCCCCGGGATGGAGTTTGCTGGTACGATTGATGCGCTGGGCGCAGGGGTGACGGGTTGGACCGTTGGTGATCGGGTCGCCACCGCTTCGGGATCGGGTGGTTATGCCGAATATGCCCTGGCCCCTGTCGAGCGCCTGGTCGCTGTGCCCGCCGAGGTTGCTTTGAACCAGGCTGCGGCGGTGATGCTCCAGGGTATGACGGCGCACTATCTGGTGACGAGCACGTATCCGTTGAAGTCCGGTGAGACCTGCCTTGTCCACGCAGCCGCAGGCGGGGTTGGGCTCTTGTTGGTGCAGATGGCGAAGGCGATCGGCGCACGGGTTATCGGAACCGTCTCGACTGAGGCCAAAGCTGCGCTTGCACGGGGTGCCGGGGCCGACGAAGTCATTTTCTATACGAGTGAGCCCTTTCCCCAGCGCGTGCGTGAGTTGACCGATGGGCGGGGCGTTGATGTGGTCTACGACTCGGTCGGGGCGACAACCTGGGAAGGGAGCCTCGACAGTCTGCGGCCCCGGGGCATGATGGTCACCTTTGGCAATGCGAGTGGCCCGGTGCCTCCTGTCAGCCCCCTGGTCTTGAGCAGCAAAGGCTCGCTCTTCCTGACGCGCCCGACCCTGGCCCATTATATTGCTACCAGTGAAGAATTAGCCTGGCGCGCAGGCGATATCTTTGCCTGGATCGGCAGTGGCAAACTGAACGTACGCATTGATCGTAGCTATCCGCTGGCCGACGCCGCAGCGGCGCACCGTGCGCTTGAAGGACGCGAGACGACCGGCAAGGTCTTGATCTTGCCGTAAATGTGCGCCGTACGGCGCAGCTTCGCGGCGAATACGTTTCAAAATATCAAGAGGAACGCATGCGAGTTGTGATGAAATTCGGCGGAACATCGGTCGGCAGTGCTGATGCCATCCGCCACGTGGCCCGGATTGTCGCTGACAGCCACCGCGAGCACGAGGTTGTGGTCGTGGTGTCGGCAATGAACGCCCCCGATTTACGTACTACCGACACCCTGATCGCAGCGGCGAAGGCCGCAGCTGCCGGCAATGGTGAGGCAACGGGCGAAGTTGCACCACGTTTGCTCGACCTTCATCTGCGAGCCGCCGCCGAACTTGCTTCGCCCGAAGAGTGTGCCGCCCTTGAGCCTGAACTGCGGGCGATGCTGGCGTATCTGAGCAATCTTTCGCATAGCATTGCAGTGCTCGGCGAATTGACGCCACGGGCGCTCGATCTCTTTAGTGGGCTCGGCGAGCGCCTCAATGCCCGCCTCATTGCCGCTGCACTGCGTAGCGCTGGTCTCGCTGCTGAAGCCGTTGATGCGACGCGCCTCATTGTCACCGATGAACACTATGGCTCGGCGTCACCGCTGATGGACGAGACTCGTGCGACGAGCCGGGCTGTGCTTGAACCAATGCTGGCCCAGAAGATTGTGCCCGTGGTGACCGGTTTTATCGGGGCCACCAAGGCTGGCGTGCCAACGACGCTCGGGCGCGGTGGTTCCGATTATACGTGTGGCATCCTGGGGGCCGTGCTTGAGGCAAAGGAAGTCTGGTTCTGGAAAGAGGTTGATGGCGTCCTGACGGCCAATCCGAAAGTGGTGCCCGAAGCCCGTACTCTGCCTCGCCTCTCGTACAATGAAATGGGCGAGATGGCCTACTATGGGGCCAATGTCTTGCATCCCAAGACGGTACGCCCGCTGGTGCAAGCAAAGATCCCGATCCGCATTCGGAACACCTTTAACCCGGCGCATCCAGGCACCATCATCAACGGGGCCGACATGCCCGGCACAGCCCGGGCAGTCACGGCGATCAACGATGCCAGTCTGATCACCGTCGGTGGCCCAGGCATGCTCGGGCTGACGGGGGTCGCCGCACGGATCTTCGGGGCCGTGGCGCGGGTAGGTGCCAACACGCTGCTGATCACCCAGGCGTCGAGCGAACAGAGCGTCTGTTTAGCCGTGCCCCGGGCCGAGGCCGCGGCGGCGGTTACAGCCTTGCGTGCCGAGCTCGCGGGTGATTTGTCTAGCCACAATGTCGAACATGTCGAAGTGCTCGACCAGGTCGTCATCATTGCCGTCGTCGGCTCGGGGATGCGCGGCACCCCAGGTATTGCCGGGCGCGTCTTTGGTGCGCTGGGCAATGTTGGCATCAATATTATTGCCATTGCCCAGGGTAGTACCGAGAATAATATTTCACTCGTTGTGGCTGCCAGCGATGGCGATGCTGCCGTACGTGCGATCCATCATAGCTTTGACCTCTGAAAAGCAAAGCAGATGCACAATTATTGCGCATTGATTACCTCTTGACGCAGTGCGCCGTGAGCAGTATCATAAACCTGTGAAGTAGCTCACAAACTGTGCGAGGTCTTCAATGCTTATTCAGTTGCGACCATCACCCCATGTGCCGCATCATGCGCACCGACGCCGTTGCTACTTTGCGCCCGAGTCGATCCATCTTTACCGCCGGGTGCTGATACGACGGATCGGTATAACCCCTGGTCCGCGGCCTGCGTCAATCCTTGATACAGTGGCCCGTGCCTTGCTTAATGCACGGGTAGCGTAAGTTACACCGAGCGCACACAAGCACCCTGAGGGGTTGTCTGTGTGCGCTCACTTGTCGCAGGGTTTACGAAGAGGCAAGCAGGCGAAGGGCTTGACGCTTCATATAGGCCAGCAGCGAGGTAATGCCATTGAGCCGCTGGGGGCTCAGCACTTGATGCAGGCCCATCGCCTCAAAAAAATTCCCCGGTACCTCCAGCACCTCTTGTGGTGTCAAGCCCTCGAAACCTTCCGTGAGCAGTGAGGCATACCCACGAATCGTTGGTGCTTCGGCTGGCACATCAATATGAAAGATGATGCGCCCGTCAATCAGTTCACTCTGGACAAAGACCGGGCTCATACACTCGTGCACCTGTTCCATGCCAGTATGGCCTTGCAAATGCGGGGGCAAAGGAGGAAGGCGGTCGGCATACTCCAGCATTAATTCGAGTTTCTCGGTACGGTCACTCGCCTGGAAGTCTTCAATAATTTCCTGTAACCGTGGAGGAATATGAGGTGTTTCATTCATTGAGCATCTCTTCTTTTGCTGTTAGGCATGTTTCAAACGAGCTTGACCGTTTGCGGTGATCGGAGTGCCGACTTCAGTCGGCTGAGCCTGGAAGCCGACTGAAGTCGGCACTCCAAACGGTCAAGCAACCGAGTTAATCAATCTGCAAAATATACCCTTTGCCGCGCACATTCAGCAGATACCGTGGCGCACTTGGATCGGGTTCGATCTTCTGGCGCAGATGATGAATGTGCGGCTTGATCAACTCGCCAGCCTCCATATCATTGGCCTCGTAGCCCTGGGCACAACGCACCAACTGGGTATACGAAAGCATCTGTCCGGCGTGCTCAGCGAGGCAGAGCAGCAGACGAAACTCGGTTGGCGTCAGATTGAGCGAGCGCCCACCAAGCATGGCTGTCTGGTGCCAGGTATCGAGTTGCAACTGGCCGATAAGCACCTGGCGATCATTGCTACTGGTCGTCGACATAACTGGCGTAGGCTGGGTGGCCGGCGATGAGGGGGCCGGGGTGGTTGCGGCAAGCGGTGTAGCGGTATCGTCCCCTGGCATTGCCCCGGTCAATTCCTGAGCAGCGGCCCCGATCGCATTGATCAGCGCATGCTGACGCTGACGTTTCATCCGTTCATTCAACCCGGCCTTGACACGCTCAATGATCTGTCCGGGGTCACTCGTCTTGAGCATATAATCGAAAATACCTTGATGCAACCCTTCGATCGCTGTCTCCAACGAGCCATGGCCGGTGAGGATAATGACCACCGTATCATTTGAGCGCTGTCGCAGGGCTTCGACGACCTGGATGCCATTGATGCCCGGCATCTGCAGATCGACGAGCATCAGATCAAACTGCTGACGCTCGAACATTGCCACGGCCTCTTCACCACTCGCCGCTACGGTGACGATATATCCGGCGCGGCTGAGCAATGTCGAGAGGGTCAGGCGGATGTTTTGCTCATCATCAACAACAAGAATATGGGCAGATTGCGTCATTCGTTTGCACTCCGTGCCAAAAAGCACTATAGTTTGGGGGATTCATCTTTTCGGCATTATACTGTGCGACGCTTTGCAGTGTCAACGCGTTGGAGCGATAACCATGGGCGATCTCGAAGAAATTCGTGCATATGTTCAATCCCTCGAGAAGCGCCTGCAGATTGCCGAGGCGCGGGCAGAGGCAGTTGAGCGTGAGGCGGAACTGCAACAGAGTCGGGCTGTTGAGTTAAGTGCCCGTTTGAGTGCGATCCTCTCAATTTCGGCGGTCTTGTTGATCAGTCGCGATGTAGACGCCATCGTGCAACTGGTTGTCCGTGAAGCGGTGAATCTCTTTCCCGGAACGAGTGCCGCCCATCTCTTCTTGCGTGAGCCCGAGAGCGACCGGCTGGTGCTCTGGGCGTCGGCTGACGAAGAAGGACGCCCATGTGGGCCCGGGCTCGCCGAGATGGCGATTATGTCGCCGCGGGCAATGTTGCTCGTTGGCCCTGAACTTGAACTCGCGCTGGACAGGATGAGTCCGCATAACCTCGCGGCTTTGCAGGATGGGTTGCCATCCTGGCCGCCTTATAGCGCATTGCTGGCCCCGCTGCGCGTCGAGAGTGCCCAGATGGGCGCACTGGTGCTGTATGGTGGGGTGCATGCCCATCTCTATCACCCGCGTGATATTCCGTTTGTTCAGGCCCTGGCCGATCTGACCGCAGTCGCAATTGACGAAGTGACCCAACGTGCCCGTGCCGTCGTCTTGCAACGCGACCTGGCCCTTACCCAGTCGCTACACGCCGAGGCCCAGGCGCGCTTGAATACGGCCCAGGCCCAGTTGTTGCAGAGTGCCAAACTGGCTGCGGTGGGTGAGTTATCGGCGTCGGTGGCGCACGAAATCAATAACCCTCTCTATGCCGCTCGCAATAGCCTCTACCTGGTCGAGCAGGATTTGCCCGAGGATGCACCTCAACGCACCTTTCTCGCGATTGCCCAGCAAGAACTCGGGCGCATCGCACGCATTATTACGCGTATGCGCGACTTCTATCGGCCAACACGCGCCGAGCTTGCGGCAACGAGTATTAATGCGTTGCTCCGCGAAACCCTCGAACTTGTCCAGACCCATCTGCGTCACGGGCATATTCAAGCCGTTGCCAACCTCGAGCCTGATCTGCCGCTTACCATCGCCCACGCCGATCAACTCCGCCAGGTCTTCCTCAATATTATTCTTAATGCATGTGACGCCATGCCACGGGGCGGCGAACTGCGGGTGACTACGCAGATGCTGCAGGCACGCCCTGAGGCACCGTCAACGATAGGGATTTATATTGCAGATACAGGGGTAGGCATCCCCGCAGAGCACCTCCCCCATCTTTTTGAACCATTTTATACCACCAAAGTCCAGGGGACAGGTCTTGGGCTTGCCATTAGCGCCCATATTGTCACTCAGCACGGAGGGCGCATTACGGTCGAGAGCGAAATAGGCACGGGAACCGTGTTTACGCTCTTTTTACCAGTCAACGCCTAGCGCAGACCGAACCTTGATGACAAGCAGTCTAGGCCCAATACCAGGCAAATAAGCTCACGCGAAGGCGCGAAGGGTTCGCTCAACTACGAGAAAACCTTTGCGCTTTTGCGGCATAATGTTGAAACATCAATAGTTGACCCCTTTAGCTTTTAACCTCATGCTGACGCATTAGAGTGCGCCCTCTACAGCAAAAGTGTAAATCGTTTTGCCATCCCAACACAGCTAGTTGTGGCTTTACAACGCTCTAGATTGCCTGTCAGGTCAAATCAGGTGAGTTGTTATTTTGCTACTACCAGTTGCGGCGTCGCCCCATCACAGAGTGGGCTGAGACTGCTACGATAGGGGCAGGTGAATTGTGTCGCTTCGCGTATTCTACTCCGTACCTCGTAGGGCGGAGGAGCGTAACCCATGCCTGTTCGTCAGATCTACATTGTTGATGATGACCCGGCTGCTGCGCTGATTACCCAGCGCGGGCTACAAACCATGCTTGGCGAACGTTTTAGCGTTTGGGTTGCACCCTCTCCAAACGCGGCGTGGCTCTCGTGTGCAATGGGCAATGTTGATCTTTTAATTGTCGATCCGAATCCCCACACCAATGGTGCGCTATCCCTGATACGAGTAGTCCAAGCGTTCCGGCCTGATATTCCGGTGCTGGTACTTACCGCGTATGATACACCTGGGTTGCGTGCACGTATGCGCGAGTTGGGGGTAGCTCGTTATGTTGCCAAACCGATTGAGTTACGTGAGCTTGTACCGATTGTGAAAGCGATTATGCCTCCTGAACACATGCACCCGGTGTTGAATGGGCCATCGCTCGCCACGTTGAGTTTGAGCAGCCAATCAGGGAAATAGGTCGTCATTCTCCATTCACGTCGATGTTCGTTTGTCAAAGCCGCCTGTGTTGCAGGGGGCTTTTTTTTGCGATTCGCCTGTCTACACTATGGTATGATACGATATACGTATCATGGCAAAGGTAAGACAGCATGCGACAGTTTCGTTTTGATTGGCGCTGGGTGGCGCTGCTTGGTTTCATTGTTGTGCTGGCCAATGCCCAGACCTTGCCCTGGCCGGTTATCGTGCTGACCTTTTGGGGTGGCGGGGGCTACCTCCTCTGGCAAGCATGGCAGGCCTGGACGTTGACCGGGGGCCGCTTGCCCGGTGCCCGTGAGACCACACGAGTCACTTACTGGCGTGGGCAACGCATCGAAACTGCAGGCTCGCCCCGTCGTTTACGTTCCTTCACTTGGGGCGAACTTGCTCCCGTTGTGCTCTATGGCTTGATCGGGTTGGCCCTGGTTTTTGCCGGCCTTGCGTCGCTGTTACGCGCAGTCTAACGCAAAAAACTCTGGGGGTAGTGCCCTTGGCACTGCCCCCAGAGTGAGAGGAGAAGGAGATACTCTATAGTATAGCACCTTCTGCGATGGGTTGCATGTGTGCTGGATTACATCAAATGTGACATAAAAGATATGAATTGAGTGAAGGCGTTAGTTTATGACATTTATGGATGGCTTGCTGCAACGTAAACGCTTGATCACCGATCGCCAGGAGGCTTTGCTGGCCGAGTTACGCTCAATCCTGGAGCAATTGGCGGCTGCGCTTGAGTCATTTGGGGCCGATCTTGATGTAGCCGATCAGCGCACGCTGAACGAGACGCTTGAGCATCTTGAGGGCCTCTTTCTGATTGTGGTCGCCGGCGAGTTTAACTCGGGCAAGTCGAGTTTTCTCAATGCGTTGCTCGGTGACCAGTTGTTGCCCGAAGGGGTGACGCCGACCACCGATGCGATCACACTCTTGCAGCATGGCGATGAGGTGACAAGTAACCTGCGTTCCAGTGGGTTGCGCGTGACGACCTTCCCTGCCGACGTACTGCGCCAACTGACCATTGTGGATACACCGGGCACCAATGCGGTCATTCGGCATCACGAGCAACTGACCCGCGATTTTATCCCTCGCGCCGACCTCGTGCTCTTTACAACCTCCGCTGATCGTCCGTTTACCGAGAGCGAACGCGGTTTTCTGGAGTTGATCAAAGAGTGGGGCAAGAAGATTATCATTCTTCTGAACAAAATTGATATTCTAAGCCCCGCTGAACAAGAACAGGTGCTCGGCTTTGTGCGTGACAACGCGCATGCCTTGCTTGGGGTCACCCCCGAAATCTTTCCTGTCTCGGCACGCCAGGCGATCCGCGCCCGCCAGAGCGACGGCGAAGAGCGTGAGCGCCTCTGGGAGATGAGTCGTTTTGGCAAGGTGGAAGAGTATGTTGTTGATACGCTTGATGAAGAGACCCGGGTCAGGCTGAAATTACTCTCGCCGCTCGGGGTAGCCCAGCGCCTCAATCGCAAATACCAGGGGGCAACCGAAGTCCTCCTCGCAACCCTGCGCGAAGATCTGGTGACGATTGAGAATGTCGAGCAGCAATTAACCCTCTTCCAGGAGGATCTGCAGAACGATGCACGCTACTATCTGGGCGAGATCGACCAGATCCTGCAGGATCTGGTGACGCGTGGCGATACCTTTTTTGATGAGCATATCAAAATTCAGCGCTTGACTGATTTGATGAATGGCGACAAGTTTCGGGCCATGTTTGAAGAGGAGGTCGTCGGTGATCTCAATGCCGAAATCGAGAACAAGGTTCATGCGCTCATCGACTGGATCATCGAGAAGAACCTGCGTCTCCAGCAAAGCATTGATGAGTATATTAAACGACGTTCGAGCCAGCACACTGATAAATTGATCGGCTCGGTTGGCGGCAGTTTTGAATACAACCGACGGGCCTTGCTCGACTCGGTGGGACGCACGGCCAGTGCGGTGGTCGCAAGTTATGATAAAGAGCAAGAGTCGGCCATGCTGGTCGACGAAGTTCGTGCGTCCATTGCCGCAACGGCGTTGACCGAAGCGGGCGCAGTCGGCCTCGGCGCGGTTGTCGTCACGCTTGCCTCGGCAGTCTGGATTGACTTCACCGGTATTCTGGCGGCAACGCTGATGGCGGTTGGCGGCTTTGCGTTGCTCCCTGCCAAACGCCGCCAGGCCAAAAGAGCCTTGCGCGAGCGCGTTGATGATATGCGGGCCAAACTGCGCCAGGGGATCGAGCAACAGGTCAACCGCGAGGTTGAACGCTCGATAAGTCAGATCCGCGAACGCAATGCCCCCTTTACCCGCTTTGTGCGTGCGCAGCGCGGGCAGTTGAGCGAACTGCAGCAAACCTTCACTGATCTTGATGTCCACCTTGCCCGTTTGCGCAAAGATATCGAGGGGTGAAAAATCTTGACACTACCTGAAACTTCGTGCTACAATTCACGAAATCAGCCGAATGTCAATCTGTGGGCGGAGGAGTGGAGTGGAACGTCTTGATGTACCCCCTGATGTTGTCATCCGCCGACTACCGCTCTATGCGCGAAGTCTTCGTTATCTGCTGGATGAAGGTGTGCTCTCCGTCTCCTCCCAGGAGCTTGGAGAGCGTATTAATGTAACGGCGGCTCAGATCCGCAAGGATCTCTCCTATTTTGGTGAATTTGGCAAGCAAGGGATAGGCTACGATGTGGAAAAGCTCCTTACCCACATCGAACGCATCCTGGGCTTGAATCATCGCTGGCCCGTCGTGCTCGTCGGGGCTGGCTATCTCGGTCAGGCCATTGCCCGCTACGAAGGCTTCCAGAAACAGGGTCTGCAGATTGTCGGCCTCTTTGATACCGATCCAACAAAGATTGGACAGCAGGTTGGCGACAATGAGATCCGCGATTATGCCGAGATGCCCGCTATCATCGAAAAGTATCAGGTGCGCCTGTCGATCATTTCCGTTCCCGCAGCCCACGCGCAGAGCGTGGCTGACCTGCTGATCAAAGCTGGCGTGCGCGCCATTCTTAATTATGCCCCGATTATCCTCCAGACACCTGATGACGTGTGGGTGCGCTATATCGATCCGGTTGCGGTGCTCCACAGCATGACCTATTATCTCGCCCGTGAGCAAAGTTAAGCGTCTGTCAACGACGTTTTTTTGTTCCTTTAAGGGTGCATCACGTGCTGGCGAACGATACTGACACCCTTTTCAGACAGCCCGTGAGCCAGTGGTGTGGAGAGAAACAGTGTCGGTGCGTAGCCTGCACGGTCACCCCGAACGGAGTGAGGGGTCTTCCGTGCGGATCAGTGCAGATTCCTCACTCCGCTCCGTTCCGTTCGGAATGACAGAGGACACGCTGTAGCCGACAACACGGTTTGTTGCTTAGGAGCTCAGCGAAGGGTCTTCCGTCGCTTACGAGAGATGCTTCGCTACGCTCAGCATGACCGGTGGGCGCGGACTTTGCTCAAGCCCTGTCACGGGCACTCACCCTGTTGCTCGCGACGCCACTGGCCCGCAGGCTATGTGGTACTCGGGGTGATACAACCCCAGAAAACGTGCGCTACAGACGACTTACCCCACGCGTATCCGTGAACGTAGTGAGAGCGCCGAGATGCTGACAAGCCAGCGCGTGGCCTGTTCAGCCCGAGTCAGTGGGACAGTGGGCTCAACCAGGATGACCTGCTCTTGCTTGATGATGCCTCCTTGCTGGCGAGATGTGAGTGTCGTGAAATGCCAGTAAATCGTAGGGGGAAAAGACTCGACAGAATACCGTGGCCGGGATGTCTGGGACTCCGGGGTGCTATACCAGCGACGCGGCTTCATCAAAAACTCCACACTCATATGATGGGAAACAACCTCAAGGTCACACGTGCCCTAATTGTACTATAGTAGCACGGAGATAGCGATACCTTTGCAGACGTCATGATTGCTTATTGCAGAAAAGTGCAACTAACTGGCCTGGTACGCCAACGAGGGTTCGTGGTTGCACTAGCTGATGTGCTGATCATGGGCAAAGAGGGCGAGTTGAGTACGATGTTCAAGGTGGAGCTTATCGAGCAGGCTGCGAATATGGGCATGCACGGTACGGATCGAGATATGTAGTTCATCGGCGATTTGCTGATTGGTCAAGCCCTGCCCGACGCACCGTAACACAGCACGCTCGCGCCCAGTCAGCGCGGCAAGCGGCCCTGAAGGTGGCAGGGCCGGATGTTGCAGGTGTTGGAGCAAGCGGCGCGCCAGCAGCGGATGCAGCGCACTCTCACCGTGCGCCACAGCTCTGATGGCCTCAAGCAACTGATCAGGGTTCGAGTCTTTGATAATGCATCCGGTAGCACCTGCCTGCAATGCGGCCAGCAACTTCTCATCATCGGTAAAACTGGTCAGAATGAGAACGCGTACGTGAGGCACAGCCTGTAACAACCCGTGAATGGCTGTCACGCCATCCATCCCGGGCATGATCAGGTCAAGGATCACCACATCAGGCGCGAGTGAGGCCGCGAGCGTGATCGCTTCGGCCCCACTGGCCGCTTCGCCAACCAGTTCAAATTCTCGCGTCGCCGAGAGCAAGAGCCGCAAACCCTGACGCACGATCGGATGATCATCAGCCACCAGCACTTTTAACACGCTTCACCTCATCATCACTGCGCGCTCAGCGAAAGGCTGCGCGCCAGGGCCAGCTACCTGCGAAGGCACCGTTACCCGCACCACCGTGCCATGACCAGGGGCACTCGCCACATGCAACTCACCGCCGATCGCTTCGGCCCGTTCGCGCATGGTGATCAAACCAAGCCCGGCCGAGTGAGCCATGGGCAGAAAACCGCGACCATTATCGCTCACCTCAAGCAAGACACCCTGCGTTTCATCACTGCAGAGTACCACCGAAAGCAGCGAAGCCCCAGCGTGGCGTAAGGCATTATTCAACGACTCCTGCGCAATCGCATACAGTTGCGGCTCAATCATTGAAGACAGCATCCGTTGGTAGCGATCCGCATCGAGATATACCTTGATCCCTGTGCGCTCTTCGACCGCCTCAAGGCGGAGCCGCAACGCTTCGGCAAGCCCCTGCTGATCGAGTTGGGGAGAGCGTAATTGATAGATGAGCAGGCGCATCTCTTTGAGTGATTGGAGTGAAATCTCCTCAATTTGGCGAAACCAGTTGGTAAGATCTTCCTCTGTAGCTTCGTGGATCGTCATTGTCCAGGCACGGGCCAGCAACGTCATGCTGTAGAGCGACTGGGTAATCGAATCGTGCAGTTCACGCGCCAGACGCCGCCGTTCTTCCTGTGCGGTACGTACCATCGTATCTTGATAGAGGCGGGCATTTTCGATGGCGCTGCTAAGCATCCCCGCAACAATCTGGGCGAGTTCACGTTCGTTCGTGCCAAAAGTTGTGCGTTCTGGAGAGGCATGGATGACAAAGAGTCCGAAACCCCGTTTACGCGCAATCAACGGTTGCACAAGGTATGTCCCCGCTGAGGGGGCCGTGCCATCATCGGGGCCAAGCAGTAGCGCACACGCAGGCTCTGTCGTAACCGTGCCATTGAAGCTTGTCAGAACCATCTGGGCAAGGGGGAGCGCATCCATCGGAACAACCTGACCACTGCTGATTACATCAGGATGACCAATGACCGCCAGTGCGACCAGGTTCTCAGTCTGTTCTTCACAAAGCCAGATAGCAAGACGGTTCGCTTCAAAGAGCGGCAGCAACGCGCTTCCAACCGTGCGCAGAGCCATCGGCAGATCGGTCCAACTCATCAGCGACTGGGCAATCTGATTGAGGGTAGCCAGACCATCGAGGCGCCGACGCAACAGACGATTGGCTTCGAGACGACGCAAGAAGGCCCCAACCATCTCGGCCATCGCACTCAAGGGGGCCAGTTCTTCGGGTTCAAGCGGTCGATACGGTCCTGCGAAGCCAAAGGCAACGAAACCCCAGGGACGCCCTTCGACGGCAACAAGGGTCGCGGCGATGCCTGCGATCTTGCGGCGTTGCCAGAAAGCATGTTTCGGTGAGCCAGGAATGAAGATCTTTTCTGCCGGGCCACCAACAGGCTCACCTTTGAGCAAGCGCTCAAGAAAGACTGGATTGATCTCAGTCAGTGGGGTTCCATCATTGATCGTCGTTGGATCAGGCAATTGAAAGACAGCTTTATAGGCAGGAATGCCATTGATCGTCCGCATGGCATAGAGACCGATATGATAGAGATCAGTAGCCTGACGAAACTCATCGAAGACACTCATCAGCAGGGCCTGATGCTGCGCATCATCGACATTGGCGCGCAACAATTGGCGGGCACAGCGCGCAATGGCGAGTTGCACGCGCAACTGGACGGCTAGGCGTTCTTCGGCCAGTTTGCGCGTGGTCATATCATAGGCGATACCGCCTACCGCCATCACTGCTCCGGTCGCATCATAGATGGGAAACTTGGTAACATAGTAGGTATGCAGTGTACCATCTTGCATATGTTCAACTTCACGTTCGATCGGCTGACCACGGATGATGGCTTCCTGTTCCTGGATCCGCCAGGGCAGCGCCCGGTTGCCAAAGAGATCGAAATCGCGCTTGCCTTCTAGTTCGACTTGGCTCAGGTTGAGGGCCTGTTGGGTGAAGACATTGGTCAAGAGATAATGTCCATCAGTGCTTTTGACATAGACCGCAGCAGGAGAATTGTCAAGCAAGGTCTGAAGCAGGGCCTGACTCCGACGCAAATCGTCCGTCCGCGCCTCAACGAGTAATTCGAGTTGGTTATTGAGGCGATCACGCTCGGCCAGTGCGGTTGCTGTTTCACGCAGACTACGGGAAAGCCGGTTGATCAACCAGCCAATGGTGTTGCCAATCAGCACCGCATAGATGACCACCACAAGCGCGTTGAGCAACAATTCATCGATGCTCACGACACGCACAGGAATATCAGATGGGATTGGAACCAGACCAACGGCCATACCCGCCAGGGGACCTGCCACAAACGTCACCGCAAGCACGGTAAAGGGGACAGCATGCCGTGGCTCAAGGAGCAGACTGGCCAGAATGACGGTAAAAAGGAGGTGGATGCGTCCGATACCGACCAACCCGGACTGCACTGTACTGAGAAGAGCCAAACCCAACCCGATGCTCAAGAGCATGTAGAGTTGGAGACGATACCCATAGCGGGGGACGAACACCAGGATAAACAGGGGGATCAACAAGAGCGTTCTGCTGCCCAGGGTGACAAACTGTTGCGCTGCCCATAGTTCGACAAAAGAGACAAGATAGTAGAGGCCAAAAAAGACCAAGAGAGCTCGCAGCAACACCTTGACCAAGCGATCACGCCAGCGCTGCAATGCATCAGGCTGATCAGGTGTAATCATAGAGGCACGCGTGGACTCTGGAGTGACCATTTTGCTATCGCCAAAGCCGATTACTATAAGTCCAAGTATAACATCTGCCCAGGAGCATGTAAACGGGGAGTTGGCGGGGAGTCAGGGCTGATGCAAAGTCAGAGCCAGCAGCGGCAACCGACACATGTGAACACCTTTGCGGTACGATGATGATAGCAA
>NZ_LYXE01000040.1 GCF_002532075.1 Candidatus Chloroploca asiatica | reverse complement strand
GAACCTCAGCGTTTGCCAAACTCATGGGCTAGATGCTCTGAGCGGGCTTCCTATGGTGGGTTCGCCAACAGTATCTCTTGATGGGCTAAACCGGCACAATTTATCGTCCTGACGGATGAAGATAAATCGGGGCAGAGACTTGACAGCAGAATGACTTGTGTGTTACCTTTAACCAACCCTTAAACTGACGTTAATTGATTGGCCCTGCATGCCAACAAAAGAAAGAACGTGTAGGCAACGCTGCAACAACTCTGGTGGAGACCAGGGCTTTGTGTGCATGGAGTGAGGCTCACTCTATCTTTGGGATGATGAGGATGGGGGCAGTCTTCACACCCTCACCTCTTCCAGCATAGCTGGTAGACATCTACATGGCTGATCGCTGTCTTGTCTACAGGAGGTACTTGTGGATCGCAAACGGCTTTTGACCTGGCTACTCGCCACGCTTGTGCTCACGATGGTGCTCGCGGCGTGTGGCGGTGCCCCGCCCGCACAGGCTCCCACGTCTGAGCCCCCCGCTGCTCAGGCAACCACTCCACCTTCGACCGAGGCCACCACGGCCCCACCGGCGGAGACTCCGACCGAAGCGCCGACTGAACCACCCGCCGCGACCGGGCGTGGTGCCGGTGATCTGCTGCGCATTCTCTACTGGCAGGCACCCACGATTCTGAACACGCACCTTGCGGTTGGCACCAAGGACTGGGACGCCTCGCGCCTGATTCTTGAGCCACTGGCCTCGATCGGGCCTGACGGCCAGCTCGTAGCCGAGCTTGTGACCGAGATTCCCACGCTGGAGAACGGGGGGATTGCCGAGGATCTGACCTCGATCACCTGGACGCTGCGTGACGACATCAAGTGGTCGGATGGCAGTGACTTCACGGCGGCGGACGTCGTCTTCACGTACGAGTACTGTGCTGATGAAGCGACGGCCTGTACAACGGCCAGTGCCTTTTCTGGCATTGCCTCGGTTGAGGCGGTTGATGACTACACGGTCACGATCACCTGGGATGCACCGAACGCCAACCCGTACAAGACCTTTACCAGCAACAGTGGGCGCATCATTCAGCAGGCCCAGTTTGGGGACTGTATGGGTGCTGCCGCTTCAACTGACGCGGCGTGTCAGGCAGCCAACCTGGCCCCGATTGGGACTGGCCCGTACAAGCTGGTTGACTTCCGCGTTGGTGACACGGTTCAGTATGACATCAACGAATTCTACCGTGACCCTGACAAGCCCTTCTTCCAGCGGGTCGAAATCAAGGGTGGTGGCGATGCTCCTTCGGCTGCCCGTGCGGTCTTCCAGACGGGCGAAACCGACTGGGCCTGGAACCTGCAGGTTGAGGCTGCCGTCTTGCAGCAGTTGATCAACCAGGGTGGCCAGGGCGTGCTGGTACCGTACAACACGGCGAACGTCGAGCGGTTGCTGATCAACTTCACCAATGTTGACGCGACGCTTGGTGACGAGCGTGGCCAGTTGAGCCAGCCGCACCCCTTCCTGACCGATCTGGCTGTGCGACAGGCGCTGGCGCTGTCGATTGATCGTCGGGCTATCTCGGAGCAGCTCTATGGACCGACGGGCTTCCCGACCTGTTCATTGCTCTGGTACGAGCCATTTGCTTCAGGGCCAGATGACTTCTATGGTGATTGTGAGCAGGATATTGACGCGGCCAATGCCCTGCTGGACGAAGCTGGCTGGGAGCGTGGTGCCGATGGCATTCGGGTCAAGGACGGCGTACGGTTGAGCGTGCTCTTCCAGACGAGCGTCAACACACTGCGGCAGAAGACGCAGGAGCTGATCAAGGCCAACTGGGAAGAGATTGGTGTTGAGACTGAGCTGAAGAGCGTTGATGCTGGTGTCTTCTTTGGCAGTGATGTGGGCAACCCGGACAACATCGGGCACTTCTTTGCCGATATCCAGATGTACACCACCGGGGCGAGCGAACCCGATCCAACGGCGCACCTGTGCCAGTGGATCTCGGAGCAGGCCTCGCAGCGCGAGAACGAGTGGCGTGGGCAGAACAACATGCGCTGGCAGAACGCCGAGTATGATGCCCTTTGTGAAGAGTTGCGGGGCGAGACCGATGCTGATCGGCGGGTCGAAATCGCGCTGGCGATGGATGCCCTGATTAGCTCGGATGTCGCGATGATTCCGCTGGTTGCACGCCCGCGTGTTGCCGGTGCGAGCAATGACCTCCGTGGTTACAACCCCTCGGGGTGGGACTCGGAGTTGTGGGACGTAGCGAACTGGTATAAAGAGTAAAGCTTTTGTTTGGCCCCAAGCAGTCAGTTTCACTGACTGCTTGGGGCCAAAGCAAGTGGTGCATATGGGTCGTTATATCATTCGGCGGATTTTGTTTGCCATCCCGACGCTCTTGGGGATCAGCCTGGTGATCTTTGCGGTACTGGCGCTGGCGCCGGGCGATCCGCTCGCACAGTTTGCTGCCGATCCATCGGTACCACCCGAGGTACGTGAGCAGATTCGCGCCTCGCTCGGGTTGAATGATCCGTGGTACATCCGCTATTTCAAATGGCTCGGAGCCTTGATGCGCGGCGACTGGGGCTTTTCGTTTGCGGCGCGTGTGCCGGTGATTGATCTGATTGGGCAACGGTTGCCGCAGACCCTGCAAGTGATTGGCCTAGCGTATATCATTTCGATTTGTCTGGCGATCCCGATTGGGATCATTTCGGCAGTGAAACCCTATTCAGCCTTTGATAATATTGCAACAACCTTTGCGTTTATTGGTTTTTCTGTACCCACCTTTTTTACTGGCCTCTTACTCATCCTGATCTTCTCGGTCAACCTCCGCTGGTTGCCCTTTATCTACAACTCGACGCTGCAAGTCACTGACTGGAACAGCTTCTGGCAGCAGGTGAAGCAGATGATTATGCCAGTGACAGTGCTGGCACTCTATCAGACAGGCACACTGACCCGCTTTGTGCGGGCTTCGATGATGGAGAATCTGCCAATGGATTACACGCGGACGGCGCGGGCCAAAGGGTTGAACGAACGAAGTGTGATTTTGTGGCACGTCTTGCGCAACAGCATGATTCCGGTGGCAACCCTGATCGCGCTTGGTGTCCCGACGATCTTCACGGGGGCGATTGTCACCGAACAGATCTTTCGGATCAACGGCATTGGTGAATTGCTGATCCGCTCGATCCAGAACTCAGATACCCCGGTGGTGATGGCGATCACCTTCATTTTTGCGGTGCTGGTGGTCAGTTTTAACTTGATTGTTGATGTGTTATATGGAATTCTCGATCCGAGAATCCGATATGAGTAAAGGAAGCGGCATGTCAGAAGCCAATCCACCACTCGAAACAACGCCAGCAGCGCCGAATCTGACCCTTCAGCAACTGTCACGTTTACAACCAACGAAGGCACCACGGACGCTGTGGGGGGATGCGTGGCGGCGTTTCCGGCGGCACCGGATGGCCGTTGTTGGTGCGGTGATCTTTTGCTTGCTTGTGATCATGGTGGCAGTCGGGCCACTGGTGTATGGGGGCAACCCGCGCAAAATTGATTTTAGCAAGAGCATGCTGCCGCCGAGTCTTGAGCACCCGATGGGCACCGATGATCTTGGGCGCGACATGCTGGCCCGCGTTATGCTTGGAGGGCGGGTATCGCTCTCGGTTGGCGTTGCGGCGATGCTGATCTCGATTACGGTTGGCACCTTGATCGGGGCTGTCGCTGGCTTTTTCGGTGGACGCATCGATA
The DNA here is from genome assembly GCF_002532075.1 of Candidatus Chloroploca asiatica. Taxonomy (GTDB): domain Bacteria; phylum Chloroflexota; class Chloroflexia; order Chloroflexales; family Chloroflexaceae; genus Chloroploca; species Chloroploca asiatica. The sequence goes on along the minus strand of NZ_LYXE01000040.1, from coordinate 7,482 downwards.
GTATTTTAATGCGCATTACCGATCTTTTTCTCGCTTTGCCGGTTGTGCCATTGCTCTTGCTTTTGATCTTTCTCTTTCGTGACACCTTACGTCGTGCGCTCGGCCCGGAGACGGGCATTTTTGTCTTGATCGTCTTTGTGATCGGCATCTTGAACTGGATGACGGTTGCGCGGCTGGTACGGAGTTCTTTTCTTTCGTTGAAAGAGAAGGAATTTGTGGAAGCAGCGCGGGCATTGGGCGTCACCGAGCCCAAGATCATGTTCAAGCATATTTTGCCGAACGCGCTGGGGCCGATCATCGTCGCGGCGACGATTGGTGTTGGGGCGGCGATCATCACCGAGTCGGTGCTCTCATTCCTGGGGCTCGGGTTTCCGCCCGACGTACCAACCTGGGGGCGGTTGCTCTATGACGGGCAGAACTTTCTTGATTTTGCGGCGTGGATGGTCTTATTTCCCGGCTTTTTGATCTTTCTGGCGGTGCTGTGCATTAACTATGTAGGGGATGGGTTACGCGACGCGCTTGATCCGCGTTCGCGGTTGTGAGTGGGGATTTGTGACTCGAGGAAGCTTGCTAAAAAAACGCCAGCATTGCTGGCGTTTTTTTAATTCAATACCTTGCACATAAGAGTGAGCCGAGGGGAGTTTGTATGGGCGAGAAATTGACGCCGCGCCAGGAGATGGCGGCTGAGCGATTGATGGAGGATGAGGGGTTGACGGGTGATTTGCTTGATGTACAGGCGGCCCCGTTGATCCGATGGGCGACTGAGGCGGCGGTGAAGGTGGCGGTGCCCGAGGCTTCGGAGGAGGAGGAGGAGGCCGGGTTGCGGGCGATTGCTCAGGCGGTGCGGCAGGTGGCGCGGAGCGCAGGTGCTGAAGGTGACCCTGACCGGCTCGTTGCGCTAGCCGAGGCGGCGTTGGCGGCGTTGCGCCCTGAGCGGCGTGTGCGACGTGTGCGTGGGGCACCGGCGCGTTTTCGTGCGCCGAGGGGGCGGTGGCGTGCGGGGTCTTAACTATGATTTTTGTGATGGTGTGATGGGCTGTGATTTTGGGGCAGCATGGTGCGGGGGCGGTGATGGCACGGGCGGCGCCGTGCCCGTACGAGGGTGGGGCCTCTTGGGGGTAGGTTTTTCATATGACGTGCGGGTCATGACCATCCCAAGGCATCCTCCGTGTCACCCCGAGCGCAGCGAGGGGTCCTCCATGCGCCGCAGGGAAGATTCCTCACTCCGTTCGGAATGACATGGATGGCGTTGGCACCCCCGCTGCGCCCGCCGTGTCACCCCGCTGCGCCCGCCGTGTCACCCCGCTGCGCCCGCCGTGTCACCCCGCTGCGCCCGCCGTGTCACCCCGAGCGGAGCGAGGGGTCTTCCATGCGCCGCAGCGAAGATTCCTCACTGCGTTCGGAATGACATGGATGGCGTTGGCACCCCCGCTGCGCACGCGCGGCCTGGTTGTCCGGGTCGGCGAAGACGAGATGGTTGACCACCTGCGCCACCCAGCGGTACTCGCCCTTCTCGAACGATGCCCGCGCTTGCGTCAGCAGATTGTCCGCGCCGCCCATAAACTCGACATATCTCTTGCCGGCAGCCTCCGGCGGCAGCGGGTGCAAGTTAGCCGGATTGCCGTCGAAGAAGCCCAGATAGTGCTGGTAGACCGCTTTGACGTTTTCGTAGTCCTGGGTGTCGCTCCAGTTCAACTGCTGAAGCAGCGCCGCATTGGCCGCTGCGGGAGAGACCCTTATCCTGTGCGTACTGCTCTGCTGCGGCAAACAGCGGGTCTGAAAGAGAGATGGCTGTTTTCATAACGAGAGTATGACAAAAGTTATACCGGCTGTCAAGGTCTCTCTCCTTCAAAAACTCACGCTTTTTCATTCTGAACCTCATACACTGAGCAATGCCGCCGAACACCCGCCTTCATCGGCGCCGCTGGCAGCATCACGAGATCGAGACGAGGATCGAATTGGTTTGTCAGTGTGTAGTCGTTATGTCTGTATGTCTTACGTATGCCCCGCTCGGAATACGTGACACCCTTACGCTGTTTCTTCTGGTCTCGTCTTCCACGGGTTCAGTAACGGAATGCCTATACCCCGAAAATCATCGGTATTTCGCGTAACGAGCGTGCATTGCGCGTGAAGAGCGATCGCAGCAATAAGAGAGTCTATGGCCGAGAGAATAGTGCCTTGCATTTCTAATTGTCCGGTAAGTTCTCCCCAGCGTAACATGGCCTCTGTCGTAAGTGGGAGAACACGTCCATCAAATCGAAGAAGGAGCTCCGATGATAACCAGGTAAAGATTTTTTCTTTTCGTGGTGACGGTGGAAGCTTTTCTACACCTTTCCGTATTTCGCCAAGCGTAATCACGCTGAGATACATTCGAGTTGCGTCTTGTGCATCTACCCATTGCACGACATTCGGATTTGGCTGCTTCTTGATTAACTCAGATACGACATTTGTATCAAGAAGATATTTCATAGCTCAATATCACCTCGTGCTGGCCGAGAATCACGCGCTAGGTCAAGTTCCTCTTCAACGTCTACTAAAGGGGAGGCACGAAAGAACTCAGAGAGCTTGTGTTGACTCAAGAGAAGCTTTTGATATTGCTCGTATGAAATCACAATAACGGTGTCAACGCCACGTTTCGTAACTATCTGTGGCCCATGCTTGATGGCTTCTTCGACGACTTCGCTGAACTTATTCTTGGCCTCTTGGAGTTGCCATGTGCGGCTCATACCTTAGCTCCTGTCTAGTCTGTCTAGGTATGGTAATGTTCTTTGCCTCCCGTGTCAAGAGGGTAGAGTCTGGCTATACGCCACCTAACGCCGGGCTTCAGCGGCGCCGCTGGCGGCTTCCGTAGAACGAGACGAGCGACGGCACGAGACGGTGCGCTAAAAAAACGCCAAGTTGCGGGCCGCGCCAGCAGCGTCAGGTGCGAGCGATGTTGGGCGGCTGGTTGACATGAAAGCGGCATTTTTCGCTTGGAGATAGGAAATGTACGCGAAGACTGTTAATAATTATGCACTACTACTCTTTCCAGGTGCGAATGAGTGACAATAGTGATTGTTTTCGGAGTTCCTCCAAGAGTGATTCTTTGAGCTGTTGCCGCTCCTCGCTGGTAGGACGATACTGCTCATGGTAACGTACAGTGCGGTCAACCTTCCAAGAGCTTGTTCCCGGACTGGGATCATCCGCGTAGCGGGGAAAGATATGCCAATGAAGGTGTGGCTCTGCATTTCCAAGACATTCGTAGTTAAGTTTACGTGGCTGAATAGCGATCCCCTAAAGATAGTATATCATAGGTTACTTCTTCAAAAACTTGTGTAAATCATACAACTCAAATATATGTCTTTTCTTTAGTGTGAAGCTTTAAAGAGATGATGCTAATCTACGTAAGCAAATGATAAGGTGATGCTTGTATCGTCCATCACCCCGAGCGCGCGCCATCCTCGCCCGACCCGCACCGAGTAGATAGGCTCTGTTGAATGCACACGCTTAAAGTGGAGACTCGGGTGCCCGGGATTCGCTTTCCACAAGCGGTAATTCTTGCGAGCAACGTCCTTCACATTCGCGGGTAAGGCCCGAAAGGCGGTGACAAAGTCGTCGGTGAGGTACGAATTCACAGTTCATCAAACCCCATCAGCTTCGCTTTACCTGCCTGCTTCTCAGCACGTGCTTTCTGGGCCAAACGTGCAAGTACATCGCCGGATTGTGCAAACGCCTCATCCCAGCGCGCATCATCTGCTAATTCTTCCAAAATGAGCGCTGCAATCGCATCCTGCTGCGCAGGCGATAGACGCTGCATTTCGGCAAGGGCTTGTTCAAGCAGAGCGGTCATGGTTGTTCTCCTTTGGGTGAACAATCTCTCTGCCTCCTAGTATACCGCATCGTGCCCCACAGCGGCGCTACGGGTTGAGGGCCGCCCAACGCTAGCGCTTAGCTGCGCTGCTGCGACCGTCATAGATGGCACTGCTGATGGCACGCGCCGGCGCTGGCAGACTCGCCCAGGTTTGGGGCCGTGCAGCGGCGTCGGCTACAGTGCGATGTTGGGCCGGAGATGGGATGGACGACGGGCGTGTACGTGATTGCAGTGCGCAAAACGGATACACAATCAGGCATCTTTCGACACACCCGGCGATCGGGATCGCTACGCGTACGCTACGGTCTGGGTGCGTGCGGCTATACGGCGTTCGCGTGACGCATTGGCTTTTCTCACGCTGGCTGCAAATGATAGCATACGTCGTTCAGGCGTTCTTCACTCGACAGACACGATATGCGACCTTGGAGCGAACGGCGTACGGGTTGAGGGTGGCCTAACGCCTGGCCTTCAGCCGCGCCGCTGGCAGTGTTCATAGATGGCACAGCTGGCAGCACGCGACACGTATGAAAACGTATGAAAAACGCGCCAGGTTCGCGGACGCCCCAGCGGCGTCGTGCTACAGCGCCATGTTGGGCGGGCGGGCAGTGCTGTTATTGCTCTATCTGTGTTGCTTTATTCAGCAGTTCTTTTATTCTCTCTAGCGTCTCTATTTTCACCCTTCCGAAAACACGCACGGCGATACTCTGGGATAGCGTATAGATTTTATCTGTCCGTACTTGTCCGGGCCGATTAAGCGAGCCTTCCACAAGATCCTGGTTCGTTATCGTGAAGCTGTATGGTGTTTGGGCTGGGTTTGATGTCATCGCCACCACAATCATATCCGATGTCGTCTGATTATACGTTGCACTGGAGATGACGATCACTGGCCGACGTTTTGTTGATGAAAGGTCGGTAAACGGCACTGGGATGAGGACAATTGCCCCTTGGTCAAGCATTATTCCAATCCTCATCATCAAAAGGATGATCCCAGAATTCCAGGCTGCTTGTGGCAGCATGGGTAAGATCGACGAACATATCTTGTTCTTCTTGTTCTTGAAGCACAAAGACAACGACCCGCTTTCCTGGCGCGAACGGAACGCGTAGTTCAATATGCCCGTTTTCCTGTACGATTGCCTCGTACTTAACTGCGGGCATACTTTGTGTGGTCGTTATGTCCATAATATTCTCCCACGATGAATGTTAATCGTTTTTTCGAAAGCGATGATACGTTATTTTATTATAGCAGAGAGGTAAAAACAAGGAGGATAGGCGTTCTTTCCAACCGCTGCGCGTGAAAACTGCCAGCCACAAGCTTGCGCTACCGACGTTTTGTTGATACGGCCTTCAACTGGAAATAGCTTTGATAGACCGCCCAACGATCCGCATCAGGCGCCGGCGGCACATCACGCCGAGAGATCGGCACGACGGTTGGCACGAATCTGATTCCGAAAATCGCCCCGATTCCGCCGGTCGCCTGCATGCGGTGTTGGGCGGCAACCCTTCGATAACGGTCTGCTGTTCGTCGCAGCGTCGCTACTTCTTCTCGGTGATAATGCGTAAATCAGGTATGTGCTCAAAGTCGTCAGGATTATGTGTTATCAGCGCGATACCATACTGAAGTGCTGTCGCTGCTACACACGCATCTTGCGGCGAAATCGGTAGGCCACGAGCTGAACGTTGCGCGCGAACGCTTGCCCACCAACGGCAGGTGTCGACATCAGGTGGCACAATCGTGTACGTATGGGTCACAGTAGCTTCTAACTGTTGCACGCGCGGCAAACCCCAATTGCGAACCACCGCCCATTGCAACAATTCAGCCATCGTCATCAGCGATATTGCGGCTTCTTGTCCAATCAAATGGGGCTCATACAACAATCCTCGTGTGTCCTGCTTGTACAGGTAGGACACGACATTGGTGTCAACAAGTACTGTGCTCATAGCAGTTCTTGGTCAGGCAAATCACGTGCTCGGTCAGTCGCTCGTTGTTGGGCGATATAGGTCGTAATGTCATCGGCTGTTTCATCCTCCGGCCAAAAGTCAGCGGCAAAATCAGCAAGATTTGTGACTGGCGGTGTTCGACGAACCGTTGCAGGAAGCGGAATAATCGGCGTCTGGGTAACGGAAAAAGAAACGGTACCAAGATACCGCTGCTGAAGCACGCGCGTGAGCGCTTGAATAACCTCAAACTGTTCTGTGGGCGACAACGCTTGAGCGGCAGCAACGACACTCTGAACTGTTGTTGTGTTCATCTCCTCCGCCTTTCCAGAGACTGATACCATGCGGTATTGTAGCCGGTGTCGGCGTTGGTAGCAAACTGCTTCGCGATGGTGAGGACGTTGCGATGTGAGGAAAGTTGCCGCCCAACGCCGGGCTTCAGGTGCGCCGCTGGCAGGTTCGATAGTGGGCACGGCTGACGGCATACGACGGCTTTGTAAAAAAACGCCAGGTTACGGGATGCGCCAGCGGCGTCACCTGCGAGCCATGTTGGGCGGCGTGGCTGACACCAGAGGCGCATTTACCGCAGAACAACGGCATATATTTGTGTTTACTGTCAATGATTGATCGCTCCCCGCAACGATTATGGCGCGGAATCGTACCCGTGCGGTTGACGATAATTACCACAATGATCGACGATATGCAGCTTTACTTACTAACACTTTAATCTGTTTTATATGCTAAAATAATATATATTTTTGTATATGCCTTCAATCGTTTAGGTATCTAATCCAAGGCGACGCCGTGCTTCTTCCGCCGGGATGCGTGCCTGCTCCTGCGACCGTGCCTCAAGCAACGCCATCAGCGCACTATTCTGGCGTGTTCGCGCAATTTCATCGGCGAAATCGTCATGCTCCTCATCGTCTTCCACTACTGAGCGAAGCAAAAAGACTTTCCCATTGGGCAGTCGAAGCAAGACACCATCGTCAGTTGCAAGATCGAGCAGTTCTTCCACCGCATCGACGACACGCGTAAGGTCTACGGTTTTCATAAGATATACTCCTTGCCACGAATGTAGAGCCGATGATGCTCTTTCCAGCCCACCGCTTTGACCAGAACCACACGGTCACTGACTTCCACATCATAGAAGATCCGGTACTTCCCGACACGAACTTCCCAGCGGGCCAGCGCATTGGGTTCCATTGGCTTCCGATTCCGCACCTCGCGGAGCGGTTCGTGGGTGAGTTGCGTTTCAATCGCGGTGACGATCAATCCCCGTTCGTATTTGGTAAAATAGGCGATATCTTCGATCGCGCTATCCGTGTACTCGATAGAGTATGCCACAGGTCGTACCTTCGCATGCATGGTCGCCAACGAAAGTATACCATAGAGCCGAGCACACTACGGCGCGTCCAGCCTCAGGGAGTGCGCGAAGAGGGTATATTGTTTACTCTTATCCTGATATTTTATCTCTAGGGTAAGGTATTTCCGGATGGAGTGTATATGGTTTATGATAACCTCATACACGTTGTCAGCACCGAGCCGTATGCGGAACGACTCATGAACCATACCCTCAATAGCTGTTTACCATGGAAGGGCGTTATGGGTTGCGGGCCGCCCAACGAACTAAGGATTCATGTGGCGCGAAGCCGCCACATAATCCTTGTTGAGCGAAGCCGACGCGCTCAAGGTGCAGG
>NZ_LYXE01000039.1 GCF_002532075.1 Candidatus Chloroploca asiatica | reverse complement strand
GGCGTATCCCGGGCAACGACCGTTCCTCTGCCAGACCTGGCTGGCGGGCTGGTTCGACACGCTCCAGGAATTGCTCAGTCGGTGGGAGGATTATCACGAGGCGGGTGACTGGCAACGCCTGATGAGCCGCCGTGATGGCCCCCTCCTGCCTCGTGCGCAGCAGCAGGCGCTCATCCAGTGCTGGGCGCGCCACCTCTGGTGGTCCGTCGCCGAGGTGCAGGCGGCCGCTGCGGCCGAGGGTCTGGTGCTCAGCGAACACGCCATCACCCACCTGGGTCAGGACAGTGGGCTGCTCGCGGTTCGACGCGTGCTGCGCGAGCGCTTCCAACTCAGCGCTGAGACGCTCCGCCCCAAGGACGACTGGCTGGTGCAGCAGCTCTTTGCCCAGATCGACCAACTCCAGGCTCACCTGGAGGCCGGCACGCGCCCGGTGGTCGAACAGCAGGGCGATCTGCGCGAACTGCTGGCGCTGCGCACGGAACTCGGCCTGGGCTCGGGCCGCGAGTTGGAGCGGCCGCTGCCCTGGGCAGCGCACCTCCAGCAGGTGCGCTGCGGCGACTGGCACGCTGTCGACGACGCGACCGTCCACTGTCCGCACTGCGGCGGCAGTCAGGTCCGGCGCAAAAGCCGCACGCCGCGTCTGAAACACTATTGGGACGCCCAGGGTCAGCCCCAAACCGTGGACGTCTTCCGGTACTCCTGCCAGAATCCGGCCTGCCCGCACCAGACCTTTACCAACCTGCCATCCGACCTGCTGCCCCATTCGCCCTGGCGGGCGGAGGTGCACCTGGCGGCGCTGGGAGCCTACGAACTGGGGCGGGGCAGCTACCGACGGGTGGCGGCGGGATTGGGGATCTCGACCGCAACGGCCTCCCGCTGGGTCAGTCAGTTCGGTGGGCAGTTGCTGCCAGTGGCGGCGCTGTTTGGGGTGGTGCGCAGCAGTGGGGTGGTTGGCGTGGACGAGAAGTGGGTGCGCGTGCATGTGCCGGGGAAGCACGGCTCTCGCTGGATGTACGTCTCGGTGGCGGTGGACTGCTTCAGCTCCGACTTGTTGCACATCGCCATCGCCCCACAGGCGGGCACGGCGAGTGCGCAGGCCTTTCTGCTGGCACTGAAGGCCAAAGGCTACCACCCGCAGGTGATCGTGACCGACCT
>NZ_LYXE01000038.1 GCF_002532075.1 Candidatus Chloroploca asiatica | reverse complement strand
AAGCAGAAATTCGAGCGGACGAAGCCGCACGTAAACATCGGCACGATTGGGCACGTAGACCATGGCAAGACGACCCTGACCGCCGCCATCACCAAGGTGCTGGCGCTGCGTGGGGCCGCACAGTTTGTTGATTACGACCAGATTGATAATGCGCCCGAAGAGCGCGCACGCGGCATTACGATCGCCATTCGTCACGTGGAGTATCAGACCGATAATCGGCACTATGCCCACGTGGACTGCCCGGGCCACGCCGACTATATCAAGAATATGATTACCGGGGCCGCGCAGATGGACGGGGCCATCCTGGTGGTCTCGGCTCCCGATGGCCCGATGCCGCAGACCCGCGAGCACATCTTGCTGGCGCGCCAGGTGCAGGTGCCCGCCATGGTCGTCTTCCTGAATAAGGTTGATATGATGGACGACCCCGAGTTGCTCGAATTGGTGGAGTTGGAGTTGCGCGAATTGCTCTCGAAGTTCGATTTCCCCGGCGACGATATTCCGATTGTCCGCGGGTCGGGCCGCGTGGCGCTCGAGAGCGACAGCAAGGATATCAACGCGCCCGAGTATCAGCCCATTCTGGAACTGATGGCGGCCGTCGATGCCTATATCCCGACGCCGCAGCGCGCCGTTGACCAGCCGTTCCTGATGCCCGTCGAAGATGTCTTTGGCATTAAGGGCCGCGGTACCGTGGTAACGGGCCGTGTTGAGCGGGGCAAGGTCAAGGTGGGTGAGACGATTGAGATCGTGGGGATGGAAGAGGGTGCCCCGACCAAGACGGTGGTGACCGGCGTTGAGATGTTCCAAAAGACGCTCGATGAGGGGCTCGCCGGCGATAACGTGGGTTGTCTGTTGCGTGGCGTGGAGCGGACGGATGTCGAGCGCGGGCAGGTGCTCTGTGCGCCCGGGTCGATCAAGCCACATAAGAAGTTTGAAGCCCAGGTCTACGTCTTGAAGAAAGACGAGGGTGGGCGGCATACGCCGTTCTTCCCAGGCTACCGGCCGCAGTTCTATGTGCGCACGACCGACGTGACCGGCAGCATCCAATTGCCCGAGGGCATGGAGATGGTGATGCCAGGCGACAATGTGGTGATGGGGGTCGAATTGATCGTGCCCGTCGCCATCGAAGAAGGTCTGCGGTTTGCCATCCGTGAGGGTGGACGTACCGTTGGCTCCGGTGTCGTCACCAAGATCATAGCGTAA
>NZ_LYXE01000037.1 GCF_002532075.1 Candidatus Chloroploca asiatica | reverse complement strand
CGATTACGCTGGTGCGCGACGCGGCCCAGGTCAGCGTCAACCGCACGAGCCTCACCTTCACGCCGCAGAACTGGAACACCGCCCAGAGCGTGCAAGTGACCGCGGTGGATGACGCCATCGATGAGGCGGATGTCCACACCAGCCTGATCACCCACACGACGGCGAGTGCTGACCCGAACTACAACCAGCCGACGGCGCCGTTCCGTCCGTTGCCCACCGTGACGGTGCGGATTACCGACAACGACACGGCGGGCGTGGCGATCACCCCGACGACGGTCGACGTCGCCGAGGGCGGGGCAAGTGCGAGCTACAACGTGCGCCTGGAGAGCCAACCGATCGCGCCGGTGACGATCACGCTGGTGCGTGACGCGGCCCAAGTCAGCGTCAACCGGAGCAGCCTCACCTTCACGCCGGGGAACTGGAATGTAGCGCAGACGGTGCAAGTGACCGCGGTGGATGACGCCATCGATGAGGCGGATGTTCACACCAGCCTGATCACCCACACGACGGCGAGTGCTGACCCGAACTACAACCAGCCGACGGCGCGCTTTACCCCGTTGCCGACGGTGACGGTGCGGATTGCCGACAACGATACGGCGGGCGTGGCGATCACCCCAACGACGCTCGACGTCGCCGAGGGCGGCACAAGTGCGAGCTACAACGTGCGCCTGGAGAGCCAACCGACCGCGCCGGTGACGATCACGCTGGTGCGTGACGCGGCCCAGGTCAGCGTCAACCGGAGCAGCCTCACCTTCACGCCGGGGAACTGGAATGTAGCGCAGACGGTGCAAGTGACCGCGGTGGATGACGCCATCGATGAGGCGGATGTTCACACCAGCCTGATCACCCACACGACGGCGAGTGCCGACCCGAACTACAATCAGGCGACGGCCCGCTTTACCCCGTTGCCCACCGTGACGGTGCGGATTACCGACAACGACACGGCGGGCGTGGCGATCACGCCGACGACGCTCGACGTGACCGAGGGTGGCGCAAGTGCGAGCTACAACGTGCGCTTGTTGAGCGAGCCGACCGCGCCGGTGACGATTACGCTGGCCGTCGATGCGGCGCAGGTCAGCGTGAACCGCACGACGGTGAGTTTCACGCCGCAGAACTGGAACACCGCCCAGAGCGTGCAAGTGACCGCGGTGGATGACGCCATCGATGAGGCGGATGTCCACACCAGCCTGATCACCCACACGACGGCGAG
>NZ_LYXE01000036.1 GCF_002532075.1 Candidatus Chloroploca asiatica | reverse complement strand
CGTACACCGGATTCGGCCCCCGCCCCGGTACGGGCACCCCTTGCGGGTGCCCCGTTGTATCCGGTTTCGTATGATGCGATCGCCCTATACCAGCGCTAACGGCCGGTTGCAAAGCCAGGCAGAGTGTGGTATTATCTCGCTGTGCGAAGGCGGGTAGCTCAATTGGCAGAGCAGCGGCCTCCAAATCCGCAGGTTGCAGGTTCGATTCCTGTCCCGCCTGCCAGATCTTCTGCCGGACAAAACCAGTGGGGGTGTGGCGGAGCCCGGTTTATCGCGTCGGTCTTGAAAACCGAAGGGCGTAGCAATACGTCCCGTGGGTTCGAATCCCACCGCCCCCTCCAGTTTTAGCTTGTTGCGTACGTACGGGGAGGTCGCATAGAGGCCTAGTGCGGCGGTTTGCTAAACCGCTAGGGGAGCAATCCCCTCGAGGGTTCGAATCCCTCCCTCCCCGCCAGTATGGGTAACAGCGAGGCGTGATGTAGCAATGCCTACATCACGCCTCGCTGTTTGTTGCGCAAGATGAGCGCTCGTTAGTACGAGATGATGACGCGCGTGCCCAGGTCGGCCCAGCCGTAGAGCCACTGGGCATCATCGATGCGCAGGTTGATGCAGCCGTGTGAGGCACGGATACCCGTGCCGTGGTTGTCGTGCCAGTAGCTACCGTGCAGGGCTACGCCACCCACAACATACTGTACCCACGGGATGTTGGGGACTTCCCAGCACTCGCCTCCCAAGCAGTCGGCCATCGTCTGCATTGGGTATTTGAGGTAGATCGCATATTCGCCGACTGGCGTGTTGAAGCCGTCCCTTCCGGTGGCAACGGGCGCACGGAAAACGAGCAGATCCCCTTCGTAGGCGCTCAGCCACTGCTCGCTGAGGCTCACTTCGATGCGGCGCTCCCAGATGGCGGGGTGCCAGGTCAACGTGCCCGGCATCTGCGTGACCGGGGCAATATTCACCCCACGGAGTTGGGCCAGTTGCCGACCGAGATCGCTCAGTTGAATCTCGTGGAGCGAGTTGATCCGGTAGCCCGTCGAAGCGCGCATGCTCTGGAAGAAACTCGGCAGATCCTCGGGGAAATAGATGAACTTGGCCCGCTCGAAATACTGGACGAGCCGCCCGCCTTCGTCAACGGTTTCGCTCAATGGGAAGCCGAAGATGCGCATGCCACCCCGCTTTTCCCAGGCTTTCCGGAACTCGCCCCAGAGGGTGTGGCCCGTTTCGGGGAAGTAGAGCACGCCTGTCTGTGGATCTTCGATCGGGGCCGGGAAACCCTGGTAGGCCAGCATATCACGCCCCAGCAACCCGAGTTGCACCTGTTCATCGGCAGGCAACTCGGGATGGTACTCGAAGCGGGCTCGTTCGAAGTATTGCACAATGCGCCCATCTTCGACAAACTCTTCGGTGAGCGGATAGCCAAAGGTATGGATTTGACCATTCGCCCGCCAGAAGTTGAGAAAGCCACTGCGGTTGCTCACGTGATGCCCCGTCTGCGCAAAATAGACGGTCTGCATCCGAGGCAATTGTTCTGCGTTCACGATGCCCGCCTGTTGGAACTGGCTGGCACGGAAAGCCGCCTCGTTGGCCTGGGCCGCAACCACCGCAGCCCGCGCCTCACGGTAGCTCACCGGGGGCACAAAATCGGCCCGCGGGTGACGCGCCTCAATATGCTGTGTCCAGAGAATACTACTTATGATAGCAGTAATAACGAGTAACGGAACGGCCAGTGGAAGCAAACGGCGAGCACGCATACTATGTTTCCTTGGGATAAAGCCATGCGAGGAGGGTCGTTGTTTTTTTCTATTATATAGAAAGTAAACGCTTTTGACTAGTGTTTATGGTGCGATATTTGGGCAATTGCCTCTTCTGCCGTGGTTCTTGACCCAAGACGATTGAAAGAAGCTCACGCGAAGGCGCGAAGGCGTGAAGGGTGAGCGCACCTACGCGAAAAACTTTGCGCCTTTGCATCAATACGAGTAGCCCGCATGTGCAAGATCTTGGCTCTAGGCTCAAGCGCTCGTGGCGACAATTTGTGGACACCTGGATGCTATGATGGGTGCATCCCCGATTTTCCTCATATGGCGACAGGAGTCAACGATGCGCTGGCTAGTTGGTGGGATGTTTCGACGGACGCGATACGTGGCGAGCGTGATGCTCTTGCTTGTCGGGTTGCTGCTGGTGGGCCATGTGGGCACCCTGGTGCGCGCCGAACCGTTGCTGCTGACATCTACGTTGGTCGTGACGACCACTGCCGATAGTGGCCCTGGTTCGTTGCGCCAGGCCATCCTTGATGCCAATGCCAACCCTGGCATGGATACGATCGCGTTCGCGGTTGGGATAACTGGGAGCCAGCAAACCATTCAGCCTGCTTCGGCGCTTCCTACCATCACTGATCCGGTCACCCTTGACGGCTGGAGTCAGGGCGGCAGTAGCTACACCGGCCCACCCCTCATCGAAATCAATGGCGCGTTGGCGGGTCCTCAGGCCGTCGGCCTCACCCTCACCGGCGGCGGCAGCGTCGTGCGCGGGTTGGTGATCAATGGCTTTGCGATTGGCGGCTTCGCCGGTGGCATTCGCCTGCAAACCGGCGGCGGCAACTGGATCTACGGCAACTATATCGGCACGAACTTCGCCGGCGATACGCGGGTTGCTAATACGCGCGGCATCTGGATTGACGGCGGCTCTAGCAACAACCGCATTGGCACCAATGCCGACGGCGTCAACGATGTGGCCGAGCGCAACGTCATCTCGGCCAACGTCGCGCAGAATATCTGGATCTATCAGCCCGCCACTGTGGGCAACCTGATTATGGGCAATTACATTGGCCTGAATGCGGCGGGAACAGCGGCTGTGGGTACAAACAATCAGACCGTCGCCGCCGCCGGTATTTTGGTGCAGGAAGCCAGTTACACGGTCATCGGCACTGATGGCGACGGGCAAGGCGATGCGCTGGAAGGCAACGTCATCAGCGGCAGCATCCTCAACATCAACCTGACCGGCACAAGCAACCTTAACGAGAGCCACCACAACCGCATCTCCGGCAATCTGATTGGCACCAACGCCAGCGGCACGGCTAGCGTAGGTATCCAGGCGGAAGGCGTGCGTGTCTACGTCGCGTATGACAATCTCATCGGCACGGATGGCGATGGTGTTTCTGACGAATTGGAAGGCAACCTGATTTCCGGCAACATCGATTTTGGCGTGATGCTGCAGCAAACCGGGGCGCGTAACAACGTCGTCGCCGGCAACAAGATCGGCACCGACATCACTGGCATGGTTGCCATCCGCAATGGAACCGGCAGTTCGCCGCGCGCCGGCATCCTGCTGGGCGGCTACGGCAACCGCATCGGCACCAATAGCGACGGCGTCTCCGACGACCTGGAAGGTAACCTGATCTCCGGCAATACCAATGTCTCCACGTACGCTATCTACTTCAACAACCTGCCCAACCCTGACGCGCCACCCACGATCATCGCCGGAAATTGGATGGGGGTAGACGCCACTGGTCTGGCAGCGCTGCCCAACAATGTCGGCATCGGTAGCACCTCGTACGCTCCCACGATCATCCGCGACAATGTCATCTCTGGCCACACCTATGAAGGCATCAGTACCCATTCGTCCAATATGCTGATCACCGGCAATCGGATTGGCGTGGGTGCGGATGGCGTCACGCCGCTGGGCAATGGGCAGCACGGGCTTTTCCTATCGGGCAATGACAATGTGATCGGCGGTACCGAACCTGGGGAAGCCAACCTTATCGCCCACAATGGCACAATCTCGGCATTCTACAGCGGCGTGAGAGTGGGCAATACTGGCCTGCGCAATACGATTCGCGGCAACCGCATCTACGCCAATTCGCAGCTGGGCATCGATCTGCGCTGGCCCGATGGCGTGAATATCAACGATGATGACGACCTGGACACCGGCGGCAACAACCTGCAAAACTACCCGGTCATCACCTTTGCCCAGGGTTATGCCAATGGCACTACGGTTATTCGAGGTTCTCTGAATAGTAACCCCAACATCACCTTCACGCTCGATTTCTATTACAGCGCCGAGGCCGATCCCAGTGGCTACGGCGAGGGTGAGTTCTACCTGGGTGCGGCCAGTGTGAGCACCGATGCCGAAGGCGACGCCGAATTTGACGTGACTCTGCCCACAACCATTCCGCCCAATCAGTTCGTCAGCGCCACGGCCACGCACGCCGACGGCAGCACGTCGGAGTTTTCGCTGGCCCTGCCCGCCGGGGGCGTGCTCGATCCGCCAATCGTCGGGCTGAACGCGACCCACACCACCTCGGGCTATGCCAATGATCCTGTCACCTTTGCCGCCAGCATCAGTGCCGGGACGGGCGTGAGCTACGTGTGGCATCTGGGCGACGGCAATCTGGCCGCCGGGCCGCTGGTCGAACATAGCTACGCCGCACCTGGGGTCTATACTGCTACCGTCACGGCCAGCAACAACAGCAGCAGTGCGCAGGCGCACACGGTTGTCACGCTGGTCGAGGCCCCCAACATCAATGGCCGCGTCTGGCAGGATCGGGATCTTGACGGCATCCTGGGTCTCGGTGAAGACGGCATGGCCGGGGTGACGGTTACGGCTGTTGGCCCTACGGGAAGTATCGAAGCGACAACCGACGCTGACGGTTGGTACCAGATCCGTATCCCCGAACCGGGCCTCTACACCGTGAGCGCTTCAGCCACCAATATGTCGCCGACCACGGCGACCGATCTTGCCATCCCGATGGGCGATCAGGGCGGCACCGTCGTGAACTTTGGGCTGCACGAAACGCCGCCCGCCGGTTTTGGTATCATCGCCGGGCGCGCCTGGGTAGACCTGGATGGCTCTGGCTTTCCCGAGCCCGACGAAGAGCCGCTGGCCGGGTTGCAACTCGATTTCTATGGCTTTCAATTTTCGCAACAGACCATCACCACCGACGCCGACGGCCTGTTTCGCCTGATCTTACCCCACGAGCGGGTCTACGTTCTGCAGATGTACGCCCCGGGCTTTTTTCCGCCCGAGCGCCGCTTAGGGGGCTTCAATATTTGGCTCGATCAGGACGATCCGCTGCTGAATTACCACGCGCCTTTCAATCGTGGCGGCACCGTCAGCGGGCGCGTGACGACGACCGGTGGCGCGGGCATCCCCAATGCGAGCCTGAATATTGCCCAGCCGATTGCCGTCACCACCACCAATGCTAACGGCGACTACACCTTCGTCGAACAGGCACCGTCCGAGAACAAAGGCTTAGGCATCAACCTGCCATACCCCTATGTCATCGGCAGCAGCAGTGCTTTCCGTGTCTTTCCGCTGCCGCCGAACAGCTTTGTCACCGAAAACTGGCTGGCGGAGCGGATCGGCCGCCTCACCGTCCACACGCAGCAGACCATTGGCAGCCAGACTCTGCCGGCAGGGTTCATCTTTTTTCGCTTGCAGGGCAACGGCGTAGATCAGACGCTCGCCACCGGTGTGAATGGGCAGGCCTGGGCTGATCTGGATGCGGGCACGTACACGCTTACGGTCCTACCTGAATATCTGCCTCCCGAAACGATCGTCGCACCCACGTCGCGCACCGTGGTTGTCGCCAATAATACCTTTGCCAACACCACGTTTACCGTCACCCCGGCGCAAGCGCTGGCGGTGGGCTGCGAAGTTGCGGGGCAGGGCTTTCCGTGTACGGTGGAAATCTACGACGCCGATGGCAACCTGGTGGCAACGGTGGATTTGACCAGCGCCAATCCCGCGACGGTGATCACGGATCTGCCGCCGGGTAGCTACGAGGTTGTTGTTATCCCGGCAGAACCGGGCTGGCCGGAAAGTTCCAGCGTGGTGACGTTGGATGGCGAGACCCACGCCGAAGTGGACTATCCTTTCAACCCCACCAATCTCCAGACGATCAGCGGTTATGCCTATTGGGATCGCTGTTATCCGCTGGGGGTGCGCGGCAACACCGACTATTGCACCGAGACCAATATCCCCAGCAATAACGACCTCACAGTGACGCTCGCCAACGCTGCGGGAACCGTCATCAGCACGACGGTGACAACCGTTGGGACGGGCTGGAACACCGGCTACTATGCCTTTCCCAACCTGCCCGTGGGCAACTACCGCGTGACGATCAACTTCCCTGGTGGCTTTGTCCCCCAGACCGCTCCCTCGGCCTGGCGCGACCTGACTGGCTTTGGCTCGCCAGAGATGCTCAATTTCGGCTATACGCGCACCGAAAACCGCAGTCTGACCGGGTATGCTTTTTATGATGTCAACAACAATGGCAGCTACGACGTGGGCATTGATGATCCCTATGCCGGGGCGGCGATCACCGTTACAAGCCTGACAGACACCCCTATCTCCACCCACACAACGGCCTCTGATGGCTCATTCACGGTGCTCTCGATTACCAGTGGCGAATACCGGGTCACGATGAGCACGCCCGACCTGCAACTGACGCGCATCGCGGTTGTTCCGGCCAGCGGTGGGGTCCCCTGGGTGCAATTTCCGCTGCCGCCCAATGATGCCCGTCCACGCGCTATCGTTTTTCTCGATAGCAATCACGATGGGCAACTCAATCCGGGGGAACAGCGCTTGGGCGGGGTCGATGTGGCCCTGACCAACCAGCCCTGCGGCGGGCTTGCCGCTCCCATCGACATCAGAACGACCAATACCGACGGGCTGGTGCTCTTCACCAATCCGCTTGTGGCGCAGATGCGTGCCCTGGCCGCCGCGCCCGGCAGCCCACCTGGGTGCGTCAGGATCGTCACCAGCACGCTGCCTGCGGATGTTGCCCCGGCCAACTTGAATGGTGCAGCGATGCCGCGCAACAGCGGCGTGCCCGTCATGCTCCCTGTCTATGCGCAGGGCACCCTGCTGGTGCAGGTCTTCTGGGACGTAGACGGCGATGGCACCCACGACAGCAACGAGCCATTGCTTGGCAGCGGCTCGGCTACCGTGGGCGGCCAGACCAGAAGCGTCAGCGAAAACGGGGCGACCTTTGTGCTGGCAACGGGCAATTACAGTCTGAATGTAGTCGCTCCGGCGGGGCATACGATCAGCGCGGCGCAGCCACTCAATGTTGTCGTTGGAGCCGGTGTGACGACGCGCAAGGTGGCGGTGCGGGTCGCCGGCGGCATTAGTGGTGCGGTTATCGGCCCGGAGGGGGCGATGGCCGGGACGACGGTGCGCCTGACGAATGTGGCGACGAATCAGACCTACGAGACCGTCGCGGCGACCGGATGTGTCGGCTGGTGCAGCGACGCCTTCTACCAGTTCACCAATCTCCCCACCGGCCAGTACCGTCTGAGCATCCCCACACTGCCGCCGGGCCATCTGCTGGCGAGCGAGCCGGTTGTGAACTATGCCGCCGCCGGGCAGAGCCTCCAGCAAAACCTGACGCTCAACCCGCTTGGCTACCTGAGCGGTCTGGTCTATCTTGATGCCAACCTGAATGCGCAGCGGGATGTGGGCGAAGCTTCCGCGACCGGGTACGTGGTCACCCTGTTGAACGACGGCGGCTTGCCGGTACAAACTGCCGTGCCTGATGCCAACGGAGCCTATCTGTTCACCAACGTGCAAGCGGGGGTACGGTATCTCGTCACGGTGGATCTCTACGTCAGCCAGGCGGCCAGTGCCAGCGATAGCCTGACCGAAGCGCCGGGCTGGTTCTTGCCGGGGACACAGCCAGTGCAGGCCAACATCGGTATCTACCAGGGCGGCGGCGAGCACAACTACAATACGGTGTATGGACGGATCACCGCCAATGGTGCAGGCGTAGCGGGGGTGCGCATCGGGTACTACCAGTGGGTACCCGATGGCGGTTGCCAGCAGAGCAATCCGGCATGGCAGGGTCTCGAAACGACGAGCGACATCAACGGCGCGTACAAACTGCTGACCACCATGCTGCCGGGCAACGGTCTCGCCTACTGCATCGCTGCTCGTCAACTCAGCGGCTATCAGCAAAGCACCTTCCAGGCCACCGGAACCAATTTCAGCTATCAGACTACGGGCGGCGCGATCATCTGGCATCCAGGCTACTGGCAGCGCGACCTCACGCTGGTTCCCGCTGCCGCCCAGCCACGCAACCTGACCGAGAGCGCCGCGCTCGCGTGGTCGGCCTTCCGCGATGACAACCTGAACGGAGTCTGGGACGACAACGAACCATCCGTACCTGGTGTGCGGGTCGGCAACGATACGACCGGTCTGATCACCGGTCTCGCCAACGGGCTCCAGACCCTCGAAGTTGTAGCGCCGACCGGGTATCTGCCAGTGCAGGGCAACAGGGCCTCGATCTGGCTGAATGGTGCTGATGCAACGCTGCCGCCACTGCCGTTCCGCTTCGCCGGAGGCTTGCAGGGGCAAGTTTTTGCCGATGAAGACGGCGACACCTGGCTCCGCGAGGGTGAAGTTGGTGTCGCCGGGGTGATGCTTGCCCTGACTGGCCCCACGACAGCCACGGTTGTCAGCGATGCACAGGGCCGCTTCAGCCTCCCCACGCTTCCCGACGGAACCTACACCGTCACCGTCACGCCTCCGGCAGCGTATGCCGCCGTCCCACCCCAAACGCTCACCCTCGAAGACGGTGGCGGGCTAAGCATCGCTCTCCGCCCCTTGGCGCAACTCTCGGGGGCCGTCTACGACGACTGGGACAACGACGGCCAGCGTGGTGCCGACGAGCCGCTGGTCACCACACCAATCACCGTGACGGTCAACGGCGTAGGGACGCAGCGCACAGCCCGCGGCATGTTCCGCTTCTGGGAGGTGCCTAACGGCACATACACTATCACGCCCTGGTGGCGGGCCGTCGCTCCAGGCGCAGCCAACCCTGCCACCAACAGCGCCATCGGACTCCCTGCCGTCCCGGCGGGCATCGTCCGCGGCACAGCCTGGCTCGACAGCAACGGCGACGGCCTACGCCAGCCCTGGGAAGCGCCGCTCGCGGGCGTACCCATCGTGCTCGGTGGACAAACCACCGTCACCGATCACGACGGGCGCTATCTGTTGGGAGAAACCCGCCCAGGTACCTACCCACTCGCCGCGAATCTCCCGCAGGGGCTTGCGGTGAGCCTGGAACCGATCACGATCAGTGACACACGCGGGCTTGCCATCGGCCTCGCCGCCACGCCAGCGCAACCGGGCGCACGGTATCGCATCTTCTTGCCAACCCTCGCAGCTCGGTAAGCATCTCGTCGCCGCAGCATCTCAGGCTATGCGTTCTGAACCCAATATCTTGCCAAGAAGGCGGTTGTTTTGACGCAAAGGCGCAAAGGCGCAACGTTTTTCGCGTAGGTGAGCACCCCTTCGCGCCTTCGCGTGAGCTTATGTGAAACTTATTGGCCCTGAACCCGGTTCCCATCGCACATAGCCCAGGCTTTGCTCGGCCACATAGGCGGCGCGGAGCAGGGTTGCTTCGCGCCAGGGGTGGGCCACAAGCTGGACACTGAGCGGCAAGTCGTCACTGCCGAACCCGGTCGGTTGGGTGAGGGCGGGCCATCCGAGACAGTTGAAGGGGATCGCCAGGCCATTGGTTGCTGGTACGCCACGTTCTGGGATTGGCCCTGGATGGATCGGCCCGATCAACAGATCAAAGTCGGCGGTGCGCGCACTGATCGCACGACGCAAGAAGGCCCGCGCTTGTTGCGCACGCACAAAGGCGCCCGGTTCATAGGCAAACGCCGACAGGATGCGCTGGCGCATAAATTCACCATAGTCACCGAGCCGGGTCTGCAACCAGGGCATATGAAACGAGGCCGCTTCTATGGCGAGCAGCGCACTGCCAATCACCCGTAGTCTATCGAGTTCAGGTATGTCCAGTTCGATGACGGTCGCTCCAGCGGCTTCGAGGGCCTTGGCGGCCTGGTGTACGGCATCGAACTGCTCGACCCCGGCCATCGGCAAGCCACTGCCATCACTGACCATCATGCCGATCCGCAGGCCACGTACCCCTGCCCCAAGCTCGCCTGTGACATACGGTGGTGCCCCGCGCAACGTGCGCCCATCGCGTAGATCAGGCCCGGCCAGCACCTCTAACATTGCTGCGGCATCGGCAACCGTCCGCGCCAATGGCCCGAGATGATCAAGCGACCACGAGAGCGTCACGGCCCCGGCCAGGCTGGTGCGTCCCCAGGTGGGTTTGAGTCCAACCAGGCCACAGAAAGCTGCCGGAATACGGATCGAGCAACCCGTATCAGTTCCCAGGGCAGCATAGGTCATGCCGGTCGCCGTGGCCGCCGCCGAGCCACTACTCGATCCGCCGGTATCACGAGTCGGGTCAAACGGGTTGCCGGTTGCCCCATAGTGGGCATTGTTCGAGCCAGGTGAATAGGCGAACTCGGACATACGGGTGCGCGCCACCAGAACCGCCCCGGCGTCACGCAGGCGTGCAACGGCCGTCGCATCCTCAGTTGCCATGTGCCCGGCGCAAATCAATGAACCAGCCGCCGTCGGCAAGCCGGCCATATCCAGAAGATCTTTGATCCCCAGGGGGATGCCGTGCAGCCAGCCACGCTCATGACCTGCCGCCAGTTCCGCTTCAGCCCGTTGAGCCGCCTCATAGGCTTGTTCGGCCAGCACCATTTGTATCGCATTCAACGCTGGATCATACGCCGTGATGCGGGCCAGCGCGGCTTCGACCAGTGCCGTTGGGCTCGTGGCCCCGGCGCGGATCTGCGCAGCGACGCCAAGCAGACTATCCACAGGACCATCCAGGGGCAAAGGTGCTGCCACAACAACCTCAGATGGAACAGGCAAACTCTGGGCATCCAGGTAATCTGGCGGCGTCGCCGCCGGCGTCTCGGCCACAATGCGGACAAAATCGGTCAGCCGACTCAAAAACCCCTTCGCCGCAATCCCTTCAAGATCCTCATCACTCGCCGCAATGCCCGCAGCGTGCAAACGATGGCGTAACCGATCATCAAGTGTGGTCATGGCTTTGTCCTCGTCGTACGTTCGAGGGCAAGATGCCCTCGCTCCCAGGGACAGGGTGCTTCGTTTCTCACGGTGCCAATGGCCCGCAGGCCATTTGGTACTCAGGGTGACCATGCGACCTCCTCAACGGTACATGGAATTACCCGTCGCAGGCATCACTTGCTCTCCTTGGCAAGAGTATAGCGGTCAACGAACAAGATGCCAAGCGCAGGAAGATAGAGCCCCACAATGAGCCAGGGAAGCGGTGAACCGGGCCAGAAAAACCAGCCAAAATAGGTCAGCCAGCTGCATAGCACCAGGATAAGCAAGCTCCGCATCGTCCGAGGCACCGCAAACACAAGGAGTTGATCATAAAAGGCTCGCTGAGGGACAAGACTCAACAGCAACAAGAAGCGCCCCTCACGGGTACGCCATTGCAGCCCCGCCAGCAACAACAAAAAACCAGGGAAGATCAACAGAGGGGCAAGGTAGTCGTCCATTGCTCCAATCCGTCCTGCCATCGCGAAGGGCCAGGTTGGCATCATCAGCAGACTCACGACCCCAATGACGACCCCTATCGCCACGGGCCAGGGTCGCCACGGGGTGGTCAGGGCGACTGCCGCACCCACATGTGGTTTCGCCAGCGTCAGGGCCAGCAGCGCAGGCCAGAACCAGACTGCCAGCAACAGCGGTGACCATTGCACGGTCACCAGCGCCTGCCAGTAGGGCAGGGCGAGCAAGGTCAACAAGCGCCACCAGTCACCAGTCCGCGTCAAGCCCCAGGCGAGCAAGCCTGAACTAAGACCAAAAAAGACCCCGGCAGCAATGCTAGGCGGTAGCCAGAGCAGTGGCAAGCTAATGACTACCGTGGTTAGCGGATTCGCCGTATTTGGCGTAACGCCGTCACTCTGAAATCCCTGACAGACAGCATACGGATCAGCGCCGGCAAGCAGGGCTTGGCCCATACACAACGGCATCCCAAGATCACCGGCCCCCCGCGCAAAGGCCCCCTGATAGAGGCTGCACATCACTCCGCTTACCAACCCGATCGCGAGGCAAACGACGATGCGTACGCGGAGACTCATCGCCTGATCGCCTCGGCATAGACCGCTTCGACGCGATCGAGCATCGTGGCGAGACTAAACTCGCGTGCGGCGCGGAGGCGTCCAACGTTGCCGTAAGCCTGGGCAAGGGTTGGGTTGGCTAGCAAGAGGCGTAAGGCCCGTGCCAGGGCTTGCTCATCGCCGGGCGGCACAACAATGCCTGTCTCTCCGTGTCTGGTCACATAACTGGTCCCCGTGCCGAGTTCGGTGCAGACTATCGGCAGCCCTGCTGCCTGGGCTTCGACCTGGACAAGGCCAAAGGACTCGCTTCGTTCAAGCGAGGGCAGGACAAAAACGGTTGCTGCGTGGTAAAACGCGCGCAGATGTTCGTCATCCTGGGCCCCAACAAAATGCACGCGCTCGGCGACCCCGAGTTGGCGTGCCAGTTCGATCAGATTGGCCCGACGCACCGTCGCATCAGCGCCGACAAAGATCGCCTGGCCTGGCACGTTCGCCATAGCCCGCACCAGCACCTCGGCCCCTTTATAATAGCGCAACCGGCCAACAAAGAGCACGAGCGGGCCTGGGTAGCGGGCCTGGAGCGCGGTGACCAGGCGTTGATCAGCCTGACCAAAGCGTTCGAGAGGTAACCCATACGGCACGACGCGGCAGTGTGTAGCGATCGGAGCTAACCATGGCGATGAGTGCATATACGCCGGGCTACCAACCACAATGCGGGCAGCGTTACGCAACGTGCGGCGCACCAATGGCGCTACCACCAGTTTCAAGCGGCGCTGGCGGATAATATCGCTATGATAGGTCACGACAAAGGGCGTGCGCCGACCGGCCAGCAGGATCGCCAGATCGCCAGGAGGATAGGGATGGTGCAGATGGATCAGATCGGGGCGCAGGCGGGCCAGTTGCTGCGGGAGAGCCGGACTCAGAGGGGTTGACGCGACTGTCGCCAGCCGCCCGACGGCAATGATGCGCACACCGCGCTCTTCATACGAGCGTGGGCGCAGCCCAGGGGCGCTGATGAGAACCGTCACCTGATGACCACGCGCCACGAGCCCCTCGGCGAGCAGGGCCAGATGATGCTCGATCCCCCCGGTTACCGGGGGGTAATCTTTGTAGATCTGCACAACATGCATAGCCGAGTTTTCCCCGCAGGGTTACGGCTGACGGGCAAAATAGGCTTTGACGCGCCGATCAAGATCTTCAAAATCAATCGGCTTGGTCAGATACTCATTGACCCCACTCTGCAGCGCCTGCTTTTCGATATCGCGTGAGCCAAACGCGGTGACCATGATAATATAGGCCTCGGAACCCTGGTCGCGTAGCGTTCGGGTTAGCTCAATGCCACCCATGCGCGGCATATTCATATCGGTGATAATGACATCGCAGGGGTGGCTTGACAGTATCTCCAGCGCGGTAATACCATCTTCGGCCTCAAGTACTGTGAAGTTGCTATTCACGAGCAGAAAACGATAGAGCCGACGAGTTGCTGGCTCGTCTTCTACAACCATCACCGTATTCGTCACATCAGCCTCGCTCTTGTCCCAGTTGATCCTGCTGCAAACTATACCATATTCCTGCCAATCAGGATGCAGGATTTTACTATTCTCTGTAGCAAAGATTTACACGCTTACCCCGAGCGCGTGTCTGAACGGAGCATGTCCGTTTTGTGACGCATCACCGAGAGCGGCGTAATAGGTGACTCTTGGCCACGCATAAGGGCATCATACCGATGCAGATAGGCTTTACCCAGGGACGTGTTGCCAATCTGAAGATAACAAGCCCCCAGATAATAGAGTGCCTGGGCGTGATGAGGGTTGCGCCGCAAGACTTTTTCGAAAAAGGGAATCGCACGATTGGGTTCGGTCAGTTCCTTATGGCAGATCCCAAGGATAAAATTCGTTTCCAAATCGTCGGGCCAGTGCGCCAGCACTTGCTGAAATTCCCGTACCGCCAGATCGTAGTACCCACGTCGTACATACAGATAGCCCAGATCATAGCGCAGCGATTGGGCCTCGGGGGCCAGGTTGACGGCCTTCCGCCACGCTGCGAGCGCCCAACTCTCACGACCGAGCAGGTTATACATAAAACCGAGCAGATAGTGCGCCTGAGGATCATTGGGCAACAACTGCACTGCCCGTTCAAAGGCTCGCACTGCTTGCAGAGGCAGATTCATATCGTAGAGGAGTTTGCCCATCTGCAGAAAGAGTTGCCCCTCACTCGGATTGAGCCGGGCACATGCAAAGAGGAGGTCATATGCCTCGCGGGTCTTCTGTTGAAGGCGCAAGATCGCACTCATCCGCATGCGTGCTGCCACAAAACGACTATCTTCGGCTGGCACGGAGCGATAGTGTTCCAGGGCCTCTTCCCAGCGGTGCTGACGGGCCAGCAGATTCCCAAGACGATAGTGGGCCAGATACTCATCAGGCCGCCATTGCAGCAAGGCCCCATAGATACGCTCGGCCTCTTCTTCATACCGCTGGTGTTTCAAGGCCTCGCTCAGGCGATAGTACCATGCAATCACCTCTTTGTCACTGCGTACCACAGGCACGCGCGTTTCGGCTTCAGGATCAGGGGGCACAAACGTTGGTTCGACGCGCCGTGCTTCTTGAAAATAGCGCTGGGCAAGTTCGTAGGCACCACGGCTCTGATGCATCTGGCCCATATGATAGCGGGGTTCGGCGGCATTGGGGCGGAGCGCACAGGCACGACTATAATGGATATAGGCCCGCCCCACATCGTCAGCTTGTTGATAGCAGCGCGCCAGGGCAAAATGGGCTTCGTAGAGGTGCGGATTCGCTTCAAGCGCAGCGCGAAACGCACCAATGGCTGCTTCAAGTTCCGTGAGCACCGTAAATGCCACCCCCAGGTTGTAATGTCCTTCGGCGAGGTGCGGATCGCTTTCTGTCGCTTCGTGGTATTCGCGTAGTGCGGCGGCCCAGTCGTGTTGAAACGCAAGGGCATTGCCAATATACACATAGATAATGGCGCGTTCATGGGCAAAGGCTTGCGCTTGCTCTTCACCATCAACATAGACGGCAATCAGGGCGGCTTTGAAATGTTCAATCGCATCATGGTACGCTGCTCGCAGATAGGCGCGGAGCCCCTGGCTATACGCCGTCCCCAGCCGTGTTCCGGCCATTAAACGCTCACTCCCGCTGTACATCCCTGGATCGAGCGGCATCAATTGTAATTGTTCACTGGCTGACATAGCTCGCTCCATCAGTCCTGGCTCATCACTGGTTACAGGTTGTATTTGCGCTCAGGACGTAGTTCTTCCATCGAACGCCAACATATCTCACTGAGCCATCGTGCCGCGACGCCATCAAGCAGTTTGTCGGGCGGATGGAGGGTTAACTGGCGCATACAATTGCGATATTCGCGGAGGGCATCATCGCGTCGTCCCAGTTGACGATAACACTCGGCAAGATGAAAGGCGAGCACGGGTGATTGATTATCAAGATACCGCGCTCGTTCGAACTGCACCACGGCCGCACTGTGGCGATTCTGTCGCACATAGATTAGCCCGATCAAGAGATAAGCTTCGGTCGTCAAGGGATTTAACTCAAGTGCGCGATGCGCCTCGGCCCCAGCCAGTTCAAAGTCGCCCCGGTTGGCGTGCGCTCGCGCTATCAAGGCGAGGATCTGCGGCGCCGCGCTGCCGACCAGGGGCAAACTCTGCAAGAGGCTTAGTGCTTCTTCCGTCTGGCCTGTATCAAGCAAACTCTGTACCTGCTCAATGATGGCGCTGGTCGTACCATGATCGATGGGCGGCTGGCTCGGGTGTGAAGGGCGTCGCGTTGTGCGGGATAGTTCGGGCTGACACGCTGCTGTTGGCGCAGGCAACCCGCGTGACGTTAGGCCAGGATCGGCGGGCAAGGCGATTGTGCGGCGATACCGTTGCGCACCTGTTTTTTCGGTGTCTTTGTAGTAGACAAAGGATTCGCCCACTTCACGCCAGCGCAATTTGTTAAAAATGTTCCAGAGAGTCTCGGAAAACCCAAGAAAGAGAACGCCTCCATCATTGAGCGTATGGTAAAAGCGTTCCATCAGGGCACGACAGGTGTTGATTTGAAAATAGATCGTGACATTTTGACAAAACAGGATATCGATGCCCTGCCCCTGGGCCGGAATCGGGTCGAGGAGATTGAATTGATCAAATTGAACGAGGCATCGCACCCGTGAGGCAACCGTTAATTCAGCCCCGTGGGCTTCAAAATAGCGGACACGTTGCTGCGGGGTGAGGTGTGCCAGACTCCGCCCTTTATAAACCCCGGCTTTGGCTCGTGTGAGGGTTGCGCTACTCAGATCCGTCGCCCAGATACTGACGGGGCGGGGTAATGGCTCGCCTAACGCTTCAAGGACGGTAATTGCCAGTGAATAGGCTTCTTCGCCCGTCGCACAGCCAGCACTCCAGAGACGCAGCGGTTGATCGGGGGGCAGGCGTTGATGCAACTCGGGCAAGATGACCTCACGGAGGGCCTGCATATGGGGTCGGTTGCGAAAAAACTGCGTTTCGTGATTGAGCAATTCTTCCGTGAGGAGCTGGAGCTCGTGCTGATCAGGTTGATTGCTGAGTTGGTTCGTATAACGCTCAGCCGACATACCAAGCGCGTGACTCCGTTGTTGAATGGCTGTTTCCAGCGTTCTGGTGCGTGTATCATCCAGATAGATACCATAGGAGGCTGCAATCATGTCCCGCAGGATCACAGGATCAGGTTGTTTGAATAGTTCGGTTCGAGCCAGCGCCGGGTACATAGGTTCCACTCTCTTGCCAATAGTCATTGAGGCCCTAGTGCAAAGCGCTTAATCAACGTGGTTGCAATGCGCTCAGGGGGTAAGACGAGATCGGCGGCCCCAAGTTCGATCGCCGCCCGTGGCATGCCAAAGATGGTCGATGTTGCTTCATCCTGGGCAATCGTAAACCCGCCAGCACGACGAATCGTGCGCATGCCGATGGCACCATCACGCCCCATGCCGGTCAACAACACGCCGGTCGTTGCGGCCCCAAAGACGGCAACCACCGACTGCATCGCAATATCAATCGCCGGACGTTGCATCAACAGAGGCAAGCCACTTAGATGAACGGTACAATTTGGCTGAATGAGCAGATCAAACTGATCAGGAACCAGAAAGACATGGCCTGCTTGCAGGCGCATCCCTTCGGTGGCGAGGTGAACCGGCAAGGTAAGCTGATCGCTGAGCCATTCAGCCATGCCGGTACTGAACCCCTGTGCGATATGTTGCACCACAATCACGGTTGCCGCAAAGTCACCTGGCAGACGCGCCAGGATCTGGCAGACCACCCGCGGGCCGCCGGTGGAGGCCCCGATCACCACGGCATCGAAACGACACGCTGCACTGCGCATCGGGGTCATCGTGTGCGGTGGTATGCCTGTGGCGAGCGGCGGCGCCATGGGCTTGAAGGGTGGAGTTATGCTCGCTCCTGGCTGCGCCGGTGGTTTGGGGGGCACTGGTAGCGCGGGTTTCTCGGATGCAGCTGGGGATGTTTCGGCGGGCACAACATAGGTATCACTCTGCTTGCCGCGCCGCCCGCGCAGATGGGTCACGACCTGGATGCGGGCGAGCATGCGCACCTTGCGGACAAGGGATCGCCGTGCCTCTTCGAGAGCCCCTGGTTGATCAAGCCGCGGTTTCTCCATCACATCAAGGGCGCCCGCACCAAGCATCTGAAAGGTAATGTCAATATCATAACTACTGAGTGAGGTTGTCAGCACAAGGATGGGGAGCGGATGGTAGGCCATAAGCTGGCGGGTGGTCTCGACCCCATCCATGATTGGCATCCGCACATCCATCGTGACGAGATCCGGATGTAACGCCACAACCATCTCAATCGCTTCACGTCCATTGCACGCTTCACCCACGACCTCGACCAGCGGATCGCTTTCCAGAAGTTCGCGAAGCAGCCTGCGCGCTAGGGCTGAGTCATCAACGACGAGAATGCGCAAGGGTTTGTTCATAAAGAACCCGATTTCTGGGTTACATCTCAAGCACCAGCTTGATGCGATTCGGGAGATTGAAGAGCTCGACATCTTTGTTGAGATAATCGTCAACTCCTACCTCAAAGGCGGCATGTTTTTCATCACTAGAAGTTAACATAATAATACGCAGTTCATCAAGCTCTGGCCTGCTGCGCACACGGCGGCAGACTTCAAAGCCATCAATGCCCGGCATCTGGACATCAAGCACCATCAGATCGGGGACTTCTTCTTCAATCATTGCCAGGGCCTCTTCGCCGCTGCCGGCCAGGCGTACCTCGTACCCAAACATTTCCAGGCGCATCTTGACGATATCGGTAATGAGTTTGCTGTCATCGACGACAAGAATCTTGTGAGTCATGCTCCCTCCCTATAATGATCCGCTGGTCATGATGTCCGGTCAGTTTGTTGTGCCAAGCAGTTGCTGCACCACATCAAGCAGGCTCTCTTGATCGAACTGACTCTTCACAATATAGGCCTGTGCGCCTGCCTCCAGTCCACGGCGGCGATGTTCTTCTGAGGCCAGGCTCGTAATCAGGATGACCGGTACGCGACTGGTGGTCGGATGAGCGCGGATCTGGCTAGTGAGGCCAAAACCGTCCACGCGGGGCATTTCGATGTCACTCACGACGAGATCGTATGGCTGCTGCTGCATTTGTGCGAGGGCATCAGCGCCATCGACGGCTGGCGTTACTTCATACCCTGCCGATTGCAAAATGCTGCAGATCAATTCTCTGGTAGTAAACGAGTCATCCACCACCAGCAACCGAGAACGCTGGACGGCCGGGGCCTGGCTGACAACGATGTTGCTCCGTTTGTTCTGAATGACCTGGACGGGATTGAGCAACAGCACCAGGGTGCCGTCACCAAGCTGAATGGCCCCGCCGAAGTGTTGGTGCTTCTCGAACAAGGGGCCAAGTGGTTTGACCACGGCTTCACGCTCGTCGACCAGTTCATCTACCAGTAGCGCAACGGGGCGCTGGTTGCTCCCCGTGATAATGGCCGGGACACGGCTGTGGCGGCTGAACGGCGATGGTTCTGACAGGCCGAGCAGTTCGGCCAGGGCGATCAGGGCGAGCGTGCGCTCTTCAACAAGGATCGTTGGTTGGCCCTCAAGCGAGCGGATCTCGTTGTGATAGGCCCAGACGGTACCATAACAGCTTGTGGCTGGCAGCGCAAAAATCGACCGCCCTGTGCGTACCAGCAAAACACGTGTCGTGACGAGGGTCAAGGGCAACGTGAGAATGATGCGACTCCCGTGACCGAGTTCAGACTCGACTTCGACCTGTCCACCGAGATCCGTCAGATTGGCGCGCACGACATCCATGCCAACGCCACGCCCCGAGATCTCGGTAATCTGCGCTGCCGTCGAAAACCCGGGTTGAAAGATCAGTTCGAAGGCTTCGCTATCGGGCATCAGCGCGGCCGCTTCGGCGGAAAGCATCCCGAGCCGCACGGCGCGCTCACGTAGGCGTTGCGGATCCATCCCACGCCCATCATCACTGATAACGATTTTTACCTTGCCGCCAACCGTTTCGGCGCGCACCTCAATCAAGCCGTAGGGTGGTTTGCCTGCCGCCTCGCGTTCGCTGGGTGGTTCGATGCCATGATCAACTGCGTTGCGCACCAGATGGAGGAGTGGGTCGTTGATCAATTCCAGGACTTTGCGATCAAGTTCAACGGTCTCGCCATACAATTCGATCTTGGCCTCGTGGCCGGTCGTCTGCGTGAGATCGCGGACGGCGCGGGGCAAGCCGGCATAGACCGTCGCAATTGGCAAGAGTCGGGCGCGCATCACCTCCTGTTCCAGATCTTTGACGAGTTGGGCGTGCTGGTTGGTGTGGCGCATGACGCGATCACTCTCTTGGTGTACCAACCCGCGTACATCATGGCTGATGGCATGCACGTTGTTCAGATGCTGAGCAAGTTGTTTGCGTTGCGCTCCCGTCAGCGCCATGCTTTCGAGCGCTTCTTCTAGCCCTGTCAGGGCCGCACGCTGTTGCGCGCATTTATCTTCGAGCACTTGCCACTGCTCGCCATGGGTTGCTAGGCTCTGCTGGCCGATGACCAGTTCGCCGGCAAGGTTGAGCATCCGATCCAGGCGATCAACCCGTACCCGGATCGTCGGCTGGTTCTGATGGCGCTGGTTGACCACCCGGCTTAAGGGCACGGTTGTCGATGGAGGGGGTGTCACACTGGTCGAAGTTCCCCGAGGGGGAGGTGCCGCCTTGGGAGGTGCAGGTGCCGCAGGTGCTGGCGGCGCTTCGGGCGCCCCCGTTGGCGGCATGGCGGCTGGCGCTGCGTCGGTCTGCGCATCGCCCAGACCACCAATGAGCTCATCGACATTCACGGGACACGGGCGGCCCTCGATGGTGGCATTGATCAGTTCCAGGATGGCATCGCCGCTGCGCAGCAAGACATTGGCGAGCGGGCGTTCCAGCGCACGTTTGCCTTGGCGCATCTCGCCCAGCACCGTCTCGAGCTCGTGGGCCAACCGGCCGACCTCATCAAACCCGAGCATACGGGCCGAACCCTTAATCGTATGCATCGCGCGAAAGATCTGGGCAATCGTCGCCTGCTGTTCGCCCGGATCAGTGGCTTGCTCTAGGCTCAACAAACCCTCACCGAGAACACGGACATTCTCGACGCTCTCTTCACGAAATTGATGATAGAAGCTCGACAGATCCATAGCGGTTACTACTTTTCGTTCGCCACAATTCCGTGAAGGCGATCGGCAATCGAGGTCAGCGTAACGGCTGCTTCAGCCATCTGCCGTGAGCCAAGGGCTGTCTGGCGGGCCACCTCAGCGATCTCGCGCATCGTTTCGACCACCTGCTCGCTGGCACTCTGCTGTTGGGCGGTCGCCAGGCCAATCTCGGCGGCGCTCTGGGCCGTCCGTTCGGCGACCATCACGATATTATCCATCGTCTGGCCGGCGCGATGGGCGAGTTCGACCCCTCGTTCCACCTCTTTGCTCCCCTCTTCCGAGGCCAGCACCGAGGCCGAGGTCGCCTGGCGGATCTCGGCGATCACCCCTTTGACTTCGCGTGCCGCAGCCAGTGTTCGATTGGCCAGACTCTTCACTTCAGCGGCGACCACGGCAAAGCGTCGCCCGTGTTCACCGGCCCCCGCCGCCTCGATCGCCGCATTGAGCGCAAGCAGATGGGTCTCGTCAGAGATGTCGTCAATCAAGTCAATAATCTCGCCGATCTGCTGCGAACGCTCGCCGAGGCTGAGCACGCGGTTCGAGACATCCGACACCCGGGCACGGATGCGTTCCATGGCTTGAATGCTCTCATCAACGGCGTCCTGCCCACTACTCAGATTTTCGAGCGTCTGTTGGGCGGCTTGCGAGACATGGTCAGCCAGTTGGGCAATCTGGCGGGCCGTGCTACCGAGTTCCTCGATGGTGGTCGAAACTTCAGAGACGGCACTTGCCTGATCGGTCGCGCCGCTCGCCTGCGATTGCGAGGCAACTTGCAACTGCCCTGCGGCGGCGGCGAGTTCACTGCCCAGTTCAATTTGCTGAATATTCTTTTGCATCAACTGGTCAGTCTTCTCGATCAACTGCTGCGCCCGCTGCTGTGACTGGGCGACGACCATCGCCAGATCGCGGCCACTCATACCCGACATATAGGCGATGAAACAGCCCGTCAAACTGAAAATAACTGCGTTAACCGTCGGCGAGAGATCGAGGGGCGTGTAGAGGTTTCTGGTCTGGGCTATAAACAGGCCCATATAGATGACAAGCGTCGCTGCGGCCACAAAAAAACTATCGCGCCCATTGCCCAGCAAGCCAGCGCTAATCACGGGCACCAGAAACATAAAAGCGAGAGGCCCAAGCGGACCACCGAAGAGGATGACGCCAATCGTGGAACAAAGAATCATAGCATAGAAAAGGATGCGTCGCCCCAGGATCGTCTCGCGCTTGCGGATAAGGAAAAAGGCCGCGACATACATCACCAGCGAAACAATGATCAGCATCGCCACCAGACCGACCGTCAGATGTCCAATGCTCGCCGAATTCCACAGAAAACCCAGCGAAAAGAGAAAGACGATCGAGAGCGAAAAGCCGCTCGCGTTCAACAGATGCATCATGCTCTGGTGATCGAGCAGCAGGACAAGCTTCTCGTCATCTTCCTGATGGTCAAACCTTCCCACAGTTGCTGTCGTTTGCATAGGTTTCATTCCCGATCAAGACACGATCTCACACAACCCCGAGGGCGATATCGGTCGCAATGCGCTGCAGATCAAGGACAAGGAGCAAGCGCTGTTCAAAGATTACAGCCCCGGTAAACCACGGACGAGCGAGGTGTTTGCGCATCAGCGCGGGCAAAGGATGCACCTCTTCTGGCTGCGTCAGGCGGTCAACCCGATCAACCAGCAAGACCACGGTGCGGCGACGCAAGGTAACGGTCAAGGCATGGTGCCGGTCGGGCTTTTCCTCCGCTTGATAACCAAGCAACGGGCCAAGTTCAGCATAGATCAGCGGACGACCCCGGGCATCCTGCTCAGGGGCCATCGTTGGCAGCAGCTGGCTCAGATGATCGACGTGGGTTTGCGGGGCCAGGTAGCACTGGTCAGCGATATGGATCTCAAGCAGGAGCATTGTAGCCTTCGCCTCACTCAACCAGGGTCGTGCGCGTAACTTCACCTTACTCTCTATGATACGCCACAAACGAACGAAACAGGCACCAGGGTGTGCTTCAGAGTGTTTCGTGGAGGGCCGCGACCAGTGCGCCAAGGTTGAGCACCGCCAGGGTTGCTCCTTCAAGGATAGTGACTCCGGCGAGCAGACGTACCCGTTGGGCCTCAAGGGCCGCCGGTGGAGGCGTGATGCTCTTGATGGTCAGGGGCACAAGATCGACGACGTTATCGACAAGCAGGGCCATCCTCGTGACGTCGTGCTCTACCAGCACGAGGCGGGTCGCACGCGTTGAGGGGGTCAGCGTCAGACCAAGCATCAGGCGCAGATCGATCACAGGAAAAATCACGCCACGCTGACTAATCAGCCCAGGCATGATCGCAGGCGCTCCGGGGACACTCGTTGGGGTCTGCCAGCGCATGACTTCGCGTACCGCAATCCCGGGGATGGCATAAAGCTCGTCGGCCAGATTGACCACCAGATATTCCTGGATCTCGCCGAGTACGTCGACTTCGTTCTGATTCATCATTGAAGATCGCTTCCTTTGCAGACTTGCCAAGGCAGTTCAGGCGCTGTATCATGTTGCGTTACCATAAAAGATACCATAGCTGGTATGAGGTTAGATGAGAAAGGTATGCATTCTGTGAACAAGAAGATCCGGGTCGCGATTATTGGCGTTGGGAACTGTGCCTCGTCGCTCGTGCAAGGCATTCACTATTACCGTGAGGCCCGCGAGGGCGATGATATTCCAGGGCTCATGCATGTAACGCTGGGCGGGTATCACATTAGCGATATCGAATTTTCGGCGGCCTTTGATATTGCTGATACCAAAGTTGACAAAGATCTCTCAGAAGCGATTTTTGCTGAGCCAAACAATACCTATGTTTTTAGCAAAGTGCCGCACCTTGGGGTGCCCGTGTCGCGGGGGATGACCCACGATGGGATTGGTAAATATTTGAGTCAGGTCATTACCAAGTCACCACGTGATACCGATGATATTGTGGGCATTCTCAAGCAGACCAAAACGGATGTCGTCATCTCGTACCTGCCGGTCGGCAGCGAAATGGCCACAAAATGGTATGTCGAGCAGATCCTTGAGGCTGGCTGTGCCTTCATCAATTGTGTGCCCGTCTTTATTGCCAGCCAGGAGTACTGGCGGCGTCGGTTTGAAGAGAAGCGATTGCCGATCATTGGCGATGATATCAAGAGCCAGGTGGGCGCAACGATTACCCACCGTGTCTTGACCACTCTTTTCAAAGAACGTGGGGTGCGGCTGGATCGCACCTATCAACTCAATTTTGGTGGCAATACCGACTTTTTGAATATGCTCGAACGTGAGCGGCTCGAGAGCAAGAAGATCAGCAAAACCAACGCCGTGACGAGCCAGTTGAACTATGAACTCCCGGAAGCCTCGGTGCATGTTGGTCCGAGCGATTATGTGCCGTGGCTGGGCGACCGCAAATGGGCCTATATTCGGATGGAGGGCACAACCTTTGGGGATGTGCCGCTCAACGTCGAGTTAAAGCTCGAAGTCTGGGACTCGCCCAATTCAGCCGGGGTGGTGATTGACGCGATCCGTTGTGCCAAACTGGCCCTTGATCGTGGCCTTGGCGGTGCCCTCGATGGCCCGAGCAGTTATTTTATGAAGACCCCGCCCAAGCAGTATACCGATTATGAAGCACGTGAACTGACCGAGCGTTTTGCCAGTGGCGAGGCATAGGAACAGAAACACCTGCGTCGGGCACGCCCGG
Organism: Candidatus Chloroploca asiatica; assembly: GCF_002532075.1. Lineage (GTDB taxonomy): Bacteria > Chloroflexota > Chloroflexia > Chloroflexales > Chloroflexaceae > Chloroploca > Chloroploca asiatica. The sequence continues at coordinate 72,118 of NZ_LYXE01000036.1, read as the reverse complement.
CGCAGGTGTTGGGGGTAAGCGGCCCGCTCAGGCGCTCTTCTTACGGGGAGGCTCTTTTTTTGTGCTGGTGGTCGTTTTGCTGGTTGGGGTCGTTTTGCTGGTGGCCGCCTTTTTGCTGGTGGCCGTCTTTTTTGTCGCGGGTGTCTTCTTGGTTGCCTTCTCTTTGCTCTCAGCTTGCACTGGTGTCGCTTCGACCGGGGCCAGTTCTTCGAGGCTGTTGGTCAGATAGTCGCACTTTGGATAGCGCGAGCAACCAAAGAAGGGCCGCCCAAAGCGCCCCCGGCGACGCAGCAGCTCGCCCTCGTGACACTTGGGACAGGCCACACCGGTGGGTTCGGGGAGCGGCACGGGCTTGCCATCTTTGCCGATGCGGCGCGTATTGCTGCACTCGGGATAGCCTGAACAGCCGAGGAAGGGTCCGAAGCGACTCTTCTTGATCACCATTGGCCGCCCGCAGAGATTGCACATCACATCGCTGGTTTCGGGGGCGCTGGCTTTATCGATGACGATTTTGCCATCACTGTCGCGATGAAAGTCGCTGGTGAAATCACACGATTCTGGGCCGCCATCTTTGCTATACCGGGTACAGGCCAGGAATTCACCATTGCGGCCGAACTTGATAGCGAGCAGACCCTGTTGACACTTGGGACACTGGAGATCGGTGACAATCTCTTCGCGCTTGAGATTGCGCATTTCAACCTTCGCATCAGCGAGGGTCTTTTGAAACGGCGCATAAAATTCGTGGAGGACAGGAATCCAGGCCTTTGATCCATCGGCAATATCATCAAGTTGCTGTTCAAGGGCCGACGTAAAATCGTAGTCAACAATATTAGGAAAATGGAGCACCAGCAACTCGGTAACGACCCGCCCGAGGGTCGTTGGGATTAACTTCTTGTCGGCAGCCGTCACATAATCACGTTCCTGGATGGTTGAAATGATCGAAGCATAGGTCGAAGGCCGCCCAATGCCAAGGCGCTCAAGCTCTTTGACCAAGCTTGCCTCGGTAAAGCGGGGAAGCGGCTCGGTGAAATGCTGAATGGGCAGAAGTTCCAGCAGATCGAGCGGATCCTGCTCGACGAGAAGAGGCAAACGGCGCTCGCTATCTTCGTCCTCTTCGCCCTCATCAAGGCTGACATTGTAGACCGCGAGAAAACCGGGGAACTTGAGCACCGAGCCGGTTGCCCGGAAGAGATAGGGGGCATTGCCAGTTGGCGCTGTCGGTGTCCAGGCCCCAAGATCAACGGTCGTACTATCAAAGATAGCCGGTGCCATCTGCGAGGCGACAAAACGCTTCCAGATCAACTCATAGAGGCGGAAGAGATCGCGTTCGAGGATCGCACTGACCTGCTCGGGTGCCCGCTCGCTACTTGTCGGACGGATCGCCTCGTGGGCCTCCTGGGCGCCTTTCGCCTTGGTTTTATACACAGGGGGCTTATCGGGCAGATAGTCACGCCCAAAGCGGCTTTCGATCAAGCGCCGCGCCTCGGCTTGCGCTTCACCGGCCACATTGGTACTATCGGTACGCATATAGGTAATCAGGCCGCTGACGCCCTCGTCGCCCCCAAGATCGACCCCCTCATAGAGCCGCTGCGCGAGCATCATCGTCTTTTTGGCACTAAAGCCGAGTTTGCGCCCGGCCTCTTGCTGCAGGGTCGACGTCGTAAAGGGCGGCGCCGGGCTGCGGCGCTTATCTTTGCGGGTTACCTTCACCACGCGATAGGAAGCTTGGTCGAGGTCAGTCACAATCGCATCGGCCTGTTCCTGATCGGGTACCGCGAACTTATCGAGCTTCTTGCCGGCACGCTCGATCAGCGTCGCACGGAACGCATCGCGCGGGGCGGTTCCCCCGGTCTTGAGCAGATCAGCCTCGATCGTCCAGTACTCAACGGGCACAAAGCTCTCGACCTCTTGCTCACGTTCAACAATCAGACGCACCGCGACTGACTGCACCCGGCCAGCGGAAAGCCCACGCTTGACCTTATCCCAGAGCAATGGGCTCAGTTGATAGCCAACGAGCCGATCGAGCACCCGGCGCGCTTGCTGGGCATTGACCAGATTCTCATTAATCGCGCGGGGATGATCGAGTGCCTGTTGCACCGCATTGCGCGTAATCTCTTGGAACACAACGCGATGGACAGGCGTACGCCCGGGCTTGATCGCCTCGGTAATATGCCAAGCAATCGCCTCACCCTCACGATCGGGGTCAGTCGCGAGATAGATCGCATCAGCGTTGCGCATCGCCTGGCGCAATTCACTCACGACCTTCTCTTTGGTCACCTCATAGACAGGTTGAAAATTGTGCTCGACATCAATCGCCAGATCACTCTTGGGCAAATCGCGCACATGGCCCATACTCGAAGTGACCCGATACCCACGACCAAGATATTTCTGGATCGTCTTCGCCTTCGACGGCGACTCGACGATAACAAGTTTGTCTCCCATAGCGCCCCAGGCTAAACCAAGAATAGTAACAAACTGCGGCACGCAATTCGCTATAGCACTATACGCGGGCTACCCATCCTTGTCAATAGCCTGGTATCCAGGACATTACACCGCCAGGCAACGTGGGCAGCGCCCAAAGAGTTCGAGGACATGATCGTTGATGTGGTACCCCGTTTGCTGCTCGAGCGTCGTGATGAGATCGCGCAACCCACAGTTATCGAAGCTCTGGAGCGCCCCGCACGAGACGCAGATCAGGTGGTGCGCGTGGCCCCCGCTAATGCTGTAGCGGTGACAATCTTCGAGACCGTGGATCCGCTGAAAGAGTTCAAGATCGCAGAGGAGCTTGACGGTACGAAAGATACTGGCGATGCCGGGCGACTCGTTGCGTTGCAATAACCACTGTTCAAGTTCATGCACCGTAAACGCTTTATCGAGCGCAACAGCCGCTCGTAAGACCGCGAGGCGTGGCTGGGTCACTTTGTACCCTGCCTCAGCCATTTGCTCAGCGATCTCGTGGGCTGGCGCAGGGAGGAGCGCTTGTTGTTGTTTGAGGAGACGACTCATCATATGCCTCATGACAGTAAGGAGCTAGGAAACAGGAAGATTGTAACACGATCATGATGATACTGACTATCATTCTTGACAATTTACCCTGTAAATGATACTCTATGTCAGGTGTTTTTGATACAATATCTCATTACAGGCGGCGTTTAGCGCCTATCAGGCGCGGGTCTCGATGAAGATCTTAGGGGGTATGCAGATGCTTTTGCCGAGCAAACGACGGGTACTTGTGAGTCTCTTTGCCGTGTTGACGTTCTTGCTGGCTGCGTGTGGCGCTTCGCCAGCCGCCCAGACACCAACGGCTGCACCGACCGCAGCGACTGAGGCTGCACCGGGTACCGAGGCTACAACGCCACCAACCGATGCTTCCTCAAAGCTGAAGGTTGTCGCGACCTTTAGCATTCTTGGGGATCTGGTGACGAATGTGGCCGGTGATCTGATTGACCTGACGGTGTTGGTTGGGCCAGATAGTGACCCGCATGTCTACCAGCCTGTGCCTCGCGATAGTGTGACGCTGGCTGGGGCAGATCTGATTATTGAGAATGGTCTGGAATTTGAAACCTGGTTTGATGCGCTCTATGAAGCATCAGGGTCGCAGGCACCACGGGTCGAGCTTGCCGAGCGTGTGACGCCGCTGCCTGCGGGCGAGGGGCATAGTGCGCACGATGAAGAGCACGCGCACGATGATGACCATGCGCACGATGATGACCATGCGCACGATGATGGCCTGGCCCATGCCTGCAAGCACTTTGGCGATGACCCGGTGGCTGTGACGGCGGCTGCAACGTCCGCCGAGGCGACGGCGGTGATGCCCGACGATCATACGCGCTACGATCTTACACTGAGCAATGGCGAAGGTTTTGTCGCCTTTGAGCAAGACCGCGACGGTGATGTGCTCTTCTTTCTTGGCAGCGAGACACCCCTGACGCTTTTTGCAGGTGACACGCCTCTCGTTCCCGAGTCGGTTGAACCGATCAGCGAAGGGTGCGATGCCGTCAAGGTTGTCTATACCTTTGATCTTGAGCCTGGGAGCTATGTCGTGCAGTTTGGCCCGCAGGCCGAAACGCTGCTCACGCTTGTCTGGGAACGGGGTGAAGGGCATAGCCACAGCGAGGAAGCGCATCACGACGAGAAGGATCACGACGACCATGGGCATAGCCACGGCGAGTATGATCCGCACATCTGGCAAGACCCCAATAATGCAATGTTGATGGTTGAAGTGATCCGCGATGCCTTGAGCGAGGCTGATCCGGCCAACGCCGATACCTATCAACTCAATGCCGAGCGATATCTGGCAGAACTGACGGCGCTGGATGCGTTTGTCCAGGCTGAAGTGAGTCGGCTGCCGGTAGAAGCACGCAAACTGGTCACGACCCACGACACCTTTGCCTACTTTGCCGATCGTTACGACTTCACGGTTGTCGGCACAGCGCTTGGTACCACAACCGAAAATGCCGATCCGGCAGCAGGAGACCTTGCTGCGCTGGTCAATGAAATTCGCGCTGTCGGAGTGTCGGCTATCTTTGCCGACAATGTGTCGAATCCGACGTTGATGGAGACGATCGCCCGCGAAGCCGGGGTGACCCTGGTGACAGACCTGCATACCGATGCGCTCAGCCAGCCGGGTGGTTCTGCAGGCACATATGTGGCGATGATCCAGCACAATGCCACCACGATTGTCAATGCATTGGCCGAGTAGCGAGGAGCCCGCTTGCCTGGGCGCACCACGGGGCGCCCAGGCAAGCGGGCAGGGTATAAGAGCAATACTTTTCAAATAAGCTCACGCGAAGGCGCGAGACGCGAAGGGTGAAGCTCACCTACGCGAAAACCTTTGCGCCTTTGCGTCAAAACAGCCGCCTTCTTTGCAAGGTATTGGGTTTAAGAGGACAACATATGGCTTTCACATATAGTGGCCGGCATCATGTCCACCCGATTGCCGATGCTTTGGCGCTTGAGCTCGAGCAACTAGTGGTAAACTACCCTGGCTCGTCAGAGCCAGCGCTCGATCATGTCTCACTCAAAATTGCCAGCGGGTTGCGGGTGGCCCTGGTTGGGGCCAATGGCTCGGGCAAGAGCACCCTGCTCAAAACGGTGGCGGGCCTGTTGCACCCGCAGGCCGGCACGATCCGCATCTATGGGCATCCGGTGGGGGCGTGCCATCACCGGGTGGCCTACCTGCCGCAGCGGGGCGATGTTGACTGGCGGTTTCCAGTGAGCGTGAAGCAGATGGTGCTTGCCGGGCGCTATGTGCATCTCGGCTGGATGCGCCGTCCTGGGCCGAACGATCGGGCCATGGTGATGCAGGTGCTGGAACGGCTCGGGTTAGAGGAACTGGCCGAACGGCAGATCAGCCAGCTTTCGGGAGGGCAGCAGCAGCGTGCGTTGCTGGCGCGGGCGCTCGTGCAAGAGGCAGATCTCTTGTTGCTCGACGAACCGCTGAGTGCCGTTGATGCGCCGAGTCGGGCGATCATTGCCGGGGTGCTTGCCGATCTGCGTCGTGAGAACCGGACTGCGCTGGTTGCCACGCACCATCTGGATCGCCTTGATGATGAATTTGACCGTGTCATCAGTCTTGAGAGCGGGGCTTTGCAGACTGATCGTGTGATTGAGGAGACTGGTCGTCGCCTGGCCCCGGCCAAAGCACCGCGTTATGATCAACTGGCTACTCGAACCATTTAGTTTCACCTTTATGCGGATCGGCCTGGCGGCGGCTATTCTGGTGAGCATCACCTGTGCCGCGCTGGGCTCGTATGTTGTCTTGCGCCGGATGGCATTTATTGGCGATGCGCTGGCGCATACCGTGCTGCCCGGACTCGTCGTTGCGTTTCTGAATGGCTGGAACCTCTTTGGCGGCGCGATTGCCGCCGGGCTTCTGACCGCCCTGGGCATAGGATGGGTCTCGCGGCGCGGGGTCGTCCGCGAAGATACGGCGATCGGCGTGCTCTTCACGGCCATGTTTGCCCTTGGCATTCTGCTGATGAGCCGGATGAACAGCTTTCGCGACCTAAGCCATATCTTATTTGGCAATGTGCTGGGGGTCCGCCTGGGCGATCTGTATATCACCGCCGCAATTGCCGTGGGGGTACTGCTCACGCTGGCCTTGCTGCACAAAGAACTGGAACTGACCAGCTACGACCCAACCTATGCCGAGGGCATTGGCTTGCGTGCTGATCGTCTCCGCACCCTACTCTTGATCTTGCTGGCTTTCACGGTCGTCAGTTGCATCCAGATCGTCGGTGTTGTCTTGACAAGCGCCTTACTGGTCACACCGGCGGCGGCGGCGGCCCTGCTCACCAACCGACTCCCGCGAATGATGCTGCTTGCCGCCGTGATCGCCATCAGTTCATCGGTGATCGGGCTCTACGCTTCATACTACGCCAACGTCGCCTCGGGTGCAGCGATTGTGCTGGCCTGCACGGGCAGCTTCTTCCTGGCCTGGGTTTTCCATATGCTTCGCACGCGAGTGGTGCGGGTGTAAGTGTTTCGCTGGTCGGCAGAGCTAGCTCTGCCGACCAGCGGAGATGCGTGAACTATCGCCCGCCGTTTGCATGAATGACGCGACTGCGCTACAGTGTTTGCCAGGACTGCTTCTCTGGTGGATCTGTGAAAGTAGAGCGCTATGTCTTCTCAAACAATGCCTGGACGCGCCCCGCGTGAGCATAGCCTGGGGTATGCTGTGGCTGGTGGAGCGGTGATTACCCTGGTTTCGATGCTGATTGGCGGGGGGTTGTTTGCCTGGATTCTGTTGGCGACGCGTGGCCCTTCAGCGGGTGAGTTGTTGCCGGTTGATACGCAGCTTTATGCGGCACTGGCCCCGAATGTTGGTGGGGTGGTTGACGTGAATCAGTTGCAGCGCGCCCTGCGCGAAGGCTTTGGGATCAGCGATCCGGCGGCGCTGCTGGAACCGGTGGAGGCTCTGGCCGGGGTGCCGCTTGAGGGCAATATTGGCACGTGGCTCGGTAGCGAGATGATCGTGGCGGTGCGCGATGTGGAGGCAGGATCGTTGCAAGGTGTTGCTGATCGTACGGCTTTTCTCAATGACGCCGAGGTCGTCTTGCTCTTTGGTTCAAAGAATGATCCGCAGGCAAGTGCGTTCCTTGAAAAGCATCGCACGGCCCGCGAGGCGCGTGGCGAGACCTTGCAGGCCACAACGATTGGTGAGGTGACGATCTATGCCCAGGAGGGTGGCGCACCGAGTCTGATCACCGCTTTTGCGCTCGTTGACCACTATGTGGTCTTTAGCAATCGGCGTGAAGCGATCGAAGCGATGGTCGCCGTCGAACCGGGCGCAAGCACCGATCAACTGGCGTCCCTCCCTGAATTTCGCACGTTTAGCGCCCAACTGACCCCGCAGCGCGCCGGGGCCGTCTATACCGATGGCACGGCCAATGGTGAAGCGGCGCGTCAGGGCTTGAGTGCCTTGCTGCAGAGCATGATTGCGCCTTAGATCGGCATAACTCACTTTTCGCGCCGGGCGGCGGCGACAATCTGCTGGAGGTAGCTCTGCCAGTGTTGCTGATTGGCCCTGGTGATGCGGCGAATCGCTTCGAGATCGCCGCTTTCGCCGGCCTCGTACGCGGCGGCCAGCGATTCTTGAAAGGTGCGCGCCAGATCGGCCACAGCCCGCCGGAGCTCGGCATTGACGGCGCGCTGATGTTCGAGTTGCTCTTGGAGCCACGCGATCAAGCGGGCTTGTTCAGCGAGCTCTTCTTCGTGTGACATTTTGGTATTCTCCTTTGACATGGTTTCAGAAGGGCCGGATCAGCTTTAGAGGGTAGTGCCGACTTCAGTCGGCTGAACTGGAAGCCGACTGAAGTCGGCACTACTTACTGGTGTGTAACCTAAGTTTTCTGCTCTAGGGATTGGCTTCGACAAGCTCAGCCAACGGCGGACGATGGGCGTTGCGAACGGACGGAGGCTGAGCCTGTCGAAGCCCCGCTGGTAGAGGCAAACGTACGTTATAGACTATTACCCCCAGGGCGATTGCATCTTCCGTGTAATGCACCCCACCAGGGCACCCGCAAGGGGTGCCCGTACACCGGGCCCGGCCCCCGGCTCTGTAGGGGCACCCCTTGCGGGTGCCCCTACAGGGCCGGGGGCCGCCGTTTGCGCCGCTGGTTGCATGCACATGCTGCCACATAGCGCGTATGTTTGTATCCGGTTTCGTATGATGCAATCGTCCTACTATTACCCCCCCGCACCCGTATCAAAATTGGTCTGGCAGCGGTATAACTCTAGAACGAGGGTTGCCCTAGCTTGTTGAGAAGACCGATGCTATGACAAATACGCGCTATTATCTTGGTTTCAATCTTGTGCCGGGTATTGGCCCGATCCGCCTGGCGCGCCTGGTTGAGCAGTGTGGCTCGCTGGAGGCGGCCTGGCATGCCGATGCGTTTGCGCTGGCTGCCGCTGGGATCGAAGGCAAGACGAGTGCGTCGCTGATGGCGGTGCGCACGCGGCTTGACCTCGATGCCGAGTTGGAACGGGCGGCGCGGGCCGGGGTGACGTTGCTGACGATTGATGATGCGGCCTATCCTCACTTGCTGCGCAATATCCCCGCTGCCCCACCGCTGCTCTATGTGCGCGGCGCATTGACGCCGGCCGATGATTGGTCGATTGCTCTGGTTGGTACCCGTGCGCCGACAACCTATGGACGTGAGGCGACGATGCGCCTGACTGATGGCCTGGCCCGTGCGGGTGTCTCTATTATAAGCGGCTTGGCGCTTGGTGTGGATACGTTGGCCCACGAGACGGCGCTGGAGGCGGGTGGGCGCACGCTTGCGGTGCTGGGCAGTGGGGTTGATCAGCCCTACCCCGAACGCAACCAGCGCCTGGCGCAGCGCATCATCGAGCAGGGCGCATTGATCAGTGACTATCCTTTGGGGACGATGCCGGTGGCAGCGAATTTCCCGCCGCGCAATCGCATCATCAGTGGGTTAAGCCGGGCAACGCTGGTGATCGAAGCGGGCGAAAAGAGTGGCGCTTTGATTACCGTGGGCTTTGCGCTCGATCAGGGGCGCGAGGTTTTTGCGTTGCCGGGGCCGATCTTCTCCCGCCAGAGTGCCGGCTGTCATCGGCTGATCCGCGACGGTGCAACGCTTGTCCGTTCGGCTGACGATCTGCTCGCCGACCTCGATCTCACCAGCGCGAGTGTGCAGCGCGAAGCACGGAGCGAATTGCCGATTGATCCGATCGAAACGGCGCTGCTTGGCCTGCTCAGCTACACACCGTGCCATATTGATGAACTGAGCCGCGAAGCGAATCTGACGGCGCAGGCGACGGCGGGGGCCCTGACCCTGCTTGAACTGAAGGGATTAGTGCGGCAGGCTGCGCCAATGCAGTACGTGTTGAGGTGATCGAGCGGGCCGTGCTACAATGCGAGCGAAGATGCTGCGAGCGGAACATGCTCAACGAGAGGAAGAGCCATGCTGAGTGCCTACATTGCGGCGGCAATGCGCCGCGCCACCTACCAACTATTGGTTGATGACGAAGGCTTTGTTGGTGAAATCCCTGGCTTGCAAGGCGTGATCGGCCACGCTGAGACCCTCGAAGCGTGTCGCGAGGATCTTCAATCTGCGCTGGAAGATTGGATCTGGCTTGGTTTGCGTTTGGGACACGCCATCCCACCACTTGATGGGATCGACTTGAGCCAGCCTATCCGCACGCAGGAGGCCGCCTGATGCCACCCTTTGGGCCCATCAGCCGAGTGCGTCTGATTCGTGGACTGTGCGGGCCTTGGGCTTTCAAGGACCTTATCCCGCTGGTCGCCATGCCTTTATGGTGCGCGAGGAGAAGCGCATCACTATTCCCAATCCGCATCACGGAGATATTGGCGTTGGTTTGCTCGCCACCATACTTCGTCAGGCCGACGTGAGCCGTGAGGAGTGGGAACAGGTCTAAGCCCAATACCTTGCAAATAAGGCAAGGCTCGCGTTGACGAGGGGTTAGCAGCACGCTGCCATCTGGCAGTAGCTGCGAACCAGACGGTTCGACCACCGGTGGTGAGCGGTGGCTCCTGTGGTCAAACTTTCTGGGTTGGCACTCGAAAGTATGCCACAGAAGCTGCCGCGCCGCTTATTTGCAAGGTATTGGGTTTAGGGGGCAGGGGCCAGGGTGCAAGGGCCAGGGTTTATGGATCGGGGGGCGCAGGTACGCGACCGAACCCTGAACCCTGACCCCCGAACCCCGAGTCTATTATCAGATCGAGCTGTGATTACAGGATCATTTATGTTATGATAGAGCTATCTTTCGACGGTGATGTATGTACGGTGTTCGTATCTGCATCACATGCCTAGCTGCCCGAACACGCGCATATCGACCGCAGACCATGGGGTGCCGTGAGCCAGGGTCAGTTTCGCTGGGCAAATATGATCAAGGAATGTGGCTATGAAGCGTCGCAAAGGCCGCGCCGCACCACCACGAGCGCCTGCGTCACGGGCGAACCACCGGTATCCTCCAAACTGGCGGCACACTGATTGGCTGGTGCCATTCATCGATGGTGCTGCCTGCATCCACCATGGACACGATACCGATGCAGATGACCACAGCCGCTGCGGGCCAGCGATCTTCTGCTGCCCCCATGCCGCCGTCCGCTACGTGACGCTTTTTCCCAAAAGTGGTGAGGCCCGGGCAACCTGGCAACCCATTCATCCGAGCGACCTGATGACGTGGATACACAATGGGGTACACGTGTTCTACTTCGTCTTCTGCGACCCTGATCGGCGAGATGGACTGCTGGCGATTGGCCTCGGTGGATCGTGGCTGCACGATGCGCTCTGGCACCGCACCTCGCTGGATACCTATGCAGGGCAGGCCGACCGACTCATGTAAGTGGAGCGACATCAGATGACACCTCTTCCTCTCCCACTTCGTCGTGCGCAACTTGATGCTCTGCTCGCCTTCTTGCCCATCTTTGCGCAGCCTATATATTTGGCGAGTGGCATACCGAAATACTTCGACGCCTCCAGCAGATCCGGGAGACCATGGCAGCAACGTAACCGGCAGGAGCGATCATGACTCGCTACGAGCTTTCTTTCAGGCCAACCTTTTTTAACGAATCGCTGAATCTGCCCAAGCAGGTAAGCAAACTGGTCAGCCAGAAATTGAAGGTGCTAGGGGTCGATCCGCACTCTGCTCACGGTGATGCCAAGAAACTCAAGGGCTACGCCAATGTCTACCGGGCGCGGGTCGGCGACTATCGCATCTTCTATAGCATCGGCCAGGGCTGGATCAAGCTGCTGAGTGTGCGCAAGCGTGACGACCGCACCTATGACGCTGAGCTCCCCGAGGTGGCCCCGCCCACGATGAGCCCTGACCAGGAGGCGTTGGTGCCGCAGGAGTCGGGGGTCGGGTATCGGGTATCGAGGGTGCGAAGCCTGGGCTCGGGTCTTGGGTCTTGGGGAGCAGGGCCCTGTGTGCTGAGCACACCCCGCTAACGGAGCCGCAGACATTGCATGGCGCCGCTTGCCACGCCTGCCTGTTTGTCCCCGAGACCTCGTGTGAGCGCGGGAACCGCTACCTAAATCGGTCGCTGCTCGTCCCGACGGTCGAGCGGAGCGATCTGAGTTTCTTTGGAGGGAGCGTATGACCCTGCCGACGAGCACGCTCTTCGAAGCGCTGGCAACGCTGCTCGAGGGGCTCCCCGAGGGAGCCATCAGCCCACTGGCTGAGGTGATCGCGCCCATCCCTGCCGGTTCATGGCCGGCGCTGCACACGACCGCGACCCAGGTGCTGGCCGCACCACACTATCGCGAGCAAGGTTGGGGCGTTTATCACCACCTGGCAGGCGCTGGCTCCGACGGTGCCTCCAGCCAGTGTTGCCCTGGCGCTCCAGGCGGCCGGGACGGCGGTGCGTCGGCAGCGCCGCGTCCAGACCGTCGAGGTAGTGTGGACAGGGCCGGCGAGCGGGCAACCGCTGCGACGCACTGCCCAGGTACTGCAAGGACTGATCGACGAAGCGCAGCAGGATCTGCTCATCATCGCCTTTGCGGTCTACGACATCCCCGAAATTGGGATCGCCCTCCGTCGGGCGGCCCAGCGGGGGATCATGCTCCGCCTCGTCATCGAGTCACCGCACGCGAGGGCCGGCAACATCGCCTATGACAGCCTGGTCGCGCTGGGGCCACAGGTCGCGGCGCACGCAACGATCTACCAGTGGCCACTCGCCCAGCGGCCACGCGACAACGACGGACGGCATGGCTCCCTGCATGTCAAATGTGCCATCGCCGACGGGCAGACCTTGCTCATCTCCAGTGCGAACCTGACCCGGTACGCACTGAGCCTCAACATGGAACTGGGTCTGTTGCTACGTGGCGGGCGCCACCCACACGACGTCCAGGCCCATATCGAAGCACTGATTGCACGGGGAATCTTAACGCAGATCGAAGCCCTGGCATAAAAACGCATGCATCTTCGCAAGTCGAACCACAGACCCTTGGCCAGGTGATACGCCCCCTACCTTGCAACGAAGGTTGACCCATATTGACGCAAAGGCGCAACGCTGCGCATCCAGATCCGTGTTGACGCAAAGGCGCAAAGGCGCAGAGGTATTACATATCTTTGCGCCTTTGCGTCAAACAACCGGCCTTTTTTGCAGCCTGCTTCTCGGGGTGAACTCTGCGACGAGGCCTCATCGTGAAGCTTTCGCAACTCTTCACAGAAAGGCAAGAGTTGTTGGGCATGATCTGGTACTGATGAAGACAAAGGATCACGCGAGGCGTTACCGCTCCCTCACGGATCGAGCGCCTCGGGTTTCCCGATGGGACGGTCGCCACGACGGAGATCTTGCCTTCGCAGGAATTTGATGGGCACAGAGCTTTATATGAGTATGACCATCCAGCGCACCAGCAAGGGCCTGATTCGGTGGTGCGCACGGCCACGTCCAGCCCGCCCGGCAGCATAGCGTCACGCTTACGTCTGAACAGGAGCTTGCACCATGTCTTCCCTCACAACTGTCCATCCGTCCTCGGCGCGCCTGACGCCTGGCATACTCCGGTTCGCCCTCATTGTTGCTGTGCTGCTTGGCATCCTCGGCGCGCCGCTGTCGATGGTCAGTGGCACCCTGATTGCCGCCCCAGCCACGCAGTCCAACGTGAGTGTGCAGGCGGTGAGTCTCGGGTGGAGCCATGCGTGCGTGCTGTTGAGTACCGGTGAGGTGCGCTGCTGGGGCCGCAATGAGAACGGTCAGATTAATGTGCCCGCCGACCTCGGCCCCGTCAGCCAGATCAGCGCGGGGTTCAGCCATACCTGCGCGGTAACCACTGCCGGTGCGGTGCAATGCTGGGGCAGCAACGACTATGGCGAGACCAATGTGCCCGCCGACCTCGGCCCCATCAATCACGTCAGTGCAGGTGCGAAGATCACCTGCACGGTGAATAACGCTGGTACGATGCGGTGCTGGGGCATGCCGTTGAGCGGTCAGATCAAGGTTCCCACCGATCTCGGTTCGGTCAACCAGATCAGTTCGAGCATCGGCATTCCTGGGACTGGTACCACGTGTGCGCTCACATCGGCTGGCACCGTCCGCTGCTGGGGCAACATGCCGGGGCTTGATGAGCAAGGGGGCATGCCTCGTGATCTTGGCCCACGCAAGCAGGTGAGTGTTGGAGGGCAGCATGCGTGTGGGCTGGACGCGCAGGGATCGCTGCGCTGCTGGGGGGGCGACGGAACGACACCCGCCGACCTCGGCCCCGTCAGCCAGGTCAGCGCCGGGTTCAACCATACCTGTGCAGTGACAACGGCGGGGACAGTGCGCTGCTGGGGGGGCGACGCGAGCGATGCGATCCGTGTACCCGCCGACCTCGGCCCAGTCAGCCAGGTCAGCGCTGGGAATAACTATACCTGTGCCGTGACAACAGCTGGCGGCCTGCGCTGCTGGGGCGACCCTCTAGAAGGCCAGCCCGAAGATATGACGGGCAATGGCGTGACCACGGGCGATGGCACAGGCGATGGCACAGGCAATACCACGCCCATGCCCATTCCGTCAATTGGACAAGTTGCCGGCCTGGTCTACAGCGCGGGTGGGCAACAGTACCTGGTTGACCTGAACAACACGAGCAGTGCGACGATGGGGACAGCACCGCCAGTTGGCAGCATCATTGGGCCAGACAACACGCTCCTTTGGATCGAAGTGTCTGACTCATGGAGGCCAGTTGATTTCAATGATCGCCAACCCTTTCAGATTCTTCGAGCAAACCGAGACGGCAGTGATCGTCAGGTGATCCTAGAAAGCAGTGCTTTTTATCAGCAATTTCCTACAACAATTTCGCTAACCTTCTCTCATTTCGGTAGCAGTTTCCTCCCAAAACTCGTTTTGAGCGCCGATGCCACACAAGTCTTCTTTGTCGCTTGTAATCCGTTGATGGGTGAGGCTGCCGTATGCGCCTTTTACCAGCTTGATCTGGCTTCGCGTACCGTCAGCCTGATGCAGGGCCAGAGCTTTGGTGTATATCCAGGCTGGGTCCACCCTGATGGTCAGCGCGCTATCTATACGTGGGATTTAGCTTGCAGCGGATCATTGGAGCGTACCAACAGCGAGTCAACGTGGCTCTCCGGCACCCCGATCAGCGTTGTCTGGTTAGCCGATCTGAGCTTTATCTACAGCCGCTATATCTGTAAGGGTGTCTGGGGCTCGGAACCGGTGTCACCGCAGTATGATATTGTCCTCGCCAACGCAGACGGCAGCGACAACCGGGTGCTCGTGGCAGGCAAAGTCGCGAGCGCAATGGTGCTCGCGCCTGACCAGCAGACCCTGGCCTTCATCACCAGCGACCCAGGCCAACTCCAGTCTGGTGAGGTAGCGCTCTGGGTCGTCAATCTAGACGGCAGCGGGCTACGAAAGGTGATCGACCTGCCAAAGCATGCGACCGACCTGCGCTGGACAAGGTCGGCAACAGAAAGCACCGCGCAAACATCCCCACGCCCATCACCCGTCTCCACTCTCCCCACCGTGCCCACCACCGGCGAGATTGCCTACGTGCAGGACGGCAACATCTACTTGCTCAATCTTGCCAGCCGCAAGACCACGCCGCTTGTGACCGATGGGACAGTTGGCTTGCCAGGCGAGTGGCGTGGTGGCATTCAACTGACATGGTCGCCCGATGGACAGCGACTGGCCTATGCCTCAAACCGCGCCGGGAACTACGACATCTACGTCCTGGATGTGGCGAGCGGCAGCACAGAGCAGTTCTCCTCGAATCGGCAGGACGAGTACCTGCCATCGTTTGCGCCCGACGGGGCGCTCTTCTTTGTGCGGATTACAAAAGCACATGAACACAATCAGATCGTGGGTGAATGGGACGTGATTCGTGCCATAAAGCCCGGTCAAGAGACTGTCGTAGCCACTGATTACCATGTGGTCGATAAGATCGAAGTGCTGGCTGACGATCATGTGATGATGATGCTAAGCAGTGATATGGGCTGGGGTCAGTTAGCAACGGGGAAGGCCGAGGTTGTCTGGAATAACGGCAACTATAATTGTGCGTGGCCGGCAGGAGGCCAGAGTACGTTTGATGCCTCATGGTCACCTGATGGCACAACGCTGGCCGTCATCGCGGCTGACTGCCCTCAAGGAGATTCGTCAGGCAACTGGCGTAATGCGCTGTTACTCATAGATGCGGGGAAGCCCAATGCAGAACCCCGGCGGATTTTGGGCAATGAGTATTGGGGTTCAGCGATTGACTGGGCACCAGACAACGCCTGGTTGGTCTATGCCGGGGGCATCAGCGGTGGGACGGGTGGACTCTGGCTGATCAGCGCTGCGGGCGGCGTGCCGCAGCGCATCTCCGAATTGGGCGATGACCCGGCGTGGCGACCTGACGTGAGTGCCGATCAGGCGCAAGCGACCGTCGCAGCAACGATGGTTCCGTCTGCCGAAGCGAAGAACAGTGGGAGCATTGATCTCGGTGTAGCACCAACGATGGTAGCCGGCAGCGCGGTGGCGAGTGATAGCGAGCCGCCGACGGTGAAGATCTTCGTCGTCCCGCAAGGCGATCGCTGGCTGGTAACGATCACCGCCGAAGACCGTGGCTCCGGTGTGAAGCAGGTGCTCTACTCGACCGATGGGCAGCGCTACCAGTTCTACCAGGGGCCGTTTGCGGTCAACGCAGACGAGGTGACGATGCTCTACGCCTTTGCCGAGGACGATGTGGCGAACCGCTCGAGCGTGGTGACCTACACCGTGACGCGCAGCAATCCCCAGAGCCTCGCAGGCTACGTCGTCGGCATCACCCTGTCCCTGGTGATCCTTCTCGGAGGGGCATTTGTCGCCGTGTACCCCCGCATCAGCCCCACCCAACGTCTCTGGGCGCAGCTTGTGGCACTCGCGGGCGGGGCCTTGCTGCTCGTTCAGTTCGCGCTGTTGTTCATATTTGCCTTTGTTGGGCGATTGGATAATACGCTGGTCACGCTTCCCTCGGACGTGCCCTCACTGGTCAAGACCGTGGCCTCAACTACAGCAGAACCCACCATATCGTCCAGACAGCCCACCTCAACGAGCATACTTGCACCCACGGTCACAGTGGCCCCTATCTCAACGATGGTAAGCGGGGTAATCACGCAACCATCCTCGAATACTGATCTAACAACATTACCACGCCCCCAAGTGTTCGCCGATCCGCCCCTGGTGCCACGGGAGGCCTGGAATGCGGATGCCCCGGGTAGCGGGCTGATCCCGCATACACCGGTGCGCATTGTTCTCTCCCACGAGGCCAGGAACTGCTGCGCTGGCGACGCGCTAGCCGCTCGTGTCCGTTCCAACCAGATCGTCCACCTGAATAACGGCTGGCCCGACATCGCCTACCACTACATCATTGCGCCAGACGGGACGATCTTTGCTGGCCGCGACGTCATGATGCAAAGCAACTCCTCCTATGCAGCGGCTAACCCAAGCTACCAACTCGATGGCTCTATCGTGATTGGAGTGCTGGGCAACTATGACCTCCAGGAGCCAACTGCGGCCAGCGTACGCTCGATCACCTGGCTGATGGCCTGGCTCTGCCAACACCACACTATCGCCCCTGATGCAATCTACACATTAGCGCAGGTCGCGCCGCTCGACCCCTTCACAAAGGGGACAACTACGAGTCCGGGTGCTAATATGCCATCAATCTTAGCCTTTCGTACTGACGTGAAAGCGATTCTTGCTGGGGAGCGTGAGCCATGACACAGGATCATCAGGGCCACGACGCCGATCCCCAACCAAATAGATCGCCACATAGCCTCAAAAGGCACCGCATGCTTCTCATCTGGCTACTCGGCACCGTTGTCACCGTCGGCTTCGTGAGCGGATTGGTCGGGATGACGAATTCGCGTGATAGGGTGCTTCCCGCAATTCCTTCCACGACAGGAACTACTGCTCCACGCGAGCCCGATCAGATGTCAGCTGTAGAGGTGCAACCATCACCTACGTCGTTCATCGCGCTTGTGCGAACCCCGACAGCTCGACGCACCCCACCGGCGGTGCAACAGCCCGATCAAGGCGTACCGCACGAGCCTGTGGTGCAGGCCCATGTGTCTGTGCCGAAGCCTGCGATCGTGAGCCGGGCATCCTGGGGTGCGGTAGACCCGATGGCGGATCTGACCTCCCACCAGCCTCAACAGATCACCCTGCACCACGAAGGAGTCCTCTTTGACGGAAGCGTGCCGGCACCCGAGTACCTGCGCAGGGTGCAGCGCTGGAGCCTGGACAACCGCGGCTGGCCCGATATCCCCTACCACTTCATCATTGACCTTGAGGGAACAATCTACGAGGGGCGCATGCTGGCCGCACAGGGTAGCTCAAATACCGACTACGATCTCCGGGGCCACATCCATATCGCACTCTTGGGTAAATATGACGCTGGGGAACAAGAACCCAATTCGGCCCAGATCACGGCCATTATCGAACTGATGGCTTGGATCGCCGCTACCTACCACCTCGCACCCGACACGATCCACGGCCACCGCGACTTCATCCCGCTGAACGCACGTGGCGAACACATTGACCCGCGCACAGGATCGCTCATCACCTGTCCCGGCGATAACCTCTACCGCTACCTTGAAGATGGAACGCTTCAACGTGGTGTGGCGGCACGCTTAACGCAGGCTTATCTTCTCTCGGCGAGTCGGCACACTGCCGAGCAACCAGTGCGCCAACAAGGAGACGGCCACCTACGTGGCCTGACTCAGCCGGCGAAGGCCGGCTTCGTACGCGAGAGCCGAGGCGTTGACGCCAACGGTATGGGCGGATGGGGCTAATCCGTCAGGCATGGTGGGGCGTGTGAAGAGAAGATGCAATCGCCCTGGATGACGAGGGCGTTCATCTTGAAAGAGCGCTCCACGTGACGCATAATAGGAGAGTGAAAACATCTGTGCTTTCGCATGTATTTCTTGTGAAAGCTTCTTCAATGAACGACCCGAATCGCGCCGCCCAGTTCCATCAGGCTTTGCTTGCGACCTATCAGGAAGCGCTCAAGATCGGCTACCGTCCGACGCGCTTCTTGCAATTGCTCAATGAACGTGGTGGGGTCGAGACGGCGCGGCTGATCCTGAACCAGCAGAAGACCACCGAGGGTTTCAGTACCCTCTGGGAAAAGGGTCGGCTCGATTTGAGCGTCGAGGCCCAGATGCTCAAACCCGAGTTTATGGAACTCTTTACCGAAGAGGAGCTTCTGGCGGCTCGGGCGCGCCTAGCCGATGTCGCGTATACGCCTTCCTGGGATCAGCCGGGCGCGCCTACCCCTTCAACGGATGAAGCAACCTCGTCGTTGGTCGAGCGCTCGGAGCGCTCTATGCGGCTTGTTGATGGAACGGATGAAGGGCTAACCATCGCATCGCCACCTCCTTCGCGGGAGAGACGAGACTGGATCTTTCAGGCGAACCATGAGACCTACGATTTGCCTGGTGCCCTGGCAGCGTTGGATACGCTCACCTGGAATATCCGCCAGCATGCCAATGAGATCAGTGTTGGTGACACGGTTTACCTGTGGGAGTCCGGCCCTCACGCAGGGGTGCTCGGCGTTGCTCGCGTGCTGGGTGCGCCCGCCGTGATGCCGGAAGCGAAAGACGACCTGCGCTTCTACCGCGATGCGACGCGCTTCAACCCCACCGAGCGACGTGTACGCCTACAGATCGAGCAGGTCTTGCGTAATCGCCTCTCTCGACGGGAACTTCATCAGATCCCCAGGCTCGCCAATATGGCGATCTTACGGAACGCTCAGGGCACCAATTTCCGGCTTACGCCTGACGAAGCGGTGGCTCTCGCTAGCCTGATTGCCGCCGCCATTGATGATGACCAGCCCGCTGACCTCGCGCTCTCCCTCGACGACGAGCGGGTTGAGCCGATCGATACCTGGCAGGCCAGGATTGAGACGCTCGACCCGTTCAATCGTGCGTTCGTGCAGGACTTCCCGGCCTGGCTGGTGACGACCTTCGGCGCACGGGTCACCTTTGCGCCGTCGACCAACCAACGGTTCAGCGTTCATCTCGATGGAAGCCGCAGCGTCTGGGGGCGTGTCAACAAGCGCGGTGGGATCCTGCTCAGGATTGCTGATCAGCCTGATGGTCAGCGCTTAGAACAACTCCGGGGCTTCAGCCCGCCGCTCACGTTTGAGCGCGATCGCTATGGCATCATCTGTATCCTGGCCAGCAGCACCGACTATGCGGCCTTTCAGGAGGCCATGAAGGTGATCGTTGCGCCAGCAATGCATCCACACGACCGACCCACCACTGTTGCCGGTGCGCCGAGGGGAACTCACATGACAATTGCTGATGCTGCGTTCACGATCCTGTCACGCGCTGGTGGCGGCCCCCTCCACCTCAGTGACCTTCTTGCGCGCATTCAGATGGAGGGACTGGCCGAGTTGCGCGGTCAGACACCGCAGCTCTCGCTTGCCAGCATTTTGCTGCGCGATGAGCGCTTCCACAACCGGGGGCGGAATAGCTGGGTGCTCGCAGCAGTAGCCACCGCAGCCGACGCGGCGGATGACCTGGAACTTCCCGCCGTGCTGTCTGAGCCACCGACGCGTTCGCCAAAGATCTATGCCGAGGAGACGGCACGCTGCTGGCGGATCCATTTTCCGCGCGAGCTCTGGGAGAACGCCCGACGTCATGGGGTGATCGCGATTGGGTGGCCGCTCGATGCACAGAATCAGAGTGTCAAGCGCTTTCACCAGATTCGTGCAGGCGACCGCGTGGTCGCCTACGTCCAGGGTGGGGTGATCGGTGGGATCGGGGTGGTCACCAGTCCCTTTGATCCCGAACGGCCACGGGCAGATTGTGCGGCGACGACGCTCGGCGATGAGTTTACCCAATACCTGCGCGTAGCCTGGGCCGATGCCCCTGCCGAGCCGCAGAATCTGCTCGAAGCTTTGCGCCACGCCAACTATACTCATCTCTATAACCGGATCAAGAACCCGCATACGGTTATGCCGCTGAGCCGCGACGACTACCACACACTGCTCAGCTTGCTCCAGGTGGATGACGCGGGTGAACCGCGCAGCGCCAGTCGACTGCCGACCGGATGGGAGCAATTGGCTCCGTATCTCAGCCTGGCCCGCGGGATGGGCGACACAGAGTTGACCGCCGAGCAACTGTTGGCACGGGCGCAGGCGAGTGATCCGCCGCTGAGCGCGGCACTCGATGCCGACGATCTGGTGGCTGAGTTGCTCCAGTTGCGACTGATCATGAGTGCCGGACCAAAGAACTACCGGAGCCGCCCCTATGTGAGCGGCGACGAAACGGCTCTGCTGCGGCTCTGTGCGCTGGCATTGCTCGCCCCGGTGGAGGGTGCAGTAGAGCAGTATCTCCTTCCAGCGCAGGCGATCTTGCCACGCCTGGCGGCAACAGAGGCCCCCCAACCAGTCGAGCACTTCGCCCCCGAACTCGGTGAGGCTGATGCAATCAGACTCGTCGGCTGGTACGCCGAGGCAGGCCTGGTCACCGTCGACGGTGACGCCTGGTTGCCGAGTCTCCCTGACCTGACTCTCGCGGAAGCGACTGATCCAGCGAGTCTGGCCTACGCACACTTATTCACGACCCTGCAAGACGAGCGTAGCGGTACGTTCAGCAGCGACCTCGCTCACCTGGCTACCGACGCAGCCTTACCGCCAGTCGAAGCCTTTGAAGAGCGTATGGACGAACTGGGGCAGGAACTCCTCTTTGATCATGCCGTAATCCGTCGCATATACCGCTCACTGCTGGCAGGACGCCACGTGGTATTGAGCGGGCCGCCAGGCACAGGCAAGACGGAACTAGCCCGGCGGCTCCCTAGCTTGCTCTGGCGCGAAGCCCCCATCACCTTCCAGCGACTCACCTTTAGCCCAGATCTACCGCCGCTCGAACAGGTCACCGAGCAGCGACATGGCTATGCAGCCCTCGTCGTTACTGCGACCGAAGACTGGGGCGTACGTGATGTCGTTGGCGGCATTGGCCCCCGTCTCGACAGCACGAGCGGTGCCCTGAGCTATACCATTGAACATGGGGTTCTGACGCGGGTGCTCCTCCAGCACTATCAGGACACCGAGCGTGGACGACGCCTGCCTCCACCGGCAAGTGGCTTTCTCCGCCGTGATCGTCATCACGAAGGCCGACGCTACCGAGGGATCTGGCTCGTGATCGATGAGTTTACCCGTGCCCCGATTGACGCCGCCTTCGGCAGCCTGCTCACGACCTTGAGCGGGGGACAACAGGCGACACTGGCGGTGCCGACGCGTGAGGGTGAGTTGCGCGAGGTTCCGCTCCCACGTGACTTTCGCATCATCGGCACCCTCAACAGCTTCGACCGCCACTTCCTCAACCAGATCTCAGAGGCAATGAAGCGCCGCTTCGATTTCATCGACGTGCTGCCACCATCGCCGGCCGATACGATCTTCGAACAGGGTATCGCGCTAAAGGAGGCGCTCCGCCGGATGCGGGACGATGGCTTCGCCGCGATTGAACAGCACGATGCGGCGGGGGGCTTTCGCTGGCCGGGGGTGCTTCGCGTCGAGCCAATCACCGACGCGCACAAACCACGGCGTTACCAATGGCAGGCTGAAACACCCGAGGTCGCGACTGTCCTGGAGTCGTTCTGGCGCATCTTTAGCGCTATCCGGGTCTTCCGCCAACTCGGCACAGCCCAGGTGGTTGCCGTCTATCTGAATGTGTTGACCGGGGTGCGGGTAGGCATGCCTTGGGACGAAGCGCTGGATACGGCCTTAGCCGACGGCCTGGCTGACCAGTTGCAGGTGCTCAGCCGCGACGAGCAGCGCACGCTCGACGCCCTCCTTGAGCACGCCGGTCAGCCAGGAGAGTTTGCGGCGGCAGTGCAAGCGATTGTGCGCGAGTTACCACCCGGGCGACGTGCTGGCTACCTGTACGCATTGCGTGAGCGTGACACGGCCATCCACGGCACGAGCGACCTTGCCGTACGCGAAGAGACTCTGCTGAGCGCTGCGCAGCTTGGGCGGGTCTTCCTCAGCGATGTTGCCCTTGCCTTGCCGCCATCAGGCGCATTTCGACGGCGCTTACGCGACTTGATCGGCGAGCGAGGTTTATAGGAAAGACTATACGGATGAAACAGTTCTGTCTCCAAGCTCCGGCAGAAGAACAGCGCGGACGGGGCAAACTATGAGCGACGAGGCGCGTGCTGAGATGGCCCACGCTGCATCCTTCACCATTCATCCTTCATCCGTGGAATGTGAAGCGTTCCTCTGGCTCCAGGGGCGAATGGTTGAGTTGCTCTTACGCCACGACGTGCGGCGACTGGGCAGCAGTTTTGCGCCACGCCTGGGAAGCCTGTTTGACGATGAGCACTACACGGTCTTGCACCCGTACCGCGAACTCGCCGTGCTGATCTATCTGCGTGATGAACTGCTTGCGTCCATCCTGCCACGCATCAAGCGTCGGCTGAGTTTCCTGGCTCCACGCGAGGGACTGATAGAGGAATTGCCGCCGCGGGGGCGCATCGACTGGGCACATACGCTTGCTGCGGGTCTACGTGATCGCCCTGGTGAGCCGCCTCTGCACGTGCATACCCGCCAGCGTCGGCGTCATTTTGCAACCCCCGAGAATCTCTTGACAGTGGTGACTCTGCTGGAATATCGTGCTGCAATCCAGGTGCGCCTGGATGCCGAACGAGAGGTAGCTGGCGCTATGGCGTTGCGCCATCCCCTGCACGAGATGCTTGAACAGGTGACCCGTGAACTGGCCTTCCCACAGTTTGTTGG
Source organism: Candidatus Chloroploca asiatica (assembly GCF_002532075.1). Classification (GTDB taxonomy): domain Bacteria; phylum Chloroflexota; class Chloroflexia; order Chloroflexales; family Chloroflexaceae; genus Chloroploca; species Chloroploca asiatica. The sequence goes on along the minus strand of NZ_LYXE01000036.1, from coordinate 48,932 downwards.
TCTGGTGCGTGAGGCTGAAGCCATCGCCAACGGTGATGCCGAACAGCGGCCTATCGATCTAGAGCGAGCGGTCGAGGCGCACCTTGTGCCTGGTCACAACAGCGCTTACGATGATCTCCTGGCCTGGCGGCGTAACCTCAGAGGCTTGCGCCTCCTTGAGCGCAACCTATCCGCCAACGCTCCCCCCATGCTTGGTGCGGATCCAGCCCGTGACAATTACCTCTATCAGATCTGGCTCTTCTACGAACTCGCCGAACTGCTGGAAAGACGGGGCGTGCGAGAAATCTGGCACGTAGGGACGATGCGACTGCGCTTCCACTGGGGTGAGGGTGACGACAGACGGGTCTACTGGCTCCAGCACGACCGCACTATTCCCCATCACTGGCATCAGGCTCCAGGCGTCAGGCCCGATCTCTACCTAGAGCGCGACGGGCGGGCCGAGGTGAGGCAGCAGGGCAGCCTGATCTGGCGTGAGCCAGGGTATGTGCTCGATGCGAAGTACTACAAGCCTCGCGATAGTGTCCGTGCGCCGTCGGGAACGATCAAACGCATGATCGCCGACCTACAGCTGACGGGTGAATGTCGCGGGGCCTTGCTCTTTGCCTTCCAGAGCGCTGAACGCCCGGCTGACCTGGAGGACAGCGACCTTCTTGAACAACTCAGTGCGACCGCAGCAGTCGGCCCGCTCTACCGGGTATGGCCTGAACCGGCAGCAGCGCAGAGCACACGTCCGGATGCAGCGATCACGATCTGGCGGGCATGCCCGCAGATTGGCGGATTGGCCGCAACGCACGCCACCCTGGTGGCAGTACTTGACGAGGCGCACCAGGCGTTGCGTGCGCAAGTACCGGTAGCCTGCCACGGCGTTTTCCTCGACCCGCTGAGCCTAAGCGAGCGCGGAGCGATGCTGGGGCGCGACGGGACTGCATTCGCGCCAGAAGACCTGCTGGTCTGCCCGAAGCCACATATCGGCCCCTGGCGCGTTGATCTGGTCAGTCGTAGCCATCACTGCTGCCGCGACGAGCAACTGTGCCATATCATCGGCCAGGTCGGGGCGACACCGCCCGTGCGCCCACCACGTACCGCCCACGAATTGCTGAGCGAACTGGATCGTCTCTTTGCGGTAGGCGCGTTGGAAACGCTTGATGAAACTGCCATTGAGTATGCCGTCAGTCGCATCGAAGGACTGACCCGCCGCTTCGCCGAAATCACCGGTGCCTTGCATGATCTAGGGCGCTACGAAGCCAAACTCGGCGACATTGGGTTGGATCGCACCCTCCCCCTGATCGGCCCCACCGAACGCGCATCGCTCGCGCTGGCGATCTACCTGCGCGACCAACTCGACGACGTGCAGGCCAACGACTACTCAGCCTCCATCATCCACGTCGCCCGCGTGCTCGAGCGCGAGTTGCAGCGGCGCATCCTCTCCATCCCTGGCATCACAGGGGCCGACTTTCCATATGGCAAACCGACGCTCGGCGCATTAGGTGGCGTCTACCGCAAGCACCCAGCGTTGTGGGCGCGCATTGCCGCGCACCTGGCGCAGGTCTGGGTAGGCCAGGTTGACCCTGAGGATACCGCATTTGTGGTCAACATCGCACAACTGATCCCCGAAATCGACATCCTGGTACGGGCGCGCAATCAGGCCGCCCATACCACGCCCATCGCCCGCAACCGTTTCCGTGAACTGCTGCGCACGCTCTGCGCGGGCGGGCCATTGCGGGTAGGGGCGCTAAATGTGCTGCTGCTGGCCTGGCCTCTGCCGGTATTGGAACAAGACGATGCGCACGCGAACCAGTCGTCAGTTGGAGGTTGAACAGCAACGAGCGAAACTTGCCCAACTCCATCCACTTTGACGCAACGACGCAAAGGCACCTACAGATCCGTATTGACGCAAAGGCGCAAAGGCGCAAAGATATGTAAATCCTCTGCGCCTCTGCGCCGTTGCGTCAAACAACCGGCCTTTTTTGCCGCCAAGCGCCCCTGCAGCGATCCCCGTGGTGTTGGCGAAAACAGAGCCATCGATGCATGCGTGTGACACTCGTTGTCACATGGTCGTGCCATACTCAGAAGAGGAGCAATCTGAGGTGGTTTCATAGCGGCACTTCTCATGCCCCTGGATCAGGATCCGGTGTCATCTCCCTATGGCGCACGTCTTCGCATCGCAGCAGCGCCCCAGCCCAAGGAGGTTCCTATGCGTCGCTCATCACCGCTTGAGTTCATCGTGGTCTTGCTGGCCCTCGGATTGTTGATCGCGCTCAGCATGTTTGTCGGCTTTCAGCTAGGTCAACGGACGGCGGGCGGAACGAACGTGATCACCCTGCAAGCTGCCCAGGCTTCGACACGTGCGCCCGTGTCTGTCATACGCATGGAGGCACGCCAAGCACCAGCCGAACCAACGAATTCACCCGTACCCACGAGCACCCCTGCGCCCACCAGCACCCCCGCGCCTACCAGCACCCCCGCGCCTACCAGCACCCCCGCGCCTACCAGCACCCCCGCGCCTACCAGCACCCCTGCACCCACCAGCACCCCCGCACCCACCAGCACGCCGACCAGCATCCCGACCCCCATCCCACCGGAAGTCTTCACCGGGACAAGTTCGCGGGTCTTGGCGCTTACCGTGCCTATGATCTCACGCATCTATCTCGGCCATGAAGGACGGAGCAACTTTGCCGTACTGGCCTATGACGAACAGGATGAGCGCGAACTGCTCGTGAATGAGATCGGATATTATGCAGGCCATCGCTATCTTCCCGCTGGCACCTACGATCTCGAGATCAATGCCGATGGGCCATGGCTCATCCGAGTCACACCGCTCGCCTGGGACGAAGCGGCCCGGAATGCGCTTGAAGGGCAGGGCGATGACATCCGTGGTTGGTTCACGCCCGCCGTATCGCGACAAACCTATCACTTTACGCACCAGGGTGGCAGCAACTTCGCCGTGTTCCTGCGCTGTGATACGGACGATGATCTGCTCGTCAATGACATTGGCATCGTTGACAGCGAGCACATGGTCGTCTTTGGTCAGGCTTCGCGGTGTTTTTGGGACATCACAGCCGATGGAGCCTGGACGATCACGCCGCGATGAGGCGGGCGACCTAGCGAGCCTGTAGCGCACATGGATGGGGGAGGCCCGTACCTGCTCACCCCATCACTCGCTTTATCACCTGTGACGAGGGCCACTAAACCCTAGCAGGATGAGGAGGATAACGTGCGAACCAAAAAAGCAGCGCAGCAACAAGAGGGGCCACTCTTTCGGGAATTAGATGAACGGCCCAAACTCCAGATCGTCCAGGCATCGTTCGTTGCCCAGCAGGAGGCATCGTTCCCCGAACTTATTGCAGGCTACGATTCCCTCCGGGTGCTGACCTACTCCAACAGTGTCGCGATCATCAATCATGCAGCGGCTGCGCTTGCGGACATTGAGATTGTCTTTGGCCGCGAGGACATCCTCAACGGCATGGCGCAATACCTCCACTACCAGGAGTTCCTGCTCCGCGATCTCATCACAGAGCGCACGGCACACGTTCACATCCGTCAGAAGATTGAATCAGGGGCGCTGCGACTCTACGTCGTGCAGGAGATGATCTCGCATGAGAAACTCTTTCTGCTTGAAGGGTCAGCAGGTCACCGGGTGATCACCGGGTCAGCAAACTTCTCTGACGCGGCGTTTACCGGGACACAGAATGAAAGTTACCTCTGCTTCGACAACGATCCCGGTGCCTGGGACTACTTTTGTGCCAAATATGAGCACATCCGCCAGAGATCGGCCACGAGCATTGCGAAGACAGCCGTGCTCGACGACGTGATCGACATTGAGAAACTCCCAGCCCTCTCCGCTGGCCGTCCAGGCGGCGAGGTGCCAAAGATTATCATCGTGTCTGACCGTTCACCAGCACCAACCCCCGTGCAAAAGGCCCTGAGCCAGAAAACACCAAAGCACTACACCGGCCTGAGTTCCGTACTGACGACGGAGCACGGGGTCGTGCGCCTGGATCGCGGGACAACCAGCCGGGTGGTGCAGTATGTCCGCAGTAACTCCCGCACCGAAACGGAAAACACAGAGGAGTACCTCAGCATCTACCGGGAGCGGAGCGAAGTCGTGCTCTCCGGCCAGCCATATGCCCTTGTCCCTCCTCCAGCGGCGGTGCAAGCCGATGTGGACGGTCTGACCGAGTACTTCAAGGGCTTTACCCAGTTCCGCGGTGGCGATCCGGCCCGGCTTGCCCGCGACTACTTCACGTTCATGAGTTGGCTGTACGTGGGGCCATTCATCTGCGACTTCCGCAACCGCGCCCTGGCTCGTGACGAGTATCTGATGGATTACCCCATTTTCGGAGTGCTCTACGGCAAGAGTAATTGCGGCAAGTCAGAACTCATCCGCACGTTATTGGTGTCGATGTTTGGACGGGAAGGCTTCCTGCCTAATGATTGGCTGACCAAGAGCAACATTCCCGGACTTCGTGAGCAGAATCGACGCTACCCGATGGTCTTTGACGACCTAGATCGGACACGCTTCGACAACCACGTCAATGCGCTCATTAAAGACGACTCCGTGCAACTCCGCGAGTACCCCATCACGGTGCTCTCAATGAACGCCGAAAAGGACACCTTCGAGACCGAAATCCGCAAGCGTTCCCTGATCATCTACACCGGCGCATCCCTGCCTGATCATACCGGCGAAAGCCGGAAATTGGCAAGCCAGATCAAGAAGATCAAGCGCGCCCTCGGGACGGCGCTCTACCGCGAGTACCTCCGGCGGGTGCTGGAGCAGCTTCAGGATGAGCCGCCCACCGACATCCTCGCTTTCTCGTCAACGATCCTCGTCGAGATTTTCGCGGAGCATCGCCAGGGGGCGCTGCCTGCGTGGTGTCGCACCGTCAGCATGAACGACTATGTGCAGGCCAAGCACGACAAGGTGAAAGATGAATTGGGACAACTCTACCGTCACAAGCCGAGCGCATGGAGCATCCAGGCAGGCAAAGTCATCTTGAAGCTTGATGATATCGTCAGTGCCCGCAAGCTGCGCAAAGACATCCCGGACTATCTGATTAACCCAGGCTCGCAGGGCGACGTGATCATTTTCACCCAGGCGGATCTGGAAACCTTTCTTGACACCCCCTTGCTGCAACCAGGTGAACCGATGAGCATGTGGCAACACATGCTTCTCCGATGGAAGAGATCGAGGTGATACGCCCTTGGATCCAGTTTAGCGCCGAAGATGAACTGGGAGGAAGGAGGTGTACCGCCCGGCTTGCGGATGGCGTTTAAACACGGCAGGATCAGCCGAACCCCGATATCGTCGGACGCGCATCACTGGATAATGCACATCAAGAATTTCCCAGATTACACCCGCAAGGAGGAACACTTGATCAACTACCCCTGCAACGGAACCAACCTGCTGATTCGACTCTACGTCAATGACTTGGTACATAGCAGAATCTGGAATATTAGAGTGGATTTCCCCTCGCTCAGCCTTATCGAGCATAGTCGTACTTAAGAACCACTTATTACTCTTTTGCTCGAGCCAATCCCGCGTTGCTAAATGATTCAGAATGGCCTTAACCTCAGAGGGAAGCGCCAGATGGTGGAGAAGGGCCGCAAGCTCATGTTCGTCACTACCACTCCCCTGCTGCTGGAAGAGAATGGAAAAAATTTGCTGCACGACTACCGAACGATCAAGGATATAGGGGCTGGGATCGAGATAGCCACCTGTTACCATATCAAACATTGCCGACAAGACACGCTGAGTTGCAATATCAGTACTGATGCCAACCACCTCGATCTTGCCAGATCGCCGATTACCCCGCCCAATGCGCTGCAATAGCGCAGAACAACTCCAGGGGATGTCGGCAAGCACGACTGCGTCAATATCACCAATATCAATCCCAACTTCGAGGGTTGATGTTGCAACTCCAACAGCGACCCGTGCTTCACGGAGAACTTGCTCTGCCTCTTCACGTCTTTGACGGCTGAGTGAGCCGTGGTGAGCGACCACGGGGTAGGGTTGCCAGATTTCTGCAAGGTCACGAGCAACAAGCTCAACGCCCTCACGCTTGTTGCAAAAGTACAGCAGTTTTTTCCAACCTTTGGTTCGGGCAAGAAGTTTGATATCGGTGTGGTTGGCAGCAAACTGGAGTGACGCCGATCGTTGTCCATCGATCGCCACAACTGTCGCACTGGTGACGTAGCGTGCTGCAACCGCATCTGGATCGGCAAGGGTTGCTGAGATAAGGTGGATTTTGAGTTGGGTTGCGGTCAGTGCCTGGAGGCGTGTGACAAGGATGCGCAGCTGGTCTCCACGATAGGTGTTATCGAGGAGATGGATTTCGTCCAGAATGATAGCCCGAACTGACTTGAGCATCTGCGGACGTCGGGACAGGAGCGAGTCGAGTGACTCCGGAGTTGTGATCAACCAGTCTAGCGCTTGCGGAAGATACGGGCGATCACCATGTTTGAGTTCAATGCGGAATCCCATATCGCTGACCGGGCCACCGACACGAACAAGAGTATCGTTCGCGAGAGCCCGGGTCGGAACCACATATATGACAGCAAGTTCTTCCCAACCCTCATTCCGGTGAAGTTGGGAAACTGGGGCCGCAATTGCCTCGGTTTTCCCAGACGCAGTCGGTGCCATCAAGACGACCTGAGCCCCATCCAGCACATAGGGTATGGCTGCGAGTTGGGTCAAAGTGAGTCTACCGTAACTGCCGAAGAACGGACGCCAGGCATGAGGCAGACGAGTACGCAATATTCGTGTACAATCACGGTCATTCACACCAGCACCTCATCAGGGGACACACCTGGATGCAGTCGGAGGAGATCAAGGGCTTCAACGAAGCCCTTGATCTTCATCCGGAGCGAGTCGTGCTGTTGAGTCTTTTCCAGAACCCGCTGGAAGACCACATCGAGAGGGAGAGCATCACTTTTGAAACAATATGCTTGGCGGTAGAACCCGCGAACCTTCTCAAAGATATGGTAGAGTGCCTCCTCATCAAGCGGTTGCAAGACAATCTGTTCCACTGAAGTTGCAATGAGAGATTCCTTGACGGCCGTAGGTGCATTATAGAGGCTTGTGAAGGCAAGGGCAAGCTTGAGACCACTGATTGGCTGGTACAAGAAGGGAATATTCCATGCGTATGAACTTGTGATAAACCCCCTATCTTGTGGATGACCAAGCATCCAAGGATCATTGTTAGCAACGGCAAGGAGTGTATCAAGGAAATTAAAGCTCTTTACACTCGAGTCTCGCGTTTGATAACCAAAAAGAGTTTCGCTCTCATCGAAGATCAGAATGAGGCCTTTGAGACTTAGCTTCGGATGCTGACAGAACCAACCAAGCCCAGAGAGCAGGTTGGTGTAGATGTTTGCAGCAGTTCCGTGATTGTAGAGTCCTGGTAAGCTGTTATAGGCGTGGTTAACATCGTAGGGCCGAGGTATATCTTCACGCGCCATGATCCAGTTCCACACGGCCTCATCCGCAAGGTGTGTCTCGAGATGGGAGAAGTACGGATGCGTACGGGTCAGGCCAGCGTAGACGGCGCACCGCACTAAGTCCTTAAACCCCAGGTGACGTCCGGTGAGAGCATCGCGATAGGTCAGACTCTCGGCGACCTGGCTATAAACGCGCTTTGGCCTCGAGAAGGGTGACTCTTGCGTGTCCATCTCGATGAACGCGACGGCATACCCTTCTTTCAGGGCGTACCGTCGCAAGTAGTTGAGGATGTGCGTTTTGCCTGTGCCATAGGTACCCTGGATAATGCGTGCGCCATCATCTTCGGCGGTTAGCCACCCCTGAAGTTGAGCAAGCTCAGCATCACGCCCGAAAGTGAACGTTTGTACCCGATTTTCAGGCACAATGCCCAGGCGAAGAGTTTCGATAATGCCTCGCGGAACAGGAGGTCCCGAGCATACCTGCCGAGTGGGATGTGCAACCTGAACTGGATCTAGCTCTTGCATCGCTGGTGCCTCTGCCTGTACCTCATCGGCACGCACGTATCGTTCGCGACCGTTGCTAAAGCGTACATGAAGCTCAAAGCCAGCAAAGCGCTGTCCGATCACAACCCCTGAACCGTGGATCGGATGATGGATGGTGTGAGATGTCATGACTATGGCTTTCTGGTGATCTCTGTAAGGGTTGGGCATATGCCGTGGTGGTTGAGATAATGAAGCCCCGCAACCATCGTTTGCACGAATAGTCGTTTATAGCCCTCGTCACCGAAACGTTGATCTTCGGCCCAATCGGCCACCATGATCACCATTTCGTTGAGTTCTTGTGCGTCGAATGAACACTGGTAGGCAACCTCGTAGATCTGTGCAAGCTTCGTCCCAAGGGTATGAAGAAACATAGTGTGGTCACCAACCGTCTGTTCCAACATCACCTTGACCCCAGTTGGATTGATCTCGGTGAAGACGGTGCTTAAGCGCTGTTTCAGAGCCTCATAGACCTGGGTGCGACCTTCGAGAAAGTTTTGATCAGGAACGGCATAGACTATGAACATGCCCTCGAACGAGGACTGCCCGCACTCATCGATCATCTCACGAAGGTTACTCAGGAGTTGCTCACGATTTCGCGTGCTAAGGCTAGGAATACGCTCCGCCTCATCAAGCAGCACGACGAGGCCACTGTAGCCCAACTCACGCACCATGCGTACCATGGCACGAATCATTGGGAACGCAGTGCTCCGATCAAGCTTCTGGTTGATGCCATAGTGCTGAAGGGCACGCCGGTCAAACCCTTCGCCCTGAAGCCACTGACACACCTGGTCAAAGGCTTCTTGCCGGTTATTGTGGTACGACTCAAGGGCTTTTCTGACCGCAGTTCGATAGTTTAGGTTAGGAAGATCAATCTGCCGAATGTCATCAGCAAGACATTCACGGGCTCGATCCAGACTCATTTCCTGTGTCTGATATGTCTGCAGACGCTTGCCATACCATGCCCGGAGAAATGAGCGAATACCACGGTCAATATGCTGATCAGTACCATCATCAGGAGGGAGTAGTCCAGCCGCGATTGCCTTATATACCAGGTCAAGCGCATAGAAAGGGCTTTCGCCACTACTCTTCAGGCTCACGTAGGAAACGGCATAGTGCTTAGCTCGGGCTCGGTCACGCAAGCTGTAGAGAAAATGAGTCTTGCCACCGCCATAAATGCCAACCACCATCTTAAAGCTTGCACCACCATACTGGATGTAGCGATCAAGATATTCATCATCAAGCACATTGAGATATGGATCCAGTCCCACCGAAAAGTGTTGGAGTCCCTCCTCAGGCGGTGTGCCAGGACCACCAAGCGCCTGGATGATACGCAGAGCGAGCAAGGGCGAGAGATTGGTGTCACTCATATCACTGTTTCCTTCAAACTGAGGTGAGAGTAGGTTGTTCCGCCCGTCCCATTGACATCTGGGATCCACAAGAAGTCGTCTCGGCTTCGGGTGTACATACGGGTTGCAATCGTAAGTTGCACACGCCCGCGAGTCTCCACATCGCGGCGACAGCGATCTAGGTCATAGCTAAAATCGGCCCGACTGTAGCTGCGGTAATGTTCACGAATGGGGTTCTGATAGTAACTACGACTCTGGAGAAGATGAGCGATTTCAGGCAGAACTTTGATGATGGGTACTCCAGGTAAATCTGATCTGTGGGGTACTCGCCGGATAGCCTCTTCTAATTTAACCAAGTACTCTATTGGTCGCAACGAACGGCCGAGTTGCTTGAGAATCCGGGTAACCCGCTTGCTCACTTCGGATGCTAGCAGTGGGGCAGTATCCAACAATTCCTGCTCGTAGCCATACCAGATTTCCACCTTGCTCTGGTCTGCAAGCATGTGGAAGGTAAAGAAGTTCGCATGAAGCAGAGGGTACTGACCTGTCAGCGTAAGATCGAGATCACGCAAGCTAATAGCAAGCTCCTTGCCAAAGCGTTGGCGCAGTTCTTGCTCGAGCTGGCTGATCTCGCTCTCATAAGCCATTACCCATTCGCGAAGTCGGACAATCTGGGGATGGTGATCCTTCGAATCGACTGCATTGAGTTGCTTCACAATCCCTTTAATCTTCGCGAGATTCGCAGCGCGATCATTGTCCAGGCGATTGAGCTCAGCCAGCAATTTGGGCAACTTGGCAGTATCTGCCGATGCAGTGGGCAGGGCCTTGAGAATGTCCTCAATCGCGACCGGGGTAGTCATAGGTTTCCTCACACAGCCAACATTGGCACTCACAGATACGATAGTTATATGTGCTTTGCAAAGACATGTGAGAGACGCTCTAACCATGTGCTTTGGTATGCAATCATATAAGATATTCTAACACTCTCACATTACCATTTTGTATCCAGACTCTTAACGCCTTCTTCCGAGTCGAAGTCATGCTTGAGTGTACTGGCCGCACCATCCATTGCGCTACGCCGGTGCTGCACTGATACCAGCGTCCCCAACCTCCCGACCGCACCGCAGGCCACGCAAACGAAGAAGGCGCGCTTGCGCATCCCCAATGATCACAGGTACGCCGAACAGCCCTGCTCGTCCATCGACGCCCAGGCCACACGAGCACGGAGCCACCAGGCTGATCCTCGCCCCCGATGTCCAGGCACAGGGTCGTCGCGACGCCCTGCGCCGCTCGACGATCCGACCACGCGCCCGTGCGCCTGCGGCTCTTCCCCGTAGCGGTGAGGGCGCACGGGTGTGCGGGCCGGGGGCGGGTGAGGTGGTAGAATAAGTCGTGAGAATGACGATTCTCACAACCTATTGTCCACGGAGGCCCCCATGACCCATCCGGCCCCGCCGACCCCACCAACTGACTGGGAACCACCCTGCGAGGGCGACCTGATCGCCCGTGACTCGGACACCGGTCGCCCGAACGCCGCCGCCCTCTACCTCGCCAACCTTACCCCCGGCTCCCGGCGTACCATGCGCGAAGCCTTGAACACCGTGGCCGCCTTGCTCGGCGTGGCCGAGGTGCGCACGACCGACGGCCAGGACGTGCGCTGCCTCCACACGCCCTGGGGAGCCGTGCGCTACGCCCACACCATTGCGCTCCGCGCCACCCTCGTCGAACGCTACGCCCCGGCCACCGCCAACAAGATCCTCGCCGCGCTGCGCCGGGTCTTGCAAGAAGCCTTCCGGCTGGGCGAGCTCCCCGCCGAGGAGTATCAACGGGCCGTGCTGGTGCCGACCGTCAAAGGCCACCGCGAACCCACCGGGCGCGTGATCACCCCCAGCGAGGTACGGGCGTTGCTGCGGGCCTGCGCGGATGATCCCTCACCGCTCGGTCGCCGCGATGCCGCCGTGCTCGCGCTGATCCGGGGCACCGGCCTGCGCCGCGCCGAAGTGGCCGCGCTGAATCTGGAGGCCTATCACCGCGAGACCGGCGAACTGCTGGTGCGCGGCGGCAAAGGCAACAAAGATCGCCGGGTCTGGGCACCCTCCGGCACCCGCGCCGCACTGGAGGTCTGGCTCGGGGTGCGCGGCACCCATCCAGGGGCCATGTTCATCCGGGCCTACAAAGGGGGCCGCTTTAGCACCCAACGGATCACTGCCGAAGCGGTGGCCCTGATCCTGACCAACCGAGCCCAGGAAGCTGGCATCCCCGCCTGTACCCCGCATGATATGCGCCGCACCTATATCTCCGAACTGCTCGATGCCGGGATTGACCTGGCGACAGTGCAACAACTGGTCGGGCACGCGCAAGTGACGACCACGGCCAGCTACGACCGGCGGGGCGAAGCGGCCAAACGCAAAGCAGTTGAGTTTGTCGAAGTGCCCTTCTTTGCGCCGGCAGAATGAGCCTGGATGCTTGCGTTGTCGGTGGGGCGTTTAGGGTACATATGTGGTCATGTGAGGACACGCCCGGAGACATGGCGTATTGGGGCGGGCGTCCGGGCGCAGCGCAAACTCAGGTTCGCCTTCGCGCTTCATCTCGTTCGTTCGATCCGACACCAGTTGTTGTATCGATCTGCAAGCCAGAGCCGGTAGCACTGGCGAACGATTTCGTTGCAAGAGATCCTTGCCAGTGCGTTGGCACGGAAGTGCCAAAGGGTGCGGCGGTAGGCGTCGCAAGTTCTGGGCACCTTTCCGGCGAAGGAGTCAAGGGAGGCTGTGGTCAGCGGAAGCGAGAGGTTCGGCCACCGGCACAACCTTGCTGGTACGAGTGATCGAGCCGAGCTTGGCCGGGAAGCTGTGGTCGGCACTGAGCGCGAATCGCAACAGCACGGGATGTGCCTATGCGAGCGGCGCAGTAGCTTCAGGGGCTGGCGATGATTCAGTTGCCGCCGTGGGCAGCGCGGGTAGTCCGCCAACCAACAACAGAACGAAGAACGTCAGAACGGCGAACGACGTGGAAAAGTGATGAGTCAAGAGGTTCTCCTTTTGCCACATCGTTAGGAGTGGAGACTACGCATGCGCTTGCAGGTTCGGAGGTCTGTGGATTGCTTTGAGCAAACCATTACTGCACGCCGTTAACGTCGTACCAATGGCAGATGGAGCACAGGCAACCGAGCGTGGGCTGGAACATTGTCCGGTATCGCGATTCCTGCAGGCGCGTCGCTCGGCGGCATACGCAGCGGAGTAGTATGTACCAGCCGATAGCTTCCCCACACGCTTGCTCCGCTATTCACGGCAGTCGTGTTGGCCCTGACCACGTAGTAACCCTCTGGCGCTGTCGCCTCAGTCTGGAGAAGCGCCGTGAAGCGCCCATTGCGATCAGTACTGACGCTGCCGATGTCGCTGCCGTTGATCTGCAACTGCACCGTCGTCCGTGCCGGGAACTCGGTTCCCGTGATCAGGAAGGCGCTTCCAGGAGCTCCCTCGGAGAAGTTACAGGTCAGGCTGGGCTTGATGATCGGCCAATCGCCATGATAGAGGATGACGCCGGCATCGCCGACCGCCCAGAGATTATTGGTTGGTGTACCCCAGATCCCACGCAGGCTGTAGCTGACGCCTATGTGTTGATCGAGCCAGGAGTTGCCGTCCCAGCGCAGTGTGATGCCACTACTGTAGCCATCTTCCCCTACGACCCAGACATTGTTGGCATCCCGTCCCCAGATTCCGTAGAGATGGATGATCATGTGCTCGTTACGGTGAGCGTTCCATTGCTGGTGCCAGGCGCTGCCATCCCACTTCATAATGCTACTGTCATACATTCGTCTGTTATTACTGATGACCCAAAGATTGTTGGCATCCGTCCCCCAGATGCCGGTTAGTCTACTTGTTAGTTCGGTTGTTCCTAACCTGGAGTGCTCTGTCCAGGCCAAACCGTCCCATTTTAGCACTGCGCCTTCATTACTTACGACCCAGACATTGTTGGCATCCAGCCCCCAGATGGCATTGAGGTCATCGCTGGTGCTGCTCACCTGGGGCGACCAGGTACGTCCATCCCATTTCAGGATGGTTCCATTCAATCCGACAGCCCAGACATTGCTGGCATCGGCTCCCCAGATCGCCGTGAGGTACGGCGGTGAACCGATTGGTTGCGGCGCCCAGGTGCGACCGTCCCATTTCAGGATGATGCCGCGATGATCAGGCAACCAGCTATAGCCTTGTCTTCCGATAGCCCAGACATTGTCGGCATCGAATCCCCAGAAAGCATGGATAACGGCGTCGTTCGTACTGCTGCGTTGTTTGACCCACTTGCGACCGTTCCACTTAACAATCGTTCCATTGCTTCCAGCCGCCCAGACGTTGCGGGCATCCGCACCCCAGATCCCGATCAGACTGTCGATCCTAGGCAGGTTTGGATCCGCGTCGCTCCACTGATCGCCATTCCACAACTGGATCCCTGACCCGACGACCCAGACGTGATGAGCGTCACTGCCCCCAACGGCGAAGATCCTGTGCCCTTCTTCGCTTGCCTGGCGCGACCAGGCGCGGCCATCCCACTTGAAAATTCCTTCGCCCACCGCCCAGACATTATTCGCATCTAAGCCCCACACACTCGAGAGGAGGTGCCCTTCGAAATCGAAGGACTGCGCCGCCCAGGTCTGGCCATCCCACTTATAAACGCCTTTGCGACCAACAGCCCAGATGTTGTTGGCGTCGGTACCCCAGATAGCCTTGAACCCCCGAAACAAGTTCTCCTGCTCCCATAATTGGATTTCCCAGGTCTGGCCGTCCCACTTATAAATACCTTGCATGCCGACGGCCCAGATGTTGTCGGCGTCGGTACCCCAGAGCGCTTCGAAATGGAGTCTCTGACGGTTTTCCATCTGCGGCGGCGCATCCCAGGCCTGACCATCCCACTTCAGGATCGTGTTCCCCTGGCCCACAACCCAGATATTCTCGGCATCAAGGCCCCAGACACCCGTGAGGCTATCGGTTGTGCCGCTGAGTTGTTGTTCCCAGCCTGTGCCATCCCACTTCAGGATGGTACCATTTTCGCCCACCGCCCAGACATTATTGGCATCCAGCCCCCAGACAGCCCGGAGCGCATGGGTGGTGCCACTCGTCTGAGCCGACCAGGTAGCGCCATTCCACTGCAGAATAGCACCAGCACTGCCAACCGCCCAGGCGTGATCAGCATCTGCACCCCAAACGCCATTGAACGTCATGCGCTCAAAGATCCGCTGCTGGTCACGCCATGTGATACCCTTCCATTCGAGGATGGTGCCAGCTTCGCCAACGGCCCAGGCGTTATTTGCGTCGAGAGCCCAGATCGCGCTGAGCCGTGGAGGTGAGTCGACCCGCTGCAGGCGCCAACTGACCTCAAAGCTATCAGCAGTAAAGGATCTGGCGACAATGACGCCACGCTCGCCGACGGCCCAGACATGCTCAGCGTCCAGACCCCCAATCCCGTACAGCGTCTCGTTCGTATTGACGTGTTCGGCAGACCAGATCCAGCCATTCCACTTCAGAATAGTACCAGCAGTGCCGACGACCCAGATGTTTTGTGCATCGGTTCCCCAAATGGCAGTGAATAGGATGCGCGATTGGTGTTTTTCTACCCAATGTGTACCGTCCCACTTCAGGATGGTGTTATTGCCTGCCACCCAGATATTGCCGGCGTCTGTGCCCCAGACGCCATTGAGGCGCCTGGATGTGTTGCTCGTCTCAGCCGACCATGTACTGCCGTCCCAGCGCAGGATCGTGCCGTCGTTACCGACTGCCCAGACATTGTTGGCATCGGCTCCCCAGATCGCGTTAAGCTGACTTCGGGTGGGGGTAGGGTAGCGTGACCATGTGCTGCCGTTCCACCGGATGATGATGCCATCCGTACCGACGGCCCAGATGTTTCGAGCACTCGTTCCCCAGATCGCAGTAAGTGCGTTCCCGAAGCCGCTGGTTTGGGCCTGCCAGGTCTGGCCGTCCCAGCGCAAGATAACCCCACCGTTTCCTACCGCCCAGATGTTATTGGCGTCTATCCCCCAGATACTCAGGAGATGATTCCCCTGAGGAAGCGGGTTCTGCCATTGCCAGCCGCTCCCCTGGGTGCTTGCCGTCGCCGGTTCGCCCAAGATGATGGCAGTCAGCAGCAAGATGCAGGTTAGCCGTAGCAGTCGTTGCGTGCTCATCGCCAAGCGATGGAATCGATCATACGAAGCGACTCTCATCAGAAAACGATTGCGGATAGACATGTAATGCCTCCTTAGTCTAGCGGCGCACCAGCGGCAGGAAGACCGATTGTGGCGCTTCCCAAACAACCCCGACCGGCGTCAGGCGTCGCGTTGTCGTGCCATCACCCAACTGCCCATACACGTTGTACCCCCAACAGTGCAGACTCCTGTCCAGCATGAGCGCACAGGTGTGCAACCCTCCCGTCACAACTGCAGTTATGCCGCTCTGAAGACCAGTCACCGCTACTGGGATGGGTCGCTGCGTTGTCGTCCCATCACCCAATTGGCCTTCATTGTTTTTGCCCCAGCACACTACTCCACCTTGCGCGGTTACAGCACACGTATGCTGTTCTGTAGCCGAGATAGCGGTAATCCCCTGCTCCATGCCACTGACAAGCCCTGGGGTGAGGCGACCGATCGTGGTGCCATCACCAAGCTCACCAGAGATATTTCCACCCCAACAGAGTACTGCCCCCGCATCGGTGAGCGCACACGTATGGTTTAGTCCCAGCGTGATCGCGCTGACACCCTGATCGAGGCCAACGACAGCCACTGGTTCAGCACGATTCTCGCGTGTTCCATCGCCAAGGTGCCCCGCGAAGTTTTGCCCCCAACACTTCACCCCTCCTGTGTTGGTAAGCACACAGGTATGGTAGTTGCCTACGGCAAGCGTAGCTATATCACGATTCAGTCCGCTAACCTTGACAGGGGTAAGCCGCTGTTCGGTTGTCCCATCCCCCAACTGCCCATAATCGTTGCGCCCCCAACACCAGACATCGCCTTCGAGTGTAAGGGCACAAAAGTGGCCATAGCTTCCGCTGACAGCAGTAACGCCACGATCCAAGCCGCTGACCATGACTGGCCATGAGCTACCCTGCGTGGTACCGTTACCCAATTGACCGTCCAAATTCGAGCCCCAGCACAGCACCGCCCCCTCAGTGGTAACAACACAGGTTTCGCCGTTACTCGTCGCAACAGCACGGGCCTTGGGTTCGAGTCTTTCCACACGCATTGGAAGCAGGCGATGGTTGAAGGTTCCATCACCCAACTGACGACTGCTGTTAGCGCCCCAACAGAGCAGATCGCCTTCCAAGGTCAATGCACAGGTGTGAAAACTGGCTGAGACTTGCACAATTCCGGTCAGCGGGGTCGTGGTTTGGGTCAGCCCTGCCTCCCTGGCTGGGCCATTCCAGCTTGCTGCTGACAGACCAGTGAACTGCCCTAGCCCAAGCAAGGCCAGCACCAGGCCCAGCAGCGTGAACTGTTTGATCGTTGGGCGCATAGTTTTTTCCTTGTCTCGACGCTCATCGTTGAAGGAGCGGCAGGTACACACTGTGCCTGAAGTCTGGCGGCACGATCTCAATGACCCGCAAGGGATCGCGGGGGATCGTCGTTTGGCCGGAGCCGTTGCTCCCCCAGCAGCGCAATGCTCCGTTCGCCGTCATCGCACAGGTGTGAAACCGACCGGCGCTGACTTGGCTGACCGGGCCAAGGTCAGCCGGCAACCTCAGCTGTCCATGCGAGTTAGAACCCCAGCAGCGCAGCGCCCCGCCTGTCGTTACTGCACAGGTGTGTTCCCACCCCGTGCTGACCTGACTGACCGTACCAAGGTCGTGCGGTACCATTACCTGGCCGCCTCCGTTCCACCCCCAGCAACGTAACGACCCGTCTGTCGTCACCGCACAGGTGTGCCGCCAATCTGCACTGACCTGGGTGACCGCGCCGAGGTCGCTCGGCACCTCCGCCTGGCCCTCACTGTTTCTTCCCCAGCAGCGCACTGCCCCTGCCACCGTCACCGCACAGGTGTGAGAACCCGCGCTGACCTGGCTGACCACCCCGAGGTTATCCGGCACAGCCGCAGATCCCATCCATCCCCAGCAGCGTAGCACCCCGTCTGTCGTTATCGCACAGGTGTGAGACGAACCGGCGCTGACCTGGCTGACCGGGCCAAGGTTAGCCGGTACCGTCGCCTTGCCATTCCCGTTGGAACCCCAGCAGTGCAGCGCCCCGTCTGTCGTTATCGCACAGGTGTGACTTCCGCCTGCGCTGACCTGACTAAACGCGCCGAGGTCGTCCCGTACCTTCGTCTGGTCATTCTCGTTTCGCCCCCAGCAGTGCAACTCGCCATCCGCCGTCAGCACGCATGTGTGATCGAAACCGGTGCTGACCTGGCCGACCGGGCCAAGGTCAGCCGGTACCGTCGCCTGGCCGTACGTGTTTGCCCCCCAGCAGCGCACCACCCTGTCTGTCGTTATCGCACAGGTATGCCCACCACTCCCGGCGCTGACCTGGCTGACCGGGCCAAGGTCAGCCGGCAACCTCAGCTGTCCATGCGAGTTAGAACCCCAGCAGCGCAGCGCCCCGTCTGTCGTTAGCGCACAGGTGTGATCTCTTCCCGCGCTGACCTGGATGACCACCCCGAGATCGCCTGGCACCTCCGTCTGGCCGGACAAGTTATACCCCCAGCAGCGCACCCCCCCGTCCGTCGTTAGCGCACAGGTGTGAAACGAACCGGCGCTGACTTGGCTGATCGCGTCGAGGTCGCCCGGTACCGTCCTCTGGCCGAACTCGTTGTTCCCCCAGCAGCGCAGCGCCCCAGCCGCCGTCACCACACAGGTGTGATGTGCACCCGTACTGACCTGGTTGATTGCACCGAGATCGGCTGGTACTGTCGTCTGGCCGTGCAAGTTATACCCCCAGCAGCGCACTGCCCCTGCCACCGTCACCGCACAGGTGTGAGAACCCACGCTGACCTGGCTGACCGCGCCGAGGTCGGCTGGCACCGTCGCCTGGCCTTCGTCGTTGTACCCCCAGC
This sequence comes from Candidatus Chloroploca asiatica, assembly GCF_002532075.1. Lineage (GTDB taxonomy): Bacteria > Chloroflexota > Chloroflexia > Chloroflexales > Chloroflexaceae > Chloroploca > Chloroploca asiatica. The sequence goes on along the minus strand of NZ_LYXE01000036.1, from coordinate 30,574 downwards.
AGCGCAGCGCCCCGTCTTCCTTCATCGCACAGGTGTGACCCCCACCCACGCTGACCTGGCTAACCGTGCCAAGGTCGCTCGGCACCTCTGAACTTGCACCCCAACAGTACAATTGCCCGGCGGAATTGATCACACACGTTTGAGACCATCCCGCGATCACTTGAGCCAAGACTGGCGGTGCCGCAGTGGCGGCAGTAGGCAACGCGGGTAGTCCGCCAACCAACACGAGCACGAAGAGCGTCAAGGCCGCGAGCGACGTGAAAAAGCGGTGCGTCATGATAGTTTTATCCTTAAGCTGATGCCACATGGTCTTGCTGCGGTGCAGCAAAGCCGCATCGCAGCAGGACAGTCGCAGCCCACTGACATACTAGCGCCACACGAGCGGCAGGTAGACCTTCTTTGCACTAGAGCTAATATCCTGTGCGCCGCCGTTACCAAGTACGCCTGTGCCGATGCCAACGGAGAAGCTGATGTCTCTCATTGAAGGCCCGGTGATCGCGACCGTGCTCCCTGCTTGTGCATCCGCAGCAACATCAGCAGTGACAAACAGGTAGCTACTGCTGTTTTGGGTCAACTTCTGCCGGTTGAAACTGGAGAAGGTCTGGACTCCTCCGCGTGCGGTAGGGATGTTGACACGACCAAGCAGTGTGTCATTAACTGGATCGAAGGTGGCGTCGCTCGAATACCATAGCCGCAGATTGGTAATCTCACCGGCCCGATACGTACCTTGTGTGGTGAGTTTCAAATCGTTCAGGATAGTATCGCCACTCGTGACATCGAGTTTGAGCGCGTAAAGCAGGTTATGGCGACTGCCTGGGTTGATACTTCCAGCGGCGACTTGCGGCGAGCTAACTACAATCTGAGGAATGGAGACATATTGGAATATGCTATACTTCCCCAGCCCGAATAATACATTACTTGTGCCACTGCCCCACATCCCGGAAAACTCTTCGTCTGGTGCCGCGATCATCGGTTGCCATTCTCGGCCATCGTAGTGGAGGATCGTGCCACTCTGGCCGACGGCATAGACATCGTTGGCGCTGCTGCCCCATAGACTATACAGATCTCGGGTCGTCCCACTCGCCATGGAGTTCCAGCTACTCCCGTTATAGTGCATAATCAGGCCAGAGTCGCCCACAACAAACACGTCATTCGGGCCGCTGCCCCAGACGGCCCTTAGAAAACGCGATGTCCCACTCTCTATTGGACTCCAGCTACTCCCGTTATAGTGGAGGATCGTGCCACTCCGGCCGACGGCAAAGACGTCGCTGGCACTACTACCCCATATACCATACAGTGTCATGTCCGTCCCACTGGTCATAGCTTCCCAGTTATTACCATCGTAGTGGAGGATCGTGCCATTCCAGCCGACGGCAAAGACATCGCTGGCACTACTACCCCATATGCTATACAGTCGCATGTCCGTCCCACTGGTCATAGCTTCCCAGTTATTACCATCGTAGTGGAGGATCGTGCCATTCCAGCCGTTGGAAGGCCATGTATATCCCACGGCAAAGACATCGCTAGCACTGCTACCCCAGATGTCGTACAGAGAAGCATGATAGTAATTCATCGGGACGGGCATGACCTTCCAATTCATTCCATCGTAGTGTAAGATCGGTCGATGTTGACTGCTGGTTTGGTCTCTTACCGCAAAGATGTTATGATCACTTGTGCCCCACATAGCATCATAATCCATGTCGTTCAAATTGTTATAGTCCATCACATGCCAATTGCTGTCTTTATGGTGTACAATAAAACCTACTGTACTTCTCCTGCCAACAAAAAATGCGTTACTCGTGTCTGAAACCCATACAGAATTCACTCGCCATCCAAAATTATCAATAAATTCCCATCTACTACCGTTGTAGTGGTAGATAGTGCCTTTGTTGTAGTAATCATCGCCGACTGCATACACATCGTTTGGCCCACTGCCCCACGCACTACGCAACTCGCCTGTTGTCCCGCTTGGTATCAAGCGCCAACCAATGCCGTTGTAGTGCAGAATCCCCCCACTGCCAACGGCAAACACATTGCTAGCACTTGTGCCCCAGACGCTATTGATTGGCCAATCCGTTGCGGTCGTCTCACTCCAAGATACACCGTTATAGTGCATAATCAGGCCAGAGTCGCCCACAACAAACACGTCGTTCGGCCCACTGCCCCAGATGCCCTTCAGAGCACTGCTTGTCCCACTCGCTATCGGACTCCAGCTATTGCCGTTGTAGTGGAGGATCGTGCCAGCGTGGCCCACTGCATAAACATTGCTAACACTGCTACCCCATACCCCATAAAGCCACGGCGTTCTTGTGCCACTAGGCATCTGCTGCCATTCCTCGCCGTTGTAATGCAGGATTAGCCCACTCGTCGTGCTGAAACCTCTTCCGACCACGAAAATATCACGGTTGCTGCTCCCCCAGACACTGTTTAACACCACGCCATCTTGCGTACTCGTCCCGCTGATCATCTGCTGCCATTCCCTGCCGTCGTAATGCAGGATGGTGCCTTTTTCACCGACTGCATAGACATCGCTGGCGCTACTACCCCAGACACCATTTAGTCCAGCCCAATCGGTTATCGTCATCGGCGTCCAGTCAGAGATAACACCAGACGCCTGCACACGGGAAAACGGTGTCAGTGAGCAGAGATACACAAGTAGCGCGAAGACTGCCAGCGTTCCGAGCGCATTTTTCCTCAAGAGGTGCAGTTTCATAAGCTTCTCCTTACTGATTACTGCTATGGTGCCGACGCTAACCAACTACTTTTGCCGCCTACCGTCCACCCCGCACCTCACTCCCCAACAGGCCCAGCAAAACGTGGTAGGGGGGGCGCATTCTCGGGGTGTAGCTCGAAGCGGGCACGTTCGAAGTATTGCACCTGGTACTCGCGTCCGTCGCTCAACTGCTCCGTGATCAGGCCGGTGAGCGGCAGGCCGAAGAGCGCCAGGTTTTCGCTTTCGCTAAAACCGGGACGCCCGTCGAGTTCAAGGCCATTAGCGCGCCAGGCGGCCAGAATGTCGCCACAGACGTTGCGCCCCGTCTCGACGAAGAAGCGGCAGCCAGTCTGGGGCGTTTCGGGTGCGACCGCCTGCCAGTCGTAACCGCGCTGTGCTAAACGATCCGCACCGAGCCGCCCCAGCAGCACATCGTAGGGGCGCGGGTTGGCCGGGTGCAACTCGAGGCGATTGCGCTCGAACCACTGCACCTGGATCGCCCGCCCCTCAATCATCTCCTCGCGCTGCTCCGTTAGCGGGAAGCCAAAGACCGGCAAGCCGCCATTCTGCTCCCAGTAGCTACGGATGCGCCCCGCAATGCAGAAACCGGTCTCGGCAAAACAGCGCTCGTCACCCGCCGGGGGCGGTGGGGCTGGTGCAGGCGACCCGGCTGGGCGCGACCAGTTGGGGGAGCGACCATCATCAACGAGCTTAAACCGCCCTGATCCGTCGGCGTTGACGATAAAAATGCCAATTCCTCCCAACTCCATGCCGTAATAAGCTATTTTGCTGCCGTCAGGAGACCATGTGGGCTCATAAGCCTCAAAAAAATCGTCTTCGTTGATCCAGCGAGCTGCGCTAGAACCATCAGCAGGCATTACAAACAAGAAGCCAACATCACCAGCGGTATTAGCGATGAACGCCAAGCGGCTACCATCGGGTGACCATGCTGGGGCGCTACCTGCTGTTAAGAACTGAGCAGCACCGCCATTTTTATCAACTATATAAATAGCTGAGTAGTTATAATGATATGTAACACCTTCTCCCTCGCGTACATCCACAGATGAGAAAGAAATTCTATTCCCATCAGGATGCCAAGCAAGATCAGCGATCCAATTTGGCCGTTCGTTATTAAGTTGAAAGAATATCGGTATTTCAACGATGTCTGATCCATCAGAACGCATCGTGAAAAGCTTTCTTGCCGATTCATTTTCGCTATAAATAAAAGCGATGCGTTGACCATCAGGCGACCAAACTGGCTGAGACGCCCAATCCAATCTCGTCAGGCGTCTGATATTGCTGCCATCGGCTTGCATGACATAGATATCGCTGTGCCAGGCATCGGCTCTAAACTGTTGATAGATAGTAAAAGCAATCTGGCTTCCATCCGGCGACCAGACCGGATGCGCATAATCACCTCGAGTATCAAACGAAGTCAAGCGGGTGAGGCCACTCCCATCGGGATTGATGACCGAGATCGCACGCTTACCTTCTGCTTCGTGATACGAAACAAACACAATCCGCCCCTGATCCGCCTGGGCCTGCACGCCAGACGGCGCAGCAGGCAGCGCCAGCAGCAGCGCAACGATGAGGATCCCCAACACCAGTGAGAAACGTTGCATGGTCTTGCACTCCTTTGTCGCTATGTGTCTCCCTTGACTTCGAGCCTACCTGAGCGCTTGGCCGCCTAGCAGTGGCGGAAGCTCGCCCCCCTGTCTCCTGATTCCCTGGTGGGAGCGAGGAGCGGTGATGCCCAAACACCTGATGGCGGTGCAGGAAAACGCCCCTCCACCCTGGTGGGGGCGAGGGGCGGGTGGGAGGGAAAGGCTATCGCCAGCCCAAAACGTTCTCCCTGAGCGGAGGGTGGGGGCGGGCATCCACGCCGCAGGAAAACTGACCGCCCCACCCAGGTCGTGCAGGGCCGCCAGACATGCCGCACGCAAGGCAGTCTGCAGATCGTGATTCAGGTGTGCCCGCTCAGCCGGGGTGCTGCCCTCCCGCAACCGGAGCCCCGCCGTCTGCAGCGCCTCGCTGCCCGATGCGCTGAGCGCATTGGCGAGGATCCCCGACGCACCGGGGAGCACCTGGTCGGCCGCTGCGCTGACGAGGCCCCCCGCCAGGCCGCCGAGCAGCGCCCCAACCGGGCCTGCGGCCAGACTTCCCACCATGCTTCCGAGGCTCCGAAGCTGCATCGCTGGCTTTCTCTGGCACGGGCGAACGACACCGATCACCCGGAGCCAGTCCCGCCCCCCTGCTATGGCTGGTGGGGGCTTCGGCGACCACCTCTGGCGCCCTCCCCTCGCCGCGTGGCAAGAGGCAGCGCATCGTCACGGATGGACACGGAATCAGACTTGGTGGCACGTCAACAACCGGGACGAGGAGCAAGATGCAGCATGCAGGTGACGGGCCGCGGAGATCACCACGCTCAGTCACACCGACAACAACGAGCACCCTGATGCAGGAGCAGCTCGGTCGTCGGCCCAGGTCGGCGTCGCGAGAGGGAAGATGGGCACGATGAAGATAGCATAGAAATCAGTCCTGTTTGGTTAAAAACCATCCACGCAGCAGTGACATGTTTTTTTGTGGAAAAAAGCACAAAGAAAACGACTCGTAAAGGTCGTAAAGCATGGCGTTATCCGGGGAGGCCGAAACGGGGCTTGGCACCGCTGCGTGAACCCGTGAACCAAGGGGCCGGGCGAGCGCATCTTGCGACGATCACGCAACGGGTCTACCAGCGGGATCGGGGCAAAACCTCCGAAAACGCGCATGCTCAGAGGCATGCGCTCGCGGGAGCCAACATACCGCACGCGCACGCCCCATTGCCCTGACCGCATGTTCTGCCAAGCACCGCACCCACGCCATCCCTGCCCCCCATTGACCGCCGTGCAGCCCTGCGCCGCGCCCTCACACCGCAACACCCCCGCTGCGCACCGCTTTAGGCAGCGCGGTGCGCAGCGGGGGTGCGTGGACACCAGTGAACGATTAAGGTGGAGCCATTTGTCAAGACACAACATCGGCAGGACAACGGCGCGGCAACGGAGAAGGGGCCATCTACCAGCGCGACAGCGACAGCAAGTGGTGCGCGTCCGTCGACCTGGGCCTGGTCAATGGCAAGCGCACGCGCAAAGTGATCTACGGGAAGACCCGCAAAGAGGTTGCGGCCAAACTGAAGGCCATCCATCGCGACCAGGCCGCCGGCGTCAATCTGACGCCGCAGCAACAGACCGTTACGCAGTTCCTGAAGACCTGGCTTGAGGAGACCGTCAAGCGCCAGGTGCGCGTGCGAACGTACGCCAAGTATGCCCAGGACGTCCAGCACCACATCATTCCAGCGGTAGGCACGCTTCAACTCACCGGGCTCACTCCTGACCACGTCCAGAAGATGCTCAACCATCTGGCAGACAACGGGCTCTCGTCCAACTCCATCCGCAACGTGCGGGCAACGCTGCGCTGCGCCCTGAATCAGGCCCTCCGCTACGGCTACGTCGTGCGCAATGTCGCCACCCTGGTGGACATCCCTGGCAAGGTCACATTCAAAGCCCAGCCGCTCACGACGGTCCAGGCGCAGAAACTCCTTGACACTGTCCAGGGGGATCGTCTGGAGGCACTCTACCGTATTGCCCTGGGGCTCGGTCCACGAAAAGGCGAAATCCTCGGGCTGCGCTGGGAGGATGTCGATCTGGTCGGGGCCACAATCTGCATCTCTGGCTCATTGCAGCGCCAGAATGGTCGCTTAGAGCGCAGCACGACCAAGACCGAGGCCAGTGTCCGCACGATTGCCCTGCCGCTGCGCCTGGTGAACGCGCTGAAGCAACACCGCGCGTGTCAGGAGGCCGAGCAGAAGGCTGCGGCAAACTGGAGCAAGAGCGGGATGGTTTTCACCTCGCGTATTGGCACGCCACTCGCACCAGAGAGCCTGACGGAGCACTTCAAGGCGCTGCTGGAGAAGGCCGGCCTGCCGAAGACCGTCCGTTTTCATGACCTGCGCCACACCTGCGCCACACTGATGATCAAGCAAGATATTCACCCGCGCGTGGTGATGGAGATCCTGGGCCATTCCCAAATCTCGACCACGATGAACACCTACGGGCACGTGCTCCCCGAAGTGCAGCGCGAGGCGGTCAACATCCTCGACGGGCTGTTAACTGAGGGAGACCCTGGCGCTGCGACAACGGCGCCCCCGCCCAATCCCCCGACGTCTTCGGCGCCGGAGACAGCCGACTGGGAGGGGAGCATTTCCACGCCGATTTCGTCATCGGTGACGAAAAGGCATGACGAAATTGGCGGGCAGAAGTCAACGCGGTTCGAGCATCCCGGGCAAGAAGCGGTGATGGTGCCGCACACGCGCCATTACAACGACAGGAAACATACGATTTCGCCACACTATTTCGTCAAGCCTGACGAAATGGTGTGGCGAAAAAGAAACGGATCAGGGCAGGTAGAAACGTTTCGCCCGGCGCTTTCCACGGGCAACGAGCAGCCCGTGCGCGGCAAGTTCGGTCAAGTCACGCAGGCCGGTGCTTGGCGAGACACCCGTCGCGACACAGTACTCGCTGGTGCTGATGCTCCCGGCCACCCGCACCATCTCCAGCGCCTTCAACTGGCGCTCGTTCAGCCCTTCCGGCTCCATCCCCTTCCCACCATTGCGGAAGGTCACGACGAAGTCGAAGTGCTCGGAGAACTCCGGCGGCGGCAGGCCCAGGGCTTCCATCTCGCGGAGCATAAAGCGGATACCGGAGCCAATGCGCTCCATGTACCCCGGCAAATCGCGGAGCAGGCCGGCCAGTACAGGGTTACGCGGCACTGAGGTGACGCGAAGCGCGACCAGGTCGTTGAGTGAGACGCCGGGCAGCAAGGCCCCCGGGCTGCGGATCTCAACGCGGTCGGAGTACAGAAAGACGCGCACCGTCTCGCCGGAGCGGGCGTAGTCGCGGTGGATCACCGCATTGACCACCGCCTCGCGGAGGGCTTCATAGGGATATTCGGGCTCGTCCTCGCGGTAAAAGCCGCGGATGGTGGCTCCCACGCGGATATACTGTCGCAGGAAGCTGCTCGCCTTGTCGATCAGTTCAGGCATCGTTCCCACGAAGTTTTTGCGGTCGATGTAGGTGCGGATGCCCTGGGTGTCGGCGTACTTAATGCAGACGACCTCGCTCTGCGGCAGGTAAAGCTGCGGGTCGTAGCCGAACATCAGGAGGCCGGCGTGCGTGGGGCGAGCCTCGCCAGTCTGCGGATCCTCGGCCACCGCCTTGAGGCCGATGAGCATCTCGGTTCCAGAGCTATGGCGCTGGCGTGCCCGGCTCTCGGGCGACCGGCTTGCGAAGTAGCGGTCGAGCGCCTCGCCGCCGTATCTCCCAAGAGCGCACCTGTGATGTTTTCGGTTCAAGCATTGACACCCTACGGCTTGCTGACAGGGTCAGGTATGCCACCTGGGCGGCTCGTAGACGGCCTGAGCGCCCGCCAAAGAGCGTGCCTGTTCCAACGTCTCCTGTCTCCTGGGAGCCCGGGCGGCCCGCCCACGCTCCCAGCGGCAATGCTGCCCCCAGGTGTCAAGCAGTACCAATGAGTGTTCTTTGCGTTCTTTGCGTTCTTTGCGTTCTTTCGTGGCTGAAAGAATCAACCAATGGGTGTTCTTTGCGTTCTTTGCGTTCCTTCGTGGCTGAAAGAATCAACCATCTCGTTCGAGAACAAGCGGCCCGCCTATCCCTCAGAAGCGGATCACGCCCAACAGCACCAGCATCACCAGCGCGGTAATGATCAGAGGCAGGCAACCGCCACCCGATGCGGACGGCTCGGGCTGGGGCACCGGAATGTAGATGACCTGCGGCGCTGGCGGGCTGCGAAAGAATCCGCCAAGCAGGGCCGCAAGAGCGACGACCAGGGCCATCAGTGATAAAATTTCCATCGGGGGGCCTCCTCTCGGCGTGGACACTGTTCCTGGCTGTAGTAAACTACAGGCCAGCGCGGATATGGCCCCCAGGCAACGCGGAACTTTCCCCAGTGGTGACACCGAAATTTCGGCGTGCCTGCGCCGACATCTCCGCGTGGCGACACGGCAACATGGTCAAGTGAGCCAATGCAACTGCCAGGAGAAGACAATGGGTAACCGTAGCGAAACCTTTGGCCGCCTGCTCAAGGGGGCCATCAACAGCATTGCCACCTATGAAGGCAAGACCGCGCCGATCATCGAGGAGGAACTGGCCGAGCAAGTTGGACTGGCCGGCTCAGCGATCCAGCGCTACAAGGCCGGCTCCCTGCCCCCCGACCCGCGCACCATCGAAATCATCGCCGAAGCTGCCGTTCGACGCGGCCTCTTTTCCCGCGAATGGCTCCAGCGCTTCCTGCACGCCGCACGGTACCACCAGGCCGACCAACTGCTTGACCGCCTCTGTCCCCTCGGCCCGGCGCGCCCGCGGCCGCCGCGCGTCTACCAGAACCTGCCGGCCCCAACCTATAGCCAGTTTGTGATGCGTGCCGAAGCCTTTGCTGAGGTACTGGACGGCCTGAGCAAACGCTCGGCGGCGGTAATCATCGTCGGCCTGGGCGGCAACGGCAAGACCAGCCTCGCCCGCGAAGTTGCCGACGCCTGCCTGAAAGACGAGAACAGCCCGGCACGGTTCGATGCGGCGGTCTGGGTCAGCGACAAAGACCGCCCAGGCACGACCAACCTCAGCATCGTGCTCGACGAGATCGCCCGCACGCTCGACTACCCCGGCTTCACCCAGTTCGAGCACGACGAAAAACGCCGCGAGGTCGAGCAACTGCTACGCCGCCAGCGCGTGCTCGTCTGCCTCGACAACGTCGAGACCATCACCGACGGCGCCCTGATCGCCTGGCTTCTAAACTTGCCAGAGCCAAGCAAAGCGATGATCACCACCCGCGAATACCGCCGCGAATATCGGCGCGGCGGCTGGCCGGTTGAGTTGCGCGGGATGAGCGATGGTGAAGCGTGGCAATTGATCCACGAACGGGCGCGCCTGCTCAAGATTGATCAACTCATTGGCGCACCAGCCCAGGTGGAACCCTTGCTCGCCGCTACGGGCGGCAACCCCAAAGCCTTGACCATCACCCTGGGGCTGCTGAAATACGAACGGCGACCCTTGCAGCAGGTGGTTGATGATCTGTATGCGGCGCGTGGCGAGCTTTTCGCTGACCTCTTTGATCGTGCCTGGTCATTCCTTGACGAAGCCGCTCGACGCGTGCTTCTGGTTGCCACCTTCTTCCCAACCAATGCGAGCGCCGAAGCACTGAGTGCCAGCGCTGATGTCCAGGGGTTTGCCTTCGACCGAGCAGTAGAGCGTCTCGCGGATCTTGCGCTGCTTGATGTGCAGCAGGATGATCTCAATCATCCACCACGCTACACCATTCATCCTCTGGTTCTTGCCTTTGCCATGGCGCGCTTGGCCGACCAGCCATTATTTGAGCGTAATGCCCGCGAACGATGGGTTTCTTGGTGTGTAACTCTTGCACTACAAGTAGGCCATTGCCCTCATGAAGTGGAAAAATTATCACTGCTCGATCTGGAACACGAGACAACCTTCTGGGCGATGAAGTGGGCTTACCACAATCGTTGCTATGAAGATGTCCTCCAACTCGGGCACGGTTCTATGTACTATTATTATGTGAAAGGGTTATGGGATAAATGGTTTGATGCAAACTTGATGCGGCTCGAAGCAGTGCGAAAGATAGAAAATTTCATTGAAGAGGTTCGTGCGCTCGCATATCAAGTTCAGATGTTAAGTCGACAGGGAAAAATTAGTGAGGCAACGGAGTTTCGCCAAGCACTTGAACATCGCATCCACAACCGACCTCTCTCTGGGGACACCTTCTTCCTCGTTCACCATTGTCTCGGTGCATATGCTCTTGCCATTGATGATGTTAAAGCGGCTGAAATGTCTTGGCGAAGGATTCTTGCTGAACCCGAACAGCTCTCCCACTATCGAAGTGTGACAAGTCGTCAATGGGTAGGTCTGTGCTTATACTACCAAGGACAGAAGCAAGCAGCCCGTGCGCTGTTCCAGGAGGCACTCCACGAGGCCGTTGCGCATAACTATGGGCGCTACATGCTCTTCAACCAGATCCGTCTCGCTGCGCTTGAACTGGATGAAGAAAACATCGAGCGTGCCGAACAGGCACTTGAGCAAAGTGTTCGGCTAGCACGCCACTACCATGATCGCGAACAGCTCGCATACGCTTTACGTCTGACTTCGCGTCTGTGCGCGATGCAGGAGAATACCCATGCCGCAAAGGCAGCGCTTGCCGAGGCAATTGATCTCTTTGAACGAATAGGCCTACGCCGTGACCTCGCCGAGGCCCGCGAGGAGTTGCGTCGACTCGATGAGATGGGCGACGCGCCAGCGGTCTGACGCCTCGTCCACCTTCGCGCGCTCAGCCCCCTTAGCAGCGGGATAGCGTCGGGGGCCAGCAGCGCGGTGAGCAGCACGAAGGCGAACAGGACGAAGGCGGTAAGGGCGAGCGTCGCTCGGTAGTCGCGGGCGGTGCGGTTGCCGTTCATCTCTAACCTCCTGGGCTATCATTGCTTGGGCCGATGGTTAGAGTATCGCGTGAAATCGCTCGGATGTGCGGGATACGTTATGGGGTAAACTTCAGTGTCGGGGTGGCCGGAGCAGGCTCGGAGTTGTAAGGAATTTCCGAGCACCTCATCAACGCACGCCTGGCGTATGGCTACACACCGCCGTGGACGGCTACAAACGCTCCGGCTTTGGCTACATGATTGGCTACATGAAACGCCTCCGGGCCGATCTTGGCGACCGGCCCGGAGGCGTTTCATGGCTTTGCAATGCTGGTGCCGGAGACGGGACTCGAACCCGTAAGGGGTTGCCCCCAGCGGTTTTTAAGACCGCAGCGTTTGCCTTTTCGCCACTCCGGCTGACGTTCCCCTGATTATACCATGCGATCAACCATGTGCTTCTTTGCCATGGCTGCCGCAACAGGTTCAGCAAAGCTGAACCTGTTGCGGCAAAATCTACTCCCCGGCGCTGATCCGTAAGCCGATGATGCCGCCGATCAGCATGGCTAACGAGATGAGCTTCAGTGCGTCCCGTGGTTCGCCAAGCCAGATCATGCCGACAATCGCGGTGCCCGCGGCCCCGATGCCTGTCCAGACCGCATACGCGGTACCCACCGGCAGCGTGCGTAAGGCGTAGCCGAGCAGCGCCATGCTCATGCTTAAGGTGATGATGAAGCCGATCGTTGGTCCCACTTGCGTGAACCCTTGCGTCTGTTTTAAGAGCAAGGCCCACCCCATTTCCATGAGGCCCGCGATGATGAGGACAATCCATGCCATGTTGTTCTTCCTTACTCGTCATTGGTCTTCAGTGAACTGGGGTTACGCCCCAAAACCCTGCCCAGGCGCTGCCGCAGCAACACAAACCCCTTTTACAAACCCGTTCGGGTTGCTATATAATACCCCAGGATAATCCGCTCAAGCCAACGGTTGAGTCGTGTTGACGCAAAGGCGCTAGGGCGCTAAGCCTTGATGCATCTCTATACGCAGCGTTGCGCCTTTGCGTCAAACAACATCCGCAGCGTTGCGCCTTTGCGACTTTGCGCCTTTGCGTCAAACAATATCCGCAGCGTTGCGCCTTTGCGACTTTGCGTCAAACAACATCCGCAGCGTTGCCCCTTTGCGTCAAATAACTCGTCTTCTTGGCAAGGACACACGCGATGTTTGACAGTCATATCCTCTTCTTTCCAGTCGCCGATCTGTCACGTAGTTATCAGTTTTATCACCATATTCTGGGACTAAAGCTGGTGCTCGATCAGGGCGGTATTCAGATCTATCAGGTGGCACCCGGTGCCTTTGTTGGTCTCTGTCAGCACGAGCAGGGGCCGCTTGCGCCCGATGATCGTTTGATCCTGACCCTCGTGACCCACGAGGTTGATCCCTGGTATGAGCGCCTCGCCACTGGCGGGGTTTCAGTCGATGCTCCGCCCCGCGAAAATCCGCGCTATCAGATTTATCATTTCTTTGCCCGCGATCCCGATGGCTATCGCGTCGAAATCCAACGCTTTCTCCATCCGTTTCCGTAAGTAAAGGCTCGGAGAGTTTGACGCAAAGGCGCAAAGGCGCTAAGGTTTGATCTAGCTCCATCCATAGCTTTGCGTCTTTGCGTCTTTGCGTCTTTGCGTCTTTGCGTCTTTGCGTCTTTGCGTCTTTGCGCCTTTGCGCCTTTGCGCCTTTGCGTCAACACGGCCCAACCTTTTGCGCGTACAGAATTGAGGAAACTGTGATGTCTAGCCAAACAAGTCCACGCCGGGTCGCGATTGCCTGTCAGGGCGGGGGCAGCCATACGGCCTTTACGGCCGGAGTGCTGAAGTCGTTGCTGCGTGATGAGGCCCACGGCCGCTATCAGATCTGTGCGTTGACTGGTACCTCCGGTGGGGCTATCTGTGCCGCCCTCGCCTGGTATGGCTTGATCAAGGTGGAACGGGGGGAATGGCAGCGCGAGCAGATTAGCGCGATCATCCAAGATTTCTGGCTCGATAATGCGCCTCAGTTGCCCTGGGAACGCTTTTGGAATGATTGGACGATGACCTTGCTCAATATGCAGGTGCGCGGCAAGTTGCCAGCCCTGAAGTCGAGCCCGTATACGCCGCAGATGGTGCTGGCTAATGACCTGCTCAAGCAATTTGCGCCCCGCCCCGAGTTCCTCGATCTGCGGATGTTGCTTGACAAGTATTTTCATGTCGATGAAATCCAACAACCGGTCGATCAGCCCCGTTTGTTGCTTGGTGCGATTGCGGTCATGGCCGGCACGTTTAAAGCCTTCGACTCGATGAAGGCCGAGATTAGTACCGATGCGGTGCTTGCCTCAACCACCCTCCCCACCCTGTTCCAGGCGATCAAGATCGATGATGAAGTCTATTGGGACGGGCTCTTTTCGCAGAATCCGCCGGTGCGCCAGCTTGTTGTGGGCATTGATACGGCGCTCAAGCCGGATGAGATCTGGGTGGTGCGCATTAATCCCCAGCGCATTACCCAGGAACCAATGAGCATCGAAGAGATTGAGGATCGCCGCAATTCGCTTGCTGGTAATCTTTCGCTGAACCACGAACTCGATGTGATTCGCAAGGTTTCAGAATGGGTGCGCCAGGGGCAGCTCAAAGATCTCGGGCTGAAAGCAGTGGATATTCACTCGATCGAGATGAGCCCGCATCTGAAGGGGAGCCTCAATTATGTCTCCAAGCTGAACCGCGATCGCGATTTTCTGCTGAATCTGATCGCCGATGGCGAGGCTCAGGCTGATGCGTTTCTTGCGAACTGGAATGCCGATGTCGCTGCAACCTGAGCGTCGTCCCTCGTCGATGCTCGATTCAGTACGTGAGAAGATCCGCCATGACTTCGCCTACCTGCTGATCCTGCTGCGGGGCACCTACGCTGCCTTCAAAGACGATGGCGGCCGTGCCCTTAGTGCGGCGCTGGTCTACTATAGTACGCTCTCGACCGTGCCGCTGCTCATCTTGATTATTTCCCTGCCCGGTCTCCTGCTCCGTGTGGTTGATCCGGTCGCCGCCGATCGCTTTGTTCGTCAGATGACGGAACTCGTCGGCCCGACTTTTACCGAGATTCTGACGACGTTCCTCGAACGGGTGCAGCATCAGTCGCTGCTCATCGCCGGGGTGAGCGTTGGGATGCTGCTCTTTAGCGCCTCCTCGGGCTTTCGCTTTCTCCGCTATGCCTTCCGCTGGATCTGGCGCAATGAGCAACCCGTCCCTCCAACGACGTCTTCGCTGGGCCGTCTCCGCGCAACGCTGCCGGGACGCATTGTTGATGCCTTGATCGCGTTTGGCATCGTCTTTGTCGCCCCGTTGATCGCAACCGTTGGCTTGCTCATCTATCTTCTGCTCAATCTTGCCCGTGCGTTACTCAATGATCTGCCCTTGATCGGCAGTACCCTGAGTTCGCTACTCGCTCCGTTGATCTTGCTCTTTCTCTATAGCCTGATCTTTATGCTCTTGCTCTGGGTGATGCCCCCTGTCCTCCTGCGCCTACGCGATATTGTTGTGCCCGGCTTTGTCTGCGCCGTTGCGGTCTTGATCACGACCTATGGCCTCGGACTCTATATCCGTTTTTTTAGTGGCGTGAGCATTTATGGCGCGATTGGTACGATCTTTGCACTGCAACTCTGGACCTACATCAATGCGCTTGTGCTCTTTAGTTGCGCCGAGTTGACCAAGTTGCTCGTACGCAATGCTGCTTCCACCTGATTCTTCCAGGATCTCTTTGGCCTCGCTGTCCTCCCCGTTGGCAAGCCCTGGTTGCCTTGATGCTGTGCCCTGCCAATAAGGCCGGATAAGGTGACGCAAAGGCGCAGCGGCGCGAAGCTGTGGATGCAGATCCATCAAACCTTTGCGCCTCTGCGCCTTTGCGCCAAAAGGGATTGCTTCTCGTCTTACCTGCCCGCTACCTCAGTCAAGCCTCGCGGCAAGCTCTGGCGCCGTCCGCGCAAGGTCGTTCCGCAAGCGCGCGAGCGCCAGATCACCCCCTTTCGCTTCGAGCATGATGTCAAATGACGGCAAGCCACGCGCCGCAACCAAGAGCCGGATCAGGTCGCCCGGGGCGATGAAGTCGGCATGTTGCCCCACCCGCGGCGCGACAATGCGCATCGGTGTCCCGGCTCGCCCCGGCAAGAGGTGCGCCTCGGTGCGCTGCGTGCTCAGGTGAACCTCGGGCCGCGTCCCCGGCGGCCAGGTCGCCAGCGCCAGCCCGAGCGCAAGAGGCAGGCTGAAGCCCTCGGGGTTGTGCAGTTCCCAGTGCAACGTGTCAAAGACCAGCGGTACCCCGCACTGCTCGTGCAACACCAGCAATTGCCCAAGACTCGGCCCGTTGGCTTCATGCTCCAGCGCCAGACGCGCCCGCGCCCGCGGCGAAAGTGCTCGGTAGCGCAGCGCAAAGCGACGGTAACTCAGCGGATCATCCGCTGCCGCTCCAAGATGCGCAACAACGATGCCCTCGATTTGCGCTGAACGGCGCTGCCCATCGAGCGCCGCGAGCAGCGCCGCCGCCGCCTCGATCGTCGCCGCACTCCGCTGCGCAAGCTCAGCATCAGCGGTCGCCAGCGTGAGCCCATGCTCAAGGTGCAGCGTGATGCGGAGGCCCGCCTGCGCAACTTGTTCGGCCAGTAGATCGAGTTGATCGGCACACGCCGCGAGTTGCCCAAAGCCGTCGCGTGCCGTGAGCGCTAACGCAGCCCGGTAGTAGCGCACCTGGATCTGTCCCAGATACCCCACCATATCCCCGAGCCGCGCGAGATCCAGGCTCAAATGCGCCCCCCGCTCGCGCCTGCCACCACTGGCTAACCCCGGACGCCCAATCGCCCGCACGACAAAACCCAGTCGTACCATGCCAGACCTCCCTAGTCGAGGGGTTTTATACGTTTCCGTGTAGATTATACCATAGGTATGTCCGTGCTGTGGGGCGGTCAAGCCGCCCGATACCACGGACACACCTTGTTTGACCAGGGCGATTGCATCTTCTGTGTATGCATCCCGCAAGCGCCCTACTTGTTTGACGCTCGCTCCTTGACAAGCACAATGATATATTCTATCATTACCAGCATAACCGACTCGCCTTGAGTCGTTCTTTTTCGTTAGAAACTATTGATAGAATGTATCACTTATGACAGCAACTCCCGTATCTCCGCACCGCCTGCCCGTGACGGTGCTCTCAGGGTTTCTTGGCTCGGGCAAGACGACGCTGCTCAACCATGTGCTCGCGAATCGTGAGGGCCTGCGTGTCGCGGTGATCGTCAACGATATGAGCGAGGTCAATATTGATGTGCAGCTCGTGCGCGGTGGGGGGGCCGCACTCAGCCGTACCGAAGAGCGCCTCGTCGAGATGTCTAATGGCTGTATTTGCTGTACCCTGCGCGAGGATCTGCTCGTTGAGGTGGCGCGCCTCGCCCGCGAAGGTCGTTTCGATTATTTGCTAATCGAGTCGACCGGGATCGCCGAGCCGCTGCCGGTCGCCGAGACCTTTACCTTTCCCGGGCCTGATGGCGTCAATCTCGGTGATCTCGCTCGTCTCGATACGATGGTGACGGTAATCGATGCCTTTAACTTTACCCAGGATTTTGCGTCGCTCGATGAGTTGCGCGACCGCAACATCGATGCCGGTGAAGGCGATGAGCGAACGGTGGTCGATCTGCTGATCGATCAGATCGAGTTCGCCGATCTTCTTGTGCTCAACAAGACCGATCTGGTGGAGCCCGATGAGCTTGATCAGCTCGAGGCGCTGCTGCATAAACTCAATCCCGAGGCCCAGATCATGCGCTCCAGCTTTGGTCAGGTGCCGCTCAACGCGCTGCTCAATACCGGTCGCTTCGACTTCGAACACGCCGCCCAGTCTCCCGGCTGGCTCAAGGAGCTGCGCGGTGAGCATGTGCCCGAGACCGAGGAGTACGGCATCGCTAGTTTTGTCTATCGCGCCCGGCGTCCGTTTCATCCTCAGCGCTTCTGGGAGCTGATCAACCAGCCCTGGCCCGGTGTGCTCCGCTCCAAGGGGCTCTTCTGGTTAGCTACCCGCATGGATTTGAACGGCGTCTGGTCACAGGCCGGCGGTGCCTGTCGCGTTGAGCCAGGTGGTCGCTGGTGGGCCGCGCTGCCCGAAGAGGCCGTGCCCGATGATCCCGAGCACGAGTTGTTCCTCGTCAAGCGCTGGGATCCGACCTGGGGCGACCGACGCCAGGAGCTTGTCCTGATTGGGCAGCATCTCGATGAGGCCGCCTTGCGCGCTGAACTCGATGCCTGTCTGTTGACCGAACGCGAAATGGCTCTCGGCCCTGACGAATGGGCCCACTTCGAGGATCCCTTCGGGTCATGGGAGTTTTTCGATGCGTATGACGACGACGACGACGACACGTACGAAAGGAGCGTGAGCAATGGCAAAACGATGTGATCTGACGGGCCGCAAACCATCCTACGGCCACAATGTCTCGTTTTCAAAACGGCGTACCAACCGTCGCTGGGAGCCGAATCTGCACTATCACCGGATCTGGGTGCCCGAAGAGCAACGCTTTGTGCGCCTGCGCTTGTCGGCGGCCGCGCTGCGCGAGATCGAGAAGAAGGGGCTGATGCTCGCGCTGCGTGACCGTGGTCTCAAACTCAAAGATGTGGAACGGTGAGCAACGCCAATGCTCGACTGGCTCATCATTGGCGGCGGCCTCCACGGCACCCATCTGGCGCTTGTCCTGACGGCCCGGGCCGGGGTTGCCGCCGAACGGCTGCGCATCCTCGATCCACACGCGCATCTGCTCGCCCATTGGGATCGTTGCACCTCGGCCCCTGGCATGACCTATCTGCGCTCAACGCTGGTGCATCATCTGGCGCTTGATCCGCACGATCTCTGGCACTTCGCCCGACGGCGTGGGGTGCAAACCACGCAGTTTCGCGGCCCCTATCGCCGCCCCGCCCTCGCGCTGTTTCGCGACCATTGCGCGCACCTGATCAAGCAGCACGGGCTTGATCAGATGCATCTGCAAGGACGTGCAACCGGCCTCAAACGCACCGCACAGGGCTGGCATGTCGCGACCAATCAGGGGAGCCTGGCAGCACGGCATGTGCTGCTCGCCCTCAGTACCGGCGAGCAACCACGCTGGCCGGAATGGGCGCAGGCGTTGCGAGCCGCTGGCGCAAGTGTGCGCCATCTCTATGAGCCCGACGCATGCGATCCTAGCCCGGTCTCACGTGAAGATGCCGCCTCGTCCGAATCGCTCTGGGCCAACGGGAACCCAGGCGATCACACGGTTGTCATTGGGGGAGGGATAAGCGCCGCCCAGGTGGCCGTGGCGCTCGCCCAGGCAACCCCGGGACGGGTGACGCTCCTCATGCGCCATGCGCTGCGCATCGAGGCCTTTGATAGCCCACCGGGCTGGGTCGGGCCAAAGGAACTCCGTGGTTTCCACGATGAGCCCGACGTCTGCCGCCGCCGTGCGCTCATCACTGGTGCCCGACGTCCCGGCAGCATGCCCGACGACGTTGCGCGTGCCCTGCGCCGCGCCGAACGCCGAGGCTGGCTGCGGATCATGCATGGTGAAGTAGGCGAGGCCAGGGTTGAGCCAGATGGCACCACGAGCCTGGAACTCCCGAACCTGACGCTCCACACGCACCACGTGCTGCTGGCAACCGGCTTTGCCCCCCATCGCCCTGGCGGTGCGTGGCTCGACGAGGCGATTGCCACCTACGAACTGCCCACCGCGCCCTGCGGCTACCCATGCGTCTCACCATCACTCGTCTGGGCACCGGGACTCTATGTCACCGGGGCGCTCGCCGAACTCGAACTGGGACCAGTCGCACGCAATATCGCCGGAGCGCGTCACGCCGGGGCACGTTTTATTGGCAAATGTGACAACTCCCAATTCTAAAGAATTGGGCTTCTTTGATCTTGATGCGCCCACCCGTGAGGGCCGGTGTGCGCAAGCATCGCCCGTCCACATCGAACTCGCCCGAGAAGACCAGCCTCACGCATATCGCGGACGGGTTCGACGTTCTGGGGCAGCACATCCGGAAGTACCCCAACGGCAAACAGCACAAATTTCTCATCACGCCGTCGGCCAAGAGCCACAAAACGCTGCTCCTGCAAGTGCGCACGATCGTGACTGGCGATCGCAAGCATCTGCTGCCTCTTGGCGTCTTTCGCGGCATCGCGATCATCAGTGCGGCGGATTTTCTTGCGCTCGTCCCAGAACCGTAAACTTTGATCGCTACTGCGCCTCAACATAGTTCTTTCACCGCTGTGCTTCAACGCATCCTTATGCAAGTCCCACTCACCATTTTCTGGGCGCTGTGTTTTACCTGATAGCCATTTCACCAGTCCGCAGCTCACGAGCAAGCTAGAGGCCGCAGGAGCCAGGATCAGCATGGACGGTCGTGGGCGCGCCCACGACCATATCTTCATCGAACTCATGAGGCATGTGCTTGCCTAAAGTAAGATCTTTCGTGACGCCATGCGGATACCAATTTCCTACGCAAAAGTGGTATAATTGCAACGCTTTGCTACCCAAAGTATTGGGCCGACAGCGAAAGGAGGCTTTCGCTCACCATCTATATCTTTATCCTCTTTATGCTCTAGCTCGGTGCTCAGGTTCGGTTCGTCGTCGGTTGTTTGCGTTATTTGAACTTTATTGCTGTCTAGGAGGACATGCACCCATGCGAAACAAAGGTGTCTTCGCTATTCTCGCGCTGATCGCGAGCTTGTTGCTCGCTGCCTGTGGCGCTCAAACTCCCGCTGCTCCATCTGAGCCCACCGCTGGAACCACTACCGCCTCGCCCGCTTCCGAACTCGCGGTCGGAATTGTGTTGCCCACCCGTGACGAGCCGCGCTGGATCCAGGATGAGACCCGCTTTAAGGAAGCTCTGGAAGCCGCTGGCTATCAGGTCGAGATTCTGTTTAGCCAGGGCGATTCGTCCCGCGAACAGGCCAATGTTGAGTCGCTGATCACCAAGGGCATCCAAGTGCTGATCATCACCCCGCACGACGGGACAGCTGCCGCCGCTTCGGCCAACGCTGCCCGTGCTGCCGGAGTCAAGGTCATTTCCTACGACCGGCTCATCCGCGAGACTGACGCGGTTGACTACTACGTAACTTTTGATAGCATCGCCGTCGGTGCCCAGCAGGCGCAGTTCTTGGTGGATAACGCCACTGGCAGCGGCAACCCGCTCTATCTCTACGCCGGGGCCGCCACCGACAATAACGCCTTCATCTTCTTCGAAGGTGCGTGGGGTGTCTTGCAGCCCAAGATTGCTGATGGCACTTTTGTGGTTGCCAACTCGTCCGAGGCTGTGGCCCTGTCCAATGAAGCGACGCTCACCCGCGAACAGCAGGCCCGGATCATTGGGCAGATCACGACCAATTGGGACTTTAATACTGCCAAGACCTTGGCTGAGGCCAACTTGACCGCCGCGCCTGATGATGCCAAGGGTGACGTGTTCGTTTTGGCCCCCAACGACGGTACCGCCCGCGCCATCGCCGACACCTTCGCCACCGACCCAGCTGTAACCAGTTTCTTGATCACCGGGCAAGACGCCGAGCAAGCCTCCGTCCAGTACATCATTGATGGCAAGCAGTCCATGACCGTCTTCAAGGACGTGCGCACCCTGGTGCAAAGCGCGATTGACGCCTCGATTGCCCTGCTGACCGATGGCACACCTGAAGCGTCGGGGAGCTACAACAACGGACGGATTGAGGTACCCGCCGTCCAAGCCCCCGTGGTTACAGTGACCCGTGACAATGTCCAGGCCGAGTTGATCGACTCCGGCTACTATCAGGCCAGTGACTTCACTGGTTTGCCGTAAGAGGTTCGACCGGCATGGAAGCTCACGCTCACCTGCCGGTCCGTGGGTTTTGGGAGGGCTTGGCCCTCCCAAAACCTCCGCGAGGCCAAGGACTGACCATCAGCCAACGAGGCGAGAAGCACAGGTCAAGAACCCAGGACTGAAGCTCCTGGGCTTGTGGAGTAAACGAACGCCAATCATTTACCCACAACGCAAGTCCTGACTAGACACACATACTGAACCGGCTGGGCGTGGCAGCCCAAACGACGGTAGAGATGCCTCCCTAGTCCCTACCCGCTCGGTCGGTCAGTGTCGAAGGGATAATTAGCCGCCTTCGGGCGAGATTGTGAGTGATCACTATGCAATATATTCCGGTTTTGAGTGCTACTGGCGAGCGGCTGATGCCTTGTCACGCGGCACGCGCTCGGCAGCTTATTCGTAACGGAAAGGCGGTCAAACGTTTTGACCGTGGAATCTGCTACCTGGTGCTGACCAAGCGAGAGACCGGCGAAACCCAGCCGATAGCGCTCGGGATAGACCCCGGAAGCAAGAAGGAGGCCTACACCCTTCAGACTGAGCAGCACACCATCCTAAACATTCAGGCTGATGCTGTCACCTGGGTGAAGGAACACGTCGAAACAAGACGGCAGATGCGCCGGACCAGGCGCTATCGCAAAACGCCGTGCCGTGCCAATCGCAAAAACCGGGCACGCGGCGGCATACCACCTTCAACCCGGTCCCGCTGGGGCTGGAAGGTTCGCATTGCTCGCTGGCTTGCTCGCTACTACCCCATCACGGCCATTGTGATTGAGGATATTGCCGCTATCACGCTGGAGGGCAAACGCCGCTGGAATGCGTCTTTCAGCCCGCTTGAGGTTGGCAAGCTGTGGGGCTACGACCAACTCGATCAGATCGCGCCTGTCCAGGCCGTTCCATCGCACTACACCAAGTCGTTAAGAGAGCAGGCAGGACTGAAGAAAAGTCGAGACAAAACGAGCGATCAATGGGATGCGCACTGTGTCGATTCGTTTGTGCTGGCGAGCTACGCCCTAGGCGGGCCTTCAAAGCCGACGAGCATCAACATGCTCTATCTTGTCCCTTTGCGGTTCCACCGGCGGCAACTCCATCGCCTCCAACCAGAGAAGGGAGGTGTCCGTAAACCGTATGGCGGTACACGTAGCCTCGGACTGAAACGAGGATCATGGGTGCGCCATCCGAAGTGGGGAGTAGCCTACGTGGGAGGCACGTACAAAGGACGGATCAGCCTGCACAACATGCAGACTGGCAAGCGACTGACACAGACCGTACATGTATCCGACTGCCAGATGCTTTGTACTGCCTCATGGCGGATACGAGCTAAAGCTGTCTCAAGCAGGGCGCTCCTCCCAGCGCTAAAGCGGCTGGGTTTCCGCGCCTAAAGGCAAGCTATCTATGACCACTGCTATTCTGGAAATGCGGGGCATCACCAAGGAGTTTCCTGGGGTGAAGGCCCTGAATAATGTCACCTTCAGTGTGAAGCGGGGCGAGATTCATTGTCTGGTTGGCGAAAATGGTGCGGGCAAATCTACGCTGATGAAGGTGTTGAGCGGGGTCTATCCGCACGGTAGCTACACCGGTGAGATTGGCTTTGCCGGCCAAGTTCAGCAGTTCCGGGGCATCCGCGATAGTGAGCGCGTCGGGATTGCAATTATTTATCAAGAACTAGCCCTCGTGCCTGAACTGACAGTGTACGAGAATATCTTTCTGGGCAACGAGGTGCGCAAAGGGGCGTTGATTGACTGGAACGAGACGATTAAACGGGCGACGCAGATGCTCGCCAAAGTGCGCCTCGATGTCAATCCCGAAGCCAAAATTAAGGATTTGGGCGTCGGCAAGCAGCAACTGGTCGAGATTGCCAAGGCGCTCAGTCGTGATGTGAAGTTGCTCATCCTGGACGAGCCGACCGCCGCCTTGAATGAAGATGATAGCGCCAATTTGCTCGATCTGCTGCGTGGTCTGCGCGATCAGGGCGTGACCTGCATCCTCATTTCGCACAAACTCAAGGAAGTGATCGCGATTGCCGATAGCGTGACGGTGCTGCGCGATGGGCAGACGATCTGTACGCTTGATGCCCACGAAGGTGAGGTCAGCGAGCCGGTCTTGATCAAGCATATGGTCGGGCGCGAGATTGAACAGATCTATCCGCCGCGTGAGCATAAGCAACCCGGTGAGGTCGTGCTCCAGGTGCGTGATTGGAGCGCCTACAGCCCAAGTTTGGGTCGCCAAGTCTTGCGCAACGTCAGTTTCACCCTGCGCAAAGGCGAAATCGTCGGATTTGCGGGCCTGATGGGATCGGGGCGTACCGAACTGGCCTTGAGCATTTTCGGCAATTCGCCCCATTACCGGATTGAGGGCGAGCTTCAGGTCAAGGGTAAGCCGTGCCAATTGCGGCGTCCCTCCGATGCGATTGCCGCCGGGATTGCCTACGTCACCGAGGATCGCAAGGGCAATGGCTTGATCCTGATCCAAGATGTCAAGCAAAACATTACCCTTGCCAACCTGCGTGCCCTGGCCCAACGCACCGTGATTGATGCCAACGCCGAGGTCAAGATCGCCAATGAGTATCGCACGACGATGAATATCAAGACGCCGAGCGTCGAACAGCGCATCTCGAATCTCAGCGGCGGTAATCAGCAAAAGGTTTGCCTCAGCAAATGGCTCTTTGTAAAGCCAGATGTGCTGATCCTGGATGAGCCAACGCGTGGGATTGACGTCGGGGCCAAATACGAGATCTACACCCTGATGAATAGCTTGGTCGATCAAGGCATGAGCATCATTATGATCTCGTCGGAACTGCCCGAAGTGCTGGGGATGAGTGACCGGGTATATGTAGTTGCGTCGGGGCGGATTACCGGCGAGTTGTTGGTGACTGAGGCCACCCCCGAGAAGATTATGGAATTGGCAACGAACTGAGTGGACGGTCAGCATTGACCGAGGAGTCACAACGATGATGTCGGGGAAGACTGAAGCGCAGACGCCGGGGTCGTTTTTGCAGGATCTGAGTAAGGTACTGCGTCAGAACATCCGCGACTATGGGATGTATATTGCCCTGTTTGTGATCATGGTAATCTTTGCTATCACCACAAACGGGATCTTTCTCTCGCCACGCAACCTGAGCAACCTGCTCAATCAGACAGGTTACATTGCGGTGCTGGCCGTCGGCATGACGCTGGTGATCGTCATCCGCCACATTGATCTTTCGGTGGGCTTTTTAGCAGGCTTTTTGGGCGCAGTGGCGGCGATTGCCCTGGTGCAATGGGGCCTGCCAACGTTCTTTGTCATTCCGATGGTGCTGGGTCTGGGCGCGTTGGCCGGCTTGATCACTGCGTTCCCGATCGCCCAATTGGGCATTCCGTCGTTCGTAGCTTCCTTGGCGGGTTGGTTGATCTACCGGGGGATGCTCCAACTCGCCACCGAAGGAACCGGCACGATTATTATTCCCGATGCGGCATTTAATGCGATTGGGAACGGTTTTATTCCCGATTTGCCGCTTGGTGGGCCATTTGAACAGATTCATAGCCTCACCTTATTGCTTGGCATTATCGCCATAGGGCTTTTTATCTATAACGAACTGATTAGTCGCAAGAAGAAGATTGTGTATGGCTTCGAAGTTCTGCCAAATGCGATCTTTATCCTCAAGTTACTCTTTATTAGTGGGATTGTGGGCTGGATTACTTGGGTCTTGGCAAACTTTAATGGGCTGTCGTGGACGGTTGTGGTGATGCTTTTGGTGGTTGGCATTTACCACTTTGTCACGACACGCACCGTCTTGGGGCGGCACATCTATGCGGTCGGTGGCAACCCCGAAGCCGCCGAACTCAGTGGGATCAGCGTGAAGCGTATCACCTACATTGTGTTCGGCTCGATGGGTATGCTCTCGGCGCTGTCCGGCATCCTGTTTGCGTCGCGGCTCCAATCAGCAACGACGACCGCCGGTACGCTGTTTGAGCTTGATGCGATTGCGGCGGCCTATGTGGGTGGCGTCTCGGCTGCGGGTGGCGTAGGCCGCGTGACCGGCTCAATCATCGGTGCACTGGTTATGACTTCGCTTACCAGTGGCATGAACCTGATGGGCGTCGGTATTGCGTATCAGTACATCGTGCGTGGCGTGGTACTGGCGGCTGCGGTGATCTTCGACGTGGCAACGCGGCGCGCCGCACGCTAGGTCAACAAGGGATGAAAGGCGCCGAACGGCACATGTGTTTGCCGTTCGGCGCATTTTAGCCCTCGGGGCGTAGTTCACGATACCTCACAAGGATCTGGCGGGCCTGCCAGAGATCGTGGGTCTCTGCGGAGACATCGGCTGAGCCATCGGCATGGAAGGTAACGCTGCTCTGTGGAAACCAGAGCGCAACATCGCCTCACGTTCGATGTAACCTTGACAGGATGGTTGCCTCACGAAGAATGTCACCCAACGCAAGTGAACCTAGAGAGCGTAGGGTGTCTCGTGAGGTCCCTGATGAGGTATCGAGCGAAACGTGAATGATTGGCGCAGACGGCACCGCGCTACCAGGAGGCTGGCCATCAGCTTCGCGGGGGATCGGGGCCAGCGGGTGCATGACCTGCACCCAGACGAACCGGTACGGCATTTCAACCGCCCGCATCAGCCGGTCACCTGGCTGCGCACGTGGACGACGCCGGCGCAGGCGGAAGGCCCGAAAGCCCTGATCGCCGGGTTGTATGGTGATAGTACGGCGGAGCGTGCCAGTGCGTCGTTGGCAGCGGCGCACGCCGTGCTGGCACGGTGACCCGAAGCGACGCGCTTGATCCTGTACCTGCACGATGGGGTGCCGACGGACGAACCGCCGACCATGGTCGCCGCGACGGTCGCAATGGTGCGGCGCCAGGGCACGCTCGTGGTGGGCGTGTCTGTCGGCCCGCAGGAACATCTGGAGCGGCTGGAGGGCATCTTTGGCGCAGCGGACACGCTCGCGGTGGCGCGGCTGCGCGAGGTACCGCCTGCATTGGGGCGGGTGCTCCAGCGGGCGGCGGCCACCCCAACGCAGGCGGCGCTGAGCACGCAGCGATCTTCTGCCGTGATGTTTCATCGTGTCCATGCACCCCCGCTGCTCACGGCTCGTGCCAGAGCATGAGCTTGTCGTTCCGTCCTCCCCTTCTATGCTCCAATGGCTTCTGGAACGGTGTTTCCGTATGTGGGCGGCATGGAAAGCAAGCAGGGAGGATGTGATGACAACGACCATTGATGCGGTGTTTGATGGCCACGTGTTTTTGCCGACGCAGCCGATCAACGTACCCCCAAACACTCGAGTTCAACGCTCCATCATCGCCGAAGCGCCGCCAGCGGCACGCTCCTTCCTCGATGTGGCTGAAGCCTTCGCGCTGGAAGGTCCAGCCGATTGGTCGCTTCACCTCGATACCTATGTATATGGCGGCAAGGTGCCGCCATGAACCATGAGGTGTTTTTGGACACCGCCTACGCGATTGCCCTTGCGAATGTGCGGGATGCGTTGCATCCGAAAGCCGTACAGGTGGCGCAAGACCTCCGTGCTCAGCAGAAGAAACTGGTACCTACACGTTCAGCGTGCGCCAGGCCCCTTAGCGGCGGGCCAGGGGCAGGTAGACACGCTGCAGCGTCGGGGTGGTGGTAGCCACAGCGTCGCTCTCCGAGCGCAGCGTGGTGACGCCGCCGCTGCTGCTCAGGTTGAACTGCCATCCAGGTGCCAGACCGGTCACCGTGACGGTCGAGAACGCGCCCGCGCTGCTGCCGGCACCGACGAACGCGAAGCTGTCGCCAGCGCGGGGCGCGTAGCCCTCGCCGAACGCCAATATGAGTTCGCCATCGAGTTGCGCCGCCCCGCTGACAGTCAACTGGTCGTACTGGTCCGCCCCGACGAGATCCAGCCGTAGCTTGCTGGCGGGTAGAAAGGTCGCCGCACCTACGATGGCCAGGGTGCCCGGTTGGGCACCGAGCGCGGCCAGTGTCTGGAGATTGCCGCTCGGCGGCAGGGGTTCCAGCCCCACGTTGATCGTGCCGTGGTTCACCAGCGTGCCGACGACCTCGCCACTACCGCCGAGGGTGCCGTTCTCCCAGATGGTGAGGCTCTGGTCGGCAACGACGCGCCCGCCGTCCAGTTCGATTGCCCCGGCGCCGGTAGGCTCGGCGCTGGCCGGGGCACCCACCTCGATGCGCTGCGCCCGCGTCTGGCTCTCCGCACCAGCAACCGACAGCGACGCTTCGTCGTCGCCCAGGCCGATGAAGAGCGGGCCGACGCAGCGGAAAGTCCCGCCGTCGCTCACCCTGAAATCGCCGGTTCCACTGAAACCGATACTACAGCTCGCGCCGGCCCCCTGCCCAGCCGTGAGACTCGCGCCCGCGCCCTCCACGAACACGATGGGCAGCGATCCGGGCTGGTGGCCGACTGAGAGCGAACGGCCGATATCGACGATGCCGCCGTCAACGATGCGCAGGCTGGAGACGGCCCCGGCGGTATTGCCGAGCAGGAGATCCTGCCCGATCAGCAGCGTGGCTGGCTGCTCTAGGCTCTCGTCAACCCCGCCGACCAGTACGCGGCTCCATGTTGATGAGCCGGGCGGCAACGCGACCGGCAGCCCCGGTGCCAGATTATCTACCGCAAGGGTCTCCGCGACCTGCACGCTGCCGCCATCGCTGATGCGCAGGCTACCGGGGTGGCCGCTGCCGAGCTCCAGCCCGGCCTGGATGCTCCAGCTTGTCGGGTTGGTGGGGTTGATCGCCTCATCGAAGCCGACCCCACTGACCGACACCTGCGAGAAGCCGCCCTCACCGCCGCTGGGGTCGAAGGCGGGATCGAAGTTCGGCGAGAAGGGCGCGCCGCCAATGCGTGCGCTGCTGCTCTGCAACGCGCTGCCGCCGACGAGGCTGATGTAGCCGGGGTAGCTCTCGCCCACCAGCAGGCTGCCCGAGTCCCACTCTCCCCCCACGAGGGTAGCAAATCGCCCCACCCCGCCAACGCCAAGTTTCGTTTCACCCGTAGTGAGCTTCCCGCCAAAGAGACCGAAGCCGGCGCGGCCCGCCTGCCCGATTACCAGCGGCCCGCTCACGTCGAGTTGCCCGTCGGCGAGAATCTGGACGATGGCGTTTGTTTCGTCGTCAGTGGCGCTGGTCGGCAGCGCGCCCACGTACAGTTCGCCCACCTGCACGCGATCCACGACCGACAGACTCGTCTCGCCCTGCCCATCCCGGCTGCCCACCCGCAGCGCGCCGATGATCGCCAACTCGCCTGCCGTCCAGGTTACCTCGCCGTCCTGCACCTCCACACTGCCCACTTGCTGCGTACCGGTGCTGACGGTGTAGGTGTTCGCCAGGTTGAACAGCGCCCTGTCGCCCTGGCCCGGCACCTCTTCGCCCGCCCAGTTGGTCGGGTCGCTCCAGGCGCCGCCGTCGCCGTTGATCCAGCGACCGAGGGTGGGCGAGAGCAGTACGAGCCGGGCCCGGCTGAGCGTCGGGTCGAAGTAGTTGGCTGCCAGTGCGCCCCCACTGCTCGCCCGATACAGGAAGCTGAAGCTGATCGGGGCGGGGAAGAGCGGATCGTTGCCGGCGAGGATCAGGGTGGAGTCGCGGAACAGCCCGCCGGCTGGCTGCGCCGGGTCGTCGCCGGGGGCCATTTGGTAGACCACGCTGCCGTCGGGCTGAAGCAGCGCACTGCTGAAGGTGGCACTGATCGAACGCGAAGGCTGGCCGCTGCCGCTGCGCTCAAGCAGGGTACTGCCGTCGCGCACCAGCCTGAAGTTCCAGGTGTCGTTCGGCGCAAAGGTGAGCAGCGCGTAGATCAGGTTGTCGGCGTCATTCAACTGGAGGCTGCGCACCTCAAGGGCGCTGACTTCGGTGGTCGAAAATTGCTGTTCGACCTGGGTGGTGCCGTTCAGACTGCTGATACGAAAGCCGATCTGCTCTAAGCGCGGGCGCGGCCCGCTGCAGTCGGAGTTGGGGTAGACCAGTGTGCTCAGGATCTCGTGGATCACCCCCTTGCCGTTGGCGTTTATGCGCACCCGCGACTCGTTGCTGCTGGCAGCGGCGAGCCTGCCGTTACTGCACGAAGTACGCGTGGACGGCCGCCGTAGCACTTCCTGGCTGCTCACGCCATCGCTGCGGTAGACGATAAAACCCGAGTCCCCCTCAACCTCGGCGGGCTCGGTGGCGAGCCAGCGGCCATTGCTGGTCGGGTGCTCAGGCCTGAAGCGGCTGCCAGGCGGCCCGAGTGGCAGCAGCGTGAAGCCGCCGCCGACCTCCAGGCGCAGCGCGCGCGTGATCAGGCTCTGCCCGGCCTCGTTGATCCAGAAATAAACGCGCCCGCTCGCGTCCACGAACCAGGGCTCGGCGCGGTTGATCGTAATGCTGGTGCCGATCCCCGAGGGTAGCTGGGCGGGCACCTGAGCGCCGTCGAGCAGGAAGGGTTCGACGCTGTTGGCGATTAGCCGGTAGACGCCGATGGTGCTGGAGATCTGGGCAAGGAAGTAGACCGTGCCGTTGTTATCAATCAGGCCGCCCGCCAGCGCCTGGAGCTCCGGGTTCGGAGGCAGGGTGATCACGTCGAAGCCGACGGCGGCCCGCGCCGGCGACGGGGCGGGCAGCAAACAGAGCAGCAGGATTATGGCGAGCAGGCGCCGGAGCGGTGCGAGAGCAGCGCGGGTTCTGGTCATCGGGGGTTCCTGGTTCCAGCGCAGGGCGATGAGCGTGCGAAGGCGGACCCGCAATACCGCAGAAGTCACACTGTGCCGGTTTCCCTCATGCTGAGCAAAGCGAAGCATCTCGGCAGGGACGCTTCACTTCGTTCAGCGTGACAGCGTTCCTTATGCGCTACTGCGATCTTACCTTTGACTCTTGTATGTGAGCACAGCCTCCGAATATTTGATCAGAGACACTGCATTGCACTATCACCTATGCGACTCTCGTGTACTTTCAGTGTTACAACTAGTATACCATGTCACTCTACAAAGGAGTGCTCTTTATTGTTCACCAGTGTCGAGGAGCCTTTGCGATTTTCCTGGGCCGTTTTCGACCACGCAGTGTCTCTTCTTTAGACTCGGAATCCACGTTGTTGACTCTAGCGGCTCGATCCAAAGTGAGCAAGGTGCCAGTGGTTTGGATCCAATGTGACCTTGCGATCACGACTTAATGACACAAGCCGCTGACGGTGTGGGAGGGGGAGCGGGTACGCTCACGGAGGGGGGGGCGTTGGATCAGCAGAACGAGAACGCCAAGCACCATGACAACCAGGATGGCCGAGGCAATGCCGACGGCGATATGGTACCCCGATAGGGGTGAAGACGTGCGGAGCCAAGCGGCTCAATCCGGCCAGTAGCTGACCAGGCGGCCCGCCGGATCATAGAGGGAGCCCGGATCAGAGGAGCTATTGTTCCAGATGTTCTCGGGTGGCCCGGGAAAGACGCGACTCTCGTTTGGGGCGAGCACGCCGCCGATGGGATGCCGCTGCGCCCCCCGCACACTACATGTTAAATGTCAACTAGATTTGCCGCCCGTTCTGCCTCACGAGAGAATCTTACTTTGTCGGGCTCGTTGCCTCACGA
>NZ_LYXE01000035.1 GCF_002532075.1 Candidatus Chloroploca asiatica | reverse complement strand
ACCCCGCTCTGGCATTTCGACGGCGTCTTCTGCCCCGATTGTGGGCGGCGGGCGCGCACCCGGGATGGCATGCCCCACACCCGTGACTCGCTCCGGCGGGCGGGGATGGTCGCTTGT
Organism: Candidatus Chloroploca asiatica; assembly: GCF_002532075.1. Classification (GTDB taxonomy): domain Bacteria; phylum Chloroflexota; class Chloroflexia; order Chloroflexales; family Chloroflexaceae; genus Chloroploca; species Chloroploca asiatica. Next base: position 1,097 of record NZ_LYXE01000035.1, on the reverse strand, counting down.
CCGTTCTGTGGGGGCACGCTCGGCCAGCTTGATCGCACGCAGGATAATGTCGGCGACCGCGACCTGCCCATCTTCACCGACCCAGCCTTCCTGCACGGCCACGCGACCATGCTCGTCGCGGGCGAACCGCGCCGGGTCATTCCCTGGGGCCAGCGGCCGACCTCCAATCCGCGCATTGCGCTCGGGGATTTCATCGTGACCCGCGGCTACGCTCGCCGCACCGACCTGACCATCACCGACGAGTTCCACGGCATGAAGGGGCTCACCTCGGCGCGGGGCCGCATCTGGGGCCGCCTGATCACCCACGCGCACCGCTCGCTCGGCCTGACCGGCAGTCCCTACGGCGGCAAAGCCAGCACGGCCTACTGGCTGCTCCAACGCATGGCGAATCCCTTCGTCCGGGCCGCGTTCGCCTGGAAGGAGGAAAAAGAGTTCGTCGAGCGGCTGGGCATCATCGACACGATCACCTCGCAGGTGGTGGAGGAGGACGCCCAGGCCTTCAGTGGCAAAGCCGGACGCGTCACGGTGCGCGTCGAGGAGCGCAACGGCATCACGGCGGAACTGGCGGCGATTATGCAGAGCCAGTTCCTCTTCATCCTGTTGCGCCAGATGGGCTTTCTGCTGCCGGACTACCACGAGGGCGTGGTCTTCTTTGATCTGCCCGCGGAGCTCGCCACGGCATATGCCACCCTGGTGCAGCGCGGCAAGGCCATCATCACCGCCCCAGGGGGCAACGACGCGCTCAGCAGCTATCTCCAGGCCACCCTGACCTACCCGATGGCCCCCTGGAAGCCGGTCACGGTGCAGAGCAACCACACCGGCGACGCCTACCGCCCCCCCGCGCTGCCCGCCGCGACCATCCTGCCTCACCACCGCTGGCTGGCGGAGCATGCCGCGACGCAGGCTCGTGCCGGGCGCGGCATGCTCGTCTTTGCGGAGCATACCAATCGCCTCGACATCCTGGCCGACCTGCAGGCGAAGATCCAGGATCTGGCGCTCGCCGCGCATGGCACCCCGGTGAAGGTCGCCATCCTGCGCAGCACCACGGTCAAACCGGGGGCGCGGGGGGCCTGGTTCGCCGCCCGCGCGCAGGATGG
>NZ_LYXE01000034.1 GCF_002532075.1 Candidatus Chloroploca asiatica | reverse complement strand
CAACGATCCTCTCGTACCGCCCTGCATGCAACGGTTTTTTGGGAGCATGGTGTCCAAAGGTAGTCTAGCACATAGGGGCGTACGCCGCAGAACCGACCCGAAGCCGCGGAGCGGCGGGGCGACGGGATGCGAACGGGCGTGGCGGCGGCGGATCCGCCGCACTGAGGTGGCGACGGCGACCGGCACGGGGAGCCGTTCGGCCGCGTCCCCGGTGCTCGTCACCACCACGAGGGGCAGCAGGGCGAGGGCAAGCAGGCGTGCGATCTGGCGCTGCTGCCGACGGGTCAGTGGGGCAAAAATGGTATGATACACGCTTGCCAGCCTTTCGCGTGGGATGCACAAGGGTTTGTGGTAAAGCTCCATGTACACCCATCCGCGAAGGCTGGCAAGTCTATACCCAAGCAGAAATGGCGGTCAGGCCGAAATAACGAAGCGCCCTGGTAACGGGGCGCGTCCTGATGCCACTGCGTAGTCCCTAATGTGTATCGGTCTCGGCACAAACGGCGGCCCCCGGCCCTGTAGGGGCACCCCTTGCGGGTGCCCCTACAGGGCCGGGGGCCGGGCCCGGGGGCCGGGCCCGGTGTACGGGCACCCCTTGCGGGTGCCCTGGCGGGGGCCGGGCCCGGTGTACGGGCACCCCTTGCGGGTGCCCTTGTCGACCGAGTCGCCGCGTTGGTCTGGCTAGGCGGCGAGAACCATGTTTTCGTGCGTTTCGAGCAGATCAAGGCCAAACTGCTCGTTGAGGAAGTCGCCGAGGGCCTCGATATCAGGGAAGCTCACGACGGTTTCATCGGCACCTTCACGATACGCCACCCGCCAGATACATCCGAACCGCTCATCCTGCCAGACACGAAACTCAGTCCGAAGGGTTAGCATCTGCTCCATGATTATCTCCTCTGCCGTATGCATCCACTTCTAGGCATAAGCCGCATCCTCGCATCAGGGGAGGGGTTTGCGCTTGCGTCATTGCATCATCGGCAATCCCGGCTTATCTGTTATGTATGACGTATAATCGAGATACATGGTTCTATGTGGTTGATGAGATCATGATGAGAATTATCTTTGAGCGCCGTCAACCGCGTCCTCCCGGCGGGTGCCGTCACTCTTTGCCGAGGGTGTCGCGAAGATCGGGGTAGGTGCTGCTGCGTCGAGGGGTGGTGGTGGTGGCGAGAAAGGCGGTAAGGGCGCTGAAGCGACCAAGCATGTCGTTGTGCAACCGTGGGTCTTGCTCATCTTTGATGCGTTGCAAGAGGTGTTGTTGCATCCGACGCACCTGTTCGATGCGCAAACTGCGGGCACAATGCTCGGCTTCCTGGCGGTAGCGAAAGTCTTCGGCGGTGCGTTGGTGCGCGGCGAGCAGCGCACTTGCAGTGCTGCGCAGCGCTTCATCGAGCCCGTCGATCCAGCGGGTCAGATCATCGGCGTTCGTTGGCCGCCATTCGATCGGGAGCGTTGCGTAGTGACGCCAGATTTCTTTGTGGATCGGATTTTCAAGAAGATCTTCGATGCCCGTGCCAAAGATTTCGCGCAGAGCCGGTTGGTGGAGATTACTGGCTTCGAGGAGCGCCTCGACCGCTGCTTCGACAGTGGGATGGCGCAGGGCGAGCGTCAGCAGAAAGGCTTCGGTGGGGGAACCCGGGCGCCGCTGGGGTTGACGCCCCTCGGTCTCTTCGGCGCTTGTCGCAGGGTGCGGGGCATCGTCGGGCGGCGGGGTTGGGATGGCACGCACCTGAATACCGGGGCGCACGCGATCGGGCTGGCCTTTGCCCGCAGGACGCCGATTGGTCGGACGGTCGACCTTGCCCTTGAGCAGATCGAGGATCAGCTCGGCCCTGATGCCAACGACATGCTCGATACGCGCAATGTAGACCCGTTGCTGCGTACCGTCAAGTTCTTTGAGCAAGGGCAAGAGTCGGTCGAGCGCCTGGCGCTGATCTTCGGGGCGCGTCAGGTCAAGCCCGGCGGTATACGCGCTCAGGTAGAACTCCATCACCGGCACGGCACTGGTGACGAGATTTTGCCAGAGGTCAGGGTCGCTACGGATCACCTCATCGGGGTCGCGGCCCTCGGGCATGCGGATAATGCGCAGGGCAACGTCGCTTTCGAGGCGCACCGCGCCCTGCGCCGTCGTCACCAGATGGCCGCCCTCTTCGTCGGCACTCTCGCGGAGCGTATTCAGCCCTTTGAGGGTGGCGCGTTGGCCGGCGGCATCGGCGTCAAGGGCCAGATAGACCTGGTGCGAGAGGCGCTTGAGCAGGCCGACATGACCACGGGTCAGGGCCGTACCGAGCGGGGCGACAACATTGCGAAAGCCGTGTTGATGGGCCGTGATCACATCAATGTAGCCCTCGACCACCACGGTGCAATCGGCGACGCGGATCGCCTCGCGGGCAAGATCGAGGCCATAGAGCAGTTCGCCCTTTTTGTAGATCAGCGTTTCGGGGGTATTCAAGTATTTGGGGGTACCGTCACCGAGGGCGCGCCCGCCAAAACCAACTACTTCACCTTTGGCATTGCGGATGGGAAAGATCAACCGCCCGCGAAACCGATCATAATAGCCCCGGTTTTCGTGATGGATCGCCAGGCCGGATGCTTCGACATCCTCAGGCGCATAGCCCTTCTTCTCGGTCAAATAGGTGAAGAGATGGCCCCAGTCATCGAGGCTATACCCGAGTTGAAAGGCGTCAACCATGGCATCGTTGATCGCACGGTGGGCCACATAGGCCCGCGCCGGCTCACCCCGTTTTAACTCGCGCAAGACGTAGTTGAAATACTTGGCGGCGGCGGCATTGATCTCGAGCAACTTGGTGCGCCGCGCATCCTCGGCACGCGCCTGTTCGGTGCGTGGCTTTAGCTTGACGCCCGCCCGTGCCGCCAATTGCTCGAGCGCCGTAGGGAAATCGAGGCCCTGCTTGCGCATCAGGAAATCGAAGGCCGTGCCAGAAGCCTGGCACCCGAAACAGTAGAAGCTCTGGGTATCAGGAAAGACCGTAAAGGCCGGCGTGCGCGAATTGGGGTGAAACGGACAAAACCCAACGTAGTTGCGTCCCGCCTTGCGCAGACTCACCCCGTGGGTATTGATCAGTTCAACGAGATCGATTTTGTCGCGGATCTCATCAATCTCGTTCATCGTGCCCCCGTTGCGAACGTGACGACTGCATCAAGCCTGCGCTTATAACCGCGATCCCCAGGGCCGCCACCCCAAAGAGAAAGGTTTCGCCGATAACCTGGGCGGCAATCTCCATCAAAAAGAGGGCCGGATCGCTACTGACCAGCGGATTATCGGCCCCGGCGCGCCGGAGCGCATCCTGGCGCTGCACCCCCCAGAGCGTCAGCATGGCGACCCCCACGGTCATACCAACGAGGCGCAGCGCAATGACAACGGCCGAGACAGCGCCACGACGATCTTCGGCGGCGGCACGGATGACCGCGTCGGCAGCGGGGGCAATGACCAGGCCAAGTCCAAGACCAGCAAGAATCAAGTGTACCGCCATGGTAGCATAGGTCTCGGCCGCACTCCAGCGACTCATCAGACCAAAACCGAGCATGGTCAGGGTGAGACCGATAAGCGCAACGGGACGATCGCCAAAACGACCGGCGGCGAGACCACCGGGGAAAGCCGCTGCGGCCATCGTCAGGGTCAGGGCCGACAGCATCCAGCCGGCATCCCAGGCGGCCTGGCGCAGAATATCGGGATCGGTCGGGGCCGCCAGCAAGAGGCGCGTATTAATAAAGAGCGGGACATTGGTAATCGCCAGCGCGATCGAAAAGCCGATCATAACATTGATCACCGAAGCGGCGGCGGCGCCACGGTCACGAAAAAGGGCAAGATCGAGCAACGGATCGCGGGCGCGCTGCTGCCACACGACAAAGGCGGCCAGCAGCAGAAAGGCCAGCAGCACGAGCGGAAGGGCATACGGCGGCGGCCCGATGCGCTCGCCATAGAAATCAGTCGCCCCCAGTTCGGCCCCCGCCGAGAGACCAAGGTTAAGCGCCGTGAGGCTCGCGCTAATCAAGAGCGTCCCGCGCCAATCGAAGCTGCCGGTAGCGCGTTGTTGGGGCACATTGCGCAACGCCCACCAGGTCAGCACCAGCGCCACGAGGCCAATAGGCAGATTGACCCAAAAGAGCAAGCGCCAATCATCGAAGAGGCGCATGAGCACCCCGCCATAGAGGTGCCCAACCATCCAACCGGCGGTATCAACGGCCCCAATAAAGCCGAGCGCGGCGGCCCGCGCCCCGGGCGGAAAGAGATCGCTGACAAGCGCCATACTCACCGGCACCATCGCGCCCGCGCCGAGCGCCTGCACGATGCGACCGGTGATCAGAATCGTGAGCGTCGGAGCAGACGCAACGATCACCGAACCAACGAGAAAGACGACAAGCGAGACCAGATAGACCTGGCGGCGGCCAAGCAGATCCGACAGGCGGCCCATAAACGTCATACTGATCGTATAGGCGAGCAGATAGCCACTGACCACCCAGGCAGCGCGGTTGAGCTCGGTATCGAGCGAGACACGCAGATCGAGCATGATCTTGGGCAGCACCGCACTAACCACCGTCAGATCGACGGCACCCACAAAGATCGCGAGCGTAAGCAACGCCAGCGTGAGGCGTGGATCAACGCCGGGGCGCGGTGGGGCCAGGGCAGGGTCTGAGGCTGATGATATCGTCATTTCATCCAATGTGACACGTGAAGGTGCCGCATAGTCATGCTGAGCGCAGCGAAGCATCTCTGCCGTCGGTAAGCATGAGACCCTTCGCTGCGCCCAATCTACAAGCGCAAAGCTACAAGCTGCAAGCGCATCACGGACACTGCACCGGCGCACGGACATCAACGGTCTTGCCATAATCGCTGAAGTCAACCGTCCACGTTGTCGGATTTTCCGGATCAGTCGCGGTATCGACCAGGATCAACCGGGTCGCCAGCATCGTCGCCTGGTCAGCCCAGAGATCAACGGCCACCGGACCAGCGCCGAGCAGACCGAGGCTAATCGCCTGCAACTGCGCCCCGTCCATGGTGCCACGCAGATGGTAATGGGGGCGACCGGCAAGATCCTCGGTACCAACGAGGGTCACCTCAGCAAAACCCTCTTGCAGCAGATACTCAATGCCGCGATCGGGTGCAAAGAGCACCGCCGGATCAAAAGCAAGCCCCTCATCGAGACATGTCCACTGACGGGTCAAGGGATTGGTCAGATACTGCTGACCCTCAAACGAGACCGTACGCAACTCGGCGATAGCACCGCCGAGCGTGACGCTGAGCACCGCCAGCACCGCATCAGGGCGGAGCAGATCGCCCTCCATCGTATTCAGCACCGTCAGACCCGTCGCATCAATAGCAACGGGGCGACCACTGAGTGCAATCCGAAAATGGACACTCTGGCTAGCCTGGGTCGCCTGACCGACAGCGGTACTGAGTTCACGCGGCGTCGGGGTCGGCGTCGGTGGCGGGCCAGCCGGCCCGCCACAGGCGTTCAGCAGAGCGATGACAAACAGAGCAGCAAGGAAGCGCTGAAGCAAGACAATCACCTCAAAGAAACTACATTATTGCAGCCCACTCAGATCGAGTGACGCAAAGACAGCATCTACGGCGGCAGGATCCCAGAGCTCGCGAGTCGCGATGCCAATGACGGTCACAATGCGAGCGTCATCGATGCGCGCGATCCCGAGGCGGACAAAGACCTCCTCATTCGTCTCCGGCACAGAACTAGTGATATTAACGGCACGTCCAGGCAGGCCACCGATGCGTACATTTTCTACATCACTCACCTTCACATCGGGATCTTCTTCAATCATTTCATTCTGAAATGAGCTCATGAGATCATCGAGACTCGCATCTGGCGGCAACGCAGCATCATCAAAGACAACCGAAGAGTCGCCAACATTGACGGCCAGAACATTCTCATCAGGGCCTTCCATCGGATCGGTACCTTCGGGCACCATCATCACCGCGCCAGTACCCTCAAAAGCAACATTCATCAAGACTGACCAACCCTCAGGAACGACCAGGGAATAGCCAAGTTGATTCGTCACGGTCTCACCGGCCCCAACGCCACCACCGAGGATGCCACCGAGGAGGCCACTGATATCAACGTCTGACAAATCCAAATCTTCAAGTGCAGAGAGATCAGCAGCATCAGCAGCATCGGTACCAGAAGTATCTGTCGCGCCCACCGGGTCAACTGTTGGCTCAGTCGTTGGCTCAGCGGTAGGTTCAGTTGTGGGAGCAGGCGGAACCGGACTTGGTTCCACCACTGCCGTTGCCGGTGCAGACGGAACCTCGGTAGCAGGACTGGCAGCGGGTGTCCCGCCACAGGCACCGAGTATAACGAGGAGTACGAGGGCGAAGAGGGCCAGAAAACGTCGAAACATGAGCCTTTCCATTCTTTGCTCGTTCTGATGGCGGATCGCACAACCAAGACGAGCGATAGTGCGTGGTATAGGGCTACTGCAGAACCCTAAACCTCCCGGCGGAAGGCAAAGCACCTACCTGAGGGCACGGGTACAACGTTGCGCGACGGCAGAGGTGGGTGCGTCGCCCCTGCTGAGATTGTAGCACAGGCCAGTGCCAGATGATCAGCTTTTTGTTGTACAATACCCCCTGCGAGAACGCTTGCTTATCATGAATAGAGAGACAGATGGAGCCGAATGATCTCTTGTCGCGCGGGGTAGCCGAGGTGATTGTCGAGGCGGAGTTGCGCCAGCGCCTGGCTGCGGGCAAGCCGTTGCGTCTCAAACAGGGCTTTGATCCGACCAAACCCGATATGCATATTGGTCACGCGGTAGGCCTACGCAAGTTGCGGATGTTCCAGGATCTTGGACATCAGGTCGTCCTGATTGTTGGCGACTGGACAGCGCAGATTGGCGATCCGTCGGGCCGCGACGAGGCGCGAACACGTCTAACCGCCGACGAGGTGCGGCAGAATGCCGAGACCTATATGGAGCAATTCTTTCGCGTGGTCGATCGGCAACGCACCGAGGTGCGCTGGCAGAGCGAGTGGTTTGGCACCTTCACGCTTGAGCAGGCGCTTGACCTGACCGGGCGCTTTACCCTTGCCCAGATGCTGGCCCACGAGACGTTCCGCAAAAGGTATGATTCCGGGACACCACTGACCATCCTTGAGTTGATGTACCCGATGTTGCAGGCTTATGATTCAGTCGCGATCAACGCCGATGTTGAATTTGGCGGCACCGATCAGAAGTTCAATATCCTGGCTGGTCGCGAACTGATGGGTCAACTTGGCATGACGCCGCAACAGGTCTTGCTGGTGCCCTTGATCCCCGGCACCGACGGACGCAAGATGAGCAAGACGTTCCTCAATACGGTTGATATTCGGATGCCCCCGAACGAAATGTTTGGTCGCATTATGTCAATGAGCGACGAAGTCTTGCCGCTCTATTTTGAAGTGTTGAGCCACCGTCCGATGAGCGAGGTCGCCACGATCCGACAGAGTCTCGCTGAAGGCAGCGTCAACCCACGCGACCTCAAGATGAGCCTGGCCCGCGAAGTGGTGGCGCAATTCCACAGCCCGGCTGACGGGCAAGCGGCGGAAGAGGCGTTTATTCGGCAATTTGTCAACCGCGAACTGCCCGAAGTGATCCCCGAGCACCAACTTGACGCACCGGTGAGCATCATTGAGGTGATGGTTGCCGCAGCGCTAGCTGCGTCGAAGAGTGAAGCGCGGCGCCTCATTGACGGCGGCGGGGTCAAACTTGATGGCGAGCGCGTCACCAGCTATGAACAGACCGTGAGCCCTGGGGCCAACGTCGTCATCCAGGTTGGCCGCCGCAAATTTATCCGCATCATCTGAGGCTACGTTCAAACGAGGAGCCTATGCCCACCTATCTTGTCACGATCGGCCTGGAGATCCATGCCCACATCAAGACAGCCTCAAAAATGTTTGACGGCTGCCCATCAGATTACGCCGGGGCCGAACCAAATACCTACGTCTCGGCGGTGAGTCTCGGCTTGCCGGGGACACTGCCGGTCGTCAACCAGCGTGCGGTGGAACTAGCCGCGCTGAGTGGCCTAGCGCTGACATGCACGATCAACGAGCGCTCGGTTTTCAGTCGCAAATCGTACCCATACCCCGATCTTCCCAAAGGGTATCAGATCTCACAATATGATCAGCCGCTTTGCTCGGAAGGCTCGCTCACGATTCGACGGAGCGATGGTATTGACAAAACGATCGGGATCGAGCGGATTCACATCGAAGAGGACACCGGGCGGCTCTTGCATGCCGACGAAGGCGGCTCGCTGATCGACTACAACCGGAGCGGCGTACCATTAATGGAGATCGTGAGTCATCCAGACATGACCACCCCCGAGGAAGCGCGGCTCTATTTTGAGAAGATCCGGCAGATCCTGGTCTGGATCGGGGTCAACAGCGGCAACCTGGAGGAAGGGGCATTGCGGTGTGACGCCAACGTAAGCGTACGCCCGGAAGGGCAAGAGGCCTACGGAGCGAAAGTCGAAATCAAGAACATCAACTCATTCCGCTTTGTCGAGCGAGCGCTGGCGTACGAAATCGAGCGCCAGACGGCGATACTCGAAGCGGGCGGCACACTCGTACAAGAGACCCGGGGCTGGGATGAATTCAAAGGGGAGACGGTCGGCCAGCGGTCGAAAGAATTCGCCCACGACTACCGCTACTTTCCCGAACCCGACATCCCGCCGTTGGAACTAGATGCGGCCTGGATCGCTGCGCGCCGCGAGGAACTGCCGGAACTTCCTGACGCACGGCGCGAGCGCTTTGAAAGCGCGTACGGGCTCAGCCCACAAGACGCCGATCTGCTAACGCTGGAGCGATCGATTGCCGACTACTACGAAGCGGCGGTTGCGGCGGCAGAAGCGAGCGGCGGCAGCCCAAAAGACGTCGCCAACTGGGTCTTAAACGAAGGCTTCCGGCTCTTGAAAGAGCGTGGCGAAGCACCGACGCAGCTAAGCGAACGCATGCCCGTGAGTCACATCGCCGCAGTGATCGAACTCATTGCCAACGGCACGATCACACGGAGCGTTGCCAAGCAAGTCTTTGAACTCAGCTTTGACAGCGGCGCAGCACCGGCGCAAATCGTTGTCGAGCGCGGGCTCACGCAGATCAGCGACAGCGACGCCCTGCTAAGCATCGTACGCGAGGTACTCGCCGACAGCAAAGCGAGCAAAGCGATCGCCGAATACCGTGGGGGCAAAACAAGCGCGGTGCAATTTTTGGTTGGCATGGTGATGAAAGCAACGCGAGGGCAGGCGAACCCGCAGCAGGTACGCACATTGCTTGAGCAAGAACTGGGGTAAAGGCTGGCGAGCGCGGCTGGCTCTGGCAGACGCGCTCGGCATAGGCCTGGACAAAGGGCGAAGGCTACGCCGGCTGTCGTGACAGTCGCAGCATATGGGCAAGCTTCACGAGGACGATCAAGCTGCTCGTCGTGAGTTGCAAACCGGCAAAGATCATAATCGCCATGTCGGGTTGGATAAGCGTATAGAGACCCCAGACGATCCCATCGGCCATCGAGAGAAGCCAGGTACCCAACGATACATCGGCGAGATTGCCTTCACGAGAGGCGACCCACAGCTGAGGAACATTCGCAGCGAGCACGCTAACGGGAAGAATTATGCCGAGCCCGGTCGTCCCTCCCAAGCCAGAAGCGAGGAGCAGAACGACGAGCCAGACGGGTGCGATAGTGAACTCGCGTACCCGCCGTCCAAAGCGGAGGGCCAACACCGTAATGATCGCAAAGACCACACCAGACGCCCCTGTAGCGAGGCTGACATAGAACTGATTGGTCCACAACCCATAAGTAGCCCAGCCGAAGCTTACAATAGAACTGGTGGCAGCCGTGTCGACAGAGACCCCGTAGGCATGGCGGGTGCGTAGCAGCAGCAGGAGCTGGGGGAGTGCGCGAATCAAGCCGATGAGGGTTCCTAAGGCACCGAGGATCGCGATGCTTGTCATAGAATGCGGTACACTTTCTGGCTAGAACGATTGCATCCTGGGCAAGTGTAACAGCTTGCCCCCCAGCCGTCAAAGGCGCCGAGGCCGAGGGCGAGGGCCATTGCCAAGCTCGCCTCTGGTGATAGCGGCGTCGCCGACTGACGAGATTCTTTTGGTTCATTGTAGCGACTTCACCGCCACAACGAACCAAAAACTGGGGGGGATTAGGGCGCACCCCCAACGGCATGTGCGCATGCAGCAAGCAGATTGACACAAACAGCCAGATCAGGCTACAATCACTGCGAGAGCGGATGTGGCCCGGTGGCTGCCCTGGTCTTCAAAACCAGCGGGCGGGGTGACGAGCTTCGTCGGTGGGTTCGACTCCCACGCGCTCTCGTGCAATAGACTTTGACGAATTGCATAGAGTTGTACCTCCACATGAAACTCGCCCGGTACCTTCTCCCTGAGGATCAGGTCATGGACGAGAAGCTTCAAAGCCCGCTTAAGTGCTTGGATCGCCTCGGGTTCCTGCCAGCGGGACGGGTCAAGCAGTGGGTCGGTCAAGATCAACATGATTGACCGCGCCTGCTCGTCCATCACGGCCATCCCGAGGCGGAGCTTGCGGATCTGCTCCTCCACCTCATCGTACGCGCACACCATCCGGTCGGCTTGTTCGGCCAACGCGGCGCGCGTGCGTTCCGTCACCCCCTTGTACTGCGTGGTCAGCGCATCAAGCGCCGCCTCGCGCCGCTCCTCCAACTCACGCAGCCGCACCTCCGCCACCGCGATGGCGCTGAGCAACTCGGTGTGCTTCCGGGCGATGGCATCGTTGATCTCTTCCACCAACGCCTCGTGGCTACGCTCAATGATGTCCTTCATCACAACGTCAAGTACCAGGCGCTCGAGCTCGTCGGCGCTGAGCATTGGCATACGGCATGCGCCAGGTTTGTTGACCCGTCTGGCACAACGATATTTGCGATACCGATACGTCTTGTCTCCCTTGTATTTGGTACTGGTATAGCCATGCATCGCGCCTCCGCACGCACCACAACGGAGCGTGAGCAGGTAGCTGTTGAAGGCCGACATCGTCGCCGCCTCACCCTCGTGCGCCGCCAACTCCACGGCCTGGACGCGGCGGAGGAGTTCCTCAGGGATCAGCGGCCTGCCGGTTTCGACCCGCACCGCCTGTTTGCGATTACCATCGGCGTCTTCCTCGAATTTGTTGTAGCGTTCACCCCAGCGCAAGACGCCAGCATAGACCCCGTCAAAAACCCGCTTGCAGATCTTCTCGATAGTCGAGACTGTCCAGGTGCCGGAGGGCATCGGGCGTGGCTCATGGATAAGCTCACCCGTCTCGGGATCCTGGCGCTCTAGGTACGGCTTCCGCCGATACATGATCAAACCGGGGGTCGGCGGCACCTCGCGTGGCTGCCCCTCTGCCAGCGCGATACCCTGGTTCAGCTGCTTGGTGATCGCGTGGTAGCCCTGGCTCGCCGCACGCCGCTCCAGCATCCAGAGCAAGATCGGGTAGGTCTCCGGATCAGGCTCGAACCAGCCGGTGCGATCGGGCTGGAGGCCGTACGGGATTGGGCCACCGCGCCACTTGCCTTGCTGGGCACGAAAGCGATGACGCTTGTAGGTGCGCTGGCTCGTCTCATCGACCTCCCACTCGGCCAGCACGCCGCGGATACCGCGCTGCAACTTACGATACTGCGGGGCCTGCTTCTCCGGCTCACCGACATAGAGCACCTGGATACCGAACGTCTGTAGCTCCGCTTCGAACTGGCGGCGCTCCATATCGTTGCGATGGCCGCGGTCAACACTCTCGACCCGTACCCGGTCAAACTCACGGCGGCGGGCCGCCGTGAGCAACTTCTGGAACTCCTCGCGGCGGGCCGCGC
>NZ_LYXE01000033.1 GCF_002532075.1 Candidatus Chloroploca asiatica | reverse complement strand
CTCGCCGTCGTGTGGGTGATCAGGCTGGTGTGGACATCCGCCTCATCGATGGCGTCATCCACCGCGGTCACTTGCACCGTCTGCGCTACATTCCAGTTCCCCGGCGTGAAGGTGAGGCTGCTCCGGTTGACGCTGACTTGGGCCGCGTCGCGCACCAGCGTAATCGTCACCGGCGCGGTCGGCTCGCTCAACAAGCGCACGTTGTAGCTCGCACTTGCGCCACCCTCGGCGACGTCGACCGTCGTCGGCGTGATCGCCACGCCCGCCGTGTCGTTGTCGGCAATCCGGACGGTCACGGTGGGCAACGGGGTAAAGCGCGCCGTCGGCTGGTTGTAGTTCGGGTCGGCACTCGCCGTCGTGTGGGTGATCAGGCTCAGGTGGACATCCGCCTCATCGATGGCGTCATCCACCGCGGTCACTTGCACCGTCTGCGCTACATTCCAGTTCTGCGGCGTGAAGGTGAGGCTGCTCCGGTTGACGCTGACCTGGGCCGCGTCACGCACCAGCGTGATCGTCACTGGCGCGGTCGGCTCGCTCAACAAGCGCACCGTGTAGTTGGCACTCGCCCCGCCTTCGGCGACGTCGAGCGTCGTCGGCGTGATCGCCACGCCCGCCGTGTCGTTGTCGGTAATCCGGACGGTCACGGTGGGCAACGGGGTAAAGCGGGCCGTCGCCTGATTGTAGTTCGGGTCGGCACTCGCCGTCGTGTGGGTGATCAGGCTCAGGTGGACATCCGCCTCGTCGATGGCGTCATCCACCGCGGTCACTTGCACCGTCTGCGCTACATTCCAGTTCCCCGGCGTGAAGGTGAGGCTCGTGCGGTTGACCGTCACCTGGGCCGCGTCGCGCACCAACGTGATCGTCACCGGCGCGGTCGGCTCGCTCAACAAGCGCACCGTGTAGTTGGCACTCGCCCCGCCCTCGGCGACGTCGACCGTCGTCGGGGTGATCGCCACCCCCGCCGTATCGTTGTCGGCAATCCGCACCGTCACGGTGGGCAACGGGGTAAAGCGCGCCGTCGCCTGATTGTAGTTCGGGTCAGCACTCGCCGTCGTGTGGGTGATCAGGCTGGTGTGGACATCCGCCTCATCGATGGCGTCATCCACCGCGGTCACTTGCACGCTCTGGGCGGTGTTCCAGTTCTGCGGCGTGAAGGTGAGGCTCGTGCGGTTGACGCTGACCTGGGCCGCGTCGCGCACCAGCGTAATCGTCACCGGCGCGGTCGGCTCGCTCAACAAGCGCACGTTGTAGCTCGCACT
>NZ_LYXE01000032.1 GCF_002532075.1 Candidatus Chloroploca asiatica | reverse complement strand
AGATACGCTGCCTGCCATTCATCTTCCATTTGATACGAGTAGCTTTTGTCGTACCGGGTCGCGCACCATTCCCAGACATTGCCAGCCATGTCCAGCACGCCGTATGAACTGGCACCGGTCGGATACTGGCCGACTGAGGTCGTGCGTTTGTGTCCAGCTTCCTTGCTATTGCACCGCCCGGTCTCCCAGGCATTGCCCCAGGGCCAGATCCGCCCGTCAGGGCCGCGGGCGGCTTTCTCCCATTCAGCCTCGGTCGGCAGGCGAAAGGTGTGTCCGGTCTGCGCACTGAGCCAGCGACAATAGGCCACCGCCTCGAACCAACTCACACCCACAACGGGATGCTGCGCTCCGTTCCAGGTCGAGTCGTGCCACCACCGAGGAGTGACAATCTTTTCCTGCTCACGCCACGCCCAGCCCACCTTCGTCCAGTAGACGGGATTCGTATAGCCATCGCCCTCAACAAAAGGCCGGAACTGTGCGTTGGTCACGGGCGTCGTGCCAATCCAGTAGTCAGGCAGCGTCAGGGTGTGTTGCGGTTTTTCGTCATCATGCGCCATCCGATCCGCATCGCTGCTCCCCATCAGGAAGGGGCCAGCGGGCACGTGGCGCAGCGCGGGTACCCAGGGGGGCACGGCAGGGGCTTTGGCAACCGATGCCGTCGTCGGTACCAGCACGGGTTGGGTGCTCCAGGCAGCAGGTGTCTCCTGCCATTGCGCGATCACCGGCACTTCTAAGCTCGCCCCCGCTGTCACGAGCTTGAGCGTCGTCCAGAGCAGGCCGCTCGCCAGTGGGCGCACCTCAACGCGCAGACGGGTAACGCCAGCCCCAAACTGCGCTGGCGTCACCCGCACCTGGTCACTCTCGACAACGACATGGCCGGGGCCACCTTGGACATCCAGATCGTGTACGGCCCCCTGGCCGGAGCGAAGCATTCCAAAGTCCAGGGTCGCCACGCTGGTCTGCACGTGGCCAGAGGCGATGGTGGGGGGCGCAGCCTGAGGCGCATCTGCCCCACTGCCCGCCACCGAGGCAACCGCCAACATGACGGCAGCCTCGGGTAAACCACGCATGAGCAGTGCCTCAACGGTGGCTTGCCGCTGCGCTTCAGTTGGGTGTTGCTGTACCATCGTGAGCAGGCGGCTCCAGCGGCGGAGTTCCTCCAGGGCGTGTGGGTTCTCCTCCAGGCCCGCACCCAGCAACAGGGTGGACAGGCTGCTGTCGTTGAGCGGCAAGCTGCGGGCAAGCATACGGGCCAGGCTCCCCAGCAGCGGGACGAGTTGGGTGAGTTGGTCGGGCGCAAGCGAAGCGGTCATGGGCGTGCTCCCCAAGAAGCGAAGCGGTGTGACTATGGGCAATCCCAAGCTACCGGTCGGGAATCCTGATCGCGCCAAGAGCGCCCCAGGTTGCTTTGTCGTGCCAACTGATGCAGGTGACACCTTTCCAGATCAGCATGCAGGTTACTCTACCACGCGGGCTAGGCGTTTGCCATCCCCAAAGTTAAGCAACAAGCCGGGGCGAAGCGCTACCGAGGCTCCCCGGCCCACGCGGATACCACCCCCACCAAGCACCTGCCAAGGCATGTCGCTCAGGTTGCCCAACCGGTAGCACCCCTGCATGGCGTCCCAGATGGTCTGGCCCAGAATCGGGGCGCCACGCCTGGTGAAGGGTGGGAAGCGTCCGGGTTCGATCATATCGGCAAACAAGGGGAGCCCGTGATACAGTACCAGCGGGCGCACCGGCACATGTACGCCCTTTGCCCGCGCCTCCATCAACTCCAGAACGGCTGGGAAAGGTGGACGCACCCCGGTGCCACAGAAGGGACACTGGCGCTGAGGTTGGGGCTGACGCCAGTAGGCATAGAAGAACGATTGGCGACAGGATGGGCAACTCACCATCACATCGTAGGCCTCGGCCAGTGCCCGCTCCCACTCCACCGCCTGAGGACGTTTGGGAGGCTCGTGGAGTCCCTGGATCAAGGCCCGCTCGGTCAACTCCTGGAGCTTGGGTGTCAGCACCCGGTAAGAGAGCGCACCATTTTGAAAAAGCGGGGTGCCGACCTGGGGAAGAGCGTTACGACGATCGCTCGGGTGCTCGCTGAAACAGGCGTACTGCCCATAGCCGAGTTCATCATCACGCGTCTGATTCTCATCATCATAGCAGCGCTGTGTCAGCATCACATTGCGGAGCAACAGGATCCAGAGCACGAGCACGGCCACGCTGTGCCGATCAGTCAACTCATCGGGTTTGCTCTTCCCCATTATGACCTCGGGGGCGATGAAGCCGGGCAGGCCTTTCACCTGGGGAAGTAAGAAGCCCTTGACCACCAGGCCATCGAGGTCAATGACCACCACTTCACCTGTGACCGGGTTGGTCAAGAAATTTTTGAGATGGATGTCGGCGTGGGCCATGCCCTTGCCATGAAGCATCCGCGCTGCCGCCGCTGTGCCACGGGCGATCTTCAGATATTCAAGCCAACTACGTCCCTGCTTGAATTGAGCCACTGCGTCAATGGGACTGTAGATCAGCTTGTAGAGCGGGACGTGTGACGCAGGCACTCGCCGCGTGACCACCCCCATTGAGGGCTTGCCATCCACCTGCTGGACGATCCCGAGCGGCCAGGCCAGGAACTGCTCATCCTCGCCCAGGTTTTTGCCGAGATCGAGGATCTGCAAGAGCATCTTCTGCTTCTCAGGTGGGGCACGGTGGTAGATTTTGACTACGTACTGCCCATCGGTCGTAAAGTAGACGCTTCCCTCACCACCGTGGTGGGCCACCTGGCGAGGGATCGTCATCTGACTCGGCAACCCCCGGCTGCCCGCCAACAAAGTTACGGTTGCCATCAGTCCTCCCGTTGGGTAATGACGACCAAGGTGCGGTCGTCCCAGCTTCCCGTAACCTGATAAGTTGCGAGCCAGTTCAGCATGCCCGCTGCGGCCTGGACCGGGCTGGATGCCTGGAGGAGATTGCCTCGCACGGCCGTCGCCCAGTTGCGCAGGGTGTCCTGCTGTGACGAGTAGAGCAGATCACCCGAGAGGCCGTCGGTCATCACATACAACGCGATGAAAGGGTTGGCTTGAGATGGCTGCAACACCTTCGCCGCAAGGTATCGCTGGAAGTTGGGACGGTTCAACGTATAGACGCTTTGCCCATCACCTGGATCAGGCGCTGCGACCAACTCCTCAACCTCACCGCTGGCCCGCAAACCAAGCATTGCGCCGTCACCCACCTGTCCCACCGCACAACATCCAGTCTCACGATTAAAGAGCAGGGCCAGAGCAGTGCAACCGAGGTCGGAGAGTTCAAGGCCCAGCCTCTGGGCATGGTCACGGAGGCCAAGATGGGTCTGTTCAAAGGCCTGATTGATGACACCGAGCAGGTCTGGCTCGACAGGTGTTGCGGCCGTGTTGGGTAAGGTCGCTCTCTGGCTAGCGGCTGGTGTACCTGAAACTGGTGCCGAAGTAGGTGTCGGTTGCGGTCGACCGGGCGAGTGTTGCGCGGCAACCGGCGTAGTCGGTAGCATAGCCAGATCAGGTGACGCTACCAGGTCTCCCGCTGGCAGCCACCAACCCACTGAGCCTCCTTGCTGGAGATCATCGCGGAGCGGAGGGTCAACAACGGAAGGAGGACTCCCCGGAGCTTTTGTAAACAGACCGGAAAGCTGATCAATTCCCTTACCACGCCTCTTACCACGCCCCTTACCGCGCCCCTTATCGCGCCCCTTATCGCCAAGGGGCCACTTCAACTCGGCATCCTCAATAGCCGCAGGCGGCGCGAGACCTGTGGCGGCTGGATGTGTGAGGCCAGGCCGAGGGCTCGTACGCACCTCGCTCAGAGAAACGGCAAAGGGGCGCACCAGCAACGCGGAGAGGGCCTCAACCGCGTAGGTGGAACCATAGCGTGAGAGTGGGCGTGACCCCACGCCATCAGCCACGGCGACAGCCACCCAGGGGCCAAGCGAACGTACCATAAAGGCATCGTCGCGCGGCCACCCTCGTCCGAGGTGGAGTTGGCCGACCGCACTGGTACCGAGCACGAGATACGGTTCCACCAACGCATGGCCGAGTGACCAGAGCGGATGCGTATCGCCGGATGCCCCCAGTCCGCGATCACCAAAGATAAACCCGTTCAGCATGGTGGCATCTCCTACGCGATACGGATGAGATTCGAGAACTGTTGCATATCGGCGAAGGGATCGTCGATCGTAACGCCACTCTGAACCGAACTGACGATGCTTTGGGTGAGATATTGAAAGAGCGTCGCAAAAGACGCCTGATCGGTGCCCATGCGGAAGGCCATGCCCGTACTCATGGCTTTGAGGATCGTATCGTCCACATTGGGGCCGCAGCCAACCGCCACAATCGAACTGGGCTTGATGTGTCCTGTGGGGCGATTCGTCACCGCATCACGGGCGGGACGCCACAGACGATCAGTGAGGTGGCCGTTTGCATCCGTCGGGTAGCCATCGGTCAGGATAAAGACCCCCGGCTTCCAGTCACCCTTCTGTCCACCTTTGACGGCCCTCATCACGTCACGATCCATCGACTCGACCAGCCGGTGAAAAGCCAGATCAATGCGCGTGACGCCTGAGGCGACCAACTGTGGCGGCTGGAACGAACTGATGGGAACGAGACCTCCGGCGATCATCTGTACGTCACTATTGAAGGTGATAACTCCGACTCGCACAACATCGCGGGCGAAGGGATCGCTGGCTGTTTCCTGCTGAAACTGCTCCAGCCCTGCTTGCACAGCCTGGATTGGTGCACCGTTCATACTTGCTGAGGTGTCGAGCAGCAAATAGATGGGCAGGTGACGTTCGCCGCCCGCTGGCATGACACTAGCCCACTCGGGAACATTACTTTGCATGGTCATACGGTTTCTCCTACTCGTAGTGTCGTGATGGATGGGTACGGTTGGTCAATGCGGACTGCGCCTCGTGCTGTTGGTTGGTGCGCAGTGTCGCCAGTTCATCAGGGCGAGGCGTGGGCACGGGCGGCGCATGAACACTGGAGGGCAGTGCGGCAAGACCAAGCACAGCGAGCACATGATCGTCTTGTTGGGCCAGGGCTCGGATGCGCTTCAGCATCGTCTCGGCGTTCTGGTGAACGCGCCGATGCTGCGTGCGCACAGCGTCGAGGACAGACTGGCGCTGCCGACTGGCAGAGGGACAGGTCTGCCTGGCTTGCTGCTCGGCCTGCATCAGACGTCGGATCTCCTCGGCGCAGGGCTTGCCGTAGGTGTTGACTCTGATCCATCGAAGGAGACAACCTTTCTACCAGAGCTTCCAGAACTTCTTGCGCTGATCATGTATCTGTCGGTCATGATTGACCGTGCAATAATTGTCGCTGAGCGTGGGAGCAGCGGTGTCCGCCACAAAGATGCCGTACTTATTCCCCGTACAGGTATTCTGGCGAGCGGTGCCCCCCGCGCTGCCACCGTAGGCGATGCCGCAGCTCTGGTTCTGCTGGCAGGTGTTGGCCTCCAGCGTCGGCTGGGCCTGCGCATTGACAGAGATGCCGTGATATGTATTCCGGGTACAAGTATTCTGGCGAGCGGTGCCCCCCGCGCTGCCACCGTAGGCGATGCCGCAGCTCTGGTTCTGCTGGCAGGTGTTGGCCTCCAGCGTCGGCTGGGCCTGCGCATTGACAGAGATGCCGTGATATGTATTCCGGGTACAAGTATTCTGGCGAGCGGTGCCCCCCGCGCTGCCACCGTAGGCGATGCCGCAGCTCTGGTTCTGCTGGCAGGTGTTGGCCTCCAGCGTCGGCTGGGCCTGTGCAGTGACGCCGATGCCGTACGTATTGCCCGTGCAGGTATTCTGGCGGGCCGTGCCCCCCGCGCTGCCGAAGTAGGAGATGCCGCTCCGTTGGTTCTGCTGGCAGGTGTTGGCCTCCAGCGTCGGCTGGGCCTGTGCGCCAACCCCGATGCCGTTGTACGTATTGCCCGTGCAGGTATTCTGGCGAGCGATGCCCCCGGCACTATCAAGGTAGGCGATGCCCGTGTCTTTGTTCTGCTGGCAGGTGTTGGCCTCCAGGGTGGGTTGGGCCTGTGCGCCAACCCAGATGCCGTTGTACGTATTGCCCGTGCAGGTATTCTGGCGAGCGATGCCCCCAGCACTATCAAGGTAGGCGATGCCCGTGTCTTTGTTCTGCTGGCAGGTGTTGGCCTCCAGGGTGGGTTGGGCCTGTGCGCCAACCCAGATGCCGTTGTACGTATTGCCCGTGCAGGTATTCTGGCGAGCGATGCCCCCAGCACTATCAAGGTAGGCGATGCCCGTGTCTTTGTTCTGCTGGCAGGTGTTGGCCTCCAGGGTGGGTTGGGCCTGTGCGCCAACCCAGATGCCGTTGTACGTATTCCCCGTACAAGTATTCTGGCGGGCGGTGCCCCCCGCGCTGCCACCGTAG
Organism: Candidatus Chloroploca asiatica; assembly: GCF_002532075.1. Lineage (GTDB taxonomy): Bacteria > Chloroflexota > Chloroflexia > Chloroflexales > Chloroflexaceae > Chloroploca > Chloroploca asiatica. The sequence continues at coordinate 5,699 of NZ_LYXE01000032.1, read as the reverse complement.
GCGATGCCACTCCACTGGTTCTGCTGGCAGGTGTTGGCCTCCAGGGTGGGTTGGGCCTGTGCGCCAACCCAGATGCCGTTGTGCGTATTGCCCGTGCAGGTATTCTGGCGAGCGATGCCCCCGGCACTATCAAGGTAGGCGATGCCCGTGTCTTTGTTCTGCTGGCAGGTGTTGGCCTCCAGGGTGGGTTGGGCCTGTGCGCCAACCCAGATGCCGTTGTACGTATTCCCCGTGCAGGTATTCTGGCGGGCAATCCCCCCCGCGCTATCACCGTAGACGATGCCACTCCACTGGTTCTGCTGGCAGGTGTTGGCCTCCAGGATGGGCTGGGCCTGCTCGCCAACCCAGATGCCGTGTGTTGCATTGCCGCGCACCTCGCACTGCCTGACCAGCCCGCGGGTTTGCCCACCCAAAGCGAGCCCGTTGCCTCCACGACGACTGGTCGCATCGAAGACCCCACCCGTAAAACAACAACGCTGGATCTCAAGCGCGCCCCCGCTCACCGCAACCACCGATGCCCAGGCTGTCCCAACGTGCACAAAGCTCAGGTCAGCGACGACGAAGGGGCCGTCACCGATCAAATGGGCCACGTACGCCTCGGCGGCGCAGTGCAGGCGGGTCTGCTCTTGACCATCACCGGTCAAGGTAAGCGGTTTGTCCACGACCAGCGGCTGGGCCAGCCGATACGTGCCTGCCGCCACATGCAGCACCCCCCCCGCCGGTGCGGCAGCAACCGCCTCGGCCAGGCGCACGCCCGCCTCGTCCTCGCTGGCCCCCGGCGTGACGACGAGGGTCACACCGGGTTGGGGCGCACTGGCGGCAGCCCACTGTGCTATCACCGGTACGTCGACCGTGGCATTCGCCGTCACCAGTTTGAGGGATGTCCAGAGCACCCCCCCCGCCAGCGGGCGGGCCTCAACAGACACCCGCGTGGGCGCTGCGCCAAACTGGCGCGGCGCGATGTGCAGGTACTCACTCTCGACCACAATGTGCCCGGGGCCACCCTGGATCGTGAGTTCGGCGACCACGGGCTGATCGGGCGCGAGGGTTCCAAAGTCCAGACTCGCTGGGTGTACCTGGAGTTGATCCGGGGTGGATGCTGTCGTCGTCGTTGCCGGAGGACTGGGGGAAGCAGGCAACCCCTCGATGACGGTGGCGACCGCCAGCAAGGTGGGAGCCTCGGGCAAGCCACGCAGCAGCAGGGTCTCAACGGTAATCTGGCGCAGGGTTGGTTGATGTTGGAGGGCATTGAGCAACCGGCCCCATCGCTGCAACTCGGCCAGGGCGGCCGGATCGTTCTCGAGTTCGACCCCCATCAGGAGCATCTGGAGCTCGGCGTCGTTGAGGGCGGCCCCCCGCGCCATCAGGCGGGCCAGGCTACCCAGCAAGGGACAGAGTTGGGTCAGGGTGGTGCTTGACAGGCTTGACGGCATAGGTGGGTCTTGATCCTTCACACGATAAGCCGAATAATGCTTCCACGTACAGTATAACAGGTCATCCGAACCAACATAACCAACGGTTGTTCTTTCATGTGCAAGTTGACCACGACTCTCAGCTCTGCTTTCATGCAGGTATGCTTGACGATCATCCCCAACGCCCACGACCAAGGCCAAGGATGAATATGGCACATAAAAAAGGGCCAGCGCCGTCCGGCGCTGGCCCTTCGTCATGCAGTGAAACGGGCGTCGCCACTACGCCGTCGCCTCCAGCGCGAGCAGGGTCACCGCGGCGTTGAGCGCCGGCGATGCGCTGAGCAGCCGGGCGGCGGCGGCGAGCCGTGCGGGGGGGATGGCGAGGCTGGGCTCGGTCTGGTCGTCGGGCTGGCTCGCCAGGAGTGCCTGGAGGTCAGTGTGGGCTTGTGCGGCGAGGGCTTGGCAGAGCGCGGTGCGCACGGCGGCGCGTTGCAATGGCGGAAGCTCGGGTAGCGCTGGTGGCGGTGTGATTTCCAGGCGCACCAGTGCTGCCGGCGTTGGCGGCATGGTGGTCTTCGCTGCGGGGCGCTGACTGCGTTTGTTGCTGCGCGCGGTGGTGATCGGGGTGGTTTCACGCGCTGGTGGCGCTGCGGCTGATGGCGGTGGGGCGATGGTTTCGCCCAGGTCGAATGGCATGAACGATAGGGTCTGGGTGTCGTCAGTGGGTGGTGGTGTCTGGGTCATGGGGATCCTCCGTTGATAGGGCGATTCATTCGTATGGTGGGTTTTTTGACGCACCGGCGCGAAGGTGCGGGTGGTTTTTTTGACGCAACGGCGCACCGGCGCAAAGGTGCGGGTGGTTTTTTTGACGCAGAGGCGCAGAGGCGCAAAGGGTTCATGCACCGACGCGAAAACCGGTGTACCGTTGCGCCGTTGCGTCAACACGGGTCAACCGGATGGGCACGGTCGTGGCTATTCTCGCTCTCGGTGATGGCCGGGTTCATCGGTCTGGGTGATCGCGGCGATGCTGAGCCCGCTGGCGTCGGCGAGGGTCGTGGCGGTGATCGTGGTCGAGCGCATCGTGAGCGTCGCCAGGTCGAGCGCGGTTTCGAAGGTGGTGATGCGTCGGGCGCTGATGATCTGGTGGAGATACTGGGCGGCTATGGCGGCCATGGCCTGGTTGATCATCAGGCTTTGCAGGCCGTCGCGCATGTCGGCTGCACAGTCGCCCTGGGGCTGGTTGCGCAGTCGGCTGGCTGTTGTCACCTCGCCCCGGTGGTGCGCGTTGCGTGGGGGACGATCAGGCGGTGTGTTGGGCAGATGATTGGTTGGCGTTACCTCGCCCTGGTGGTGCTGGTTGCGGGAGGGACGATCAGGCAGGGCGTTGGACAGGCGGTTGGTTGGCGTTACTTCGCCCTGGTGTTGCTGGTTGCGGGAGGGACGATCAGGCGGTGTGGTGGGCAGGCGGTTGGTTGGTGTCACCCCGCCCCGGTGGTGCGCGTCAACTGCCCGTTGATCCGCCGGTTCGTCGTGGAGCAGGTGCGGGTAGCACAGGGTTGGCGCCGGCAGGGCGGTGCAGATCCCGCCGAGGGCCAGGGCGCCGTGCAGTTGGCGCTGCTCGGTGGTGGTGCCCAGCAGGACTTTGCCCCAGTCGTGTTCGTTGCCGCTGTCGAGCCAGAGTTGCCAGCGTGAGCGGGCCAAGGCTTCGTGGAGCGCGCGCCGTCCGCTGGCGGTGTCGACGGCCCCGACGAGGATGCCGATGGTCTGGGCGGGTGGGGCCAGTTCGCGCAGCAGCGCGGCGGTCGCCATCTCCGGCACGGCGATGATGTCCAGGCCGAGCGCGGCGTTGAGGCGATCCGCCAGGGTCTGGGCTTTGTGGCGGCCCCGTTCGGCGGGGGCAAAGAGTTGGCGCCCGATGTTGGGTGCCTCGACGCGGTCGCCGTCGATGAAGATGAGGTGCAGCGGTGGGCTGCCACGCTCGCGCAGGTGGGAGGCCATGCGGGCGAGCGCGACGGCCAGATGGGAGCCGGTGCCACCACAGCCGACCAGGCCGATCTGGATGGGCTGGGTGGGCGGCAGGAGGTAGGGAATGGGTGTGTCGATGGTCAGGGTGTCCATGGCGTGATCCTCTCATTGCACCCCACGCCCACGCCAGGCTTCGCCGGAGAGCAGCCAGGCAAGGTCGTGTCCAGCCGGGACGAGATCGTCGAGCGGGTAGGGCGTTGCGGCGTTGAGCGTACGGTAGAGCACCATCACGTTGCGCGGCTTGCTCTGGCTGCGCTGCTGGGCGATGTGGTTGTTGAAGAACGAGCCTTCCAGGTAGAGATCAAGCGCACTCAGCATAGTCTCGGGCGCCCCGACCCCTCGCGGATCGGTGCTGCCCCAGCAGATCGAGCCGGGCTCGTAGGTGTTGGGGAACGGCGCGTGGTAGAGCGGTGTTTGCCGCTGCGGCCAGTCGAGCGTCGCCAGGGCGAAGATGCGGTAGTCGTGCCCGCAGCCGGCCCAGACGAGCGGCGGCGTCTGGATGGTGTGCGGCCGCGTGCGTCCGGTGATGCGCAGGGCAGCCGGGCGTGGCGGGATCAGGAGCACATAGTAGCGCTGGCCGTTCACGGTGCCGGTGCCCAGGGTGTTCGGCGGAAGCAACCCCGAACTCGTCGGGAGCTTGCCCAGCGCGGCGGCGAGGTCCTCGGCGCTGATCGGGTACGAGACCCAGCCCCGACCTTGGCGGCGCGTTAGGTAGATCGCGTCGGCAAAGATGCCGATCTGGATGGTGGGGGTGCGGTCGATGACCAGCGTCTGGCGAATCGGGCGCGGCGTGCGGCGCAGCCAAGGGCGGCGGCGAAGTTCGTCCGGTGGTTGTTCAGGCAAATCCATGAAGGGGTCTCCTTGATAGGCATAGGCTGGTTGGTTGACGCAAAGGCGCGAAGGCGCAAAGGTGCCTTTTGGTGCGTGGGGATAATCCCGGAGGCAGGGAAGACGGTTTTTTTAACGCAGAGGCGCAGAGGCGCGAAGGCGCAAAGGTATGTTGCTGAGGTCAGGCCGACGCATGCGCTTGGGGGGTGCCAGCGGGCAGGGATGTGTGGCAGTTGATCATGCTGGACGGTGTTGATCCCCCCCGAATCGGGGGTGATCATGCAAGATCCGGTTGAGGGCGTTCAGGGCATTGGGAGGCCATCGGCTGATCAGCGGTGATCTTGCAGCCTTGCAAGATCAACGAGTGGCGGCGGAGGCGATGGCCGCAGCTTGCCGTGGCCGTGAACGGCGCGGCTCATGGGTAGTCAAGGCCGCCTGCGAGGCCTGTGATCCAGCCGGCGCAGGCCGGCTTTGCCCGTTGTTGCCGAGGCGTTGACGCCGACGGTGGGGGCGGATGGGAGCGATCCGCGAGCAGAGCGGCCCCCGCCAACGGAAGATGCCATTGCCCGGTTGAGCATGCCAACCGGTGTTGATCGCCCCCGAATCGGGGGTGATCATGCAAGATCCGGTTGAGGGCGTTGAGGGCATTGGGACGCCATCGGCTGATCAGGGTTGATCTTGCAGGGCTGCAAGATCACCGAACGGCGGCGTTGCGGGAGAGGTGGCGGTGCATGGCGCCGTGGCCGCCTGTTGCACGGCCGTGATCACGGCACGGAGGACGGCTGGCTCAGCGGTGACAACGCGGTTCAGCAGGTGGTAGTGCTCGAACCAGCCGCGTGCTGCGGTCTGATCGGCCGCGATGGCGATCAGATCGTCGCTCCACCAGTCGAGGCCGCTGCCATTCATGTCAGCCAGTTCGTCCCAGCTGAGATCGGCGAACCAGTTGTCGGTACGGCTGAAAACGAAGCGGACGACCTGGCCGAGATCGATGGCGGTTCCGTCGGGAAGCGGGAATGGCTGCGTGCGCAATGCGGTGCAGAGGGCCTCCATGTCCGTGGTTGGCTCCAGGTGCGGCAGGTTCGCGAGGGCTGCGCTATGCGCTGGGCTGAGCGCCACCTGGTCGCCCCAGGCGGTGATGACGTCGTCCATATCGCCCAGCGTTGCGCTCCAGGCGGTGCGGTCGGCCATCGACCAGAGCACGGCGACGAGCAGGTTTCGGCCTTCGCCAAACAGCTCGTCCTGCTCGGTCGGGAGCCCGTAGACCTCCGGCCAGACCTCGTCCAGACCCCAGCCGTGAAATTCCTCCAGGGCGCTGCGCGCGTCGTCGTCGCTCAACGCTGGGTGAAGCACGCGGCGGGGATCGTCCGGGTCGATCGTCAGGACGTGGCTGTGGTCAAGCCAGATCTGCGGCTGGACGAGGGAGAAGAAGGCCTG
>NZ_LYXE01000031.1 GCF_002532075.1 Candidatus Chloroploca asiatica | reverse complement strand
TCGTACCAGAAGGCCGACCCGCCTGCAAAACCCTTTACACATGGCTCGAAATGTCTCAAAAACTCTATACGTGAAAGGCCCCACCCGTGCCCCCACGCCGTGCCGTGCCCCCGCCGTGCCCGTGCCCCCGCCGTGCCCGTGCCCCTACGCCGTGCCCCCCGCCATATTCACGGACAGGTGCTTCGGCCAGCCAGGCCGTCCCCCTCAAGCAACGTCACCAGGGCAGGATCCAACGCCGCCAAGTCCTGCGACGGATGGTGCGAGTCTGATCCGCCACTAACCAGCAGGCCATATTTCGCAGCAAGCGTTCGGTAGAACTGCTCCTGCGCCGGGGTGTGCGTCGGATAATAGACTTCAAGCCCATCCAGGCCCGCCTCCACCAGCGCGGCAATATCTGCCTCATCCGCCGGGATCGCATATACCCCTTTGCTGCGTCCGGGGTGCGCCAGCACAACCAGCCCTTGCAGCGTATGCGCCACTTCGATGATCTCGGCCACACGCAACGGCTGATACGAACCAGGGCGTTCCTGGAGCAAGAAGCGCATCCCGGCGGCTTCGTCATCGTCGCCCGCCACACGCCCGGGCAAGGCGTTGCCACGGGCCAACGCCGTCGCAACCTCAGCTACATTGGGGGCGCGTCCGAGCTCTTCCAGCCCCTCCAGACGAAACCCCTCGGCAGGCAACTCGCGCCGCAGGCGTGCAGCATCAGCCAGATTGCGTTCAAAGACCGCCCCACACAACGCCACCAGTGCCGGAGCCTCGGGATCAACCCCATAGACTAGCGTATGCCAAAGCTTGCCCCCATACGCGCTGTCCAATTCCACCCCGGGGATAACCCGCACCCCGTGCTGCCGGCCCGCCGCAATCAACGGGGCCACGCCCACCATCGTATTATGGTCAGTGGCCGCAATCACCGTCAATCCCCGGGCTACCGCCGTCGCCGCCAGCACGTCGGGCGTCCACGTTGCATGGTGCGGCGTGGCCGTCGTATGAAGATGCAAATCAATCATGTCAGATCTACTTACGCAAGTTAATCCAGTTCCCAAAGAGCATCACCGCCGCACCGACCAGCACCAGCAGATCAAGCGGTTCCTGATAGAGCAACGCCCCGACGATCGCCACCAGGGGCAGCCGGAGAAAATCAAGCGTGACAACAACCGTCGCTTCCGCAACCTTCAGCGCACGCGCCATACAGTAGTGGGCCGTCAGCGCCGCAACCCCCACGACCCCCAGCCACGGCCAGAGTTCAAGCGCAGGGATCTGCCAACTGGACAGGGCCGGGATCAAGCCCATTGGCAACTGAAGCACCGTCATATAAAAGAGGATCGTCAGCGGCGTATCGTGCAGTGCAAGCTTGCGCGTCAACGTATGCGAGAGCGCATAGCCCACGGCCCCTGCCAGCACAGCCAGGGCCGCAGGATGGATCACCTGAAAGCCAGGCCGCAGGATAATGATCAGCCCGACCATCCCAAACCCAATCGCCGTCACCCGTTGAACCGTAATCCGTTCCCGGAGAATCAGCGCCGCCAAGAGCGCCGTCCAGATCGGCACGGTAAACTCAAGCGCAAAGACCTCGGCCAGGGGAATAAAGGCCAGCCCGTAGAACCAGCCAAACTGTCCCCCGAAATGAGCCAGATTGCGCACGAAATGCAGCCCCAGGTGCGACGTGCGCACCTGATGCCAACCCGTTCGCCACATCAGCAGGCTCACCACAAAGAGCCCGATCAAGCTGCGGAAAAAGAGGATCTGAAAGGTACTCAACGCCCCGGCAAGCTCACGCCCACCGACAGCCATCGCCGTAAACGAAAAGAGCGCCCCACTCATCCAGAGGGCCGCCACCACCATCGCACTAGGAGGAGCCAATTGTTTTGCGACCATACACCCTACTCAACAGGATGGCCGGCATCGCGCCACGCCTGAAACCCACCCTCAAGCGCAATCACCTGGGGAAAGCCCTGTTCCATAAAGATTTGCGCCCCACGCTGCCCCGAATCAGGACGCGCAGCATCTCCATACGCAATAATGACCGCCCCCTCGGGCAACGTACGCAAGCGTTCTTCTAGTTCACGCGAGGTAATCGTCAAGGCCCCGGGGATATGCCCCTCGCCATACGCCGAACCAGAACGCACATCAATAAAGATCGACTGGCCGGCATCAAAATAGGCCCGTGCCTCAGTATGACTGATCACCTGCACCGCAGGACCAGTCGGGTCAACTGAACCATGAACGACCCCCGGCGACTCAACCGATCCCGCCGCGACAGCCGTCTCTGGCGTAGCAGGCATACTCTGCTCCACCGCCGCTGGCCGTATCGTCAACACAACCGCCACAATCGCAGCTAGCATCAGCAAAAGACCAACCACAGCAGGCATCAACCACCCAGGTGTTTCGCGCTGCTCATCATCATTGTATGTTGTCATACATTCTCACTTCAATCCTCATCCCGAATTATACCAAGTACCTCAAATAATCCGGTAGTGCCAACTTCAGTCGGCTTCCGGCTCAGCCGAATGAAGTCGGCACTACCATATACCCGATTTAATATTAAATATTCATAAGTCGGCACTACGAGTCGAGGATCAAGCTGATCTGGCCCTTCTGAAACCATGCCTAAGGATCAAAGCGAAGAATCCCTGGCGTGCCATCCGCCCGAGATGCTTTGCTGCACTCAGCCTGACCAAAGCGACCGCGTAACTGCTCACATGTGGGGGAACAGACAAGCCTAGAATCAAGGTCGTCCCTTCCGCAGGGTCGATTTATTGTAACACAGACCTCTAGGGCGATTGCATCTTCCGTGTAGGCACCCCGCCAAGGCACCCGCCAGGGTACCCGCCAGGGGTGCCCCTACACCGGATGCGGCCTCGCCCCGGTACGGGCGGCACCCCTTGCGGGTGCCCCTACATCGGATGCGGCCTCGCCCCGGTACGGGCACCCCTTGCGGGTGCCCCGCCCCGGTACGGGCACCCCTTGCGGGTGCCCCGCCCCGGTACGGGCACCCCTTGCGGGTGCCCCGTTGTATCCGGTTTCGTATGATGCAATCGCCCTAGCCAATCCCTAACGCTGCGCATATCACGTAAGCCAAGGTTCGTAGGCGCTTGACCGTGACCACGAAAGTTCATGCGTAAAACTAATCCCTCTGCGCCGCAGCCCCCCAGGAACCTACGTTTGTGGTAGGATACCCCATAACAGGCAGATCTTGCGCCTGCCACATGATCATTCTCATCTCGGGAGCACCCATGCCGCGAGTGTTGCTGCTCTATGCCTCGGTTGGGGCTGGACATAAACGTGCAGCTGAGGCCCTTGCCACCGCTTTTCTACAACGCCAACCTGGTGAGGTTCGGATCGAAGATGTGCTCGATCATACGACCCGCCTCTTTCGGGTTGCCTATGCACGCTCATATCTCGAATTAACCGACCGCGCCCCGATGGTCTGGGGCTATTTCTATACCCAGACAAATGCCGATCCGACCCTCTCGGAGTTTACCAATAATCTCCGTAAGCTTGTCGAAAGCATCGGCACCACCGGGCTCAAAGATCTGCTGCGTGCCTTTCAGCCCGAACTGATTATCTGTACCCATTTCCTGCCCATGGAGTTGCTCGTTCGTTACAAGCGCAATGCGATGCTCAGTCAGCCCGTCTATTGTGTGGTGACAGACTATGTCGCCCATACCTTCTGGACCTATACCGAGATTGATGGTTATTTTGTCGGCGATGAACAGACCCGCGATCAATTGATCGCCCGCGGTGTCGCCGCCAATCAAATTAGTGTCAGCGGCATTCCGGTTGATCCCGTGGTGAACGAGCCGAAAGAAGTTGAGGCGATCCGTCTCCGTCATGGCCTGTCAACAACGTACCCGCTCATAACGCTCTTTGGTGGTGGGTTAGACGATGAGCATATCCGCTTGATGGTTGAGCATTTCTTGCAAAGTTCCCTTGACATGACTCTTGTTGTGGTCGCCGGACGCAATCCGACCCTCGTCGAGAGCCTCAGTGATCTCACGGCTTCAACGCATGTGCAGTTGCGCATCCTCGGGTTCGTTAACTACGTTGATGATCTGATCGCTGCCACTGATCTGGTCATCACCAAAGCCGGCGGCTTGATCGTTAGTGAGGTGCTCGCTCGCTCGGTACCCCTCGTTGTGATTGAACCAATCCCCGGTCACGAAGAGTGGAATGCCGATTATGTGGTGAGTTGCGGCGCTGGGGTGCAACTTCGCATTCCCGCTTCAGTCGCTCGCACGGCCCTCCATATGTTGCAGCATCCCGATACCCTCGCCCTTATGCGCTCGGCAGCTGCATCAGCCGGACGACCACGCGCTGCGCTCGATATTGCGGAACGGGTGCTTGCTGATTTTTTGAACCGACGCCATAAATGAAGGATAGCATCTATGACTTCAGGGCCAGTTGATGTCCTCTTTGCGATCTCTGATACTGGCGGCGGCCATCGCAGTGCTGCCGTCGCTATTAGCGCTGCCCTCGATCAGATCAGCAATACGTCGCTTACCTGGGCCATCGAAGATATTCTCCGCCTCACCGATTTGCCCGGCGTGCGTGGTGCCCCCGAACACTACGATAAGCTCTCGACCCGCTGGCTGCGCCTCTACGATCTGACCTTTCAATTGACCAATGCAACCCGTACCGTGGATATGCTCTCACGCCTGGTCTTTCTGAGTGCGCGCCGCAATCTGATCAGGGCCATCGAAGCACGCCAACCCCGCCTCGTCGTCTCAACCCATCCCCTCGTTAATCGCCTCGTCGTCTGGGCACGCAGCGCTCGCCGGATGCCCTTTCGTGTGATTACCTGTGTCACTGACCTCGTCAGTTTGCACGCCTCATGGACCTATCCAGGGGTTGACCTCGCGGTCGTACCGACCGACGAAGCCTTCCAGATTATGTATCGCCGGGGGATGTACCCGTCACAACTCAAACGCACCGGCTTTCCCGTGCATCCCAAATTTGTGGCCTATACGCTCGATGAACGTCAGTCGCGCCAGGCCCTCGGCCTCGATCCCGATGCCTTTACCCTGCTCGTTACCGCCGGTGGCGTCGGCTCGGGACGCCTCGCTGAACTCGTGCTCGCGCTCGAACAGGCCTTTCCCTCAACCCAACTGCTCGTCATTACCGGCAAAAATCGCGCCGTCTATCAGGATTTGCACGACCGCCAACGCCCTCCCTTGAGCCATATCTATGGCTTTGTGGATAACATGGAGGCGCTGATGGCCGCGAGCGATCTGGTGGTGACCAAAGCCGGCCCCGGGACCCTCATGGAGGCCCTGGTCATGCGGAAGCCGGTCATTGTCACCGAAGCCGTCGGTATGCAAGAGCAGGGCAATATCGACTTTGTCCTCAACTACGAGCTCGGCCTCTTCTGCCCAACCACCGAACGCATCGTCAACGCCGTCAGCGAGCTCCGTGAGCCACCGCGCCACGCTGCAACCGTCGCACGCCTCGCTGGGGCCGTGCCACGCGATGGCTCAGCCCAGATCGCCCGCATCATGATGGAACAACTTACGCTCGTGAATGCAACCTCGGGGATGCCGACTACCCGCCGCCGCGCAGGTTTGCTCGGCTTTCCCCGCGCTGGTCGCTCACTACTGCGTGGGCGACGTTCCCGCTAAGGAGATCACCAATGAACATTGTGCTCGGAAGCGATGAACAAACCTACCTCACTGATGTCCTGCGCGAAGAGTTGACCCGACGTGGTCATGACTTCATCCTCGTCGGGCCCCTCGCCGGAACCCAGGCGATCTGGCCTGATGTCGGTCGGGCCGTCGGCGAAACGGTCGCCACCGGCCACGCCGACCAGGGCATCGTCTGCTGTTATACCGGTACCGGCGTCAGCATTGCGGCCAATAAAGTCCCTGGTATTCGGGCCGCCCTCTGCCACGATGCCCAGACCGCCGTCGGCGCCCGCAAGTGGAATGATGCCAATGTGCTCGCCTTGAGCCTGCGTACGACGACCCCCGAACTCGCCCGCGAAATCTTAGATGCCTGGTTTGCGACCGCATGCCCTCCATCAGAACACGATGCCCTTGCCGCTGTAGACGCCATCGATCGAGACTATCGCACCTCAACCTGAAAGCTTCCGGGAAGCTTTCAGTAGCGTGCTATACTATAGTCACAGAGAGGTGCTTTAAAGTGTACACGTGTGGATTAGACGTTACCCGCGTCCTTTTTTGTTGTGGGTTGGCGACTTCGCCGCCAACCCACAACAAAAAAGATCGATCGGCAAACTGGAGAAGGAGAACACCATGTCTGCCGCCAAAAAGATCAAGATTGGCGTCTTGACAAGCGGCGGTGACGCCCAGGGCATGAATGCTGCTGTGCGCGCCATCGTTCGTACCGGAATCACGGAAGGCTGTGAAGTCTACGCCATCTATGAAGGCTATGAGGGGCTGATCAGGGGTGGCGATTTCATCCGCAAGATGGATTGGGATAGCGTCGGGGGCATCCTGCATCGCGGTGGCACGGCCATCGGTACTGCCCGTAGCCCCGGCTTTCGTACCCGCGAAGGGCTGCGCCAGAGTGTCGCTAATTTGCTCATCCACGGTATTGATCGCCTCGTCGTGATTGGTGGCGATGGCAGCCTCCGTGGCGCACAAGAGTTTCGCGAAGAGTGGCCCGGACTCCTGAAGGAGCTCGTTGAGGCTGGGCAATTGAGCAAGTCCGTCGCGGCACGCCATCCCCACCTCGGCATCGTGGGTCTCGTCGGTTCAATTGATAATGATTTCTCGGGCACTGATATGACCATCGGGGCCGACTCGGCGCTCCATCGCATTACCGAAGCTCTTGATGCAATTACCTCGACCGCCGCTAGCCATCAGCGCACGTTTGTGATCGAGGTTATGGGCCGGCATTGTGGCTACCTCGCGTTGATGGGGGCAATTGCCGGAAGTGCCGACTGGGTCTTTATTCCCGAGAATCCGCCCGAGGACGATGATTGGCCCGAACGTATGTGTGAGGCCATGCGCGCTGGGCGTGCCAGTGGCCGCCGCGATAGCCTTATCATTCTCGCCGAAGGCTCTCGTGACCGCGCAGGCAATGCGATTACGGCTGATTTTATCAAGCATTTGATCGAAGAACGCCTCGGCGAAGATACCCGGGTGACCATCCTTGGGCATGTGCAACGTGGCGGTGCCCCCAGTGCCTTCGATCGCTGGATGAGTACGTTGATGGGCTATACTGCAGCACGCGAGTTGATCCAAGCTAAGCCTGAACGCGACTCGCAGGTGATCGGGATTCGTGAGAACCGTGTGACCATGACCCCTCTCCTGCAGTGTGTCGCCGAAACACGCACCGTTGCCGAGGCCATTAAGGCCCAAGAGTATGAGCGTGCCATGAGCCTCCGTGGCGGTAGTTTCACCGAGGCCTTCCGTACCCTCCGTACCCTCGTCCAGTCACGTCCGCCCCAGGCCGGTACTGCCCCTCGCCCCCTGCGCCTTGCGATCCTTCACGCCGGCGGCCCCGCTCCTGGGATGAATACCGCTGTTCGCGTGGCCGTCCGCCTCGGCATTGACCACGGCCATACGATGCTCGGTGTTCGCCACGGGTTCCAGGGGCTCATCGATGGCGATGTCCACGAAATGGATTGGATGAGCGTCAGTGGCTGGGCTACAACCGGTGGCGCTGAACTCGGAACCAATCGCAAGATCCCCCGTGGCCCCGAGATCTATCAACTCGCCCGCCGCCTCGAAGAGTTTGATATCAATGGTATCTTGATGATCGGTGGCTGGACGGGCTATGATATTTGCTATAAACTCCATAGCGAACGCTATAATTATCCGGCTTTTAATATTCCGATGATCTGCTTGCCCGCGACGATTAATAATAATCTCCCTGGCTCAGAATTGAGCATTGGTTCTGATACGGCGCTCAATAATATTGTTGATGCCATCGATCGCATCAAGCAGTCAGCCGTCGCCTCGCGCCGCTGTTTTGTCGTCGAGGTCATGGGCCGTGGCTGTGGCTACCTCGCCTTGATGAGTGGCCTCGCTTCTGGTGCAGAACGCGTCTATCTGCCCGAAGAAGGTGTTACGCTCAACGATATGCAAAAAGATATCGATGAGATGAGCTACTGGTTCCAGCACGGCAAGCGCTTGAGCCTCGTGATTCGCAATGAGAAGTCGAATCCGATCTATACCACAAGCTTTATGTGCTCGCTCTTTGAAGAGGAAGGCGCCGATCTCTTTGAGGTGCGCCAGTCTATCCTTGGTCACCTTCAACAGGGTGGTTCACCGTCGCCCTTTGACCGTATTCAGGCCACGCGCTTGGCCGTCAGATGTATCGATTTCCTGATCGACCGTGCCTTGCAAGGCTCGGCTGATAGTGCCTTTATTGGCTATCAGGATGGCCGTGTCCAGATTATTGACCTCGAAGAGTTTCCCCGTCGTGTTGATGCTGAACACGCCCGCCCTAAACAACAGTGGTGGATGGATCTCCGCGATCTGACGCGGGTGTTGAACCAACCCCCCCGTGAACTCACCGATTGATTTCGTTTGTGAAGGACGTTTCTGAGCGCCCGTCAGACTTCACAGGTCTTGAAGACCTGTGAGGTCTCACAGTATGACACGGTCGCGAGCAAGTCAGAAAATGTAGTTGCCAGACTACTGATTCTGTTAGCAAGAAGAGAGTAACCCAATGCTTGAGTTGCCCACTGGTCCGCTTGTTACGACTGCCTGGCTCGCCGAGCATCTGGACGAGCCGACCCTACGCATTGTTGATGCGCGGGGCAAGGTGTTGCCCCCCACCGAGCCGAAACCACACTATTTTGCCCGCCACGACGATTATGCCGCCGGACATATCCCCGGTGCGCTCTATCTCAACTGGCTCGAAGATATTGTGGATCTCGATGATCCGGTGCCTACCCAGATTGCCCCGCCCGACAAACTTGCGCGTGTGCTCAGCGAGCGCGGCATTGGCGACGATAGCATCGTCGTTATCTACGATGACTGGTTTTCAATGTTTGCCGGACGCGTGCTCTGGGTGCTGCGCTACTATGGCTTTGAACAGGCACGCATTCTCAACGGTGGGTTGCTCAAATGGCAGGCTGAAGCCCGCCCGCTGACGACCGTCGTACCGCACTATCCGCCCGCAACCTTCACCCCGCAGCCCCAGCCCGCCCTGCGGAAGACCGCTGACCAGATCCTCGCGAACCTTGACTCCGCTGCGACGTTGCTCATTGATGCCCGTAGCCTCGCTGAGTATCAGGGCCACGAGTCACGCGCGGTGCGCGGTGGACATATCCCCAATGCCGCGCATGTCTTTTATCAGAGCCTTCTCAGTGCCGAGGATCATACCTTCAGCCCCCCTGAAGTGCTCCGCGAGCGTTTTACCGCCGCTGGGATCGACCTCGACGCGCAAGAGGATCGCGAGGTAGTCGCCTATTGCAACGGCGGTGTCTCCGCGACACCTACCGCCCTCGCCTATGAACTGATCACCGGACGCCGCGCCGCGATCTACGATGGCTCCTGGAATGAATGGGGCAACGATCTCAGCAAACCACTCGCCCAATAAGCTGTTACCCAAGAACGGCCCGTACGACAGCTTCGGTATCACGCAGGTCGGTTAGCGCAACATCCGGCTCACACCGCACGAGTTCATCAAAGGGGTACGGGCCAGTGGCAACCGCCACCGTGCGGGTTCCATTGGCCTTGCCACAGGCAATGTCATGCGGCGTATCACCAACAATAATAATCTCATGACCGGCAAAGGGTCGTCCGTACCGTGCCGCCGCTCGTGCTGCCGCAAGCGGAACAAGCTCAGGCCTATGGTGATGATCATCACCATAAGCCCCCGCCGCCAGATCAAGATGCGCCACTAGGCCAACTGCAGCAAGCTTGAGGCGTGCGACCGCAGCGATATTGCCGGTCAACGGGGCCTGGCGCACCCTGCCCGCCAACGCTTCTAGGGCTGCCTGCACCCCCGGAAAGAGCCGTGAACGTCGCGCCAATTCGTCGCGCTGCGCCTCTAGCCGACGCGCATAGCTCACGGTAAAGGCATGCAACTGCTCGGCAATCGCCTCGGGCGCCAGCGTCGGGAAACTCTCGCGTATGATCTGCCAGTCGGTCTTGCCTGCATAAGCCGTGCGCGCCATTGGTGCCGTTGGCCCGACGACCTCGCGCATGGTGGCCCGCATCGCCTCAGCCGCAATACCATCCGTGCTCAACAAAGTTCCGTCAACATCCCACAAAACCAGACGATCCATATCCTCTTACCGTATGCAATCCTGCGTGCCGTTCGTATGGCTCGTCTGCTGATCTACATAGCGTTGCACTGTCGCAAGCAATTCATCAAGATCAATAGGTTTCGCCAGAAACATATCAAACCCCGCCGCCACCGTCCGTTCGCGATCCTCTTCGCCCAGGCCACTCACCGCAATCGCTGGACAATGAGCCATCCCTGGCAACTGGCGCAACATGACGAGCAGATCTGGCCCATCCTGGTCAGGTAGGCGCATGTCGATCATCAAGAGACGACATACTTCATCACTGACGACCGCAAGCGCATCCTGACCGGTCGCGGCAATCGCCACACTGTATCCGTGACTCACGAGAAAACTGTTGATCACCTGCTGCATCAGCGGGTTATCATCTACCAGCAAGATCTGCATCCGGGACCCTTTCTCGCTGTCTCAACGCAACAGGCCCTCTTTAACCTGGATTATACCTTATGCTGGCATCTTTGCCTACTCACCTATGGATAAACGCCACGGGTCGCATTTGCTTCGGCAACCCGCTGGACTGCCAGCAGATAGGCTGCGGTGCGTAACGGTAAGGCGCGACTCGCCGCCAGTTGCCATACCTCTTCAAAAGCGTTCACCAGGATGCGCTCGAGTTTGCTGTTGATATCGTGCTCATCCCAGAAAAATTCCTGCAGACCCTGCACCCACTCGAAGTAGCTGACAATCACCCCGCCCGCATTGGCGAGAATATCAGGCACCACTGGAATGCCCCGTGCCGTCAGGATCGCATCGGCACCGGGCGTTGTCGGGCCATTCGCCCCTTCAACAATCATGCCCGCCCGTACCCGTGCGGCATTCTCGCCCGTCAACTGATTTTCTAGTGCGGCCGGGATCAATACGTCACACTCCAACTCAAGCAACTCGGTTCCGGTGATCGGTACCATATGCGGGGCCTCATATCCCTGCAGCAACCGAAACGTATGCCGTTCACTGTAGGTACGCATCGCAGGAATGTCAAGCCCGCTGGCACAGTAATAGGCCCCGGCAGCATCAGCCACACCAATCACCTGACAGCCCATTTCGTGCAACAGCAGCGCCGCTGTGCTCCCCACATTGCCAAAACCCTGTACAACCACCCTCAGCCCCTCAAGCGAGCGCCCCTGTTTATGCACCGCCTCACGAACCATCAGGCTCACCCCACGCCCGGTTGCCTCGATCCGCCCCAGTGACCCGCCAACCTGGATCGGTTTGCCCGTAATGACCGCAGGTACCGTATACCCGCGGTGCATCGAAATCGTATCCATGATCCACGCCATGATCTGTGCATTCGTGTTCACATCCGGGGCCGGAATATCCTTCTCGGGGCCAAGCAAAATACTCACATCCGAGGCAAACCGACGCGTCAGGCGTTCCAGTTCAGCCAGTGAAAGTTGACGTGGATCAACAATGACCCCACCTTTAGCCCCACCGTACGGAATATTGACCAGGGCACACTTCCACGTCATCCACATCGCCAACGCCCGGACTTCATCCAGATCAACGCTGGGATGATAACGAATCCCGCCTTTGACTGGCCCACGGCCCAGGTTGTGTTGCACACGGTAGCCCGTAAACATCTGCACGCTACCATCATCAAGCCGAACCGGGAAATTGACCGTCAGTTCACGCTGGGGTACGCGCAGGACAGCCCGAATATCGGGATGGAGGTTGAGCAATTCGGCGGCAGTGTCGAATTGCTGCTGGGCGATCCGAAAGGGATTAGCCTGATCAGACATCGTTGTCTTTTACCTTCTCAATTACAAAGGGGCTTACACAAGATTTTTGCGCAAATAGAGCCAGTGCCCCTGCCCAAAGAAGAACCAGGTGAGCAGTGAACGCCGCGAACGGTGCTGATAAAAACCGAGCCGCTGGTAGAGGGCTCGGGCGGCTTCGTTGCGCTGGCTGACATACAGACCAAGGTGATGCTTGCCCCGCAGCAACGCCTCTTGCTCGGCACGTGCGAGCAGCATCTGTGCAATCCCGCTGCGCCGGTACGTGGGCAAGACGGCCACATCGGTAATAAAGCCTTCACGACGGCCAATTTGATGATCGAGCAGCGATAAAACAAACAGCGACCGAATGGTTCGCCAGAAGCCAAGTTCCTCGTGGAACACAACCTCAACCGAAGCACTCTGATCGCTGATCATCTCCCAGGTACGGATCGTGGTTGTTCCAACAATCTGTCCCTGGTACTCCGCAACAAACATACCCCGCATCGCCACGGCACCCTGGTGCTCCCAGGTGGCCGCCAGCGCGGCGGCACCACGTTCCGTTGCATCAACCCCGAAGGCACCACCAAACTTGTCCGCAAAGGCCTCACGATGCAGCCCAAGAATGGCACTGACATCAGGCATCCGGGCCGGACGCACGGCGACACCATCAAGCGCAGGCATAACCCGTATCGGGGCCTGCAGACGTGATGATCCAAGTGCGTGCGAAGAAGCCGTCATGCTTTCGTCGTCAACTCCGCAACGCGACGATCGAGCCGTGCCGAAATATCACGGTACATGTCGCCACGCATCTGCGCAGCTTGCAGTTGACGCCGCAAGGTGAAAATATATGCCGCCGCACCGGCAATGGCGATCAAAAGAATGACGTTCAGTTTCATGCGTACCTCTTTGAGCCTATACTACGAACCGATTTGCTCGTCCTACCCTATTTTAGCGCAGCAAGGCATACTCTTCAAGTACGATGGATAGGGCAATGCCCTATCCATCGTACTTGAATGACACGGATCTGATGCTTTTCAGCGTTCAACTCGTTGACGCCAGGCACTATACAAGGCAATGCTCCCCGCGACCGCTGCATTCAGCGAGGCAATCTGGCCGCGCATGGGCAACCGAACCAGAAAGTCGCACCGCTCACGGGTCAGTCGCGCAAGCCCTGCACCTTCGGCCCCAACCACCAGGCCGAGCGGCATGTTCAGATCAGCGCGATCCAGATCCTCTGCGTTCGCGTCATCTTCCAACCCAACAATCCACACCCCACCCTTCTGCAGTTCAACGATCGTCTGAGCCAGATTGCCAATCATGGCAATGTTCAGATGCTCGGTGGCCCCGCTTGACGCATTCACGACCGCCGGTGTGATTTCCACCGCTCTTCGCCCTGGCAAGCAGACCCCATGCACCCCGACAACCTCGGCTGTGCGCAGCAATGTACCCACATTTTGCGGATCTTGTAGATGATCGAGCAGCAAGAGCATGACCGGCTCCTGCCGTTGCTCGGCAAGATCCATGCATGCCTCTAGCTCGACATATGGATAAGCTTCGGCCTGGAGCATGACGCCCTGGTGGTTGACCTCACGTAGTTGACGATCCAACACCTGGCGATCGACCCGTTCAACGTTGACCTTCGCCTCGCCGGCCAGCCGGATGATCTCGGCCATCACGCCGGTCTCTTGCACGCCACTCGAAACATAGAGCCGGTGCAACGTTCGTCGGCGAGCACGCAAAGCTTCCCGTACCGCATTCCGCCCATAAAGCTGTTCTGTCATACTGTTTTAGCGACGGAACGCATCTTTAATGCGCCCGAAGAAGCCCTCATCATGATCACTCTGGTCTTCCGGATCAAAAGTCCGGGCCAGTTCCTGAAAGAGACGCCGTTGCTGGTCATTCAGTTTCTGGGGGACGACCACCCGCGTCACGACGATCTGATCCCCTCGCCCCTGCTGACGCAAGAAGGGGACACCTTTGCCACGCATCCGAAAGGTCTGACCAGTCTGCGTCCCCGCTGGAATACGCAGGCGTTCGGTGCCGTCAATCGTTGGCACGTTGAGCTCTTCACCCAGGGCGGCCTGCGCAACATTGAGCTTCAATTCCAG
Organism: Candidatus Chloroploca asiatica; assembly: GCF_002532075.1. Lineage (GTDB taxonomy): Bacteria > Chloroflexota > Chloroflexia > Chloroflexales > Chloroflexaceae > Chloroploca > Chloroploca asiatica. The sequence continues at coordinate 86,451 of NZ_LYXE01000031.1, read as the reverse complement.
GATGATATCGTTGCCTTCGCGCAAGAAGAGGGGGTGCGGCTGCACATCCAGGGCTACATAGAGGTTGCCAAACGAACCGCCCCGCGGCCCTGCTTCACCTTCGCCGCTGATGCGAATCTGCTGGTTACCATCAACCCCGGCAGGCACTTTCACCGTGATGTGCCGCGTCTGACGTATCCGACCTTCACCCCGGCACTCACGACACGGAATTGGAATCACCGTGCCCGTGCCATTGCAGTTGTCACATGCACTCACCGTGACCATGTTGATGAAGGGGGCACGCTGCCGCATTTCACCTGTGCCATTGCATTTCGGACAACGTACAGGATCAGTTCCCGGTTCAGCTCCATTGCCTTTGCAACTCGGGCACGTCTCGAGACGGCGATATTCGATCTCGCGCTCCACCCCAAAGATGGCCTCTTCAAACGTCAACCGCAAGCTGTAACGCAGATCAGCCCCGCGCTGTGGCCCGCGCTGCGTGCGCTGCCCTGCAGCTGCACCACCAAAAAAGGCGTCAAAAATAGTACTGAATGGATCGCCATTCGCAAAAGGATCACCATAACCACCGCCAGGCCCGCCCGGAACATTATGCCCAAAGCGATCATACATGGCCCGTTTCTGCTCATCCGAGAGCACCTCATAGGCTTCGTTGATCTCTTTGAATTTAGCCTCGGCATCTGGTTCTTTGCTGACATCAGGGTGATACTGGCGTGCCAGACGACGAAAGGCTTTTTTTATTTCGTCTGGTTCAGCGGTGCGGCCAATCCCGAGGACTTCGTAGTAGTCACGCTTTGCACCCGTCGTCATACTCTTCCTCACTTGATGCGTATGCTTTGCTTGCCCTGGCAGCGCGGTTCACTGGTGCGCCTTTGTCAACAAAAGTGTACCAGTAAACCGCTCTCTTCCTCGCAGCCGTACGCTCAATCTACTTTATATTCGCCCTCAACAACGTCGTCACGTTCAGGCTTGCCCTCTGCGCCTGTCGCATCACCAGCATACATCGCCTGACCAACGCGCTGGATGACGACGCTCAGTTCAGCGGTTCGGTTGCGAATAGCCTGTTCGTCTTCCGCCGCCAGCGTCTCACGCAACACGCGGATTTTGTCCTCGACCTCGGTACGCGTCGGGCCATCGACCTTGTCACCCGCCTCGCGGAGCGTACGCTCGGCAGTGTAGATCATGCTATCACCCGCGTTGCGTGCCTCAATCAACAAAAGGCGCAGACGATCTTCTTCAGCGTGCAATTCAGCTTCTTGCACCATCTGATCAATCTCGCTGTCACTCAACCCCGACGACGCCGTAATGGTGATGCGTTGTTCGGTGCCTGTCATTTTATCACGGGCGGTCACATTGACAATGCCGTTGGCATCAATATCAAACGTGACTTCGATCTGCGGTACCCCACGCGGTGCCGGTGGGATGCCAGCTAGTTCAAATTTGCCGAGACTCTTGTTGTACCGCGCCTCGGCTCGCTCGCCCTGCAAAACATGAATTTCGACGCTATTTTGATGGTCACTCGCCGTTGAGAAGATCTGACTCTTGCGGGTCGGGATGGTCGTATTGCGTGCGATCAGCGGCGTCATGACCTTCCCTACGGTCTCGATCCCCAGCGTCAATGGCGTAACGTCAAGTAGCAATACATCTTTGACTTCACCGCCAAGCACACCTGCCTGAATGGCCGCACCGATGGCAACGACCTCATCAGGATTCACCGTCTTGTTCGGTTCTTTGCCAAAAAACTTGCGCACCGCGTCTTGGATCGCAGGCATCCGCGTCTGCCCACCAACCAGAATGACTTCATCGATCTGCGACGGCTTCAACCCGGCATCATTCAGGGACTGCCGTACCGGTGCCATGCTGCGTTCGATGAGATCGCTCGTCAATTGCTCGAGACGCGCCCGTGTCATGGTCTGACTCAGATGCTTGGGTCCATTCGCATCAGCCGTAATGAACGGCAGATTGATCTCGGACTGCCCTACGCTCGATAGTTCCATCTTGGCCTTCTCGGCTGCCTCTTTGAGCCGTTGCAACGCCATCCGATCCTGACGGAGATCAACGCCCTGATCTTTCTGGAACTCGCTGGCAAGCCAGTCAATAATGCGCTGGTCAAAGTCATCACCCCCCAGGTGTGTATCACCACTGGTCGCTTTGACCTCAACCACCCCATCGCTCAATTCAAGGATCGAAACGTCGAAGGTTCCACCACCCATATCATAGACCACCACGACCTCGTCGTGGCCTTTTTTATCGAGGCCATAGGCCAACGCCGAGGCCGTCGGCTCATTGACGATACGCAGCACTTCCAACCCGGCAATCTTGCCGGCATCTTTCGTCGCCTGGCGTTGACTATCGTTGAAGTAGGCTGGCACGGTAATGACCGCCTGGGTCACCGACTCACCAAGGTATGCTTCCGCATCAGCCTTCAGTTTCTGTAAAACCATGGCCGAAACTTCGGGTGGCGCATACTCTTTGCCATTCATCGTCACCCGCACATCACCATTGGAGGCGGCACTCAATTTATAGGGCACGAGCACCGTGTCCTTCTGGACGACGGGTTCGCTGAATTTACGCCCGATGAACCGCTTGACCGAGAAGATCGTATTCTCAGGATTCGTGACCGCCTGGCGTCGCGCTACCTGGCCGACGAGACGCTCGCCAACTTTATTCATCGAAACAACTGAAGGGGTCAAACGCGCACCTTCAGCGTTCGGGATTACGACCGCTTCGCCTGCTTCCACGACGGCGATAACCGAGTTGGTTGTTCCAAGATCAATGCCGATGACTTTGGGCATATGCTTGTCTGTTGCTCCTTACAAAGATCGTAGCTCGTACTTCGCCTAGCCACGGCCTACTTTGACCATACTAGCACGAAGGACACGGTCGCCTAATTTGTACCCTTTTTGCAACTCACTAGTCACTTTGCCATCTTGCCCTTCGGCATCTTCATAAATGACAGCTTCGTGCAGATTAGGGTCAAAATCCTGACCAACGGCGTCAATTACTTTGACCCCTTCACTCTCAAGCACCGTACGCAGTTTGTGGGCAATCAACTGCGTCCCTCCCCACCAGGACGTCTCGGCAATTTCAGGCGGAATGTTCTCTATCGCTCGCTCAAAATCGTCCATAATCGGCAACAATTTGAGCAATAACGCCGAACTGGCGCTCCGAATCAATTCGGAACGTTCAATTTCAGTTCGTCGCTTGAAATTTTTATAATCAGCTGCCGCTCGCAGCCACTGATCACGAAATTCGTTAGCCTGTTCTTGCATATCAGCCAGACGGGCTTCCAGATCCTCTTGCGGTTTCTGCACCTGCTCTTCGCTCGCGTCAGCCGCTGGTTCCACAATATGCTGATTCTCGCTCATGATCCTCCTCACTTCTTGCATCTCGACTACTTGTATGCAAGCGTATAAACATGTCGGCGCTACCTGATGGCATCCCTAAGCCGTGGTTTCAGGCTATTGTACCGTTCAGAGGCGTACATCTCTTTCTGATGCGCTCGGCTAGTTCCTCTTTGCTCTCTCCTAAAGCCTTGGCGCAACGCTCTTAGCTCTCGGGTGAACGTTGATCGGCCTGATAGAGCTCAGCCAAGAGATCACTCATCAGTGATGAAATATACCGCACACTCGAAATTGAACGTGGATAGGCCATACGGGTAGGCCCGATGACCCCCAACACGCCTGTCACGGCCCGTTCAACTCCATACCGTGCTAAAATAACACTGTATTCTCGCATCTCGTCGGCACTGTTTTCACCACCAATGATCACTTGTACTCCATCAGAGGCCAGTGCCTGCGGTATCAATGACCCGAGGCCACGACCGCTCTTCAAAATGTCAAGCGCTCGACGCATCCGCTCAACCGCTCGTTCGGCATCCTCTCGCGCTAGCGCAGGGATGAATTCGGGTTGGCTGAGCATCTCGATCAAGCCATCACTATAGATCTGCTCCTGAGCCTGCGCTTCAAATGCATCCATTGCCCTGGCAACGAGATCAAGCACCTGACGCTCGAAGTCACCAAATTCAGACCCTTCTTGTTGTTGATCTCGTGTCAATAGATCTTCAACATCGCTCAATTCAAGATCGGCAAGCACACTGCTGATCCGCGCAGCACAACGACGCAGATCGTCGGGTGAACGCACCGCATCAAGCGCCAAGGTCTGCTGCTTCACGACCCCGCCATGAAAGACGAGCACCGCAAGGGCCATCGTATCATGAATCGCTACGAGTTCAACCTGGCGAAAGCGCAGCCGATCCGCCGAACGCAGCGGCGTCACTACCGAGGCATTCTGGGCAGTACGCGCTAGCACTGAACCCGCAAGCTGAATCCATTGATCCAGTTCGCCGCGTACCTGGTAAAACTGATGCCGGATCATTCGCTGCTCAGGCAGCGAAAGGGTCGTGCGATCCATGAGATTCTCGACAAAGAAGCGGTATCCTATATCGGTCGGAACACGTCCCGCCGATGTGTGGAGATGCATCAGATACCCTAGCTCCTCAAGCGCGGCTAGTTCGTTCCGCACGGTCGCAGGTGAGACATTTAACCGGTATTTGCGTACCAATGTCTCTGAGGCAACTGGCTGCGCCGTCTCAACAAATTCCTGGATGACGAGCTTTAAGATCGTCTGTCTACGTTCAGTAAGCCCCGACGACATAGCCATCTACCCTATCAGGGTCGCGTGGAGATCCGCCGCGCCTGTTGACCCACTGTTTGATCCCAGGTCTGGCACTCTCTTTTCGAGAGTGCTAAAGTCAAAAGTTAAATGATTGGCGTGCATTGGATGCACGCCATGACGTATTTTACCACGATCTTCCCCGCTCTGCCAAAAAAGTCACCGAACCCTCAAAATGGTATACTTTGGATCTGGTGAATCCGTTCGAAGGAGCCGTGAGCAGCGATACAATGCTAGCGGTAAAGCAGCATGACCTTGCGTAAACATATCCTCGTAATTCTTGCCTATGCGCTCTTTGGCTTGATCCTCATGGCTCCTGTGTTGCCCTCTGTCGATCAGGCTATCCCAGGCGGTGCGGTGGCCGCGATTGATGGGTGGCAGCATGTCTGGCACGTGTGGTGGGTTCACTATGCCCTCACCCAGGGCATGCATCCTCTCTTTACACCCCTCCTCTATTATCCCGAGGGGGTTGACCTTGCCCTGCATCCGTTGAACCTGAGCAATGGGTTGCTCGTCTTCCCGGTGACGGCGCTTGCTGGTCCACTGGCGGGCTTCAATGCGGCCGTTCTGCTGGCACTCACGCTTGCTGGCCTCGCTGCGTTCTGGTTTGCCCGTCAGCTCGGGGCCCAACCAGGGGTCGCTTTTGTGGCAGGCCTGATCTTTACCTGGTCACCATACCATATGACCAAGGTCTGGGACGGGCAGCTAGAATTGATCGCGGTTCAATGGCTCCCTCTCTATGCCCTCTTTCTCTTGCGCACCGTGACTCGCCCTGGGTATCGCGATCCGCTGCTCGCTGCGCTTTTTCTTGCGCTCATTGGCTATACAAGCCTCTATTATCTGCTCTTTATCGCGATCTATAGCCTTGCTTTTGCCCTGCTCGCGCTTGTTGCACCGCGCAGTTTGCTGCTTGACGGGACGCAACTTGCGTCGGCTCGGGCTGGCCTTGTACCAACAGCGCCGCAGCCACAACCGCTCCCCTTCCATCGGGCGATCCTGACCGGTCGTATGGCGCTCGTTGGCAGCCTCGCCCTCGCCTTGCTCTTCCCGCTGCTCTGGCCAGTCCTTGCGCCAATGCTCGACGGCCCCCGCGAGAGCGTCGGGCAAATTCAGCGTGATGCGTTTCTCGTTAGCCGTTCGGCAAACTTGCTTGATCCGTTCCTGCCCAGCAATCTCCATCCAATCTGGGGGCCAACCGTCCACGCGCTGGGGCAACGCTGGCATCCCGATATTGCCGCCTGGAATGTTGCGCTTGGGTATACCACCCTTGTCCTGGCAAGCCTTGGTACGTTCGTTGCCTGGCGCACAGCCTGGCGCTGGTTCTGCCTTGGCTTGCTTGGCCTCCTGTTTGCTTTTGGCCCTGTCTTGATGGTGGGCGAGTTCGCTACAGGCATCCCGATGCCCTATCTGCTCTTGCTCAATCTCCCTGGTCTCGGCATTGCCCAGCGCCCTGGCCATTTTGTGCTTATCACTAGTCTCGCCCTGATTCCCTTGACCGCCTATGGGCTTACCTGGCTCACCTCGTTGCTGACGCGGCACCATGGCCCCCGCGCAGCCTCTGCGTCGCTCTTCCTGGTGACCGCTTTGATCGCCTTTGAATATGTCACGCCACCGCTGCCCCTGCAACGCTCTGATGTGCCGCCAGTCTATCAGGAACTCGCCACGCAACCAGGCGCCTTGTTGGTGCTGCCTGTTCGCCAGGATAGTTTTTCGCTCCGCGCCCAACTCGTCCATCAACAGCCCATGCTCGGTGGGTATCTCGCCCGCAATCCTCCCAACCGCTGGGCTGAACGCCGCCCCGCGATCCGCCAACTCTGGCGGATGGAACCAGAACCAGATCGCTTGCTTGCGTCCGGCGATCAAGGCCCTATGATCCTCGATGTCTACGGCATTCGTCAGGTGCTCGTCCACTGGGATCAGTTGCCCCCACAAGCGCACCCGACCGTTGCTGCCGCCCTGCAACAAGCTCTGCCTGGCTTGGAACCAGCTTCAACCACCACCACGTATAGCCTCTACCAGATCCCTGCGACCCAACAGCACCCCTTTGGTTATTTCGCTGAAGGATGGTACCCTGAAGAACAGGCCGGCGAGCGGAGTTGGCGCTGGATGAGCCAGGAAGGAGTGCTGGCGCTCGTGAATCCCTCCAGCGAACCTGCCATGATCCAGGTGCAGATGCAAGCCGAAAGTTATCAGGTCGCACGCCAGGTTCAACTCTTGCTCAATGCCCAAGCGCTTGGCACATGGCAGGTTCCCGCGCAACCAGTGCAGACTACGATCACGCTGAGGCTTGTCGTGCCCCCAGGTGAACATAACCTTTACCTGCGTACCCCGGCTGACGATGATCCGCGTTACAATGGCCCCCTCAGCATCGTGCTCACCAGGATTGAGGTAGGCCTGTCGCCCTAGTAATACCAATTGGAATCGTGGGGGTTGCGCCCCAAACCCCACCGCCGAAGGCGGACTTTGCAGCAGCCATGCTAGCACGACAATGCGCATTGCGTTGTCGTGCTAGCCATGCTATAATCCACCGTTGGTATGAGCAGTCTTCTGGAATGTATGGTGCATTACTACTGCTCACTATCTTTCGGTTCCACCGCACCTCCGGGTCGCGCAACCCCAGAGCAGAGACGAGTGGGACATCACCAGAGGAGGAAGGTGTGCGCGAACGTCGTCGTGAATATGAACTTATGGTTGTGATTAGTCCGCTGAGTGCAAACGAAGAAGGGGTGAATGCAACCCTTGATCGCTTGCGCGATACCATTGAAACAGCCGGTGGTGAAATCACGGGCATTAATCAGTCACCCCCCTGGGGCCGCCGCAAACTCGCCTATACGATTCGTGAGTATGTCAGCGGTGAAGCGAGCCGACGGAATTTTAGTGAGGGCTACTACGTCTTGATTAATTTGACGCTCAGTGCTTCCAAAGTGATTGAGCTCGAGCGTACAATTAAGCTCACCGATGCGATCCTGCGCCATCTCATGACCGTCATTGAGCCGAAGGGTGTGAAACCCGTGCCTGATAGTCCTGATGCGAGCGATGAGGGCAGCGATGAGGTTGTTGAAGAGACAGAAGCCTGAGCCCTGGATAAACCTTGATGGCGTGCGAGCGGAGTAGCAGTAATGGCACGTGACCTCAATAAAGTGATGATTATTGGTCGGCTGGGCGGCGATCCAGAAATGCGTTTTACTCCCTCAGGTAGCCCTGTGACAACCTTTCGGGTTGCCGTCGGGCGTCAGTGGCGCGATAGCAATGGCGAGACCCACGAAGAGACTGAGTGGTTTAGCGTTGTTGCCTGGAATAAACTGGCTGAGACCTGTAACCAGTATCTCAATAAAGGTGCCCGTGTCTATCTCGAAGGACGCCTTCAGACGCGTTCATGGGAAGATCAGCAGAGCGGTCAGACTCGTTATAAGACCGAGTTGATTGCCAATGATATGATCATGCTCGATAGCCGTGAGGGTCGCGCCCATCGCGAAAGTGATGAGTATCACCCTCCCCGTGATCTCCCGCGAAGCGGTCGCTCGGGCCCGCCGCCGCCGCCGCCATCGCCTGATATCGGTGACGAGGATATTCCCTTCTAAGCACTGGTCACCTCCGGTTGCTACGTACGGCAGATGCACGTCGAAGGCTGCTCGCTCAGGCGAGTTCCTTGCGCTTGCAGTCTTGCGTAGCAACCAAATGAGCCAGATGCCCCCACCTCTACCATGGCAGAGACACCAAAAAAACCGCAAGCACAGGGCAAACCTGTAACCAGGCAGCAACCGCCTGACCAACAAACAGCCCAACCATCTCCAGAACGCCCACCATCACGCCGCGTTGCCGCACATAAGTTGCGTGAGCAACGCCAGCAACGCATGGTGATTCTTGTGACCAGTATTGCCCTTGGCCTCGCCCTTGTGGCTGTGCTCGGTGGCCTGCTCTATGATCGCCTCTGGTTGCCGAGCCGCCCCGTCGCTCGCGTCGGTGAGGTAACCCTCTCGCGGAGCGACTACTGGCAAGAGCTCAGGCTCGGCTATACGCAGCAGATTATCCAGAATTTTCAGTTGCTCGCCCTCTTTGCTGGTAATCCTCAGTTTACCCAGCAGTTTGAAGGCCAGAGCCCGCAGATTGACCAGCAGATTGCGGCGATCTCGAATGCGCCTGTTGATGATACCGTCGTGGCAGGATGGCAGGATCGCCAGGTCAAACTCCAGGGTTCCGCGCCCCTCGGCATCGTCGTCGACCCGGATGAGGTGAAGCAAACCATGGTGCAAGAACTGGGCTTTGCCTTCTTGCCACCCCCTTCATCCCCTCTGGATCCGGCTGAAGAGGAACCCGCTGATGAGTCTGCACCTGCCCCTGAACTGACTGATGATCCGGCCCTCAGTCCTACGCCGCTGCCTCCAGCAGTCGCCACTGAACAACAAGACCAGATTGTCGCCGAGCTTTTTCGTCGCTATGAGCTCGAGTTGTCAGCCGTAGGACGTTCGCCCGAGTTGTCGCCCGCTGATTTTCGCGCCGCCCTTGATCAACAGTACACCGAGCGGGTGCTCAATCAGCAACTGCAGGCCTACCTCGTCCCCGAAGCTACGTTTGCTTTTCAGGAAGAACCTGACCGCGTCGAGGCTCGCCAGATTTTGATCGGCGTTACTGTCCCCGAAGGGGCTTCGCCAACTGAGGTTGAAGCAGCTTTTGCTGAGAAACGGCCCGAAGTTGAGGCTGTGCTTGCCGAGTTGCAGGCCGGGGCCGATTTTGCCTCCCTCGTCGCGGCCTACTCCACTGACCCTGGTTCACGTGAGCGCGAAGGAAGCCTCGGTCGCTTCGATCGCAATGGCCTGGCTGATACTGGTGTCACCTATCCCCCAGAATTGGTCGCTCAGGCTTTTGCCCTTGCTGTTGGGGCGATCAGCGATCCGATTCGGACTGAGTTCGGCTGGCATATTCTTGAGGTGACGTTCCTCGAGATCCCTGATCCCGAAACCCAGTTACGCGAGGCGCGCACCGCCGCACTTGATGTCTGGGTGGGTGAACAACGTGAGGCCCTTGGCTCCACCCGCGTGCCGCCGCAAACGCCAACGCCGACGACTGAACCAGCACCACCGGTTCCAACTGTGGTTCCCGCTTTTCAGCCTGGCCCGCCAACGGCGCTCCCCACTGAGGTGCCATTGGAGCCCGAAGTGCCAGATGAGGATGCGGGCGAAGCACCTGGGGTACTCCCCACACTCACGCCTGTCGTACCGTAATGCGACGCTGGAAACCACAGCCTTCATGGCGTTTCTGGGCGGCAAGTGTGCTCTTTCTGCTCATCGCAGCAGCAGCAGTCTATACGCTCATTCCGGTTGGCAGAGCCCTCGCTCTGCCACCGGAAGCATGGCCGATCAATGCGCAACTCTTTGCCCAAGGGTTGCTCGGCCTGGCGCTGCTGAGCCTGGCCGGCTCATTTGGCTATCAGATCGTTGCTACTGCGACGCTCTGGTATGGCCTCGATCGTGATGGCCTCTATATTTACTGGCTCGGCCATCGTACGGTGGTGCCGATGCAAATGATCGAACATGTCGCTAGTGGTGTGACCGAGCGCGGCGCCAACGGCCATCTGTTGCAACAAATTGGCTATTTCTATGGCGCTGGACGGCTTGCCAATGGTCAGACGGTGCAACGTTTTAGCACGGTGAACCCAAAGCGCGCCCTTGGCATTCAAACACCTACCGAGATCTATCTTATTTCACCCCGCGAGAGTGCTGCCTTTATCCAAGAGTTGGAACAGCGGCGACGGATTGGCCCGATCCAGCAACTCACGCCTGGCATTGAGGCTGGTTCAATCTTTTTCTATGCCTTCTGGACTGATAAGGTGGTGCAACGCGCTCTGGTGCTGGCCGTGTTGCTTCATCTCGTCCTGCTCGGGACGCTGATGGCGCTCTATCCATCCTTGCCCGCGCTGATCGAGATGCAAACCGATCCCAGCGGTCAGGCCCTCAGCAGTGTCCCCCGTTACCAGATCCTCTTTTTGCCGCTCGCCGGCGCGTTGCTTGGCTTGCTCAACCTTGGACTCGGGCTTGCCCTCTACCAACGCACATCCGTCGGCGCAAGGTTGCTCCAGCTTACAACGGTAGGTTTGCAGATCCTTTTTCTGATCGCAGCGGCAACTATTCTTCTGTAGAACTTAGCGTTCGCCTACTTTCGCTCACTTGTCAAGCTTGGCCCAGAAAGCACGTTGATGATCGGTCACGGCTTTCTCGATTACTTTTGGCGGCAAAATACGCAGCCGAATAAGGATCTGACCAAGGCTGAGGCGCTGGCCCTTTTGATCAAGTCGGATCTGCTCGATCAGGACTTTTTCGAGTTGTTCAGGGGTAATCAGTTGTTGTTCAACTAAATATTCGCCGAGCACCTGAGGCGCAATCCGCAGACTACTGCGCTCTTGCTGCTGAATGATCAGCGCACGGGCTAGTTTGCTCGGCGTGATGAGTTTCTGCCGCAGCAAGATCTGGCCCAGACGACGATCCGTGATAATAGCCATGCCATCACTCTGCATCTTCAGCACTTCTTGCAGTTCTGAAGGCGTGATTACTTGCATATCAAGCAGAATATCGCCAAGCAGTCGGGCCCGGGGTTGTTCGTGAAAGTAGTTCGTTTTTACATCAGAAAGCAAGCGGAGCGTTTCGATCTCACGCAGAAGCGACTCAGCACTGGTATTGTCTGGTTCGACCACCAGCACTGCTTTCAGCCATTCTTCACGGATCTTCTGATCTTCCGGCGCAAGAACAGCCGCTCGTTCCAGGCAGTCACGTCGCTGACGTGGATCATCCACGAGGCGACTCAACGACAACCAGGTATCTAGGCATTGATGGCCTTCAAGCAAATGTTGCCGTAATGCAGTAATGTCATTGCGATCACGCGCAATGATGGGGCAGGGATATGGGCACACTTTCATTCTTCCGCCTCGCTCGCTCGTAAAGATGTGTGATTTTCCATTATACACTGATGTGCAGCAATCGTACATAACGAAAACCTGAACATTATGATGAGACAGTTGTCACCTGTGTCAAGCCTTCGCGGGTTGCAACCTAGTCAGATGCGCCAACAGCAATGGTGGTAAGTGTATCCAGCACCGTGTATTATAGAAGTGGACACAGGGTGTCGTCATCTTATTCGCTTTGATACCCTTCCAGAAAGACTAAACCTATGCTTACGCCTGCTCATATCCTCGCGGCGCACCGCCGGATGGCTGGAATCGTCTATCCGACCCCCCTCGAATTTAGCCGACCGTTGACGAGGGTGGCCGGGGCCGAGGTCTTTCTCAAACTCGAGTGTGCGCAGGTCACCGGTAGCTTCAAAATCCGGGGGGCCGCCAATGCCCTCCTTTCAGGCGAAGGTCGCTGGCCGGTCGTCGCCTGCTCTGCCGGCAATCACGCCCTCGGCATCGCCTATGCTGCCACCCACGCCGGTATTGACGCAACCCTCGTCTTGCCTGAAAATGCGTCCCCCGCCAAAATCCAGGCTTTGCAACGCTATCCCGTGAACATGGTCTTCCTTGGCAAAGATTATGATGAAGCCGAGGCCGCCGCGATGCGCCTCGCCCATGAAGAAGGCCAGCGCTTCATTTCACCCTATAATCACCCCGATGTGGTTGCAGGCCAGGGAACCCTTGGTCGCGAGATCCTGGATCAGTTGCCCAATGCCGAGGTGCTGATTGTCAGTGTTGGCGGCGGTGGCTTGATCAGTGGCATCGGGATCTGGGCCAAGGCTATCAATCCCAAACTGCGCCTTATCGGGGTGCAGGCTGAACATTCCGCAGCGATGCATGCGTCGTTGCAAGCAGGACACCTTGTGCAGATCCAGCATCGCCCCACGCTTGCCGATAGCCTCGCCGGCAATCTCGAAGCTGGCGCGATGACGTTTCCCCTCGTCCAGCAACTGGTCGAACGCATTGTGCTCGTCAGCGAGCCGCAAATCGCTGCGGCTATGCGCTGGCTGCTCGATGAACACCATCTGCTCGTCGAAGGAAGTGCCGCCGTAACTGTCGCCGCCCTGCTCGAAGGCTTGATCCCCGGACTAGCGCGTCAGCGTGTGGTTGCGCTGCTCTGCGGACGCAATGTTACCACCGAGACTGTATGTGCTGTGATGCAGCATCGTAATTAGACGCCCTCTTGCTCAAACTGGCGCAGCGTGCTCTGGTTGTCCGCCTCACGTGGTAGCGTTTCATCAGATGGCATGATCACGTCGATCGCTTGTTCGATCAGAGTGCGCTCGGCATGATGCCAACGCGCATGCGCTTCGAGTTGCTCACTCTGGCGTTGATGCAGGGCAAGTGGCGCAACCCGACGCAGGTCTTCGGTTGTGACAAGGCTACGGAAATCAGCGGCCGCCCGTGCCCGTGCGCCTTCGAGCAGGGCGATCTCGGCCCGATGCGATGGAACCTTCAGCGCCTGCACCAGCGCAAGCGCCTGCTCTTCGAGTTGAGGTGGCACCACCACATGCGGCAAAATCGCCCTCGCTGCCTCGATCTCCGCAGCAAGCGCGGTCGTCTGCGTGGCATAGGCAGCCCGAAAAGCTTCGGGATCAAGCCGAAACGCCTGAGCCCGTCGGTAAACCTCCAGGCGCTGCTGCCGATCATCGAGTGGCCCCACCCAGACCCGCAAGCCAAACCGATCCAGGATCTGTGGGCGCAGGCTCCCCTCTTCCGGATTCATCGAACCAACCATGACAAAGCGCGTTGGAAAGAGGCGCGTCATTGGCCCCCGCCGCACCAGGGTACGCCCCTGCGCTGCCGCGTCAAGGATGGCATCAACCACATGCGCATCGAGCAGGTTGATTTCATCAACGTACAGCAGGTTGCCATGCGCTCGCGCAAGCACGCCTGGCTCAAGCAGAACCTGGCCCTGTTCCAAGGCCACCCGCTCGTTGATGCCCCCGACGACATCTTCTATCCGCGCATTGAGCGGTAATTCAACCAGCCGCATCCGCTCAGGGCTCGGTTGCTCTTCGCCCGCTGCGGAGGTGTGCGCAACGATCGGCATCACATCAAGCAAACCACGCACCGCCGTTGTTTTGCCCACTCCATACGGACCGCTGAGCAAGACCCCTCCAATGCCAGGGTTGATCAGGCCAAGCACCAACGCCGTCTTTAATTCGACCTGACCAACCAGCGCAATGAAGGGGAAGGGCAGGATTGCTTCCATCAAAGCATCTCAATCTCGTAGGCCCCGATCGGGCAATCGGGGCGCTGGCGATCAAGAAAACGGATCACCGCTTCGAGTTGACCATGCGCATACGCCTGTGACGTCGCCACACACGCAATGCCAAAGACCGCGCTCTGCCAGATGTCCTGATCATCAACCTCGGCAATCGAGACGTTGAACTCGTTGCGCACACGCGTCAACAGTGATTTGACTACCCGGCGCTTCTCTTTGAGCGACAAGGCCATCGGAATTGAGATGTGCAGGGTACAGACACCAATAATCATAGGTTAATTTAGGCTGCCAAGACCAGCAAACCCTTGCCCTGCGCCATCCTGACTCCCCGGCATCAGAGCGAGCTCAGCACGAAGATCAGACGCCATTTCGTACAGTCGCGCCAGCAGTGGCGCTTCAAGCCAGTGCTGTTTGCGCGCGAGTGGAACTTGCAAACGATCCGCCAGCTGATAGGCCATCGTGGCCGGATCGCTCGGCAATTCGTCAGGTTCGACCGGGACACCCGTCGCAACCTCGACAGCCTTCCAGTAGCGCAGATACATTGCCCGTAGCTCTTCGGCAGCCTTCGTCACCCCGGGGGCAACGTCCTCTTCGAGCACTTGCACCGACGCAACAAGATAAGGATGCCGCTGCGTAATCTGACGGATGGTAAAACGCTCGCGCCCAACCGCTGTCAGCAGAAAGCGCCCATCCTCAAGCCGCACGTTCGCACTGATCTCCGCCGTTGTCCCAACCAGATGTGGTTCCGCCGGAGCAGCGCCTAGACGCCCTTCTTCGACTTCGTCACCCGCACGAATGAGGACAATCCCAAAGGGCATCCGTTGTTCGATACATGTAGCGATCATCGAACGATAGCGTTCTTCAAAGATATGAAGGTTGATTGTCATCCCCGGAAAGAGGATTGTTCCAAGAGGAAAGAGAGGTAACTGACGACTCATAAATTCCCTTGCCATGCTGGTGCGTCTCTGGCGGCGGCTACCCGCCCTCAGGTGCAGAGCGCGCGGTCTAGTCTTCATGCCACGTACACGACGTCATGGTTACGTCCACCGGTCCTGTATGGAGATCAATAATCAACTCAAGTTCAGGGCTAGAGAAAGCCTGGATCAACGCGGCGGGATCATACCTTGCCACCATGCCAGCATGGAGAACGGGCACACCGCCAATGCGTAGATCAAGTAACTCGGGCCGCAGTCGGCTCGGACTAGCGCCGACGGCGGCAAGCACTGGCCCCCAGTTGGGCAGGCCGCGCCTCAGTGCTTCACGGAACGAACGGGAAGCCGCGATGCGCTCGGCAACTGACCGAGCTGTCTCTTCACTCGACGCCCCGCGCACACGTATATGCATGATCTTACCACTACCTGCTGCATCGCGCACGATCTGCTGGGCCAGATCCCCACAAAGTGCATCGAGGGCTGTCTGGAACGTGGCAAATTCTCGCGAGTTGCTATTGGTCATTGGCGGACCCTCGGCAGCACCATTGGCCATCATAATCACCGCATCGTTGGGACTCATCTCGCCATCAAGATTCAGCCGATGGAAGCTGTGCCGTACGCTCTGTTGCAGCGCCTGTTGCATCAGGCGCTGCTCAATCGGCAAGTCGGTCGTAATGACGACAAGCATCGTGGCAAGACGTGGATTGATCTGCCGCGTACCTTTGGCCATCCCGGCCAGAATGCCGCGTTGCCCTTCACGGATCTGTAACCGATAGACCCGTTCTTTGGGTCGCGTATCAGTCGTCAACATCGCCACCGCCGCTCGCCGCCCGCCGCCGCTATCCAGTTCACTCACCGCCCGCTTGATCCCCTCACGCATGCGCGGCATCGGCAACGGTATCCCGATCAGGCCGGTCGAGAGCAGCAAAACCGCATCCCGCGAAACTTCCAGTTCATCAGCCAGGATTTTGGCACACTCAACGGCATCATTCAAGCCAGGTTGCCCTGTGCCTGCATTCGCTTGACCCGAATTGATCAAGATTGCCTGGATCGCTTCGCGATTCCGCGCAAAGATCGCCTGACTCAAAAAGATCGGGGCCGCTTTGGTCAGGCTCGTAGTAAACACCGCTGCCACCCGCGCTGGGCGGCTCGAAGCGATAAGCGCCAGATCCCGCGCTTTGCTCCCCTCTTTTAAGCCACACGAGACGCCCGTGGCACGAAAACCGAGTGGGCTGGCAATATGTCCATCTTCAAAAATGGTGTAACTCATAAGCAGACCGCAGGTTACCAGACGCGACAGAGCAACCCTTTGAGGTATTCGCTCTCGGGAAAAGTCAGCAACACCGGATGATCAGAACTCTGCGTGAGACGCTCGATCAGTTGCACCTCGCGCCGGGCATCACGCGCCGCTCCGGCGACAATTTTCTGGAAGAGATCTGGCGCAACCAACCCCGAGCAACTGAAGGTTGCCAGGATGCCGCCTGGCCGCAGCAACTGCATCGCCAGCAAGTTAATGTCCTTGTAGCCACGGGCGGCCCGTTCAAGGTGACGCTGACTATGCGCGAATTTTGGTGGATCAAGGATCACGACATCAAAGCGACGCGCTTGCTCACGATACTGGCGCAAAATCTGAAACATATCACCGTCGACCAGTTCGACATCCGCTCCGGGGGCATTGGCCCCCACATTCGCCCGCGCTAGGTCCAGCGCTGCCGCTGAACTGTCAATCAAGGTCATCCGGCTGGCCCCCGCCCGCGCCGCAGCGACGCTGAAACCCCCGCTATAACAGAAACCGTCGAGTACCTCAGCTTGGTGACAGTATACGGCCACCCGTTCATGGTTATACGCCTGATCGAGATAGTGCCCGGTCTTCTGCCCACCCGCCAGATCAACTCGTAGCACTGTGGGGGAACCCTGCGCTGAAGCCCGCGTAAGTGGCTCGACCAGCACATGTCCCTCTGGCGGGCGCCCCCAGAGCAAGCCCTCGTGCGGGGTCAGTCCTTCTCTGGTGCATATCTCAGCATCACTATGCTCATAGATACCCTCGGGTGCCAGCATCTCGACTAGCAGCGCGATGAGCGTATCACGGCGCTCGACCATCGCCGGGATCAAGCACTGGATGCTCAGATATTGACCATAACGATCAACAATAAGCCCTGGCAACCCGTCGGCTTCGCTAAACACGAGGCGACACGCATGGTGGGGTTGCGAGGCAAGGTGGGCACGACCGGCAAGCGCCCTGGTTAGCCGTGACTGCAGCCAGGCTTCATCAAGGGGTTGCTCGGCCTCCCAGGTGGCAAGCCGTACCTGGATCTGTGAGTTGGCACTGTAGAATCCGCGGGCCAGCCATTCACCGTTGGCAGCATACACATCAATGGATTGCCCATTGTTCGCGTTGCCACGCACAGCCGCAATTGCCCCTGAGAAGACCCAAGGGTGCCGCTGTTGTAACGAGCGCTCGCGCCCTGAACGTAAAAGTATGCTTGGCATCAGCGTCCTGACCGTATCTCTGTGGATGCATAGTGTAGCAGAGCGACAGAGAGAGGTCAAGCCTCCTGCATACGTACAAAGTTTTAGGCTCGAGGATGGGGCTGTTCGGCTGCTCACGGCAGTCGAACGGCCCCATCCTCCATCACCACCAACCCATCACGAACGAGACCTTGCAGCAGTTCATCAAGCCATACCATCTCATCAGGCGTGAAAGTTGGTTTGAGTTGCGCGCCAAGTTCGTCAAGCGGAAGCGAACGCTCGGGGGGCAAGGTGCGCAGCAGGTCAACAATCCGTCCCCGGTACCAGCGCCGTGAACCGACAAAGGGTGTTTCAGACCGGTAATCAGCTCGCCGCTCGGCGGCCCGCTGTCGGGGTTGAGCAACCTGCGTACGCAGGGGCGCCCCCATCGCCAGGATGGTCGCGGCATCAGCCACCTGCCACTCAGCGTAGGCCCGGCACATAGGCCGCACAGGGCAACGCTGACACGCCGGGGTCGTAGCAGTACAAATAAGCGCCCCAAGCTCCATCAAGGCCTGGTTCCATGCCCATCCCTGACCAGCAGGCACCAACCGCTCGGCCACCGCGAGCAACGCACGCTCGCCGGGCACATCGAGTTGCGCGGCCCCATAGTGTGTCCGCAGCAACACCCGACGGATGTTCGTATCCATGAAGGCAACATCCTGCTCAAAGGCAAAGCAAGCCACGGCCCCCGCCGTATACGGACCAACCCCGGGCAACTGGCGCAGCAGCGCCACATCACGGGGAAAGACCCCGCCATGCTCCTGCAAAACCATCTGGACTGCACGCTGCAGGTTCACCGCACGCCGATTATAGCCAAGACCCGCCCAGCAACGAATCACCTCGGCCGTGGGGGCCGCAGCCAGCGTGGCAAGATCGGGGAAGGCCGTCAGAAACGCCTCGTACTTTGGCAACACCCGTGCCACCTGGGTTTGCTGGAGCATCAACTCGGCCACGAGAATGCGATACGGATCGCGGGTACGCCGCCAGGGCAAATCACGAGCATGCTGGGCAAACCAATCAAGCAGAGCCGTCTGCATTGCTGGTGGTCACCCTTTGCCTGTGCCGCTTTCGCGACGGGCCTCGATCACATCGGCGATGCGGTTCAACTTATCAAGCAAACTAGAAAGCTGGGTAATTGTCTGCACCGTCACGAGCAGATGCAACACGGCACGCCCAGCATGACGGGTGTGGCCTTGTTCAACCTTCTCGATATTGATCCCCGCATCAGCAACCACAACCGAAATATCCCGCCAGAGACCGACCCGATCCCACGACTCGATCCGGATCGGCACCGAATAGCCCTTGGGAGATTGGCCGCCCCAACTGAGATCGATCAAGCGAGCACGGTCGGGTTCATTCAGAATCGTACGACAATCAGCCCGATGCACCGTTACCCCACGTCCACGGGTCACAAAGCCAACGACTGGTTCACCGACAACCGGATTGCAACAACGAGCCAGGCGATTATGGATGGCACCGACACCAATGACCTGTACACCAACCGACTGATTCAGATTGGCTGGTGTGCCTTTGGGTAGCACCATGGGGAGGGTTTCCGACGGTTGCTGTTGCTCGACCTGCTGAGCCAGCGCCTTCTGGGCAACCGTACGGGCCGTCAATTCACCCGAACCAATCTGATTGAAGAGATCATCGTTTGACCGCGCACCAACCAGATCGACCAGATAATCGAAACTCATCGTCAACCCCAGCCGCTTGAGCTCCTTCTCCAGAAGATCACGGCCTGCTGAAATATTTTCTTCGCGTTCAGCACGGCGGAAGTAACGTCGAATATGGTTGCGGGCACTCGGCGTCTTCACAAAATTAAGCCAATCGCGGCTCGGGCCACGATTCGCCTTGGCGGTCATAATATCAACTATCTCGCCATTTTGCAGATGATAGTCCAGCGGCACCATCCGCCCATTAACCCGAGAGCCAATGCACCGATTGCCAACCTCTGAGTGAATATGATAGGCGAAATCAACCGGCGTACTACCTTCGGGGAGATCGATGATCTTGCCACGCGGGGTAAAGACATAGACCATCTCTTCCAGTTCGGGCTTGAGGCTCTCGACAAATTCACGGGCATCAGTCAACTCGATCCGCCACGAAATCAATTCGCGCAGCCACTTGATCTTAGCCTCGTAATTCTGATCACTGCGATTAGCAAAGCCCTCTTTATAGCGCCAGTGTGCGGCAATACCGTGTTCAGCCACCGTATGCATACCCTCGGTGCGAATCTGGATCTCGCAGGGATGCCCACCGCCGATAATCACCGTTGTGTGAAGTGACTGATAGCTACTCTCTTTGGGAACCGCGATATAATCATCAAACTCGCTGAGCACCGGTGTCCACATACTATGCACAAGCCCAAGCACCCGATAACAGAGGCCCTTGGACTGATTCACGTCACTCTCTTGGACAATAATCCGGATCGCGAGCTGGTCATAGATCTGCTCAAGCGGGACACCCTTGCGCTCCATCTTGCGCCAGATCGAATAGATATGTTTCGGGCGTCCATTCACCTGGGCACGAATGCCCTCTTTCTCAAGAGCTTCGCGCATCTTCTTAATCACGCGCTGAATCATGCGCTGACGAGCATCTTCGCGGAGGCTCAAGCCATTCTCAATCTCGTGATAATGTTCAGGATGGATCGCCTTAAACGCCAGATCTTCGAGTTCAGACTTGACCTGCCACATCCCGAGGCGATGTGCAAGGGGGGCATAGATATCGAGGGTTTCACGCGCAACGCGGCGTTGTTTTTCAGGCGAGGTTGAGCCAAGGGTACGCATATTGTGCAGGCGGTCAGCGAGCTTGATCAAAATCACGCGCGGATCATCAGCCGTCGCAATAAACATCTTGCGATACGAGCCAGCCTGCATCTCTTCTTTGGTCTTATGTTCAAGGCCTGAAAGCTTGGTCACCCCGTCAACAAGATGGGCAAGGGTCGCGCTAAAATAGGTTTTAATGACCTCGAGATCAACCCCGGTATCTTCGACCACATCGTGCAAGAGCGCGGCGGCGACCGACTCGGCATCAAGCCGCAATTCGAGCAAGATCGAGGCCACCGCAACAGGATGATCAATATATGGCTCACCGCTCTGGCGATACTGACCAGCGTGGGCAATCAAGGCCAGCGCATAAGCCCGCCGGAGCAATTCGGTGTCAGCATCGGGAAGATATTCCCCCAGGCGGGCAATCAGCGCCTCAACCGTAGGGCTGCGGTAGGCATCAAGATAACGAGCCCGTATCATCTCTGCTGTAATCTCGGCCTGCTCTTTTTTCGTGAGTTGTTCAGCGATGGATTGAATCATAGGCAACTGAAGGATAGGATGAGGAGAGAAGTGATCTGGTTGGAGGT
Source organism: Candidatus Chloroploca asiatica (assembly GCF_002532075.1). Taxonomy (GTDB): domain Bacteria; phylum Chloroflexota; class Chloroflexia; order Chloroflexales; family Chloroflexaceae; genus Chloroploca; species Chloroploca asiatica. The sequence goes on along the minus strand of NZ_LYXE01000031.1, from coordinate 65,809 downwards.
ACAGCGCAGGTGGTTGCTGGCTACGACTAAGAGCCACAGCCTTGCCTGACAGCGAGGGTTTCACACGGGCCTCACTCGCCGTATGATCACCAACAGCAACAGGAGTATCCATTGGTCACCGTATCCTCTCACGGCTGCGCGGCACATAGGCAATTGCCAGGTGATCGCAGGCCAGATGTTGTAGAACACAAACGCGGTCGGCGACTTTCGCCTGACCGCGCCTCTATATCCTTCGATCGTCTGCGATCAAAACTATGCTTTTGTAGTAGTATCCACTAGGATAACACCGGCTTATAGCGTTGTCAAGAAAAATTTGCCCCACTGTAATGCTTATGCTATACTGATCGGCGGCGTGTGCAAGCGCCAATACACACATCTCAGCGTTGCGATCATCTCCTGCCAGCTCGGGCTGGTTCAGATCGCAAGAGGCCTGGGGTGGCGGCTGGAAATTCCAGGATGTTCAAGGAGGATGGAGCAATGACCCAGACAACCCCACGTGTTGTCTCGATCAAGGCCTTGCTAGAGGCTGGTGCACACTTTGGTCACCAGACCAACCGTTGGAACCCGAAGATGCGTCCGTATATCTTTACGGCGCGCAATGGCATTCATATCATTGACCTACAAAAGACGGTACATAGCCTGACGACGGCGTATCGTTTTGTGGCTGATATGACCGCCAGGGGTGAAAAGATCCTGTTTGTTGGCACTAAAAAGCAGGCCCAGGAAGCAATTGCGGAAGAGGCAACCCGCGCCGGTCAGTACTATATTACCCAGCGCTGGCTCGGTGGTACGCTGACGAACTTTGCGACGATTAAAGGCCGCCTCAAACGGCTCGCCGATCTTGAAGCCCAACGCGATCGCGGTGATTTCAATAAGTTGACCAAAGCCGAAGGGCTGAAACTCGAAGAAGAGATCGGGAAACTTAACCGCGTCTTTGGTGGCATCAAGACAATGGAACGCCTGCCAGCTGCGATCTTTGTGGTCGATCCCCATAAGGAGGATCTGGCGATTAAAGAGGCTGCTGTTGTCGGTGTACCAGTCGTGGCAATGGTTGATACGAACTGCAATCCCGATCCGATTGAGTATGTGATTCCGTGCAACGACGATGCCATTCGTAGCATTCGTCTGTTGACGAGCAAAATCGCTGATGCAGCCCTCGAGGGCCTCCATCGGCGTGAGTCCGCTCACCAGGGCTAGGTTGGAGTGGTTGCGATTGATCAGCAAGTATCCTGCGCGGGGGCATGCTCCGCGCAGGCTTAGCGATACAAGGAGCGAATCTGTGGCTGTTTCGATTGAACTGGTGAAAGAGCTCCGTGAGCGCACCGGTGCCGGCATCAAAGAGTGCAAAGATATTCTGGAGCAGGTCAACGGCGATATAAACAAGGCCATCGATATTCTGCGCGAGCGTGGGATTGAAGCCGCCGCCAAAAAGACGAGCCGCGAGGCCCTCGAAGGCCTCGTGGGGGTCTATGTACACTATGGCTCGCGGGTCGCCGCTATGGTTGAATTGAATTGTGAGACCGATTTTGTTGCGCGTACCGAGGCGTTTGTGACGCTCGCTAATAGCCTTGCTCAGCACGTCGTCGCGCTCAATCCGCTCTACCTGAGTGAAGCCGACATCACCGAGGCGATTGTGCATGAGAGCGGTTTGTCCCGCGAGAAACTGATTGAAGAGCAGGTGCTGCTGGCTCAGCCCTTCGTCAAAGATCCGTCGCGGACGATCCAGGAGATGCTGACCGAAGCAATCGCCAAGCTTGGTGAAAATATTGTCGTGCGCCGGTTTGTTCGTTATGAGATTGGTGCCTAATCAGGGCCGTGAAACCCAGGTGGACGACAGGTATCCCCAGTCCTGCACCTGGGTTTCATATCCCGTTGGGATAGAGGCTCTATGCAACAGCCAAAGTATCGCCGGGTCTTGATTAAGCTCAGTGGTGAGCAGATCAAAGGGACAGATGAGGTGGTAAGCTATGATATGCTTGACTACCTGGCGCGTGAAATCGGCGCGCTGCATCAGTACAAGGTAGATGTAGCCGTTGTGATTGGTGGGGGCAATATCTGGCGCGGCAATCAGTCAATTGCCCGTGGGATGGACGCTGCCCAGTCGCATTATATGGGCATGCTCGGTACGATCATCAATTCCCTGGCCCTCCAGGATGCCCTGGAACGGCATGGGCTCGATACGCGAGCGATGACGGCCATCCAGATGAATGAGGTCGCTGAGCCATATATCAGGCGACGGGCAACCCGCCATATGGCGAAAGGCCGGGTGGTCATCCTCGCCGGTGGCACCGGTAATCCCTACTTTACCACTGACTCGGCCGCAGCCCTGCGCGCCGCTGAACTCCACGCTGATGTCATCTTGATGGCAAAAAATGGTGTGGACGGGATCTATACGGCTGATCCGCGCCGCCATCGCGATGCCGTCAAACTTGATCACGTGACCTATATGGATGCCCTGAACCGTGGTCTCGCTGTGATGGACTCAACGGCCCTGACCTTCTGTATGGATAATAATATTCCGATCATTGTGTTCAATGCCCTGGAAGCAGGGATGATTGAACGCATTGTACTCGGTGAACGGGTAGGCACCCTGGTTAGCAGTCAGGCAACTGAACGCTGACGGTCGGCGAAATTTGTGCGTATCGAGTTCTGGTAGTGTGAGGAGGGTGTGATGGTCAATGACGTCACCAGTGAGTATGAAGGCCAACTGAAGAAAGCACTTGAAGCCTTGCGCCATCAACTGGCAACCGTCAGAACCGGGCGTGCTTCGTCTGCTCTGGTCGAGCATATGCCCGTCGAGGCCTATGGCGCACCGATGCCGCTGAATCAGATTGCCACGATTGTTGTCCCCGAAGCCCGTTTGATCGTGATTCAACCGTTTGATAATGGTATGATTAAAACGATCGAGAAGGCTATTCAAAATTCTGATCTTGGCATTAATCCCAGTAATGATGGGCGCGTTATTCGACTCGCTGTGCCTCAGTTGACCGAAGAACGTCGCCGCGAACTGGTCAAAGGTGTGCGCCATCGCGTCGAAGAGGTGAAGGTCTCGGTACGCAATCAGCGTCGTGATGCAATTGATCAACTCAAAGAGTTTGAACACGAGAAGATGATTAGCGAGGACGATTTGCACCGCGGCCAGGAGCGTATCCAGCAGTTGACCGATAAGTGCATCGCTGAACTGGAACACATTGGCAAAGAGAAAGAGGCTGAGGTTCTGGCGGTCTGAAGATGACCCAGGTTCTCAGGAGCGCCGGGGCTGGATCTCCGGTTCCCCTCGCTAACAAAGAGGCGTCCTGTATGACCACCCCAGACGGCGGACGCATCCCGAACCATATCGCGGTGATTATGGACGGCAATGGGCGATGGGCACGCCAGCGTGGTTTGCCGCGCCTTGCTGGTCATCGCGCCGGAACAGAGAATATTCGTGCGATTGTCAACGAAGCCCATCAGATCGGGGTGCGCTTTCTGACCCTGTATGCGTTTTCAACCGAAAATTGGAATCGGCCCTCACTTGAAGTGCAGGGGTTGATGCAGATCTTGAGCGATTTTATTGATCGCGAAACACAAAATTTGCACCGGCAGAATGTGCGCTTGCGCCACCTTGGACGACTCCAGGGCTTGACTCCATTGCTTGCACGCAAGGTGCAACAGGCCGTTGACCTGACCGGTGAAAATACAGGGTTGACCCTGGCGATCGCCTTCAATTATGGCGGACGCCTTGATATTGTGGATGCTGTGCGTGACCTCGTTGCGCAGGGCGTTGGGGCTGACCAGATTACCGAAGAGGCCATCAGTGCGCGGCTCTCGACCGCCGGTATGCCTGATCCCGATCTGGTGATTCGTACCAGCGGTGAACGCCGGATTTCGAATTTTTTGATCTGGCAGGCCGCTTATAGTGAGTACTGGGTAACGCCGGTGTTCTGGCCCGATTTTCGCCCAGAACATCTTCATCAGGCAGTTAGTGAATATGGACGGCGCGAACGCCGCTTCGGCGGACTCTCCGAGTAAGGCTGGCTCGCTGACACGACGACTGGTCAGTGTGGCAATTCTCATCCCCCTGATTGTGGCAGCAGGCTGGTGGCCCCTCGCTACGATCCTGGTCGTTGGTGTGTGTGTGGTGCTCGCGATCCGTGAGTTGTTTGCGATCTTTCGCCAGGGCGGCTTCGCGCCCCGCTCTGGCCCAGGCATCGCTGTCGGCCTCGCCTTCTGCCTCGCCGCCGCTGTGCGCCCTTTGACCCCCTTTGATGTCACCGGCTTGTTCCTCGCCCTCGCTGTGAGCCTGACCCTGATCTATGAGTTGTTGCCCGGTGATCGTACCAATAGCATTCAAAATTGGGCGCTGACCCTCGCAGGGGCCATCTATATTGGCTGGTTGCTCAGCGCGTTTATTCTGCTGACCCAACTCTCGACCCCTTTGCGCCCCGCTCCTCTCGCTGGCCTCGGGATTCCTCCTGGGACGGCCTGGCTCTTTCTTGTGCTGGCGATTACTTGGATTCAAGATAGTGCCGCTTTTTTTGTTGGTCGATCAATCGGTCGGCATAAAATGGCCCCCGTGCTCAGTCCGAAAAAGTCATGGGAAGGCTTTGCCGGGGGGATGGTCGCTTCGATCCTTACCGCTCTTGTCGCTGTCTATTTGATGGGTTTGCCGATCTCATATGCCGGGGCTGTCTTGATTGGCTTTGCAACCGGGATCGCCGGTCCACTTGGTGACCTCTGTGAGTCTTTGATCAAACGCCAGATTGGCGTCAAAGACTCCGGTACGTTGATACCTGGTCATGGGGGCATCCTTGACCGGATGGATAGCCTGCTCTTTACCGGGCCAGTGGTCTATTATGGTGTGGTGTTGGCGATGGCTTTCACTTCGTCTTGACGCTGCCCCTCAGACTCGCTACACTACTTTGAGTACATCGATCTTATGTGGAGTGATAGGTACCCCGAGGGAGCAAGAAGATGGAGTTACTTACTGCGGCGGCAGCCCCGCTTCAACAGGCAGTCGAGCAAGCAAGCAGCAATCCGATTGTGGCGATTGTTGCTTTTTTGCTGATGCTTGGTTTGCTGGTGGTTGTCCACGAGCTTGGTCATTTTCTGACGGCTATCTGGATGGGCATTAAAGTCGAAGAATTTGGCGTCGGCTTCCCCCCCAGGGCTATGGTGCTCTTTGAACGCAATGGCGTGAAGTATACGCTGAACTGGCTGCCTATTGGTGGCTTTGTGCGCTTTGCTGGCCACGAAGGCGCCGAAGATAATATCTATAGTGGTGGGTCAGGCACCCTTGCGGCTGCACCACCACTGCGCAAAATCGCGGTGATGGTCGCTGGCCCGTTGATGAATCTTCTGCTGGCTATGCTCATCTTTGCGGTGCTCTTTTTCTTTATGGGGGTACCAACCCCTACCGGGCGCCAGTTGATTGGTGAGGTCTTTGATGCTACCCCCGCAGCCGTCGCTGGGTTTCAGGCCGGTGATGAACTGGTAAGCCTCGATGGTCGCCCAGCCATCGACGCGACGGTCATCGGTGACGTCGGACGCAATAATCTCGGCCAGTCGGTCGAGGCCGTCGTCCTCCGTGATGACCGCGAGGTGACGCTGATCGTTACCCCTGGCCCCTGGACATCACCGAGTGGGGCCCAGATTGAGTCGGGCTTTGGTTTTAGTTATGGGCAGGATATCGAGATGGTTGAGGCAGGCCCCATCCAGGCAGCCTGGACGGGGGTGACCCATAGCCTCGATTTGCTCGGACGGATGCTTAATGCCCTGGCAGGCTTGCCTGGCGCAATCTTTGGCATTATCTCGTCAACACCATCACCCGATGGTGAACCAATTGGACCGGTTGGCATTGCACGTGCGACGGGTGAGGTGATCCAGCAACCCGGTGGCTTCATTGCGTTCTGGAATCTGACCGCCGTGTTGAGCCTGAATCTCTTCTTGCTCAATCTGTTGCCCATCCCCGCGCTCGACGGCAGCCATATTGTCTTCTCGGTGATCGAGTTGCTCCGTGGTGGCAAGAAAGTCCCCCCCGAAAAGGAAGCCCTTGTCCATGCAATTGGGTTTGTCGCGCTGATGGGCCTGATGTTGTTGATTACGGTCAATGATGTTATGAATGCGATCCGAGGCAATCCGATCCTCGGTGGTTCGTAGCCGTGGGATAGGGTGACGTATGTCGGTTATTCGTGCGAGTGAAGTAGGTGAGTTTGTCTTTTGCGCTCGTGCCTGGTGGCTCCGACGGGTCGCCGGTCAGGAACCTGCTGGGCACGAGCGCCGGGCCGCCGGTATGGTGCGCCACGCTCGCCACGGACGGGCGGTCGCCCTCAGTCAGGGCGCATGGTGGCTTGGTGTTGCTCTGCTGATCGGCGGAGTGCTGCTGCTGGTGGTAGCGTGGCAATAGAGACCCTCGCTGCTGGTTTGATCGGGTTGGCCTTGCTCGTCCTGGCAAGCGCTGTGCTCCTGCGTCGGCGTACTGGGTTACCCTGGGGTCGGGTGGTGGCCGATGATGTCGGCGAAGGCCGTCGCCTGCAACGCCCCCTCTTTGCAGCAGCATATGGGCTGACGGGCAAGCCCGATTACCTGCTTGAACGAGGTGGATATACGATTCCGGTTGAGGTCAAACCAGGTCGCCAGGCCAGCACACCCTATGACTCTGATCTAATGCAACTGGCCGCCTATTGTCTGCTCGTGGAAGCCACCACCGGACAGGCCCCACCCTATGGTCTGCTCCGTTATGCACAAACGACCTTTCGCCTTGCGTATACGCCGGCAGTGCGCGACGAACTGCTTGCCACGCTTGCCGTGATGCGCGATCTGCTCGATCAAGCCGAGGTTGGGCGGAGCCACGACGAAGCTCGACGGTGTGCGGGCTGTGGGTTTCGTGAGTTGTGTGAGGATGCCCTTGCCTAGCGCCTTTGGCGCAGGCAGTCAAGCCTGTTCTTTTGTTCCGTTTTGGCGGCTTCGCTGCCAAAACGGAACAAAAAAGTTTTTCGGGGAATGCAAAAACAAGAATCTTATGCTATGATACTAATGCGTCGTGACATACGTACTCAACTTCAGGCGCGCCTTGCGCATCGTATCAGTGCTGAGCAACTGGCCAATTGGGCCGTTGATCGCTTTTACGCGCTTGAACAAGGTGCCTTGACGGTTGACGAACATGATCTGCCTCTGTTTCGTACAATCCTTGATGATCTGATGTTCGCTGACTCTCCAGGTTTCGCGCTGGACGACACTGATCTCCAACGGCTTGTCGCCCGGCTTGACGAGTTATGAAAATTCGGTCACATCCCCGGATGACAGGGATCCTCATTGGTGATGAGGTCTACTCGCATCCACATAAGATCTTCGCCCGTGTTGCCGATATCTTCCCTGCTGCCGTGTGTGTCAAGGTTGGCATGCTCTCGATTGAGGAGCCAATGGAGATAACCATGGCCCCTCAACTTTGGCGTGCCGAGGATATCGAGAATCTCTCGGTATGCCGCTATTGCGGCAGCCGTGAGCATATTCGCACGGTAACTGGGACAGGCATACCCTTCCGAGTCTGCGCCGTCTGTAGTCCACCTTCAGAAGAGCCAACTCCGGCACGCTCGGTGGCCTAATACCAAGGTTATTCTTGCAACAGGTAAAGGCTACCAGGGATCTGTTTGCCCCGTTTTTTGCCTTCAGCAGCCCGCTGCGCGACTTCGCCGGGATGACGAAACGTATGTCGTGCGCTGCTGATGACGGTGATGGTGATGCTGGCTAGGGGAAACCTGGTAGGCCGATCCTGGCGATCAACCCCACTGATAAAACCTCGTTGACGCGTTGCTGGATCGTAGAAGAAGGGCGCAGTTGCATCAAAACGAGCGACTGCCGTGCTGCAGATGGCCTCGATGCGGTCGGGCGTGCTGATGACCACGAAATCATCCCCACCAATGTGGCCAACAAAATCATCAGGGTTGCCCATCGTACGAATCGCATCGAGCAAGATCTGTGCTGTGCGCAGAATGACGGCGTCACCTTTGAGAAAGCCATAACGGTCGTTGTAGGCTTTGAAGTTATCAAGATCGCAATAGCCCACAGCAAAGGGTAGACCCTGGTCGATGCGCTGGCTGATCGCCCGCTCAATGGCAATATTGCCAGGGAGACGGGTGGAAGGATTCGCGCCGCCTTCGCGTTCACTCCGCCGCATCGCAGCCTGCACCCGCGCACTCAGTTCCGCAGCACTGAAAGGCTTGGTGATATAATCATCAGCCCCTAATTCTAGCCCGCGCACCTTTTCCATGGGTGAATTGATCGCCGAAAGCAGGATAATCGGGATCAATTGCGTTTCGGCCTGGGCACGCAACCCCCCGAGGGCGGTGAAGCCATCAATGTCAGGCAGCATGACGTCAAGCAGAATAAGATCAAAGCGTTGCTCGCGGACGATCTGCAACACCTCGGTGCCACTATGAACCTGCGTCGTCTGGAAGCCGTCACGTTCAAACTGGGCAGCGATCATCATGGCAATGTCAGGTTCGTCATCAACAATCAAAATGCGTTGGCGCGAGTGAAGCGGGTTATCGCTGGGGCTCAGGTGCTGGGTGAGTAAGTGAACGGCTTGCTCGGGCGCGAGCATCGGGTCAATGAGGAAAGGATGGCGTGTTCCTGTCCAGTGGAACTCGTTGCTCAGCACAGCGAGCACAATCCCTTTGGTTTCGGGGTCTTCACTCAGGATCTGGAGCGCTATTTCAGCCTCGTGATCGACATGCGGATCGACGAGAACAAGGGACGGGCGAACTTCACGGACACGGTCAATGCCGCTGGTCGACGCTTCGATCAGTTCGACGGTAAAACCACGCTCGTGCAGCAACGGAAGAAGCATGGCAGCAGGGCTCGTCGCGGCTGCAATCACGAGAACGCACTGATGACCACCCCTGGACGTGACTGTTTCGACAGGTGGTTGTACCGCTTGCGCAGGGGCAACAGGCAGATCCTGGTAGGTTGTTGTGGTGCTGGCCGCACTATGATGGGCCAGGTCGTCTGGGAGCACGCGCATCTGAAGGTGCGTGCCATCAAACGAGGCTCGTTGCAAAAGGAGGTCGCATACGGTTCGCAGGCGCTGCACATTGCGCTCCAGCGCGGCAAGCAGCAACGCTTGCTGCTCATCAGGCCCATTGCTGAGCCGTCGCTGCAACAACTGCACTGTCCCTTGCAGGGTCGTCAGGGGCGACATCAGCGCATGCGTCAGACGGTCAAGTTCCGGTGGCGTAGCCTTCATCCCTGTTCCTCTGCTGCGAGTACCCGATTGATCGTGTTAATCAGTCGTTCCGAGCCAACGGGCTTCTCGAGATACGCACGAGCGCCAAGTGCCATACCACGGGTGCGGGTATGCTCGTTGAGATCATCGGCTGTCAAAATAATAACGGGAATGTGCGCCATTTCGGGATGCTGATGCATACGATAGAGCACTTCAAGCCCATCAATGCCTGGCATCTTGATATCAAGCAGTACAAGATCGGGTTGCAACAAGTTGATCGCCGCCAGGGCCTCAAACCCATCGTTGGCGTGGGTGACTTGCAAACCGTAGCGTTGCAGCAGACGGATCAGGACCGGACGGACATACGGATCGTCTTCAACAACCAGGATGTGAGAACGCCGCGCCTGGACCGGTTCACCGCTAGAAAAAGCGAGACCCTCACTCCCAGGGACAATCGGTAAGGTGAAATGAAACGTCGTGCCCTGCCCCGCCACACTTTCAAGCCAAATGTTGCCACCCTGTTCTTCCACCAGGGTTTTACTGATCGCCAAGCCCAACCCGGTGCCGCTGAATTCACGTGTACTTGAGCTGTCGAGTTGTTGAAAACGCTGAAAGACCCGCTCGTGGTGTTCGGGTGGAATACCCCGCCCCCAATCCTGCACAGCAAAACAGACCACGTTCTCATGACGCTGCACCCGCAAAAGCACCCGGCCTCCAACGGGTGAAAATTTGATCGCATTCGACAGCAGGTTGATCAAGACCTGCAACGAGCGATCACGGTCGGCCATCACTGCCGGCAGCACTGACGTGGCCTCGACTTCAAGCCTGATCTGCTTTGCTGACGCCAGCGCATGCATATCACGCACCGCACTCTGGCAAAGTTCTTCAGACCTGATTGGTTCACGCCTGAGTTGAATCCGGCCCTGTTCAATTTTGGCAAGATCAAGGATATCATTGATCAGACGAATCAGGCGTTCGGTATTCGCCAAGGAAATAGTGAGCAACTCGAGGTTCCTTGGCGAGAGTTCGCCAGCCGAAGTTGACCGTGGACTGCCTGGTTTGCCGAGGACAAGCTGAAGCGATCCCTGAATGCTCGTCAACGGGGTGCGCAACTCGTGGCTCACCGTCGAAACAAAATCGTTCTTCATGCGCTCAACTTCACGTTCCCGTGTGATGTCGCGGAAGATCAAAATGCGTCCACGGTAACGATCATGGACATCGGTGACCGGGGCTGAAAAACACTGGAGCAAGCGTCGTTCGGGGCTGTGGAGCGCAAACTCGCGCACATCGCGGGCTGTCTGTGAGCCAAGTAATTGTAGCAACCAGTCATTGAAAGTCGTACTCTGTTCAAAAATCTGGGCAAGAAAACGGCTCAACTGTTCAAAACTCTTGCCAATCAGTTCACGTTCTTTGACCCCGAAAAAGAAGCGCGCCCGTCGATTGATCAAGATTGGACGCCGATATTCGTCAATCATCAGGATCGCATCGTTCGTCGCATCAATCACGGCGCGTGTCCGCTCTTGCTCGGCGCGGATCGTCGTAAAGTGATGCATCTGATCAAGCATAAATGTGGCAAGACCAAGCTTGACGTTGAGGCGATCCAACCCATAACCACAATCTTCGGCCAGACTTACTAACGCCTGCTGCCAACCTGTGGGGCGCTGTATGTGCGTTGACCAGAGCACGACGACAAGTGCATAGGCCTTTTTTTCGCCGGTGATGAGCGCCCCACACCCTTCAAATGCGGCGCACTGATCCTGATAGAGATTGAGCAGGGTCGCTACTGATAGCACCCGCGCATCTTCCACCAGCGGCACACGCCAAGGCACGATCTGATCGTGCCAGATGTGCTGATCGCGCATCAAGACGTCAGGTGCCCCGAGGCTATCACCGTAGGCCAGATAACCGCCCGCCTCGGTCTCGACCAGCGTATACCAGATAACTCCGGTACAATGCACTACCTCGCACAGACCCGTGACAAGCGTCCGCTCGATCTGAGTCACGCTCTGACTCCGGGCAAGCTGGCGGCTCACCTGATAGAGAGCGTGCAGCATCTGAGGGGTCAAATCCGACAGACTGGTAGCAGGTGCATCCATAAGCTCTATCTACTGCTGTTGCTGCTCAAGAATATAGGTCATCAACTCAACCAGGCTAAAGACATCAAATGGTTTGACGATATAGCCAGCGGCACCGAGAGCCAACCCGTGTTGCACTTCAGGCTCTTGCGAACGTGCCGTGAGAAAAATAATTGGCAGCGCCCTAGTCGCTGCATCGCTACGGAGCGCCGTACATGTAGCGAAGCCATCCATACGGGGCATCATCACATCAAGCAACGCAACATCAAACCTCTCGCGCATGGCAGCCTCTACGGCAGCCTGTCCATCAGCGACCGCGACCACGGTACAGCCAGCATCTTCGAGGGCGAGGCGCGTGATCAAGCGAATATCTGGTTCATCTTCGGCGAGCAACACCTTCATGGTGCTTCCTCTTCGGTCAAGGTCATACCGCCATTGGTACACACCTTATGAACGGACATCTTCTTCCATCAAGGCCAGTTGGCGGGCAACCTCTTCGATGGCAATCCGTTGCTTGCGATAAAAATCCGACTCACTCATCGCCAGGCGATTGGCGACATCACGAACCGTTTTGCGTTGGAGAAAGCGCCCTTCAAGTAAATTATAGAGCAGCCACTCTTGACCGGAAGGGGCAAGTTGTTCATCGGGGCGCAGATTGCTGATCGCCTGACGGAGCACAACCTGCAAAGCGCGGGTGGGGCTGCCTCCTTGATCCTGGATCACCCGTTTGACCGTACGCAGGCCCATCAGAGGGCTATCGGCAAGTTTGGGGCCACCCCAGAACTGGGTCAACGCATCTTTCACCAATTGAGGGAAATCGGGGCTGAGCACCATCTCGCCATCGGTGGCGGCCAGATCGGGGGCTGTACCCTGTTCGAGTTGACTCACCACATGTTGCAACGACTCCATCTCGGGCGCAAGGCCGCGCAGGGCATCAAAGATGCGCTGCTGCATCTGCACGGTCGAAAGGGCCAGTTCCATCTGATGGGTCAACACACTGATCAACTGGCGCGTCTCGGGCATCAAACTAGTCTCGCTTTGCAACGTTTCGGGCTGATACGCGACCGCGACGGCACCAAGAAAAAGCCCATCGGGGCTATGGAGGGGCAGCAGGCAAAAACCGCCACAGGCCACAAAGGCATCAGTCGGCGGCAACAACCCGCGGCCACGCGGTGGCAACTGTTGCAACTGGGGCAAAAGATCGGGCAACGGACAGTCACCAAGAAACCGCTTGACCTCACGACGCGAGCCACAGACGGCTCGGATACTATACTCGTTCGCGTCGGGCACCAGCACAAACCCTGTTTCGACCCGTAACGCCCCACAGATCGCCACCAGCGAATTCTCAAGCAAGGCGCGCAGATCTGCGCGGGTAAAGGTACTGCGCGGCAATTTACGCAGATAATCAATCTCGTCCTGGTCTTGCATATAGACCAGCGTATCCAGGTAGGGCTTGACGCGGCTCACAAAGAGCGGCATCAACACTGTCATCAACATCACGCCAAAGGTCAGCAGCGTATTCTGCGGAAAGCCGAGCAGGCGCTCAAAGAGGGGCACAACTTGAATAAACAGGACAATCGAAATGCCAATAAAGGGTCCATAGAGCCACCAGCGCAGAAAATCTTGCTTGATCAGGCGATCAGGCAAAAGCACGCCTTGAAACGCGATGCTATAAGTCATGATCGTGATCATCACCGTCACGATGACACTGGCAATCGCTTGCAGAAAGAGCACAACACTGATCGGAACTGCGGCCGGCATCCCAACGACGAGAAACGGAAAGACCCCGATCCCCGGGGCCGCAAAGCTGGCCCCAAGATACATCAGGCGGCGGCGTTGATTGGCGGTCAAGGCACTCCGCTGCGACTGCACAATCGCAACAAATGCCACGACAGCACCGATCACGAAAAAGAGCGCATATGACCAGAAGAGCGGCCCCGGGCGAAACTGAGCAATCGGGCCACTTGGCAAGCCACCCTGCACCACCAGATCGGTCCCGAGGGCAACCAGCAAAAAGAAGATCAGACTCCCAAGATAGGCCAGATAAACGAGGCGGCGGCTGCGCAAGGCCAGTGCCTGAGACTCGCTGATCGCAAAGAGCCCGTTGGCAAGATGAATATAGGCGGCAGGAACCATCGCAATGCCAAGCCACTGGGCTCGGCCAAGGACATCCATTGTGGCCGCACGGGTTGCCCGCGCCAGCAACAGATCGCCGCCATAGACAATGACCACCCCCGCCAGCAGAACCACGAGCGCCCGGGCAATATCATTGCGCCAGTTCTGCATGGCGATATAGGCCAGAAGCGAGAAGGTAACAATAAGAACTACTGCCGCGAGGAGCAGATTGAGTTGCTCAAGAATTGCGATCATGGCACGCTCACCAGATCAGAAGCACTGTCAATATCAGCATGATGCTCTGCTCGATTATACCAGTTTTAAGCATATGTCCGGTTGGGGCACGGCGCTGCCGTGACCCCGCAACCTAATTGCAACGTAGCGGATTGCGCGCCTGCGTATAGACTCGCGCAAATTCTTCTTGATACCCCGCCGCAAGCGCCGCATCATTGATGATCAAAAGATTCTCGTCATTCACATTCTCGGCCCGTGCCGTGAAGTTGTACGAGCCGGTGATGACAATCCGCTGATCAATGATGATCACCTTGTGGTGCATGGTATAACAATTGCCGTCTTTGAGCACATCAATACCAGCATCAAACAAGCGATCAAATTCCGATCCAATTCCAGCGGCATTGCGATTTTCAAAGACAACTCGTACGGGAACACCTGCCTGATGGCGTTCAACCATCGCCTCACCGATCTCATCAGCCGTGAACGAAAAGGCCATCACATCAACACTACGTTCAGCTTCAGCCAGATACGCCACAATGCGGTCACGCACCGGTTCAGTTGGCGAAAAATAATTCTCGATCAACACATCGCCCATCTGGATCGTTGGATAAGGCGTAGCGCCCCTCTTGCGTTTCCCAAAATCTCCGTCAGCCATCCGCTCGAACTCGGCACGATAGTTGGCCACGAGCACGGGGATGGTGCTACGCAGAATATTATTGTTGTTCCGGTAGGTATCATTGATCGTCGGATTCCACGAACCAGTCCAGACAATGCGCTCATCAATCACAACAAATTTGCTGTGCAGAAAATTACTACTCTCTTCCCAACTGATCGGAATCCCTGCATCCTCCACAATTCCGGCCCATTTCGCCATCACTGGATTTTCGAGGTTGCCACGGTCAAGCGCCAGGCGCACCTTCACTCCCCGTTGCCGAGCCGCGACCAGTGCGTCGGCAAGACTCGTCAGATTGTACTCAAAGCTGGCAAAGTCAATGCTCTGCGTCGCCGACCGAAGATCAGCCAGCAACGCCCGTTCATGCGCCGGGGCAAGTCGGTTCCGTGGCACATCAGGATAGACGAGTTCGGGGGTGGTAAAAAAGACCTCGAGCGAGCCAGCATCAGTCGCAATGATGGCCGCTGGCTGCGCAGTATGCTCCAGGCCAAACCAGGCCGGATCAAGCCCCACCCGACGCAACAGCGGATTGAAAACACCCTGGCTAAACAAGTAGCCGAGGGTAACCAGTCCCACCACAAGCAACAGAGCCCAGAATGACGAAGACGGCGAGCGCCGACGGGGTTTTGAAGCAGACATACCCAATCCTTCAGCGATGTGTGTGCGGTTGTCTGCTTCATTATATGCCAGATGGTTAGGTCGCTGAGGCCCTTGTGAGCAGACTCGCCCACCGAGCGGGCACGTGAAGGGTGACCCGACCTTCGTTGACGATCAGGTCGCTACCCTGGTTCAGCCAGTCCATCAGCACGGTTCCGTTGGGTAGCTCCATCGGCAGCACGAGATCCACTGGTGAAGCAGCTGCATTGACCGCAACCAGCGCAAACTGCTCGTGGTAGCGGCGGACAAAAGCGAGTTGCTCGGCAGCAACATGCACCTGGGTGTAGTCGCCATAACGAAGGGCTGGCAAACGATGGCGGCAATCAGCCAGAAGCGCCAGGGTGTCGGCTAGTTCAGGGTACGGCGCCTGCACCCGTGCTTCTGGCAGACGTAACTGCGGGCGGAGGAGCGCGTCATCATCGCTCTTCACGCCACCATACCCCCACTCACTCCCATAGTAGATCGCTGGCACCCCAGGTATCGTCAAGAGCAACGCATAGATTGGGGCGAGATGCGCTGGCTCAGCCAAGATCGAGGCCACACGCGGTACATCATGATTATCAACAAAATTGTAGAGCGGCAGCCCCCGGTAGACACCCTCTGACCCATATTGCCGCTTGAGCGAATGGGCAATTTCAAAGTAGTTGTGATCATTGTGGCTTGAGTAGAGACCCTTGTAGACTTCGTAGTTTGTTGTTGCATCAAGCATGTCGGGGTTGGCGATACGCCGATAATCACCATGGACCTGCTCACCCATCAACCAGAAATCAGGTTTGCGTGCTTTGCAAACCTGGCGCAACTCACGCAGAAACTCCAGGTCAAGCAGTTCGGCCACATCAAGCCGCAAACCATCAAGGTCAAATTGCTCGATCCAGTTCTGCACCGCCCCAAATAGATGCGCCCGCACCTCTGCATTGCGCAGGTTAAGTTTCACCAGATTAAAGTATCCATCCCAACTCGCATAACTGAAAGGATCACCGTAAGGGCTCCGTTGACTAAAATCAATCTCCACAAACCAATCCCGGTAGGCCGAAGCCTCCTGGTGCGTCAAGAGATCGCGAAACGCCCAGAAATCACGCCCAACATGGTGAAACACACCGTCAAGGATCAGTCTGATCCCATTGCGATGCAGTTCATTGGCAAGCTCTGCCAGCATCGCGTTCGTACCAAGGCGCCGATCGAGGGTATAGTAGTCAACGGTGTCATATCCGTGACTGGTTGACTCAAACAAAGGCCCTAGATAGAGTGCGTTCACGCCAAGCGTGCGCATCGGTTCAATCCAGTCGTGGAGCTCGCGCAACCGTGGCGCAACACTCCCATCAAAAGGGTTCGTATGCGGCGCACCACACAGGCCCAACGGGTAGATATGGTAAAAGATGGCGTCATGTGACCAGTGAGTCATTATGTAGATCCTTAAATTATGAATAGATACCATGCGAAAACTGGTGAACTGTCTGGTAGACAACAGTGTCATCAAGGTCACCAAATCCGTTGAGCGCCATCGTTACCCGGATATTGATTGTGCCAAGCAAGGTGGCGGCATAAATACGCTGCCGTCCACGCATGTTGCCATGATCAGCGGTAGCCCATGCAAAAAGCTCCTCAACCAGGCGATGTTGCTCCTGAATACATGCCACAATGATCTGGAACGCCTCCCCCGTCGTAGGCCCAAACCAGAGGCCTAACATCAACCGATAGACGACAGGTTCTGTGCGCGCAAAGCCAAAATAGATATGTACAAGCTGCGTCAGTGTGTGCGGAAGATCGCCCCTGTAGGTCGTCACTTCAGCGAGTTGGGCCAATAAAGGCGCGATACGCTCTTCGACGAGCGCCGCAAGCAGACCCTGCTTACTCCCAAAATAATGGTAGAGGGTTGGTTTCGTGATCCCCGCAGCCGTGCAGATCGCTTGTACCCCAACCGCATCATAGCCACGAGAAGCAAAAAGGTCGAGTGCGTGCGCTAAAATTGCTTGACGGTTATCCATATCAGCCAGTATACCACTCGGTATACTGGCTGTCAACCCCCAAAGAAGAACTGGGTGTAGAGCACGAGCTCGGCACGGGTGGTGCCAGGGGCCTGCGGCCCTGGCACTGCCCAACAACTTGACACATTGTACAGATGTACGTATATTGACCAGAATGAAATCTGCCTATCTTCAAGGATTATTTTTATGACTCGACCTGGTTCCGGTGGAAGAATCGAAGTCATTTGTGGATGTATGTATAGTGGCAAGACTGAGGAGTTAATTCGGCGCATGCGACAGGTGATGATCGCCCGTCAGCCTTGCCGTATCTTTACCCCTCGGATGGATACGCGCTATAGTGCCGCCCATATCGCCAGCCACACCGGCTCACAACTCGAGGCTGTGCCGATCACCTCGGTCAAACAGGTTCTTGCCGCCGCCGAGGATGTTCAGGTTGTCGCCCTCGATGAGATCCATTTCCTCGAAGACTCGCCACAGGCGATTCTCGATGCCTGTCAGTTTCTGGCCGACCAGGGGCTCAGGGTGATTGTGGCTGGGCTCGATCAAAACTATCGGGCCGAGCCCTTCCCGGGGATGATGCAACTCATGGCGGTTGCCGAACAGGTTGACAAGCTCTATGCTATCTGCGTACGCTGCGGGGCCTATGCCACACGCTCGCAACGGCTTATCAATGGGGACCCGGCCCCCCGCGAAGCTGAAACCCTCGTTGTCGGCGGGCTCGATCTCTATGAGGCACGCTGTCGCCAGTGCTACCAGCAAGCACCGTAGGCACACGTCAGACATGTTGCGCCTTTGCTTCAAAAAATCAATCTTCTAATGTTACGCCTTTGCGCCTCTGCACCTCTGCGTCAAAAAACGCTGCCGCAAGGCATGCTATACTAGTTACGCGAGGTTTGTACCATAAGTGGAGTAGTTGCTGTCGTATGGAACAGTTCCCTCTTTCCATTGTCTTGGTAGTCAGTCATCGGTCAACGGGGCTTGCTGCAACGGTGGCCGAATGCCTTGCATGTGTGGCTGGGCGGCTAGCCGAGACCGAGATTATCCTCGTTGATGATGGCTGTTCCCGCGATCTGGCCCAACAGATCGACCGTTTTGCGGCCCTCCACGCTCCGATTGTTCTGATGCGCTATCCGCGACGCCGTGGTTACCGGTCTGCGCTCTATGATGCCTGGAGTGCCGCACGCGGAACGTATCTGATCACGCTCGATCTCAGCAGGCCAGTGCTGCCTTCCTCGCTTCCACGCCTTCTTGCAAGTGCCCCGGGATACGCTGCAGTCATGCCCTATCGCGAACCTCCAGCACACACGCTGCGCGATCGCCTGCTGGCCCTGCTTGGCCGTCGCCACGATGCGACCTTGCGTGACCCGGCCCTTGGGCTCGCTCTTCTGCGCAGTGATCTGCGTCAATATTGTCAACCAACCGGCTCTGACCTTTTTGTCCATGCCGAAATCTATGCGGCAGCCCGTCAGCATAGGTTGCCTGTCACGCAGGTAGCGCTGCCTGGCCTCGCCGTACAAGCTCAGGCCTCGCTTCGCCCATCCTTTCAGTCATCCGCCCCCAATGCTCCCGGCCAGACGCACCAACGCGCAGCCCTCCGTGCCGGAATCTTTGCTTTTGCCAGTGGATGGTGGGTGCTCCGCCGCTGGCGCCGCCGTTTCTAAGTGCAAATCATTAGAAGGAGAAGTCAGATGAGTCAGCCAGACGATCAGCCGAATCCGTCGGATCCATCAGATCAGCCTCAGAGCGATCTCGCCAGCGAATTGCGTGAATTGGGCCAGCAACTCGAAAATGCCGTCCGCAATGCCATGGAAAACGATAAGGCCAAACAGATCCAAAAGGATCTTTCCTCAGGCCTGCGCGAGATTGGCACCCAGCTTCAGTCTGCCGTCGAGTCACTCAAAGAGAATCCTCGCATCCAGGAACTGGTCGAAAAGAGTGAGCAGGCCGTGAATCAGGCCCAGCAAAGCAAGGTGACCCAGGATTTCCAGGAAACCCTCGCTCGTGGCATTGCCCAACTCAATGATCAGCTTGCCGCTTTTGTGACCCGGATTCGTAACGAGCAAGACCCACCAGCAAGTGGGCCCGTCACCGGTGAGACAACTCGCCTCGATCCCGAAGATAAGTAGTCTCTTCGTATGCTAACAACGCCAGCTAAGCTGGCGTTGTTAGCATACGAAAAAGTGGGCCGGGGCCTCACTCTTTATGCCTGCGCCTGAATAGACTCAAACCAGGTTTGTTGCCCTGGGCACGCATCGTGGCAATCAACACCGCACCCTGCTCACGCCCGATCCGCAATGCATCCTCAGCAATTGCCTTCATCCGTTCACGCGAGACGAGCTCACCTTCAGCAAACCAGCGCCACGCTGCCATCCCTGTTGCATATGTGCCCGCATACGATACAGCGACCCTCGGCAAGATCCCCCAGAAGGGAATCAGGCCAATCAGGGTTCGTGCAAGCTGACGCCACGCAAACGCCCCGCCTACCACCGGCAAAATCTCGCGCATCCGCGCCTGGAAATCAGGTGCAGCCCCGTGCGCTAGCGCCAGCCGATAGACCATCAAGGCCTGGTTTTTTGTCAGAACCAGCATGTCTGCTGTGGCGATTGGCACCGATAAGATCGGTATTTGCATCGGAATCGATGAGAGCAAAACATAGGTGGCGTTGGTATTCGAAATTGAGTTGACCAGGGTACGGGCATACACCGAACGCAGCCCGGTGACCGCCCGCGCCGCCGCGAGCTGCCGGTCTTTCGGCAACCGATCAAGTATGGCCGTCGCGATCTGCTCGGCAACGTCAGAAGCGCCAAGCTCAGGTAGCACAAGAATACGCGCATGGGCAAACTCGGGTCGCACAGGCTCTGTCTCATCCGGGGCCGCAACGCCAGCAATGATGATCACTGTTGGCAAGGCGAGCAGCGCCAGACGCCCGATGGCCTCGGCATCACGAGCAGTGAGCGGCGCACGTCCATCCACCGTCACCAACAAGAGGTCGGCCTCGCGCAAGCCAGGCTCAGGTTCACCATACGGCAGAGGTTGATACGAAAATGGATCTGGCCCATGTGGTCCAAAATGATGACTGCCACTCATGCGCAGGATCTCGACCACCCGCTGAAACAGTGGCCGCGAGCCAAGACCAGCAATCCGTACAACAACTTCGCTCTCTTCACGAATCGCCGTGACATCTAGCTCACGTAGTGTATTGAACGCCGATCCGAAATTATTCCAATTCAACACGCCATCCCTCCCTTGCCACAAGCACTGTCTCGATTATAGCATAGACCTTTTCGTCCTTGTCGGGCCGCTGGTGTGGTATCATTAGCATAATCCACGGGCCAGTGACACCGCGAGTGATGACAAGGCTGCGAGCCCAGGAACGTCAGAAAACTCAGGTTACAAACCGCTCAGCATGACAAGGCTGCGCGCATGTCAGAACATAGCATTGACAGACATATGAGGCACGTTGTGCAAAAGGAAAAACCGTGAGCGCTATCCGCATTCTGATTGCCGAAGACAATGACCTTGTCTCACTAACACTCGAAGAACAACTCAAAGGGCTCGGCTACGATGTCATCGGGATCGCACGCTCAGGCGTTGAGGCGGTGAACCTGGCCGGTCGCCTCAAGCCCGATCTGATTATGATGGATATCAGAATGCCTGAAATGGAAGGTACCGAGGCTGCCGCACGCATCCGTGACCAGTTTCCCGTGCCCATCATTATGCTCACGGCCTACGCTGATAAAGATACGGTGCGCAAAGCCGAGGCTGCTGGTGCGCTTGCCTATCTCGTCAAGCCGATCAATGAGATCGAACTACCCCCGGCGATCAATATCGCCCTCGCACGCTTCAAGGAGATGCAAACGCTGCGGAACCAGGTTGATGAACTCGAAGAGTCACTCGAGGCACGCAAGTTGATCGAGCGCGCCAAGGGGATTTTGATGCAACGCCTTGGGCTCAATGAACGCGATGCCTACGAGCGCCTCCGTCAACGCGCCCGCGATAAGCGTGCCAAGATGAAGGATATCGCCCAGGCTATCATCGAGGCCGAAGAATTGCTCGGGTCATAAGCCTCCTTTACCCTCCCCCTCAAAGGGTTTCACCACCATGGCCCGCTGGATGCCCGCCTGCGCGGGCATGATATGGGGATGACGCGGGCATGACCGGTGGGACGGCCCAGACCTGGGTTCCCGCGTGCGCGGGAACCCAGGTCTGGGGGCCGTCCTGCGCCAACCATGTCGTGGCCCGCACCGCTGCGGTGAGGGCTGCATCAGGCAGCCTTGCGGAGGGCTGGTGAACCCCTTTGATGCCCCCTCCCCCGCGTGGAGGAACGGGCGTCGCCAGTCAAAAACACTCTACCTGAGGCCTCACCACAGCGCCTTCAACGCCCCAGTAGCCGTTCGTATAACCTCCGAAAGCGGTTGCCCAGTTGGTCGTACCCAAAGTTGCTGGCAACTTTGTGACGCCCATGGTCGCCAAAGCTCCGACGCATCGCGGCGTCTTCACCAAGGATCCGGACTTTTTCGGCATAACCGGCAATATCATCCCGCGCAACGAGAAAACCGTTGAGCCCTTGATCCACAACTTCAGGCAACGCACCCGCCCGTGTGGTTACCACCGGACGCCCACACGCCAGCGCTTCCGCCGGTGCAATGCCAAAGCCCTCTAACCGCGATGGGAAGAGTAGGATGTCACAGCTCTGGTAGGCGGCAACGAGCCCGGCCCGATCAGGTGAACCAAGCGGCGTCATTTGGGGGTGCGGCGGTGCCGTTTCGTTCCCCTGAAAACCACCCGTATAGTAGAGCCGATAGTCAGACGGCAGTTGTTCCATGATCTTTGGCAAGAGATCAAACCCTTTGCGCCGCGTTCGGTTGCCCACAAAGAGCAACCTGATCCGCCCGTCCGCCGGGGGCAGGCCATCGTCCCGACGTGCAAAATCAGGTGTTGGCACAAAGACATCTGTGTCAATACCATCGTAAATGATGATACTATCGGCACGCCCATACGTCTGCTCGACCTGGCGCTGCGTGAAACGGCTGACGCACACGACCGCATCAGCATACGCGACCGAAAGGCCGTCGTAACGCGACTCGACTAGGCGATAAAAGAGACGTTGGGCAAATGAACTGTAGGGCTGCAAATCAGGGTCTGTCGTCAAGTGATGCACCGTCGTCACCACCGGCAAACCAGTTGCTTTGAAGCTAAAGGCGACCCGCGACCGCCCCTGCATCAGATCAAACCCGCGCCACCACCCTTCAGGCAAGGCACGACGAATCAGAAAAGGCAGAAAGTTGTAGATCTCGGGCAACCGCAACAACTCTGGCTGTAACCCTGCCGCACGCACCGAGCGCACAATGTTCTGAATGCCAAAATCCACCCCTCCACGCCCGAGTGGTGAAATATAGAGCGGTCGCACCATCAACCTCCACCTTGACCAACAAAAGCTAGGTTTCTTCTGACGAAAGAGGCCGGCTTTGCTGGCCTCTTTCGCCAGAAGAAACCTTATCTACCCATCAGCAGGCTGAGCAACCTTGTCAGCAGGCGCTCAAAACATATCTACGCTAAATGGCACCAGGCCCATAAACGCCCGATCAAAGAGAGCCAGAGCATCCCGATTATAGACCTCGAGCGTGCCAAAGGTCGCCGCTGTCCGTGGTCGCAGGTAACGACTATAGATCTGCGCCAAAATGCGGCTGTCACACTGGATATCAGGCAATGTTCCAAGTGGCATCTGGCGTACCTGACAGGCACCTGCCGCAAATTCCAGCGCAAAGATCTGTTGGTTCTCGACAAGCCAGTCGTCGGTCACAGCGATCGTTACCTGGCCCTGCAAATCTTTTGGATAACGATGCGCCTCAAACGCGGCGGCAATATCCAGGAGGCGCAACATAAAATAGGGCTGGACGCGGCATTCCAATGGATCAGGAAAGAGTAAATTGACCGGTGCATCCGCAGGCGCCCGAAATTCCACCCTGGCAACCTGGCCTTCATGCCCCGCAAGAAAGACAAAGAGTTGGGCGCGCGCAATCGGATCAACCGCGACCATTTCACGGCAATGCATCACATCACCGCGGGCTTCACGCTCAAAACGAAAGATCGTATACGAACGCCCCTTGCCCTGCTCATCGCGCCAAATGTAACCATAGTAGGGGCGCTGCTGCCAGTCCCGCATGATGCGGTTGCGCCACCAGGCCGGTGTACGAACAACCGGGCCAAAACGCCCACGCAGCGCCTCACGGTAGATCGCATCAAGCTCGTCAACTTCGTCTTCGCCAACAGCAATCCAGCGCCCCGGTGCCCGACGAAACGAGTGAAAGAGGGCTGGCTCCCCACTGTAGATCTTCTGCTCCATGCAGGTCGCCCAGCCGTAGCGACTGTAAAATGAGACCTTGAAGGGGTAGAGCATCGCCAATGCCACCCCAGAGGAGCGTAGTTCGTCAACCGCGTGCCGCAGCAAGGCTCCGATATAGCCACGTCGCCGCAACTCGGGGGTACTGGCGACCGCACCGATACCGCCAACCGCAGCCTGTACCCCTGCCCCAAGCTGAACCTGTAGATCGTGCAGTTGCAACTGGGCCACGAGTTGCCCGTCAACAAATAGCCCCCGGAACTGAGCCAGTTCCTCGGCATCAAGCGGTACCAGTTCCGGGTTCACCTGAAAGGCATAGCTCTCGAGCGCCAGACAGCGGTCACGGTCATCAGGGGTGAATGGCCGATACTCGATCATCGCGGTTTCTCCACAACAATAAAGTAACTACCACAACGCATCCAGCCAAACAACCAGAGATCGAGTTCCATCACCAGGGTGATCACCAGTAAGGCACGATAGACCAGGCTACCAGGGCGCAGGTGTGAACGCACCCGCTGGCGTGCCCGAATTTCGCGAGCCGTTCCTTCGGGTGTCGTCTGCGTAGCAAGGGACGAGAGGTACGGATCAAGACCCGCCTCTTCAGCCACGTTAGGCTGTGGCTGCGATGGTTTCTTCGCCGTGCGCCCTAGCACAGCCTCGCCGAGCTTCATCACCACATGCTCAACAAAGGTGGTAAAGAGGCTATTCCAGAAGACGACTTTGACCGGGCGCAGACCGGCCCGCTCAAAGGCCGCAACGACATCTTCCCAGGTCTCAAGTGCTTTGATATGGTCGGATTTCCGCCGCGCCTCTCGCGAAAAATCATACAACCCTGCCCGCACAAAGAGCCGCCCAAGGCGGCGACTGAGATTGATGATCGGCTGGATGGGCGACATCTCGCGGGTGTTCGAGAAGGCGAGCATCCGCCCACCAGGGCGCAAAACCCGCGCCGTTTCCGCCAGATACGCGTCAATCACCTCAAGCGGGAAGTGTTCGAGAATATCAATCGCAAAGGCTTTATCAAAAGTCCCCTCGGCGAAAGGCAGGCTCCGCGAGTCGGCCTGGGCCAGGGCAACCTCGGCCACCGCTCGGTCAGCAAAGAGCGTAGCCGGGTCACTGCCAACCATCAGGTGAACCTGGTCGGCATTCCAGACTGCGTGCTTGGCTGTGCCACATCCGTTGTCGAGCACAACATCAGTCGGGCGAAACCGCAGCAAACGCCGCAACGCTCGGTCACGCACCCCGGCAGCGAGCAACGGTGGGGCCAACTCACGATAGTCCAACTCTTCTGCCAGTTCGGTCTCATCGGTGACATACTTCGACACATAGTCGTAGTGTGTCCCCCGTGGCATCAGATCAAGATAGCCTTCACGCAACGGATAAATCGTGGCACACGAAGCACAATGCACTCCGTCGTCAAGTACATACAATGCCCGTGAGTGGCATGTCGGGCACTGCAATAGTCCATAGAGTTCATTCGTGATCATCGGCGTCCATGCGCTGGCCTACCTGGCGTGCCAGCAGTGCATCAAAGACCAGCAAAAAGGCTCCCTGCGTCGCAATACCATACCCGAGACCCTGACGATCAGGGCGCTCGGCATAACGCAGAGCCACCGCTAGCCCGACGAGAATGTACCCAACATCAAGGCCCGCATTAACGGTGAGTATCTTGCGGAATTGCTCGGCTTCACGCAGCGCATCACGCTCTTCCAGCTCACCCGTAGCCATCCGCTCAGCCTTGAGCAGCGCACTCCGCCGTCCAATCATCGCCAGCAACACATCAATGACACCCCAGGCCACGGCCTGAAGGCCAAAATGCCGCCAGAAACCGGCAAAAGGTAGCATCAGTGCGCCGAGCACACTGCTCCCAATGCCCCATACCAGAAGTGGACGTAACGCACGCCGTTGGTAGACAAAGAAATTTTCTTGCATAGCGCGTCTATCTTACCCGATCTGCTGTTGGCGTCAAGTTATGCCGCTGTGGCAGCGTCGCCAGGAGCAACTCTGCGCGTTCCCGCCAGCGCGAGGCGGGAGCAAGATCGCTTGCCCGTATCAGCGCCGCTCGGGCTGCTTCGTACTCGCCAGTTGACGCCAGGGCTGCCCCCAGGTAAAAGGCTGCATCCGCCCGCGCTTCCCGCGCCTCAGCAGCCTGTGCCGCTTCAATCGCTCCACGCCCATCGCTGCACTGATACCGCACTCCTGCCGCAAGCACGAGGGCGTCAATCTCCTCTGGAAGCCGCTCTAACGCGAGTTCGGTGAGTGGCAGACCGGCAGAACAAAGTTCGTAGGTCGTCGCCAGGTGAAAGCGGGCGGCCAGCAGCGCATATCGGCCCTGTTCTTCAAACGGTGCCGCTCCCAGCGCCTGCTCATATGCCAGGCTAGCCTGGGCGTATTCGCCCTTCGCTGCGTACCAACTCGCCCGCGCTAGATGACGATCGGGTGTCTGCGGATGCCCCTGCGCAAGCGCATCAAGTTCCAGCCAGGCGACTTCGTCCGCTCCCTCCGCCACCGCAATCAGCGCCAGCAAAGCTCGTGCCTGTGGGGTATCAGGATGCAACCCCACCATTGCTGCCAACGCTTCACGCCCTTCGCCCGTGTGACCAGCAAGCCAGTGCGCATACGCAAGGTATGCCGCTGCACTCAAGCCTTCAGGGCTGTCAGGGTCAACCAGGGCAAACTGGGTAATCGCCAGATCATACAGGCCCGCTTCAAGATAGGTCTGCCCAAGCAGTTGTGCTCGCAACCCCTCCTCAACCTGAAGTACCGCCCTCAAGTGCGCCCGATCCCCCTCCAGCCTGGACAAGAGAGGCTTCGCCAGCACGCCAGAGGTCACAACGTCGTCGGTTGCCATCAGGGTCGCCAGCGCCTCGCCAGGATCGTCGCCCGCCTGCAACAGCACCAGTTGATACCGCGCTCGTTCGGCCCAGCCTGATGGCATCGGCAAGGTCAGTGCGTCACGATACGCCTCGGCTGCAGCGCCATATGCCCCATGCCTCAGGTAGGCCTCGGCAATCAACACTCGTCCTGGCCCGCGATACACACATGCCTCGCCAACCCGACAATCTTCTAGCAAGGCCCAAGTACGCTCAGCCTGCGCCACACGCCCATCGTCAACTAGCGCTTGCCCCAGATACAGCAAGGCCAGGTGATAGTCACCTGGCGCAAGCCCCCGCACCATCGCCGACCTGAGTGTCCGCTCAGCCAGCACTGCTTCGCCACGAATGACACGGAGCATCCCAACACGCAACAATGCCGCCGGATGATCTCCAGCCAGCCCCTGATACGCCTCAAGTGCCTCGTAATAACGTCCGGCAGCGAACAACGCATCAGCCTGCGTAAGTGGATCTGGAGAAGACCGGGGCCACCACACCACCATCACCAGCGCGATCACCAGCAAAATGATCGCGCCGCCCCAGATCACCCGATGTTCACCGTTCACCACGGGGCCAGAGTATCCAGATCGTCGCGAGAACCGAAGCCCACCAGGCGCGATCAGCCTCTTTCTCAAAACCACGCGTGCGCAGTTGCACGCCCCCCAAGAAGAGCCCGGTTGCCAGCATCCCGCCGGCAAGCCGATCGTTTGACCGTTCCACCCGGCGAAGACCGCGTTCCAGCCGACTCATATCCGAGCGTGTCTGCAACTCGCCCCGATTGCCAGCCCGATAGTAGGCATCCATCTGACGCGGCAAGGTGAGCAAAATCTGCCCAAGCTCGCGCAATTCCTTCTGGATCTGCTCAGACCAATTACCATTCCGCCGCTCTTGATCAAGCAACATCCGCGCAAAGGGGCGCAGTTCCTGGAACAGATTGATATCAGGGCAAAGCTCGGTCGAAAGGCCCGCCACCATGCTCATCGCACGGCCAAAATAGAGCAGATTCTGCGGAATCTGGAAAGGCAGATCATAGATAATGCCTTTGGTCTCGGCAAAAATGGCATCAACATCAATATTCGTCATCTCGCGCATCGTGCGATCAAACGAATGGCGCAGCATGATCTCGACCCCATGAACGATCAGCCGCCGATCAGCCCCGGGCAACAGCATATTCAAGCGCTCAAACGTATCGACAATCCGCTCAGCATCATTGGTTGCCAGACCAACGACCCCTCCACGGATCACCTCCATCGTCTGTGGCGGCAAGGAACCAACCATCCCAAAATCAATAAAGATCAGGGTGAACGGACGCCCACGTTGAACCGTATGGGCTTCGGCATCATCAAGCAGATGCCCATCAGACAGAAGCCCGTTCCTAAAATCGTCACTCTGCTTCATCGGTTCGGTTTGCCCATTCGTATAGGCAACCGTCGGTAACTCTGGATCGATCCGCACAAAGAGATTGCCTGGATGCGGATCGGCATGAAAGAAGCCATCAACAAAAAATTGCTTCAGATAACAATTGTTGAGTCGCGACGCCAACTCAATCCGACTCACCCCCAGCGCCTCAAGCGTAGGCAGATCATTGATCTTGACCCCGCTGATCCGCTCCATCACCAGGACACGGCGCGTCGAATACTCAGGAATTGGCTCAGGGACATGAACGCCATAGACTCCCGCGAAATTCTTGCGGAAACGAGCCGCACTCTGCACTTCCTGAACATAATCCAGTTCCTGGACAAGCACTCGTGCAAACTCGGCGAGCAGCGCATCAAGATCGGCCCGCCGTCGAATCGGCGGGTAATTCTTGATCAGCCGGATGACCCAGGCAACGGCGCTCAGATCTACTTCAATAATGCGCTCAATATAAGGCCGCTGCACCTTGACGGCGACTTCACGGCCATTGTGCAGCGTGGCAAAGTGAACCTGCCCAAGTGAAGCAGCCGCCACAGCTTCCTGGTCAAAACGCTGAAAGATCTCGCTCGGTGGTGCGCCCAGTTCCTCAATAATCACTTCCAGCACATGCCCAGCCGGAGCAGGAGGAACTTCATCCTGGAGGCCGGCAAGTTCGCGCCGAACCATATCGGGCACAATGTCAGCCCGCGATGAGAGAAACTGCCCAAGCTTGATCTGCATCCCGCCAAGCTCAAGCGCAAGAAAGCGAAAACGACGCGCAAGGCGCGACCATCGCGCTGCCGCCGAACGTCGCACATACCAGCGCAACAGCGTAAAGCGCGCCAGAAAGATGTCCCAGATATAGATATGGATCACTACGCTCAGAAAAAAGAGCGAAACCCGCAAAAAACGCTGGCGCGGGCGAAACACCGGCGCTGCACTCGGGCGAGGGACCGCTGTCTGATCTGGGGTGAAAGGCGTATCGGCTTCAGGCCGGATTGTATTTTGTTGCGTCATACCTGCATATTCTTCTTCTTCCCATTGGATTATACCAGAAACAGGCCTCGTGCGTCAGCCCACAGGCTGAGAGATTTACCCCCAGAAATAAAACTTGCGACTGATCTCACAAACGTGCCGGTAGGCTACCATACCTTTCAATATGGAATGAGCCTCATGATACACTTATGGCAATTGATACCATTCGTCTCTTAACTGATAGTGCGGCCCAACTCTACGCAACCCTCGATCGCCTGCGGCCACTTGGCGATCCCGATGCGTCGTTTGATGTCTGGCGTGCCGGTCTCGGTATGCTCGATGATGCCGATGAGCAGCAATTACGTCGCAATTATCGCCGCCTCTTGACCATGATCGCTGAAATCGAGGGCCTCGTCTGTTCGCATGCTACTGCGATCGCCCTCGTCCGTGCCCACGCAATTGCAATTGCCTCAGAATCTTGCCAATTGACGCAACCCCATGGTAGCGGCTACAATAAATGATAGTTTCGTATACGCGCAGCAGAGAAACGAGCGCATGCTATGTTTGAAAGTCTTTCTGATCGTCTCCAGACGGTCTTTCAAAAACTCGGGAGCAAAGGCCGCCTCGATGAGGATGATGTCCGTGAGGCTATGAAGCAAGTTCGCCTCGCGCTCCTTGAGGCTGATGTTAATTTTAAGGTCGTCAAAGACTTTGTCGCCAAGGTGACTGAGCAGGCGATTGGCGAAGAGGTAACCAAGAGCCTGACGCCCCATCAGCAGGTCGTCAAAATTGTTCATCAAGAACTGATTAACCTCCTTGGCAATGATCCGGCCCCCCTCCAGGAGTCACGCCCTGGTCCGACGGTGATCATGCTTGTTGGTCTCCAAGGTACGGGTAAAACGACCCTCGCCGCCAAGCTCGCTCTTCATTTACGTAAAAAGGGCCGCCGTGTGATGATGGCCGCCTGTGACATCTATCGCCCTGCCGCCATTACCCAGCTCCAGACCCTCGGCAAGCAATTGAATGTGCCAGTCTATAGTGAGCCCGCTGGCAGCCAACCACCTGATATCGCCGCCAATGCCCTCGAGCAGGCGAAACGGGATCAGGTCAATGTACTGATTGTTGATACCGCTGGACGCCTCCAGATTGATGAGACCCTGATGGTCGAGCTTGACCAGATTATTGCCCGGGTCGATCCAATCGAGCGCCTGCTCGTCGTTGATGCTATGACCGGGCAGGAAGCGGTGCGTGTGGCTGATACGTTCAATCAGCGCGTCCAGATTACCGGCCTCGTGATGTCCAAGATGGACGGTGACGCTCGTGGTGGCGCCGCCCTCTCGGTGCGTGCTGTGACCGGGGTGCCGATCAAGTTCCTCTCGACCGGCGAGAAAATTGATACCAATACCCTCGAACCCTTCTTCCCCGATCGCCTCGCTTCACGCATCCTCGGCATGGGCGATATGCTCTCCCTTATCGAAAAGGCTGAGCAGATGTACGATGCCGACCAGGCCAAAGCGATGGAGAAGAAGCTCCGCAAAGGTAAGTTCGACTTCGAGGATTTCCTCAATGCGATGCAACAGATGCGTAAGCTCGGTCCACTTCAACAGATCCTGGCAATGATCCCAGGTATGAGCCAGATCGCTCGCAATGAGGAGTTGCTCGATGAGAGCCAGCTCAAGCGCGTCGAGGCGATGATCTTCTCGATGACTCCCCTCGAACGACGCAATCCCGAGATTATCAAGCAGAGCCGCCGCGCCCGCATTGCGCGTGGCAGCGGTACCTCTGAACAGGATGTCTCTGCTCTTATCAAACAGTTTCAGCAGATGCAACGTATGATGAAGCAACTCACTGGTGGCGGGAGCGGCAAAGGCGGTCGCCGCGGCGGTCGCGGTGGTCGTGGTGGCCCCGGTGGGCCCGGGGGGATTGACCCTCGCGAATTGATGCGGATGCTCAAGTAGACGCTCCATCCTGAACGTGGGGGCGTGCCATCACCACCGCTACCCACGTTCCCGCTCCACGCCGCTCGGTGTCTGCCCCCTATGGGTTTAACAACCGTAACGCGGTCAGAATACCTGGATCATCTTCCTCTCGAAAACGCGTCCAATCCTCGTTGACGATCACATCCGGCTGTACGCCAACACCCTCTAGATCAGTGCCATCGAGCAATTCAAACCCCTCCTGCGCAATCCAAAGGCGTGAGCCGTCACTCAGTTCGTACGAATAGATGGTTTCGGTGTTGCCTGACGTCGGTACGCCAACGATAACCGCACCAGCATGACTCTGCAGGATGGCGGCCATCAGTTCAGCATACGAGGCTGTACTGCGATCAACAAGGACGATCAGCGGCATCCCGCGCAGGGCGTCAAGACTCCCTGGTTCAATCACGAGGGGAACGTCGCCCTGGCGATTCGTAAAGTAGCCGACTTCGCCACTGACAAAATGGCTCAGGATCCCCGCCAGAACCGTGCGCCATCCACCGGGATTGCTCCGTAGATCAAGAATAACCCCACGCAACTCCTGCGCAGCAACTATCTCGGTGAGCAACGCGGTCACCTGCTGATCCATATTGCTCACCCAGAGCGTGGTGATACCCACATAGGCAATGCCACCAGGCAAGAGCCGTGCCGTCGGCGTGATGGCCCCCTCTACCCGTCGCCGGGTAATAAGAATATCGCGACTCTCTTCTCCAGGCCGCACCACCGCCAGACGTACCTGGCTTCCGTCAGGCCCTTCGAGATCACCATGCGAAAAAAAAGCACCGTCAATCGCAACAATTCGGTCGCGTGGACGCAACCCAGACTGCAGGGCAGGGCTGTCAGGAAAGATGTGCTGAATCATCAACCCATCACCCAACGGCAAAACGATAACTCCGATCCCAACCTGCTCTTCACGCCCACTGGTGATCGCGTCTTCGCGCCGTGCCGCCTGTGGAGGCACAAAACGTGAGTGATTATCGCCAAGACGCGCAACCATGCGGGTGATCGCCTCATAAAATGCTGCATCAGTCGGCGCCGCAAGAATTACGGGCTCAAATTCATCTCGGATCATGAGCCATTCAACACCACCAAAATCATCATAGAGATAGTATTCATGTATAAGGCGCCACACTTCCGTAAAAATCTCGAGCCGTGTGACCTGGGATAGCGCCGTTGGCGCGAGCTCAGCAACAGCAGTTCCAACGACTGCGACCGATTGCTCAGGTGGACGTGAAGGCACAGGCACATCCGTTGGTGTGGGCAATACGATCGTAGGTGCGGCAGGTTCACGCGTCGTGATCACCGTTGCCGTCGCAGCCCATCCTTGCCTAGATGCCGCCATTGGTGGCACAGCACCAGAACATCCACTCAGGATGATGACGAGTCCGAGCACCAACCATAACAGTCCACCCAGCCTGCCCTTTTTCATGAGGCAATCCATCCTATGGGCAGATCTTTAGCTTCACGTATGCAACCCATTGATCCTACCATCCCGTTGAGCCTAGCGCACGTCCAGATTGCGCTGCCACACGCTGATGCCCAACCACAGACCTCCGCCAACCACAATAGTAGCAGCCTATTCAGTGGCAAAGGCAGCGGCCAGGACACGCCCCGCCAATTCCGCCCCCACGCTACTCCCCTCGCCCCCACGCTCCACCATCACGGCAACGGCATACCGTGGCGCATCGAGTGGAGCTACGGCAATAAACCATGCATGCGGCACAGCACCCTCCACGTGCTCCGCCGTCCCCGATTTGCCCCCCACCGCGATCCCAGGGACAAAGCTACTGATACTCTGCCCAAACCCATAGCGGGCCACGGCACTCATATTGTTCAACATTGTCTGCGCCGTGGCCGAACTCATCGTGCGCCGGATCCGCTGCGGGCTGTGGGTGAGAATAAGCCCCCCATCAGGCCGTTTCACTGTCTGTACCAGGTATGGCTGCATCATGATCCCGTCATTGGCAATGGCAGCCGCAACCATGGCCATCTGCAAAGGCGTCACCAATAACTGGCCCTGTCCATAGCCCGTGTCAGCCAAGGCACGTGGCTGATTCAGAAACCCTGCGTCACGATAGAGCAGGCTCTGATTAGCGAGAAGATCGCTCAGGCCACGGTACGTCGTCGTCATACGCTGCGGGGTGCCAATATCAAAGCGACCTGCCGTTTCAACCATCCGCTCGGCCCCCAACCGTGTGGCATACTGCGCAAAGGCGGTATTGCACGAAAAAGCATAGACCCGCTCGAGATCCGATGGATCACCAGTCCGCGTCGCCAAACCACCTACCGCATTGACAATCGCTGGGGCATTCGGGTCGGGTAGATACGTCTCGGGACAGGTGATCGTCTCTGGCTGACCTACCCCACTGTGCTCGAGAACCCCAACTGCCGTGACGGTCTTAAACACTGAACCGGGAGGATACAGCCCTTGCGTCGCACGATTCAAGAGCGGCTGGCCTGCGCTTTCTACCTGCATTTCTTGCCAATACTGCGTGATGCGCTCATTCTCTGCTTCGCGATCAGCCACCCCAGGGTTGAAGCTCAAGCCGCGTGGATCAAAACCAGGATTGCTCACCAGGGCACGGATTGCACCAGTAGACGGATCAAGCACAACCACTGAACCAGTCCGCCCTCCCAAGGCCGCCGCAGCTTCGGCTTGTAGATCCGCATTCAACGTCAGGGTCAGATGATTGCCACGCGGAGTTTCACTCAGCAGGCTATCACGCAGACGCTGCCATTCGTTGCCACGCTCACCACTCAGATAGGCATTGTAGGTCGCTTCCAGACCGCTCTGCCCATACCGCGTGCTAAAAAAGCCCACAATATTGCTGAAGGCACGCGGATCATACCGATCAGCCAGCGGATAGACACGCCGCGCAGCATTGCCTACTGGCTCGCTCTGCACGAGCACGCTCCCTCGCATATCACGGATCTCGCCACGCAACACTTTCTGTGAGGCAAGGACAGGGCGGATATTGCTTATCGCCTGACCTTCTTCATCCTGCACGACATGCATCGCAATTGCCGATGCACGCACAAATTGTTGCCGCAAGAGTTGCAGGCTGATCAAGCCAAAACCAACCAGAAAGACAAGTCCCAGATTCGTCAGATTACGTGATAGACTCCTCGTCTCACCCGTTCGTGTCGCTAGATATGCGGCTAAGCCGAACAGAGGGGCAGATGCCCAGAGACAGAGCAGCCAGCGCACTTCGCCTTCAACTGGCTGGAAAATACCATAGGTAATCAACCCAATGGCCCCGATCATACTGATGACCGCAAGCCCGGAACGCATGTTCATGACACCTTGTCTGCAAGCTGTCTCAAGGGCTCAAGCAGTGAGCCAGTGGCGACATGCTTATATGTGAGTCGTGGGCATCCTGGCTTCAACCGTCAAGCCACCGCTCTCACGCTCAACGACGTGAAGTTCACCCTCGAATTCGGCGAGACGGTAGCGCACAACCCGTAACGCATGCACGCCCGGTCGCTCATACGTACCGTCAAGCAGGCCAACCCCGTCGTCCTGGATCATCAGGATGACATGATTGGGTGCAAACCGCACTACCACCAACGCTATGTGTGCCTGCGCGTGATGCTGCACATTGAGCAACGCCTCATGCGCAATCCGCAACAAGAGCATCTCTATCGCCCGATGCAGAGGCCGCGGCTCACCAATGACGCTGACCCGCACCTCGATCCCAGCCTGATCGGCAATGGCCGCGCCTAATTGATCAAGCATCGCCATCAAATCACGATCACGGCCCTGGATAGCCATCAGTTCATAAAAAACCTTCCGCGCAGGATCGGCTCGCTGCTCGGTTGAACGCGTCGCGACAAGCGATGAAGTCACCCCCGGATGAACAGGCCGTCGCACTGCATCCTCGCTCGGTGGACGCTCCAACACCCGGGTTCGTACGCCCGTCCGTTGCGCCGTCTCAGGATCAGCGCTGCCAAGCAACGGACTCGCGAACGGGCCATGAGCACCTTCCGCCTCACTCGTCTGCTGCGCCTGGTCCTTCATCACAACTGCAGCGACCCACCACCAGAAGAAACTGAAGAGCAGTGGTAGCACGACCCGTAGCACAATGGTTCCTTCGGCAAGCGTCACCTCACTTCCACGGTTGATGACAGCAAGCCCAAAGAGATCCAGGATAATGAAGACCGAACCGCCAACAATGCTTCCTCGTGAGCCATATAACAGTGCGGGCAAGACCAGCGCCCCCAAGGCAAAGGGGAGGAACGGCAACATGGTGCTCCCACTTAACCAGAGGATCGCGATACCAACAATGAGATCAAGCACAAGCAAGGTGGGACGCTGACGCGCCAACTGGACATATCCTTGCGCAAGAGCGGTCGCAACAACATTGAGCACGCCAATCAGCAATAAAAGGCCTGCATCACGTGGCAAGGTCTCGGTTGGACGCCCCGGCAGGGTGAGTGCCAGGGCAGCAAAAATCCACGCTAACCAGCGATAGCTAAAGAAAACGACATGGTCGCTCAGGTGGCTCTGCCATTGACCGGCTAATCGCTTCACTCTGCTTCCCTTCACAGATGTGACGCCCGTTTATTCGCGCATAGAGCAGTCCTGCTTGGGTTCTATCCAGGAGTGCCGACTTTACTAATGAAGATCAAGCATTACATCGGGCATACCGTAGTGCTGACTTCAGTCGGCTTCCGGCTCCGCCGACTGAAGTCGGCACTACCTGATGTAATTCTTAAAATCCATAAGCCGATCCTTCTGAAACACAAGTCGTTTAGGATTGCTATACAACAGGGGTGCGGCGTTGCACAAAACCTATTTCGCCGATGGCTCTTAGAGTCTACAGTGTAGCAGAAAGGTGTGGCAGCGGCAACCTCAAATCCGTAAAGCTCCATTCTTAGAGATGTCTATGGTATACTATACGCTGCATATCATGCACACATCGAGGAGAAACTATGGTTCCGAATGACCAGCCTGCTGAACTTGACCTTGCCGTTGGTTCAATGATTACGGTGCGACCCGATGAGGATCGCGAAGCATATAACGAAGAATATGAAACCGTCTCTGTTGTTCAGGATCAACTCCGTGAACAGGGGATCGATGTTGATCTGCTCGCCATGCCTGGGGTTCAGGTCTGGGAGGGCGGGTTACATCACATGGGGGCGCTCTATCAGCTTTCACGGATGGCTGTCCATCTTGAACACGATGAAGACATCGCTGACGTCATCGAAGATGGCCCGGTGATCTATGACGATGATCTCGACCGGATGGTGACTGATATCTGGGACGAGTTAACCCAGACCCGGTTTGCCCATCTCGTCAATCTCCAAGGAATCAATAGCTATTTCTTGCCCGTTGAGTTTGCGCAACCCGTCTGGCTCGCTTTTGAAGATGAAGATGGAAACGAAGATAGCGCCTATTTCGCATCATCTCATCGTTTGCAACAGGAACTCGCCGAACTGAGTCCTCTGCTGATCAAAGCCGGTGTCTCACCCCAATCCGAGGCGTATCGCTGCCTTGAATTGTTCCAGGCAGCAGCCTCAGCCAGCGTGAATGCCGGTTTGCCTATTATTGTCTGGTAACCAATGCAAGATCTTCTCTTTATCGATAAACTCTCCCTGCGCCAGCAGCCTGATCGCGACCCAACCCCTCGCGAGCGGCGTTATTATGTCTGGACAGTTGGGTGTCAGATGAATGTGTCTGACTCTGAGCGCCTTGAAGCCGCCCTCCAGGGGGTTGGCTATAGCCCGGCACGCTATCCCGATGAAGCCTCGTTTATTGTGCTCAATTCGTGTAGTGTGCGCGCCAGTGCCGAAGAGCGGATCTTTGGGAAACTCGGTGAACTCATGCGGGTCAAACGAGCCCATCCCGAGACCCGTGTCGTGCTGTGGGGATGTATGGTCGGCCCCGAAAATCGCTCGATCTTTGAGCAGCAGTTGCCCATGGTTGACCATTTCATTTCGCCCTCAGCTGTTGATGAGGTCGTGGCTCTCGCACCGAATCCTATCTATACACTCGATGAGCCCGTTCTCCCTGTTGCCAACACGGCGCATCCACCTGTCTCGGTGCATGTGCCTATTCAGTATGGCTGCAATATGACGTGTTCGTATTGCGTCATTCCCCTGCGCCGGGGGCGTGAACGCTCACGCCCCCTCGCTGAATTGGTTGAAGAGTGCCGTCGCATTGTTGACCGTGGTGCCCGCGAAATTACGCTGCTTGGTCAGATCGTAGACTCTTGGGGCCACGATCTCCCTGGCCGTCCTGAACTCGCCGATCTGCTCGAGGCCGTCCACGAGCTTCCCGGGCTCCAACGCTTGCGCTTCCTCACGTCCCATCCCGCCTGGATGACCGATCGCTTGATCGAAACAATGGCTCGCTTGCCACGCTGTATGCCCGATCTTAATCTGCCTGTGCAGGCAGGCTCTGATGCGCTGCTCAAGCGTATGCGGCGCGGCTATACAACTGCACGCTATCAGGCCTTGGTTGCTAAAATTCGCGCCACTATCCCTCAGATCGCCCTGACAACCGACATTATTGTTGGCCATCCCGGTGAAACGGCAGAGGATTTTGCGCAAACGCTCGCCCTCTGCGCGACGATCCGCTTTGATAAGATCCATATCGCTGCGTTCTCGGCACGCCCAGGAACCCTCGCCGCTGAACAAGAGCAAGATCCTACGCTCGCCGTCACCGAAACAGAAAAAGAGGCCCGCCGCCGCGCCCTCGAACAACTCCACGAACGGGTTGCTACCGAACTCAATACGCAGTATCTTCACCAGACGGTGGACGTGCTTGTTGAGGGTGAAAATCGGGGCAAGTGGCGTGGGCGTAACCCGCAGAATAAATTAGTCTTTTTTACCCATGCCGATGACCTTACTGGTCAAGTGGTACAGGTGCAGATTACCCATACTGGCCCCTGGAGCCTGCAGGGGCGACGGGTTGGCTGAATGTGCCGTCTTTTGTGCAAACATCAATAGAGAGTGGAGGAGCCCGCTTTGGCCAGACAGGATGAAAAACAGCGCATTCGTCGCAAATTGCAAGAGAAGGCCGTCGAACTCGCAGCTATGAATCGCTGGGAAGAGGCCCTGGAAACAAATCAACAAATCCTTGGCCTCGGCGAAGATGTTGATACCTTCAATCGCCTTGGCAAGGCCCTGATGGAGCTCGGTCGCTACAGTGATGCCCACGATGCCTATCAACAGGCCTTGCGTATTACGCCGACGAATAGCATTGCTCGCAAAAATGTCGCTCGCCTTGATGCCCTTCTTGCCCGCGGCTTCGAGAGTGGCCAGGTCCATCTGAAACCACGCCAGCAAGTTGATATGCGTATGTTTATTACCGAAACAGGGCGAACCGCCATCACAACCCTCGTTGATGTGCCTCGTTCACCTGCTGTCGATGCGCTCGTAACTGGTGAAAAGATGACTTTTCGCGTCGAAGGACGCAATGTCTATGTGATCGATGCCGATGGTACGGTGGTTGGTCGCCTTGAACCAAAGCTTGGCCAACGCCTCGCCGAGTTGATCAATGGCGGTAATCGCTATCTCGCCGCGATTGCCCAAAGTGACCCGCGAAGCGTTCGTTTGTTGATTCGTGAGACGTATCAGGATCCCGCCCAACGCAACCGTATCTCGTTTCCTGGTAAACTCGGTGAGGCAGCTGCCTATGTCTCTAGTCTTCGTTATGAGGAGTATGAAGATCTCCTGGATGATGAAGAACATACCGACGAGATTGACGTTGTTGATGAAGAATATCTCACTACCGATGAAGAAGAGGAAATCGGCCTCGAAGAGATTGAACAA
Source organism: Candidatus Chloroploca asiatica (assembly GCF_002532075.1). GTDB lineage: Bacteria > Chloroflexota > Chloroflexia > Chloroflexales > Chloroflexaceae > Chloroploca > Chloroploca asiatica. The sequence goes on along the minus strand of NZ_LYXE01000031.1, from coordinate 27,530 downwards.
GATATGGGTGACGATGACGATGGCATTGAAGAATGATCACGCCGGCTAAAGGCCGGCTCACTTCGATGTCATGTAAGGAGGCCTCATGCCAATTAGGCTGCACGAAATTCCTAGCTCCCAGTCTCCTATCCAGACATCGCGTGAGTCTGGTGCGGCAGCGCTCCCTGCAATGCCGCGCCAACCTTCGTCCATTGCCGAAACTGGTCTCACGATGGCGTTCCTGACCGATCACGTCCTCAAGGTGATCTATTTTACCGGTTCGATTACTGGACAACGCCTTGAGGAGATGACCAAGTTGCCGTTTCTTGGTGTGCTCGATAAGGTGCTTGAGTTTCTCAAGCTCGAAGAGTTTACCGATATCATCGGGGCTGAAGGCGGCTTTAGCGAACGTTCCTTCCAGTATATTATCACCCCCAAAGGCCGTAATCGTGCCCACGAGGCGATTGAACGGAGCCAGTATGCCGGTGCGGCCCCCGTTCCGCTTGATGAGTACCTCGAGATGTGCCAGCGTCAGCAGATCGGTGATATGATCATTGATCAGCAGACGATCCGCCAGGCCTTTAGCCACCTGGTGGTCAATGAGAAGATGCTCGATCGCATCGGGCCCGCCGCAAATTCGGCGCGTTCACTCTTTCTCTACGGCCCCCCCGGAAATGGTAAAACGACGATCGCTGAAGGTATTTCGAACATGCTTGCCGGCTACGTTTTGATTCCGTATGCGATCGAAATTGATGGGCAAATTATTAAACTCTTTGACCCACTTAATCATCAGGTTGTGCAACAGCATGAAGTCGGTCATGTCGAAGTTGTTGCGACACCCTTTGGCAACAAGGCCGTCGGTAGCAATGCCAGTTTCCCCGATGCACGCTGGCTCGTCTGCCGCCGCCCCCGCGTGGTCGTCGGTGGCGAATTAATCCTTGAACAACTTGAATTGATCTATGACCCGATCTCCAAGGTCTATGAGGCTCCGTTCCAACTCAAAGCCAATGGGGGCCTCTTTCTCATCGATGACTTCGGCCGCCAGAAGTGTCGCCCCCAGGATCTCCTCAATCGCTGGATCGTGCCCCTCGAGAAGAAGGTCGATTACCTCGCCCTCCAGACCGGGAAGAAACTCCAGGTGCCGTTCGATGTCTTGATTATTTTCTCGACAAACCTCGATCCGAAAGCCCTCGTTGATGATGCTTTCCTCCGTCGCATCCGGCATAAAATTGAGGTTCCTAATCCCTCGCCAACTGAGTTTCGTGCGATCTTTCAACTCGTTTGCAAGTCCAAGAAGATTCCGTATAGCGATGAGGGGTTGCGTCATCTGTTGCAAGAACATTATATGAAGGTCGGACGTGATCTCCGCGCCTGCCATCCCCGCGATCTCTGCGACCAGATCCTTGATGAAGCCAAGTATCGCGCTATTCCTCCCAATATGAGCCGTGAATTGATCGATCGCGCCTGCGAAGCCTATTTTGTGCAGCTTGGGTAATGGTGCTATGCTATGCTCTAAGTAGATTTTATGGCCAAGACGTTGACGCTGCGCGTCTCTTCCTTTCCGCAAACTGATTTGTTCTTGACCCTGGCTCGCATGGCCCTAGCAAACGGAGGTGGTGTATGTCTCTGCTGAAACGGCTCGGTGGCAATAGTGGCGCTCCACAAACAAGTGAACCCGTCACAGCTCGCTCAACTCCGTTGAGTACTGTGGCTCCACCACCACCAGTGCAAACCCCCATGCCACCGCCCGCTGCACCGGTTGAGTCGCCTCGTGGCACCGCTATTTCCACTCCGGTGGTGCAGGATGCGGTTCAACCTGATGATCAGCAACGCATGCTCGAACTCTCGCTCTGGTGTGTCGACCGCATTCAGGCTTCTCTCGGTAATCAGAGCGAGTTGAACAATTCACCTGAAACCGAAAAATTGCTGCAAGAACGGTTCGCCCGTGTCTATCAGCAGTCAGGCGTGAGTCTCCCGCCCGATCAAGTCAAGCATCTCTTTACGATGGTTTGTGATGAACTGATGGGCTTTGGGCCAATCCAACAGTTGCTTAATGATGATAGCATCAGTGAGGTTATGGTCAATGGGCCCCATCGGGTCTACGTTGAACAGAAGGGCAAGGTTAAGCTTACGAGCGTGAACTTTGCGAGCGAAGAGCATGTTTTGAAAGTGATTGACCGTATTATTCGCCCCCTTGGACGCCGCGTGGATCGCAAGTGGCCGATGGTGGATGCCCGTCTGCCTGATGGCTCGCGTGTCAATGCGATTATTCCTCCCTGCTCAATTGATGGATCAACCGTCACGATCCGTAAGTTTGCCAAGAATAAACTCAAAATTGATGACCTGATCCGCTATGGGTCGCTCACGGTCGAGATGGCCGAGTTTCTGCGTGCCTGTGTGGTGTCACGCCTCAATATTGTGGTCTCTGGTGGTACTGGCTCTGGTAAAACGACCCTGCTCAATGTGCTCTCAAATTTCATTCCCGAGGACGAGCGCATTGTGACCATCGAAGATAGCGCCGAGTTGCAACTAGCCCAGGATCACGTCGTGCGCCTCGAGGCCAAGCCCGCTGAAGTGGACGGCAGTGGTCGTGTGCAGATCCGCGACCTGGTTATTAACTCGCTGCGTATGCGCCCCGAACGCGTCGTCATCGGTGAGTGCCGTGGCGGCGAAACGCTCGATATGCTCCAGGCAATGAATACTGGCCACGATGGCTCGCTGACGACGCTCCACGCCAATGCACCCCGCGATGCCCTCGCCCGTATGGAGACGATGTCGATGATGGCCGGTATGGATCTGCCCCTCAGGGTCATCCGTGAGCAGATCGCCTCGGCCATTGATATTATTGTCCAGCAGACACGCCTCGATGATGGGCAACGCAAGATTTCCTACATTACCGAAGTTCAGGGCATGGAAGGCGATACGGTGGTCCTCCAGGATATCTTTAAGCTCGAAATGCTCGGCAAGTCGCCCGAAGGCAAAATTGAGACCGAAATGCGTCCGACCGGGGTGCGCCCACGCTTTACTCCGCGTCTCGAAGCCCACGGCTTTAAGTTGCCCCCCAGTATTTTTGGAGCCCAGATCCCGGGCCAGAAACGACGCTAAGCTTGATGGTGCGTACATCCCTGGCAACAACAAAACCAATCATTATTGTTGGCGCAGGACTCGGTGGCCTCGCTGCAGCGATTCGCCTCGCTGCACAAGGCCACCGCGTGCTGATCCTCGAGAAGAATGCTCGCGTCGGTGGCAAGCTCAATCTCGTGACTGACGAGGGCTATACTTTTGATACAGGGCCTTCATTGCTCACGATGCCCTGGGTCATCAAAGAGCTTTTCGCTGCCGCTGGGCGCCAGGCTGATGCGTATCTGCACCTTGAACAGATCGAACCAACCTGCCGCTATCAGTGGCCCGATGGTACGTCGTTCAATGCCTGGCAACGCTTGCCTCAGTTGATCCAGGAGATCCAGCACCTCGCCCCCGCTGATGTGACCGGTTTCTTTCGCTTTCTGGCCCATACGTCACAAATCTATGATGCGGTGGCCGATAATTTTTTACTCAAACCCTTCGATGGTCTGCGTGAACTGATCACCCCTCGCCTGCTGCAGGATGGCCCGCGCATTGATGCGCTGCGAAGTGTCGATGCCGCAGTGCGTTCGTTCTTCCGTAGCCCGTATCTGCGCCAGGTCTTCAATCGCTATGCTACGTACAATGGCTCTTCGCCCTATCTCTCACCGGCAACCTTCAATGTCATTGCTTATATCGAAATGGCCGAGGGCGGTTGGTATGTGCGCGGTGGCATGTATGCCCTCGCGGTTGCCCTGCAACGCCTCGCCGAAGAACTGGGCGTCGAGATACGCTGCCATAGTCCAGTCGCCGAGATTCTCGAGCACGACGGTGCAGCAATGGGTGTCCGCCTCACCGATGGCGCGGTGCTCTGGGCACAGCAGGTCATTGTCAATGCCGATCCACGCTATGCGTATCAGGCGCTCTTGCCTGGGCAAACCCGCATAGCCCGTCAACTGGCCCGCCTCGAACCATCATGTAGTGGTTTCGTGCTTTTTCTTGGTGTCAAACGAATCTACGAACAGTTGGCGCATCATAACATTTTCTTTAGCACTGATTATCCTGGCGAGTTTGCAGCCATCTTTGAGAAAGGTGTCCCCCCTGTTGACCCGACGGTCTACGTGGCGGCCACCTGCCTCACCGATCCCGGCCACGCCCCTCCCGGCCACATGAATCTCTTTGTCCTCGTCAATGCCCCTGTCGTCAACGACCGTGTCTGTTGGCAACGCGAGGCTGAGCCATACCGCGATCTGGTGGTGCGCAAGCTGGAACGGATGGGGCTGACAAACTTGCAGGACGAGATTGTGTACGAGCAGATCTGGACACCGGCAACGATCGCAACGATCTACAATGCCGCTGGCGGCGCTATCTATGGCCTTGCCTCGAATAACCGTTTCTCGGCCTTCCTCCGCCCTCCCCTGCGCGCACGTGGCCTCCGTCACCTCTATTTTGTTGGTGGTGGTACCCATCCAGGTGGCGGCATTCCCCTGGTGCTGCTCTCTGGCCGTGCTGTGGCCGAACGCGTGCTCGCCGATCACGCCCATCCTCGCACATAAACGCTTTACAGTTACAAGAAAAACCCGTGTGCATTCTTTGTGTCTTTTGGCGCATACAAGGCGCGTAATGCCGCAAAAAAAAGTTTATTATCGTTAAGAGGCGATGAAGGTCTTGCATATTTGGCGTAAGAATGCTATGATCTGGATGAAGCCTCAAGGGAACAGCTCGAAACCAGAGTACATAAACAATCGAAAACGTGCAACAAATGCACAAGCGCTATCCTCTCGTTGTAAAGAAAAAGGTTTTTTGAGGGGGTTGCGTACGTCAGGGGAAATATGATAGGCACCGGGTGTTATCATAGGGAGACTGACAGACAAGCGCTGGATCGCTGACTGAGTGATCAGATGCTCTGCGCGTGCAATGGTTGCCTCTCGTGGCAAAGCTCAAGCCGTGTGGTACAGAAACTAAACCCACGCATAGATATGAGCCATACCCGCAAGCAAAAGCTAGCCAGTAGGAATGTTTGTCGTTCCTGCAAATGGTGGAGCAGCCTAGGGTCTGCTAGAGATAAGTAGATAAGTTTACGCTACTCAAAGGGTCGATCACATACCCTTGAGGCATCAAATAAGGTTGGATTTGCACGTCGGCAATCAGAAGGGAACTGAACGAAGGGTGTATTTCTAGGGGAACTTGTACGTATGACGGAAGCTCGGTAAACTGAACGTACATGGGAGTCTCTCGGATCTTGCACGCACGTTGGAACTTTTGGTATCGGTTGTTACGTGAAATACAAAGCTTGTTCATTCAGTGCAAAGCCGGAGGAAGTTCCTCCGGCTTTTGCCGTCACACGTCCATAACAAGAAGGACGCTGCACTTTCACTCCGCCTCGCGGTCAAGCACAAAGGCACGGACATCATCACTCGTGCTGAGGTTGATCAAACGGGTGTTGGGAGCGATCCGCCGGACAAGCCCGGTAAGCGCTTTGCCCGGGCCCAACTCAAGAAAGGCTGAGACACCATCCTGCACCATGCGCTGTACCGACGCAATCCAGCGTACCGGGGCCACCACCTGAGCAACGGCTTCGTAACGCACCTCGTCCGCCTTGAGCAGCGGCTCAGCCGTAACATTGGCAATCAACGGGATATGCAGATCACGTACGCCCACCGAACGAATTGCCCGTGCCATGCCATCAGCGGCATGACGCATCAAGGGCGAATGAAAGGCGGCACTGACCCGCAGCGGCAATACGCGCTTGGCCCCACGAATCTTTGCCAGGATCGAGGCCTGCTCAACGGCCAGGGTGCTGCCACTGATCACCAACTGGTCAGGCGCATTATAGTTGGCAACCACAATCGTGCGTACCGGTTCAGGATGATCGGCAAGCGACGCACTCACTTCCCGGCAAACCTGGTCGAGATCGTCTTCGGGTAACCCGATTACAGCAGCCATACTCCCATCACGGGCCTGGGCCATCAGTTCGCCGCGCTGCCGCACCAGCCGCACTGCATCGGCAAAATCGAGCGCCCCACCTGCAACCAGGGCGGAATATTCCCCAAGACTATGCCCGGCTACAGCAGCTGGCGGCGGTAGCGACATCCCCCGAGCTTCTTCGAGCGAACGCAACACGGCCGTGCTCATCGTGAGCAGGGCCGGCTGTGCATTCTCGGTCGCCATTAAGACATGCTCAGGACCTTCGAAACAGAGACGACTCAATGCGAACCCAAGCACATCATCAGCCTCATCAAAGACGGCCCGCGCCGCAGGCGATTGATCATAGAGATCCCGTCCCATTCCCACTATTTGTGAGCCCTGCCCTGGAAAAATCCATGCCTGTGTCATAGAGATGCCACTGCACCTTTCATAGGTTTTGGTGACCCGCACACAAAAACGCAAAGGTTCAGAACGTGGGCGTAAGCGCACTGGACTGACAACTTTGCGTCGTTGCGTTTCGGATCGTCAAACAATGCCTGCGAATAATCCCGCCTCAACCACGGTGTGTCGGGCTACCCCAGCGTATCACAGCCGACCCCCATGTTAACCCGCCGCCAAAAGCAGTCAGCAACACGAGATCACCTGGAACAATGCGCCCCTGCTGGGCCGCCTCACTGAGTGCAATCGGGACAGAAGCAGCTGACGTATTGCCATAACGATCCAGATTGACAAAACAGCGTTCCATTGGCAAGCCCAACCGTTTTGCCACCGCTTCAATAATGCGTACATTGGCCTGATGTGGCACCACCAGGGCGATCTCATCGAGCGTGATACCAGCATCGGCAAGAGCCCGCTCTGACGATTCACACATACCACGGACAGCGTGCTTGAAGATTTCGCGCCCGTTCATATAGACATACTGGCGCCCCTCTGCCAGCAGTTCGGGGGTCGCGGGCAGCAGCGTCCCACCAGCATCCACGGCCATCATGGTTTCGCCATCACCCCACGACCCTACGTTTGAGGCAAGCAACCCCAGGGGTTGCTCAGTCGCCTGTAGCACCACAGCCCCGGCCCCATCACCAAACAGGACACTCGTATTACGATCCTGCCAGTTGATCAGGTGGGTGAAAATATCGGCCCCGATAAGCAAGAGCGTCCGGCTCATCCCACTCTGCACGAGGCTGGAACCAACACTCAAGCCATACACAAACCCACTACACGCGGCAGCAAGATCAAACGCCCCGGCCCGAGGAATCTCAAGCAGGCGCTGAACACTACACGCAGTAGCGGGAAAAGGACGATCAGGCGTACACGTCGCGACAATAACCGTATCAACGTCCGCAGGTAACACACCGGCTTGCGCCAGGGCATGACGACCAGCGGCCGCAGCTAACATTGAAGTCGGTTCATCAGCACTGGCAACATAGCGCTGAGCAATCCCCGTCCTGCTCTGAATCCACTCATCAGAAGTTTCCATCTGCCGAGCAAGCTCAGCATTGGTCACAACACGACGCGGGACGGCCAGGCCCCAGCCAGTAATTGCCGCATAACGTGGCATAGTGAGTGTCACCAGTCAGCCTATTCTGGCTGGGGCATCACCACAACCTGACGGCCTTTGTAGGTACCACAGGCTTTGCAGGTGTAGTGAGCGCGCATTGGCTTGCCACAATTCGGACATGTCACCATCACTGGTGGCGTCAGGGCCAGATGCTGGCGACGATTGCCACGACGATGGCGCGACACTTTTCGTTTTGGAACTGCACCCATCTCTCTACTCTCCTATTTATTCTTACGATTATGGCGTTCAGCCCAGGCCTTCAAAGCCTCAAGCGAAACTTCAGTCTCTTCACCCTCACCCGCAGCAACTTCGGTATCAGTTTCAAGCCCATCAGACTGCACCGTATACTGGATAGGTCGATCGCGATAGGCTGGACTGACCGGATTGAGCGGCAGCGCAAGCAAGGTATACTCACGGAGCGCTTCGCCGATATCGGCCATATGCAACTCATTGAGAAAGAACGGATCTTCTTCAATCGGTGGCGGCAAGCCCCCCCCGGAGAAGACATCTACCACCGAATGGAATTGATCGGCAAATTCAACCGTGATCGGGTATTCAAACTCTTCCAGTGAACGAACACACAGAAGCTGAACAACCCCCTCGGTATGCACCTTCGCCCACACACCTGTCGCCGTGCGGGTAAAACGAACGGTGCCACTGATATCACGCAAGGTCAACTGCTCATCAAGCGCCAAGGCTGCTTCGGTAAAAGTATAATCCCGACGCGATCCCATCTCTTCACGGAGCAGTTGCGCAACATTAAATTTCAGGTCAGTCATGGCAACACAAGCGCAGCAATGCAACAGAGCGCTACAAACACTGCATTATAGGCGAGAGAAGGCTTGCCTGTCAAGCTTCGTGATCCGCATCGGTTTGTCGCGTGCCAAGAGTCGAGAGGCCATTGCGCACACTTGTCACCAGACGCGTCAGGCGTTCATCAAGTTCTTCGAGCACCTGGCGGGCATAGTCATCAGCCCCGGCACGCACCAGCGAGGCTTCATACTCGGCTGCCTCAAGCAACCGGCTCCGCTCACTCTCCACTGCCTCGAGCAGACCGCGCTCTTCAAGCACTTGTTGCACGCGCATCTGCGCCTCGGCAATCAGGCGTTCCTGTTCTTGCACAATCCGGCGCGCCCGCTTCTGTTCCTCAGGAATCGCCACACGCATACGATCAATGATATCGAGAATACGCTCTTCATCAACCAGGAGCCGTGTGCTAAACGGTACCCGGCGACCTTCGGCGAGGGCATCCTCTAGCTCGTCGATTAAATCATCAAGCTCGATGGCTGTCACCCCCTTTGTGCAAACTTCTGCCGCAACACGGGAATAATATGTGGCGGGACAAACTCGACCGGGTCTCGCCCGAGTCCAGCGATTTCACGAACCGCACTCGAGCTAATATGGGCAAACTGACGACTAGCCATCAAAACCACCACTTCGATCTCTGCATCAAGTGTCTGGTTCAATTGCGCCATATTATATTCAACCTCGAAGTCACTGACTGTCCGCAACCCGCGCACCAGCGCAATCGCCCCGATCGAACGAGCAAAATCAACGGTCAATCCGGTGTAAGAGGTCGCCTCAACCTGCGGCAGATCGGTCAGCGATGCGCGCAAGAGGGCCAGGCGCTCTTCGGTTGAAAAGAGCAGGTTCTTCTTAGGCTGATCAAAGACCGCCATCACAACGCGGTCAAAGATACGGCACGTACGCTCAGCAATCTCAAGATGGGCATACGTGACCGGATCAAAGCTACCGGGATAGACTGCAATACGCATGACAGGCCTGACTCTCCTTCGCGACGCGACCCCACTGATGCGTAACTATGAGACCGTGGGACACGCGGCCTCTTCGGTTGTCAACTCTTCAGCCTGTGCTTCCTCTTCACCATACCCATAGATGGAAAAGCAAGAATCACCGAGGCGACGAAATTTGATCCGTGTCACGTCGGCATATTGTTCGGCCAGTTCCACCCGTGGCGAATGCCCAACAATCAGCAGCATCTCAGGACGGCCAAAGGCCCCTGTCGCAATTGTCGCGATGGTCTGCTCGATCATCGGGTCAGCATAGGGTGGATCCATCACGATATAGTCATAGGCTGCACTGCCACGATGGGCCTGAAGAAACCGTTCGACTGGCATATGATGCACGCGGGCAAACGCATCAAGCCGGGTATGAACAAGGTTACTCCGAATAATCGAACAGACATGAGGATTCTGTTCGACGAAGTCAGCGAAACTTGCCCCACGCGAGAGGAGCTCGATCCCGAGCGATCCGGTCCCAGCATACAGGTCAAGGACCCGTCCACGCATCGGACGATACCCTTCAAGCACCGAAAAAAGCGACTCTTTGACCCGGTCAAGCATCGGGCGCGTACCCATACCTTTCGGGGCTTTGAGTTTATGGCCTTTGGCGCGACCTGTGATTACTCGCATCAGGTTCCTCGTCTGGTACTGGCAAACAAGAGCACTGTGCGCTCTTATTTGCCAGCACAGGAACATTGCTACCGCTTGGTATACTGCGGAGCCTTACGGGCACGCTTGAGACCAGGTTTCTTGCGCTCTTTCACACGCGGATCGCGCGTCAGGAAGCCTGCTTTTTTCAACACCGGGCGCAATTCAGGATCATGATCAAGCAAAGCCCGGGCAATCCCGTGGCGCATTGCGCCAGCCTGGCTGTGGACACCACCACCATGAACCTTCACCAGAACATTGAAACTCGACAGCATCTCAGTCAATTGCAGTGGCGAACGAATCTCGTGCTGCAACAGATCACGAGGGCCAAAATAGTCTTCGGGTGTCTTATTATTGACTACGATCTCCCCATTCCCAGGGAAGAGGCGCACACGCGCCACCGACGTCTTACGTCGTCCGGTTCCTTGATAGTAGCGTTTAGCCTCCATAGGGCGAGCTCTCCTTAGCTATAACGGGGCGTCCAGATCTTGGGTTGCTGAGCGGTATGCGGATGGTTCGGGCCAGCATAGATACGCAACTTGCCAAGCAGGCGACGACCCAGACGATTTTTCGGCAGCATACCCTTCACAGCGGTACGCAAAATACGATCCGGATGCTTGGCCAGCATCATCCGGTAGGGGGTGGCTTTCAGCCCCCCAGGATAGCCGGTATGACGATAATAGATCTTCTGGTCGGCCTTACGGCCCATGATTTTGATCTTTTCGCAGTTGACAACCACGACAAAATCCCCACCGTCATTGGAGGGTGTATAGGTTGGCTTATGCTTGCCACGCAACAACGTCGCAATCTGCGTTGCGAAACGCCCCAGCACCTGGTCGGTCGCATCAACGACATACCAATCGCGCTGGATTTCAGAGGCTTTCTGATGATATGTTTTCACTGTTTCCAATCCTTATTGCTCGTGAGAGGCTCACGCCTGTCTACTCTCCCAGCGCACCAAGCCCGGCGGATAGTGTACCGCCATCAAGGTGAGCCCGTGGGCCGCAGCGGTTGGCCCTGCCGCTTTACGTTCGCCGCCTTCGAGCACCTGCTGAAACGCACTCACCGTCATTCGTCCCCGCCCCACCAACAGCACTGTACCGACGATCACCCGCACCATGTGCTGTAAAAACGCGTTTGCGGCTACATCAAGCGCAATCAAACGGCCGCCCAGCAATTCGATCTCGGTCAATTTGGCACAATGCATCGTGCGAACCGTACGTTTCTGGTCAGGTGACTGAACGGTAAAGGCCGCAAAATCGTGCGTCCCTTCCAGAATCTGCAGCGCCTCGGCCATGTGCGCCAGATCAAGACGTCCTTCCACATGCAACACCATATGACGCAAGGCGGGCAGAGGCACCATATTCGCATCAATCAGATAACGATAGTCGCGCCTGATTGCGCTATGACGAGCATGAAAATCAGGCGTAACCTCACAAGCATCCTGTACCCGCAGATCCTCGGGCAACCTGGCATTCAAACCACGGACAATCGTCAAGGGAGGATGACGGGTCGTGCTACGGATACTTGCCACCTGACCATAGGCATGGACACCAGCATCAGTGCGGCCTGAAAGAGTTATCCGTTTCTGTTCCTGAGTCAGGGCCTCCCAGGCCTCTTCCAGGGCACCCTGTACCGAGCGGCCCTGATTTTGCCACTGCGAGCCAATAAAGTCAGTGCCATCATAGGCGAGCAGTAGCGCAATATTTCGCATCAGATCAACTCGATAACGGCCATCAGTGCCCCATCACCAAGGCGAGGGCCGAGCTTGGTAATGCGGGTATAGCCCCCATTACGATCCGCATAGTCGAGAGGCGCAAAGGTAAAGAGCTTACGCATGGCATCTTTGCTTGACAACTTCGACAGGGCCATCCGCCGCGTATGAGGGGTATCCTCACGGGCCAGCGTAATCAATTTTTCCATCTCGGGCTGAACTGCCTTCGCCTTAGCGAGGGTGGTTGTAATCTTGCGATGCTCGATCAGTGCAATCATTAAATTGCGATAGAGCGCCTTACGGTGCTCATACGAACGGCCGAGCAACTTACCAGCGTGTCGGTGTCGCATACTTATATCCTCACCAGTGCAATCAGCAACCTTGCGGCCACTCATTGCCCTGCACTTACACTCCATCCAGGGCTATCGTCAGCCGTGGAATATACCCACGTTCGATCAAGCGATCGCGAATCTCTTCCATTGATTTCTGGCCGAGATTTCGTACCGAAAGCAGCGCTTTTTCATCCATTTGCAGAACCTGGCCAACCCGTGTAATTTCGGCACGTTTCAGACAATTATAGGTGCGGGTCGAAAGATCCAGTTCCTCAATGGTTTTATCATACACATCCGCCGGAATAGTGAGCCCACTCGGTGCCAACTGAGGCTCAGGTTCAGCCCCCAGCCGATTAAAATCAGCTACGGTCTGGCTATACTGCACTAGGACGCGGGCCGCATAGCTTAAGGCATCACCAGGTTTGATCGTCCCATCGGTCCAAACTTCAAGCAGCAGACGATCAAAGTCGGTTGCCTGCCCGATACGAGTATTCTCTACCGTATAGATGACTCGTGGCACAGGCGTAAAGATCGCATCAACAGGTATTTCACCAAGCGGTACAATCTCACGCTGATCAGCAGCAAGATAGCCACGCCCGTGTTCCACCGTCATCTCAACCTCAAAGCGAGCATCATCTGTTTCAAGCGTGCAGAGATAGTGATCAGGGTTGATCACCTCCACATTTTCAGGAATAATCAAATCGCCAGCGGTCACATATCCCGCACCATGGCGACTCAACTGAAGCTTGACCGGCTGATGCCCATGGACACGGAGACGCACCCCTTTGACATTCAAGACAAACTCGGTCACATCTTCTGTGACACCCTCAAGCCGTGCAAACTCTTGAAACACGCCTGCAAGCTTAATTCTGGTGATCGCATATCCTGGGATAGACGAGAGCAAGACTCGTCGCAATGCATTGCCGAGCGTATGACCATAGCCTGGGTCAAGGGGCTCGATTCGAAACTGCCCGTAGTTCTCGGCCGTCTGCACAACCTCGATCTTGGGCATGGCGATGTCAAGCACGTCACGCCTCCTTTATAGCAGTCGCAGACAGAAGCCAGGGTTGACACGGCTTACCAGCATTAGGCACAACCAGAAGATCACCGCAACAGCAAGCGACACTTCGCTCTCTGAACACGCATAACCATCCTGGCTTAAGGCACCCACAGCTACCGTCTCGCCAGCCGACATCCATCGCGCTGGTCTAGCGGCTGTAGAACTCAACGATCAACTGCTCATTAATGCCAGCCTCTGCATCTTCACGGCGGGGTAACGAAACAATCGTTCCCGTCATTTCAGGAGCATCAAGGCGGAGCCATTCAGGAGCCCGATACTTATTCAGTTCACCACTATCAACCAGATTCTTAAAATAGGTTCGACGGCGACTCTCGGGGCGAATCGAAATCGTTTGCCCAATCTTGACCGTATACGAGGGAATATTCGTCTTCCGGCCATCAACCATAATATGCCCGTGGGCGACAAGCTGGCGGGCCTGAGCACGCGTCGTGGCCAAGCCAAGGCGATAGACCACATTATCAAGACGACGCTCGAGCAAACTGAGCAGGTACTCACCTGTCACGCCACTGCGCCGCGAAGCCTGTTCAAACGTGCGGCGGAACTGTCGTTCTAGCACGCCATAAATATATTTTGCCTTTTGCTTTTCAAGCAACTGCAACCCATAGTCAGAGACCTGACGGCGGCGAGCCGACGGGCCGTGTTGCCCAGGGGGAAAGGGGCGCTTATTCAGAATGCGCTGACCTTTTTCGGTAATACCAATGCCAAGTCGTCGGCTAACCTTGCCGACCGGTCCATGATAACGCGCCATACCTGCTTACAACCTCCATAGACAGAGACAGCCAAACGCTGCCCCAAAAACAGCAACTATTCCTACCAGTGCGACGAGAAGGGCGCTTTCTGTCAGCGCGGGGGGCGCCAGGGCCAATAACCCTGCGGTACCGTCCGCACAACATCTCGCCGGATCACACCAATGTCCACGATCACTACACACGCCGCCGCTTGGGTGGACGGCACCCATTGTGCGGAATCGGCGTCACATCAGTAATCGATGAGACCTGCAAACCAGCCGATTGGAGCGACCGGATTGCTGCTTCACGCCCAGAGCCTGGACCTTTGACGAAGACCTCAAGTGAACGCATCCCGTTTTCCATCGCCTTGCGGGCTGCAGTATCGGCGGTCACCTGGGCCGCATAGGGGGTACTCTTGCGTGAACCCTTGAAGCCTGACTGCCCGGCGCTCGCCCAGCAAATCACTGCACCCTGTGGATCAGTGATCGTAACAATCGTATTATTAAAAGTGCTCAGCACATGTGCCTGACCACGGGGCACATTTTTGCGTTCACGACGCTTGCCGCGCTGCCGACTTGCTGCTCCACTCTTCTGTCCCTTTGGGGGCATGTTCGCTCTCCTTACCTAACTGACTGACTACCTTGAGCTTTTTCAACACACACGAACACAGGCCAGGTGCATTGCACCAACCTGTGCCCACAAAAGTTGTCGGATCGCGCTTACTTCTTGACCTTCTTCTTGATCCCAATGGCCTGGCCCTTACGACCACGGCGCGTACGTGCATTGGTACGGGTACGCTGACCGCGCAAAGGCATCCCACGGCGATGACGGAGGCCACGATAGCAGCCGATATCCATCAAACGCTTGATATTGAGTTGCACCTCACGGCGCAGGTCACCCTCGACGCGATACTCACGATCAACCACTTCACGGATACGACCGACTTCCTCTTCGGTTAGATCGCGTACCCGCGCATCAGGATTGACATTTGCTTTACGCAAAACATCGGCACCATTCGAGCGCCCGATCCCAAAGATATAGGTAATCGAGATACCAACCTTCTTGTTGCGGGGGATATCAACCCCGGCGATTCGTGCCATGAACTTTTCGTCCTCCTGGAACCTTACCCGGCTTCTAGTCAAGCACGGATACGAGAAACCACGTGTTATCCTCGTGTACGAAGCCGTGGCTGGCCTGGATCAACCAGCCCGATCCTTCCATGGGTGTACCTTAGCCCTGACGCTGTTTATGCTTGGGCGTACGTGAGCAGATCACACGGATCACACCCTTACGCTTGATGACCTTGCAATATTCACAGCGAGGCTTTACTGAAGCGCGCACTTTCACAACAGCCTCCTTGTTCGCATCTCTCCCGAGCGATTTTTCCACGTCGATATGGGTTCCGGCAGTCGATCTCCCGAAAACCATACCATCGCTCGCACCTTATTTATAACGATATGTAATACGTCCACGGGTCAGATCATAGGGTGAAAGCTCAACAAGCACCCGATCGCCCTTCAAAATACGTATATAGTTCATGCGCATTTTGCCCGAAATATGGGCAAGCACCTCATGTCCATTCTCAAGCTCTACACGGAACATCGCATTGGGCAGCGGCTCCGTAATAGTGCCCTCCATTTCGATCACATCCTTCTTTTTCGACATATCACTCCTCTGGCTGAGGCGAGGTGACCAGATACTGGCTCAAAGCCTTCAGCATTTCTTCATTTACCCAGGTAATTTCACGTTGTCCATCAATTTCGTGCAAAATACCCTGGCGCTGATAATACTCAATCAAAGGCATCGTCTGTTCAAAATAGACATCAAGACGATGCTGCGCCGTCTCCATCGAGTCATCGCTCCGCTGATAGAGTTTGCCACCACAGGCATCACAAATTCCCGGCCGATGGGACGGGAAGTAATAGATATTATACGTAGCCCCACAGGTTTTGCAAGTCTGACGACCAGCTATCCGTCGGAGGAGCACCTCATTAGGCACACTAAGATAAAGTACAGCATCTATTTTGCCATCGTGGGCGGCGAGCGACTCACCGAGGGCCACAGCCTGTTCGCGCGTACGAGGAAAGCCATCAAAGATGACCCCGGCCAGACAATCAGGAGCCTGAATACGCTCAAGGATCATATTAATGACCACCTCATCAGGAACCAACTCGCCGCGATCCATATATGATTTGGCAAGCATGCCGAGCTCGGTACCTTCACGCAGGGCCGCCCGAAAGAGATCACCACTGGCAACATGAGATAATGAGGTACGTTCCGCGAGCGTTTTTGCCTGTGTTCCTTTCCCAGCTCCTGGAGGCCCTAGCAAGATTACGTTGGTAGTCATAACAGCTCTCTTTTCGCTCAGTAGATTGCAACACCCATCGGCGCAACCCATACGGTTGATGTTCAGCCTGAGAAGGCTACGTTGCAGGTCGATCTCAGGGCACCATTGCCAGACATCAGGCCTGATACTCCCATATTGTAAGCTGCTCCGATACAATGAGGTGCAGAAGGTGGCGGCGAACATGGCCCGCGCCACCGTCCACATCTACCGGCTCAAGAAACCCTCATAGTCACGCATTATCAACTGCGATTCGAGCTGGCGCATTGTATCCACAGCCACACCCACGACAATGAGAAGTGCTGTACTGCCCAGACCGAGTTGTAGCCCGGTCACCGACTGTGTAATAAAAGGCAAGACAGCAATCAAACCAAGGAAGAGTGCGCCGGCAAGCGTGATCCGGTTCAACACCCGCTTGAGATAGATCTCGGTATTTTTTCCTGGGCGAATACCCGGAATGAAACCCCCGTTGCGCTGCAGATTATCTGGAATATCCTGCTGTTGAAAAAGCACCATCGTATAAAAGTAGGTAAAACCCACTGTCAGCAGGAAAAGCAACGAAATATAGACAAAGCCACCACCCACCCCTGTCGGGTTAAAGGTGTTATAAAAGAAGCCTGCAATGGCGTTGCCAATGCCAGGTTCACCTTCACGGTAGAACCAGGAAGCAACGATCCCAGGGAAGATAATAATGCTCTGGGCAAAGATAAGCGGGATCATCCCAGCCATATTGACCTTCAGCGGAATATGGCTACTCTGCCCACCGTAGACCTTATTGCCACGGACGCGTTTCGCATACTGGACAGGCAGGCGGCGTTGACCCTCCTGGATCAACACAATGCCCACAATCGTCAGCAACCCGATCACTAGGAACCCAATCAGCCCCAGGATCGTCCCCACATCACCAGTGGAGCTAATCTGCCAACCCTGCACCAAGAGGCCTGGCAAACCAGAGACAATGCCACCGAAGATAATCACCGAAATGCCCTGCCCGATACCACGCTCATTAATCTGCTCACCGAGCCAGACCAGCAACATTGTTCCTGCGACCATCGAAACCAGGATCGTAAAGGTAGGAAAAAAGTTATTGACCAGATCAAAGGGCGAGCGAAAGAGCGACTGAAAAGGATCACCAGTCGGATTAATCGTTCGTTCGAGGGTCAGGGTCTGACCATAGGCCTGCAAAAACGCGAGTGGAATGGTCAAAATAACCTGATACCGGGTCAAACGCTGGCGACCCTGCTCACCCTCTTTTTGTAACTCCTGAAGCGCAGGAATGAGCGGTTGGAGCAACTGCATGATAATCGTAGCGGTAATATAGGGATAGACTCCCATAGCCGCGACCGAGAAATTCTGCAGTGCCCCACCCGCAAAGATATTGAGCAACTGCGCCAACTGGTTCGAAGCCAGCGCATCACGCAACTGCTGGAGCGAGTCAGGATTAATATTCGGCACCGGGATATGCGCGATAAAGCGAAAGACGATCAACATTCCCAGGGTAAAGAGAACACGTCTTCGCAGATCGGGCAACTGAATGGCGCGAACAAGAGCCTGGAGCATTGGTTATGTATCCCTTAGTATGAAGAAATCAAGCCTGCTCGCGCGTGCGTTTAGACTCACGCGGCTCGGCATTGCGCATCGAGGGATTTGGCCCTCGTGAGCGCGAGTGACGTTCAACGACCCATGGCAACTCAACCACGGTGCCGCCAGCAGCTTCGATCTTTGCTTTGGCACTAGCCGAAAATTTATGTGCCTTGACCGTCAAGGGCAATGCAAGCTCACCCTGACCAAGCACCTTGACCGGAAGATTCTTCTTACGGACGACACGCTGTTCAAGCAGCGCTTCAGGCGTCACCTCAACGTCCTGGGGCCATGCCGCCAGGCGCTCGAGATTAACAATTTCGTACTCGATCCCAAAAATATTAGTAAAACCGCGACGGAAAGGCATTCGCTTGACGAGGCGATTTTGCCCACCCTCAAAGGTACGATAGGGGCCGGGGCCACGGCGGGCTTTCTGGCCCATCATACCTTTGCCGCTCGTCTTGCCTTTGCCCGAGCCATGACCGCGACCGATACGTTTGCTTTTGCGGTGTGAGCCCTCGGCGGGACGCAGATCGTGCAGCTTCATGCTGTCACCTCATCAGGTAATTCCTCAACGACCACAAGGTGCCTGACCTTAAAGATCATGCCCCGGATCGACGGATTATCGGGTTTAATCGTTGACTGGCCAAGACGCCGCAGACCAAGCGAACGAATCGTCTCTTTCTGGTCTTTAGCGTAACCAATCATACTTTTACGGTATGTGATACGCAGCTTACTCATGCCGACGTCTCCTCTTTGACTGGTGCAGACTCCCGGCGAGAACGGCGTGCGAGCAACTCTTGCGGCGTCATATCGCGGCGTCGGGCCATATCACTGAGCGAACTGAGCTCACTGAGGGCCTGGAACGCAGCCTTGACCACATTCACCGGATTATTGCTGCCATAGACTTTGGAGAGCACATCCTTGATTCCGGCGGCCTCAACAACCGGGCGAACCCCACGTCCGGCGATCACCCCGGTACCGGGGGCAGCCGGGCGGATCATCACCTTGGTTGCGGCATACTTCGTCTGCACATCATGGGGCACCGTACTCCCCACAAGTGGCACACGGATCAGATTCTTCTTGGCGGCCTCAGTTCCCTTGCGAATAGCTTCAGGAACCTCAGAGGCCTTACCCATACCGACGCCCACGTGGCCCTTGCCATCGCCCACCACCACCACGGTGCTAAAGCTAAAGCGGCGACCGCCCTTGACCACTTTGGAAACACGATTGATCTGGACAACCCGCTCTTCGAGCTCAAGGGCATCGGCGTTAATACGTTCTCGTCTCACATTGCCTCCGCACGTGTGGCCCTTGGGGGCCATTAGAAGTTCAGGCCAGCTTCACGCGCCGCCTCAGCGAGCGCCTTCACACGACCGTGATATTTATAGCCACCGCGGTCAAAGACCACCTTCGAGACCCCAGCTGCGATGGCGCGTTCGGCAACAAGCCGGCCCACCACAGCGGCCTCATCGGTCTTGGTTCCTACTTCGCCTGCCCAACCCTTTTCATTCGATGATGCAGCAGCCAAGGTCTGGCCAACGACATCATCAATCACCTGGGCATAGATATGGGCATTACTGCGAAAAACATTGAGCCGTGGGCGTTCCGGAGTACCACTGACCCGCTTTCGCAGGCGAAAGTGGCGCCGGACACGCAACTCACGGGGAGATCGCCTTGCCATACGTCTATCTTCCTTGCACTACCGTGCTTTACCAGCCTTACCAGCCTTACGACGCACCTTCTCTTCGGCATACTTCACACCCTTACCCTTATAGGGTTCAGGTGGACGGAGCGCTCGAATACGGGACGCCTCTTCCCCAACAACCTGCTTATCGATTCCTCGGACGATCAACCCGAGCGGCTCATTCGCGCTCTTACGCTCACCAACGATATACTGCACATTTGGTGGCGGCTCACGGCGCACCTGGTGTGAAAAGCCCAGGCTGAGCACCAGCGTCTGGCCCTCGAGCACCGCCCGATAGCCAACGCCATTAATCTCGAGAGCACGCTGCCAGCCATCAGTTACACCGACCACCATATTCGCGATCAGCGTACGCGTCAAACCGTGGAGCGACTTGTGCAACTTAGTATCAGAGGGCCGTTGCACTGTCAACTCACCATTTTCCTGCACAATAATCATATCGGGATGCAATTGCTGGGTGAGGGTTCCTTTCGAACCCTTCACCGTCACCAAATTCCCCTCAGCAATCTGCACGTCTACACCCTTGGGGAGGGTGACTGGTTTTTTTCCAATTCGCGACATTGTAGCCTCCCTGTAGGCTCTACCAGATATAGCAGAGCACCTCACCGCCCACGCGCTCGCGCCAGGCGTCGTGACCAGCGAGCACCCCCTTGGGTGTCGAGAGAATACTGAGACCCAGGCCACCGCGGACACGCGGAATTTCATCACGACCGGTATAGATCCGCAAACCCGGCTTACTCACCCGGCGCAGGCCAGTAATAGCCGGGCGCCGATCCGGCATATACTTCAGCGTAATCGAGATCGTATGATACGGAGTCCCCTCGATCACGGTGTAATCTTTGATAAAACCCTCATGCTTAAGAATATCCGCAATCGCAATTTTCATCTTTGATGCCGGAACATCAACGACCGTCTTGCGGGCCATACAGGCATTACGGATACGAGTCAGCATATCACCAATGGGATCGTTCACGCTCACAGCGAGCCTCCTCACAGATGCTATTACCAGCTCGACTTGACCACACCCGGAATCATGCCCTTGAGCGCATGTTCACGGAAGCAGATGCGACACATGCCGAACTTACGCATATAGCCGCGCGAGCGACCACATACCTTACAGCGGTTATACTCACGCACCTTGTATTTTTGTGGGCGTTCTGAACGAACGATCCAGGACGTCTTCGCCAAGGTATTTCCTCCTAAACCGTTGGACTGGTAAGCCTTTGCTCCTGGTCCAGACTAATCACGAAATGGCATTCCGAGGCGCTTGAGCAAGGCATAGGCCTGAGCATCATCAGGGGCAGTCGTCACAATGACTACCTCCATGCCACGGAGCTTATCAATCTTATCGTAGTCGATATCAGGGAACACGATTTGCTCACGGAGGCCGAGGCTATAGTTACCACGGCCATCAAAGGAACGGCGGCTCACCCCACGAAAATCACGAATGCGGGGCAGGGCCAGATTAACCAAACGATCATAGAAGTCATACATCCGATTCCCGCGAATCGTCACCATCACCCCAATGGGCATTCCTTCACGGAGCTTAAACGAAGCAACGGACTTACGCGCCCGGGTAATCACGGGTTTCTGAGCGGTAATGATCGTCAGATCATTCACGGCGGCATCAAGCGCCTTAGAATTTTGCACCGCCTCACCGACACCAATATTGATCACAATCTTGGTGAGCCGGGGTGCCTGCATCACTGACGTAAACTTAAATTCTTGCATCAGCGCGGGGACAACCTCTTGCTGATACTTCTCGCGCAAACGAACGGTCATACTACATCTCCAGGGGCTTGGAGGCATCGAACCACGAGACGACTCCGGCCCTGATAAACGTCCTAATCAATGGTCGCGTCACACGCCTTACAGAAACGAACCTTACGGGGCCGACCTTTATGGTCAGTCTCTTCGAGAAAGCGGTACCCAGTACGTGAAGCACGCTTGCAGCTAGGGCAAATGAGCATCACATTCGACATATCGAGGGACGCCTCAATATCAATAATGCCAGCGGGCTTACCGGGGCCACGAGCTTTGGTATGCCGTTTCACGATATTGAGACCCTCAACCACCACACGGCCCTCAGACGGAAACATCCGTTTGATCTTACCGCTGCGGCCCTTATCTTTGCCCGTGATGATCAGGACTTCATCTCCGGTCTTGACATGCATAAGACATTCTCCTGGTTAGGTGGCCCAGTTACCGTAGGAACTGCGCAGCACCTTGCCGCTTGGAGCGGCGGTACAAGACGCGGGTCACACGTCTTTCAGAGCACCTCAGGGGCCAGAGAAATAATGCGCATAAACTGTTTTTCGCGCAGTTCACGCGCCACCGGGCCAAAAATACGGGTACCGCGAGGATTATTCTCTTTCCCAATAATCACGGCCGCATTATCATCAAAGCGGATATGCGAACCATCAGGGCGCCCAAACTCTTTCGCAGTACGGATAATCACGGCCCGTACAACTTCGCCTTTTTTAACCGATCCACCGGGTGCAGCCTGTTTCACGCTAGCGACAATAACATCGCCAACGCGCCCATACTTTACCCATGAGCCACCAAGCACACGGATGCACATAATCTGCTTGGCCCCGGTATTATCGGCCACCTTCAGGCGTGACTGAGGCTGGATCATAGCAGTTACTCCTCGCCACGTTGCATAATCTCGACGACCATCCACCGTTTCGTACGACTGAGGGGTCGAGTCTCTTCAATCCGCACCAGATCGCCCACTTTACACGCATTTTCTTCATCGTGGGCATGAAACTTACTGGTTTTCCGAATAATCTTGCGATAGAGGGGATGGGGCTTAAGATAATCGACGGCCACCACCACTGTTTTTTCCATCTTATCGCTCACGACCCGGCCAATCTTCTGGACTTTGCGTGGGCCTTGCTGTACCAACTCGCTCATCGCCTACTCCTGCTCCAACTCTCGCTCACGCAAGATGGTCTTGATCCGTGCGATCTCTTTTTTGACCTGGCGCGGGCGAGCGGTATTGGTCATTCGCCCCATGACCTTCTGAAAGCGCAGATTGAACAACTCTTCAAGATTCGCCTTGAGTTGATCGCGCAATTCAGGGTCCTCGAGGCTACGCAGTTCACTCGCTCTCTTCACTGCTCACCTCCGCTTCAACTTCATCACGTGTAATAACTTTGCACTTGATCGGCAATTTCTGGGCGGCGCGGCGCATCGCCTCAAGGGCAATATCTTCGCGGACACCCGCCAATTCAAACATCACACGTCCTGGTTTGACCACAGCCACCCAGTGATCAACACTCCCCTTGCCACCACCCATACGGGTCTCGGCAGGTTTCTGGGTAACAGGCTTATCGGGAAAGATCCGAATCCAGACCTTACCGCCACGCTTCACATAACCAGTAATTGCACGGCGGGCCGCCTCAATCTGACGACTGGTAATCCAGACTGGTTCAAGCGCCATGAGGCCATAATCACCAAACGCAACGCTATTGCCACGATAGGAGAGGCCTTCGCTGCGGCCTTTTTGCATCTTGCGATATTTCGTACGCTTAGGCAGAAGCATTATCACCCCTCCTCGGACGGCGCTCACCGCGCTCACTGCGCTCACTGCGTTCGGGTTGGCTCGAGGCTGCAAGTTGTTGTTCAGCCTGAAGCTTCGCGAGTTGATCAGGAAAGACCTCACCCTTATAGATCCAGACCTTGACGCCGATGCGTCCATAGGTCGTATGGGCATGAACCTGAGCGTAATCAATATCAGCGCGCAGGGTATGGCGGGGAACCCGACCTTCACTCTCACTCTGGATACGTGACATCTCGGCACCGCCGAGGCGACCCGAGCACTTGATGCGCACACCCTGAGCACCGAGGCGCATCGCCCGCTGCACAGCCTGCTTCATCGCACGCTTATAACTGACACGCTTGCTAATCTGCTCAGCAATGCTTTCGGCAACAAGCTGGGCATCCAGTTCAGGCTGATGAATTTCTTGAATATTCAGCTTAATCTTTTTGCCTGTGCGCTGTTCAAGCGTACTCTTGAGCAGATCAACATTTGCACCACGTTTCCCAATCACAATCCCTGGTTTCGCGGTATAGACTGTCACCTCGACCTTATTAGCCGAGCGTTCAATCTCAATCCGTGAAACTCCGGCATTCGCCAACTCCTTCGCGATCAACTTGCGGAGGGCAAGGTCATCGTGAAGTTGCGCCGTATACATCTCGCCCTCGGCAAACCACTTGGACTGCCAATCTTTGATATAACCGAGGCGAAAGCCTATCGGATGCACTTTACGTCCCAACGAGGACCTCCTCACTTCTGGTACTTCGCATCAATCCGGGCCACCTACTTGTCGTGAGCCACCAGGCTAGCCGAGACGATGATCCCGGAAAGGCTCTTAGTACTCAGATCCATCATCAACGATCACTGTAATATGGGTCGTCGGCTTACGAATCTGATTTGCCATACCGCGGGCACGAGGCATAAAGCGCTTGAGCACTGGCCCCTGGTCGGCATAAATCTGTTTGATCGTGAGGGTATCGCGATCAAGATCAAAATTATGCTCAGCGTTAGCGGCAGCCGACTTAATTGTACGAGCGACCTCACGTGCCGCCTTCTGGGGCATATAATCGAGCGTTGCCAGGGCTTTATCCACAGGCATCCCACGCACGACATCCATCACCAGACGGACTTTGAGCGGCGAGATGCGCACATAACGGGTAACAGCTTTGACTTCCATCATTGTACTCGTTTGTACTCCAGGCACGGGCAGCACGAGGCACAAACCCGTCCATTGTACCACAGGAAGCCGAACGGCTTGCTGTGGCCTAGCCTACTTCATCTTACCGCGCTTATCAGCCTTCTTGCCACCGTGACCACGAAAGAGGCGGGTGGGCGCAAACTCACCAAGCTTATGGCCAACCATATTTTCGGTGACATAGACCGGCACATGGCGGCGGCCATCATGCACTGCGATCGTGTGTCCAATCATCTGCGGAAAGACGGTCGAGTCACGCGACCAGGTGCGCAACACCCGCTTTTCGTTCGCGCGGTTCATGCCCTCGATCCGCTCAAGCAGTTTAATATCTACGTACGGCCCCTTCTTGGACGAACGGGACATAACACTCCTCCATCACTACCTTAGCCACGATTTGGCTTGCGCCGACGCACAATGAAGGGATCACTGCGCTTATTATTGCGGGTTTTGACGCCACGAGCTGGCTTGCCCCATTTAGTCTTTGGCGTACTCATTCCAATTGGTGCGCGGCCCTCACCACCACCGTGGGGATGGTCACGGGGGTTCATCACCGTACCGCGGACGGTTGGGCGGCGACCGAGCCAACGCGAACGGCCAGCTTTACCAATGCGGACATTCTGGTGATCGGGGTTGCCAACCTGGCCAATCGTCGCCATACAGCGGACGTGGATCATCCGCATTTCACCTGAAGGCATCCGCAACGTGGCATAATCGCCCTCTTTTGCCATCAACTGAGCCGACGTACCGGCGCTGCGCACCAGAACCCCGCCACGGCCGATTTCGAGTTCGACATTATGGATCTGCGTACCAAGGGGAATAGCACTCAGCGGCAGCGCATTGCCCACTCGGATATCAGCACTGGGACCACTCATCACCTGATCGCCGACCTTCAAGCCAACTGGAGCGATGATATAGCGTTTTTCGCCATCGACATAGGCAATCAGGGCAATGCGAGCCGAGCGATTAGGATCGTACTCGAGTGCCTGAACCTTGCCAGGAATACCAACCTTATTGCGCTTGAAATCAATAATGCGATAAAAGCGCTTGTGTCCACCGCCACGATGGCGCACCGTAATGCGCCCCCGATTATTACGCCCAGCGCGTTTACGCAGGGGCTCGATCAAACCCGGTTCAGGTCGCTTCTTCGTCAGTTCATCAAAGGTTGAGACTGACATATTCCGGCGACCTGCCGAAGTTGGTTTATATTTGCGCACACCCATAGATCTCCTCCGTTAGCTCTCGAAGATCTCGATACGATCACCCGGAGCGAGCGTGACAATTGCTTTTTTCCAATCGCGGGTATAGCCAGACTCACGACCGCGGCGCTTCATCTTGCCACGCACCGCCATGGTATGAACTTTGAGCACGGTGACATTGAAGATGGTCTCGACCGCGTTCTTAATCTCCGGTTTCGAAGAAGCACGGAGCACCTCAAACGAATACTTGCCATACTCCATCAGGCCCGTATTCTTCTCAGTGATGAGAGGGCGCACAATAATTTCGTGCGGCGTTGGCATCGCTACTCCTCCTCGCTCACCGCCGCCGCCGCGCCGGTGCCATTACCCAGGATGCTTTCAACCACGGTCAACGCGGCTTGCGGCATCACAATATTATCGTAGTGCAGAAGATCGCGCACATTGAGATAACTGGCGAGCAGGGTTCCAACTTTGGGAAGATTGCTCGCCGAATGGCGAACAACCATATTCTGCTCACTCTTGCTATCGAGCACGATCAGGGTTTTACCCTCCAGTCCGTGTGCGTTGAGAAACGCAATCGTATCTTTGGTACGTGGGCGCTCAAAACTCAAGTCGTCAATAAAACGGATCTGAGCCGCCGCGTATTTGACCGAAAGAGCGGAGCGCACTGCAAGGCGACGCATCTTACGGGGCATATTGAGCCGATAGGAGCGCGGGTGCGGACCGTGGGCAACGCCACCACCGGTGCGATGGGGGGCACGTGCCGAACCCTGGCGCGCACGACCGGTACCCTTCTGGCGATAAAGCTTGCGGGTACTGCCTCTGACCTCACTACGTCCACGCGTACTATGTGTCCCAAGGCGAGCATTCGCTTGCTGCATCACCACGTACTGATGCATCAACGTCACATTTGGCTCAACGCCAAAGATATACGCATTGAGCTCGATCGTCCCGATCTGCTCACCTGACTGGTTATACAACTCTGCCTGCATTTTGTTCCCCCTTAGCCCTTCACTGCCTTGCGGATCTGCAACAGGCCGTTGCGGGCACCAGGGACAGAGCCCTTGACCAGGATGAGGTTTTTCTCGGGCAGCACATCAACCACTTCGAGATTCTGAACCATCACCCGTTTGCCACCCATACGACCGGCCATCTTCTGCCCCTTCCAGACCCGACCAGGGGTCGTGCCGGCACCAATCGAACCTGGGGCACGATGGCGGTCACTCTGTCCGTGGGTCTTGGGGCCACCGCGGAAGCCGTGGCGTTTGACAACACCGGCAAAACCGCGACCCTTGGAATTACCCGCAATATCAACCTTCTGACCGGGCTGGAAGAGATCAGCTTTGATAACATCGCCAGGCTTATGGTCTTGTGGGTGATCGGCACTGAATTCACGCAAAATGCGGAGCAGGACACCAGCTGGCTTCAAGTGACCCTGCTGAGGCCTGGTCAACTTACGAGCTGGGACTTCTTCAAAGCCAATCTGCACTGCATCGTAGCCATCGCGTTCAGCTACGCGTACCTGTGTCACAACGCAGGGTCCAGCGTTAATCACCGTAACAGGGACAACCTCCCCTTTTTCGGTGAAGACCTGCATCATCCCCACCTTGCGACCCAACATTCCATGAACCATACTGCTACCTCCGCAGCTTACGTCGTTGCGCAGCGGCTGCCTTTTCTTTCAGTTACAACTACAGTTTGATCTCGATATCAACACCTGCGGGCAGATTGAGTTTCATCAACGCATTAATCGTCTGCTGACTCGGATCGAGTACGTCGATTAAGCGTTTATGCGTACGAATCTCAAACTGTTCCTGCGAGTCTTTATCGATAAACGGTGATCGCATCACACTATACTTCTCGATGCGGGTTGGCAACGGCACAGGGCCGGCGACCAACGCACCAGTCCGTTCGGCAGCGTCAACAATCTGGCGTGCCGACTGATCCAGGATTTTGTGGTCGTATGCCTTGAGGCGAATACGCACCTTCTGTTTGGCCATGGTGTTCCTCTATAAAACACTACGCTAGCGAGTGTAACCTACCCAGGGTACGTACCCTTTACGCTATGATCTTGGTGACGACACCGGAGCCAACGGTACGTCCACCCTCACGGATGGCAAACCGCAGACCTTCTT